>NZ_JBFAZZ010000001.1:0-964549 GCF_040689425.1 Actinoplanes sp. NPDC051475
GAGCAGGTCGGCATCTCCCAGATGCACGTCAGCCGCCTGCTCACCAAGGCCCTGACCAAGCTCCGCGGCCAGCTCGCCGCCGACAGCATCTGACCGCACCCGCCGCATACGCGAAAACGCGCCGCCTCCTGACGGGGACGGCGCGTTCGCGTGTGCGTGTGCGTGTGCGCTCAGCTTGCGCCGCTGTTCTGCCAGTTCAGCCGGGTCAGCAGCTGCCGCGCGTCGTCCGCCACGTCCGCGTCGGCGATCACCGCGTACTGGGCCGCCTGGAGCGAGCTGCGCGACGAGAAGTCGCGCCGGCCCCGGGTCATCGCCTGGGCGATCGCGCCGAAGACGGCGCCCCAGATCGCGCCGATGAGCAGGCCCAGGAAGATGACGCTGAACCAGTTGGAGTCGCTGAAGAGGCCGAAGAAGAGGCCCAGGAACAGGCCGAACCAGGCCCCGCTCGCCGCGCCCGCCATGGCCGCGCGGGCGACGGTCACGCGCCCGAGGACGTTCTCGACGAGGCGCAGGTCGGTGCCGACGATGCTCGTCTTCTCGACCGGGAACTTGTTGTCGGACAGGTAGTCGACCGCCTGCTGGGCGAGGGGGTAGTCCGGGTAGGTGGCCACCGTGACGGTGGGGGTGGGCAGGCCGGCCGGGGTGGCGGGCTCGGTCGCCGGCGTGAAGGGTACGCCGCCCGGGCCCGGTGGGACGGTGCCGGACGCGCCCGGCATGGTCGGATCGGTGGGGGTGGACATGGTGCCTCCAGGGAGTCAGTCGGACAGGGGTGCGGACGATGCCCGGGCAAGTACCGGGGCCCCGTCCGGTGACGAGGGCTGGTCGCCCGCGGCCAGGCGTACCCAGACGGCGAAGACGGCGGCCACCGACGCGGTGACCGCGGCCGCCCCGGCGGCGAAGGCGACGCGGCCCGGGACGAGGTCCGGGGCGAGGCGGAGGGAGAGCGCCACCGCGCCGAGGCCGAGCAGGGCGCCCACCGCGGAGATCGCGCCCACGACGGTGAACAGCAGCATCGCCTTGCGGTTGGGGCGCGCCGTCACGCCGGTGATGCGGACCCGGCGGGCCCGGACGAACGCCGATGCCAGCGCGGCCCAGGCGAGGACGATCAGCAGGGCGGCGACGGTGTCGCTGGGGCGGTGCCATTCGGCCCAGACGGTGGCGATCGCGATGATCGTCACGTACGCCGCGCCGGCCAGCGCCACGGTGCCCCGGATCGCGAACGGCAGGACCAGGATCAGCGCGAACGCGACCGATGCCGCGGCGGCGGTGTGGCCGCTGGGGAACGAGTTGGGGGCCGGGAAGCCGTCGAGGTCCGGGCGGGGGAGCCGCATCTTGAGCAGTTGCGTGCTCGCGTTCGCGCCGAGCACCAGGACGGCCGCGGCGATCGCCAGGTCGGCGCGGCGGCGGATCACGCCGATCGTGGCGGCGACCAGGCAGACCGCCACGAGGCTGACCAGCGTCGTGCCGTTCAGGGCCCGGTCCAGCACCCCGACGATCTTCGGGTGCTGCACGTCGGCGCCCCGCATGACCAGGGTGTCGACGCTCTGGCCCAGCGGCGTACGGACGCACGCGTAGTACACGAGCGCGACGCCCACGGCCGCCAGCACGCTGACGAACGCGTGCGCGAACACGTGGGTGAGTCCGCGGCCTGCGGCGGCTGTCTCCTGCTTCGCGGGGCGGGATGCCAAGGCCGTCATCGGATGGGTCCTCCTGTACGTCGCGGCGGGCGGTTCCGCAATGCCCAGACCGCACCGATTTCAAGCGTGGCGCCAGGGGATCACGGCAACTCGACTGCACCCGGGTTCGCTCTCGGCCCGCAACGGCCCCCCGGGATCTTCGAACGGAGCCGGAGCGAGGGGACGCCGAGGCCGCGATCGAGGGGATTTTCATGCTGCTTACCGCCCGACGACTGCTCACCGGGCCGCTGCTGGCGGTTGCGCTCGGGGCCGGCCTGGTCGTGGCGCCGCAGGCCGCTGTCGCCGCCGGGGTGACCGCGACCGTGAAGGTAGGCACCACGCTGAAGGTCCGCTCCGCGCCGTCGCTGGCCGCCAAGGTGGTCGGCTCGCTGCGCAACGGGCAGAAGATCACGATCGCCTGCACGCTGACCGGTCAGAACGTCAAGGGCTCCCTGCGCACCACGACGGCGTGGGACAAGCTCGCCACCGGCAAGTACATCTCCCACGGGTACGTGTCGGCGTCGCGGGCGCTGCCGCGCTGTGCGGCCGGTTCGCCGACCGCGGTGCCCGTGAAGGCCAAGCCGGTCAGCACCACCGCCGCCAAGAAGTACGTCGTCGGCACGGTCAAGAGCCTCGAGGGCCGGGTCAACCTGCGCTCGGCGCCGTCGACCGCCGGCTCGATCCTGGGCTCGGTGACGTCGGGCACCAAGGTCAACCTCGTCTGCGCGGTCGCCGGGCAGAGCGTCACCGGTACGGTGCGCACCACCACCCAGTGGGACCGTACGTCGGCCGGCGCCTACATCTCGCACGGGTACATGTACTCGGGCACGATCCCCGCCTGCACGGGCGCGGTGGTGCCGGTGCCGACGGTGACGCTCACCCCGGAGCAGTTCATCAAGGCCTCGGTGCCGGGCGCGCAGCGCGGATGGCGCGAGTACGGCGTCCCGCCGTCGGTGACGATCGCCCAGGCCATCCTCGAGTCCGGATGGGGCCGTAGCGGCCTCTCGACGGTCGACAAGAACTTCTTCGGCATCAAGTGCCAGAACGGCTCGTACGGCAAGCTCGCGAGCGGCTGCCACGTCTACCGCACGAAGGAGTGCACGAAGGCCGGCAACTGCTTCTCGACCTCGGGCGCCTTCCGCACCTACGCCTCGCAGACGAACTCGTTCCGCGACCACGGCAGCTTCCTGCGGGTGAACCCCCGGTACAAGCCGGCGTTCACCTACACCAAGAACGCGAACAAGTTCATCTGGAACGTCTGGAAGGCCGGATACGCCACCGACCCGAAGTACTACACCAAGGTCACCGGCATCATGGCGTCCTGGAAGCTGTACCAGTACGACACCTGGAAGTAGGCGAGCCATCCTCACCCCCGTCGGCGGAACCTCGCCGACGGGGGTGATTTGCGTCTTATGCTCGTTTCGGTGAGGAGCAGGCCCGGTACCGCGCGGAACGAGCCGGCGGGAGCGTGGCACGGACGCTTCGTCGGCCCGCTGCTCGTGGCGGGCGTACTGGTCCTGGGCGTCACGGCCACGCTGGTCACCGTCGGGGTCCTGCGCGGCGACCAGCGCGTGGCGGCGGACCGGGTGATGGACCAGCGCACCGCCGTCGCGCGGGCCGTCGTCATCGGGGAGACCGGCCGCTACCGCGACCTCATGCAGGCGGTGGCCGCCGGGCTGGGCACGAACGCCCGCCTGACCGCCGCCGACTTCGCCGCGGCCACCGCACCCCTGGGCCAGGCGGGCCTGGTGGGTGCGACCTCGGTGGCCTTCGTGGTGCCCGCCGAACCCGGCGGCGTCACCGCCACCGAGCGGCTCTGGCGCTCGCGCGGCGCGCCCGGCCTCTCCCTGGAGCCGCTCGGCGCGCCCGGCGAGCACCTGTTCCCCGTCTTCCGGCGCAGCCTCAACAGCGGCGGCGCCGGCCCGCTGGGCATCGACGTGTCGGCCGCCCCCGAACCCGCCGCGGCGCTGGCGGAGGCCCGTCGCACCGGGCAGCCCACCGTGTCCGGGGCGTACGTCCTGCTCGGGGACCGCAACCTGCCGGAGGCACGCCAGCAGCTGTCGTTCCTCTTCGTGGCACCGGTCTTCGCCGCCGCTCCCGCCCCCGGTCGGGCGCCGCCCTTCCTGGGGTGGCTGGCGATGGGCCTGCACGGCCGGGACTTCCTCGGCGGCGTGCTCAGCACGGCCAGCCAGGGCCTGCTCGACGGCGAGCTGTACGCCACCGACGGCAGCGACCGGCGCGTCGAGGTCGCCGCGTACGACGCCCGCGGCGTGCGGGACCTGACCCGCCAGGCCTCCTTCCCGGTCGCCGACCGGCAGTGGACCCTGCTCACCGGCGCGGACTCGCACTACCTGCCGGGCGCCCGCAGCGATACGCCCACCGCCGTGCTGATCGGCGGCCTCGTCATCACCGGCATGCTGGCGCTGGTGGTCTGGATCCTGGCCACGAGCCGCTCGCGGGCGAAGGCGCGGGTGCTGGTCGCGACCGCCGACCTGCGCGCCGCGGAGGCGGAGAGCCGCCGCCAGGCCGGCCTGCTCAGCGCCATCATGGCGAGCATCGGCGACGGCGTCGGCGTGGTCGACGAGAACGGCGCCTTCCTGCTGCACAACCCCGCTGCGAAGGCGCTGCTCGGGGTGGCCGACCACGTCGAGGGCCCGGAGGGCTGGCAGGAGCACTACGGGCTCTTCCGCCCCGACGGCCACACCCCGTTCCCGGTCGAGGAGATGCCCCTCGTCCGGGCGCTGCGCGGCGAGGTCTCCAACGGCGTCGAGATGCTGATCCGCAACGACAGCCGCCCGGACGACATCCTGGTCAGCGTCGACGGCCGCCCGCTCGACCCCAGCGCCGGGCAGCACGGCGCGGTCGCGGTGTTCCACGACATCACCGAGCTGCGCCGCTACGAGAACGATCTCGCGGTCTTCGCCGGGGTGGTCGCGCACGACCTCAAGGCGCCGCTGGCGGTCGTCCGCGGGCACTGCGAGAACGCCGACGACGAGCTCGCCGACGCCCCCGACGGCCCGGAGGTCCGGGAGGCGCGGGCCGCGATGGCACGGGTCGCGAACGCGGTGGACCGGATGGCCGGCATGATCGACACGCTGCTCGCGTACACGACCGCGCGGGACGCGCCGCTCAAGCACCGGCCGGTGCCGCTTGGGCCGCTGGTCAGCGACGTGATCGAGCAGCGTACGCAGCAGCCGCAGCCCGCCGGGACCCCGCCGCCGGAGATCTACGTCGGCCCGCTGCCGGTGGTCGACGCGGATCCGGCGATGCTGCGGCACGTGCTGGACAACCTCGTCGGCAACGCCCTGAAGTACGTGCCGGCGGGACGCGCCGCCCGGATCGACGTCACGGCCGCCCCCGCCGAGCCGGGCTGGACCCGGGTGGAGGTGGCCGACCGGGGCATCGGCATCCCGCCGGAGGACCAGCCGGACATCTTCGAGACGTTCCACCGGGCGACCACTGCCGCCGGGTACGCCGGCACCGGCCTCGGCCTGGCCATCTGCCGCCGCATCGTGGAGCGCCACGGCGGCGTGATCGGGGTGGCCGACAACCCGGGCGGTGGTACCCGGTTCCACTTCACCCTGCCCGTGGCCGCGGCGGCCGGTCCGGACGGTGCGGAGTCCGCGCGGGCCGCCCTGGGCCGGGCGCTCGCCGAGCGGGCCGCGATCGAGCAGGCCGCGCTGCGGGAACCGGGCCGCGAGGTCAGAGCGGCCGGGACGGCATCAGCTCCGCCACGCATGCGAGGAGCTGGGCCGGCAGGAACGGCTTGAGCAGTGTCGCGGTCGCGCCCACCTCGGCCGCGCGGGCGTCGCCGGGCAGCATCGAGCCGCTGGCCAGTACCACCGGGATGTGCCGCAGGCCGGCGTCGGCGCGGATCGCCCGGCACAGCTCGAGCCCCGTCATCTTCGGCATGTCGACGTCGGTGACCACGACGTCCGGCCGGTGCCGGCGGACCGCCTCGAGCGCGGCCGCGCCGTCGGTGGTGGCGACTACCTCGTGGCCCGCGCGCTCGAGGGCGCGCTGGAGTACGAAAAGAATGTCCTCGTGGTCCTCGGCGACGACGATCATGCGGGGCTCCCGCCTTTCCTCAGCGACGGTGTCGGAGAGATAAAGACGCAGGCGTCCGTCGGACACGGGCCGTGCCGACTTCGTTGCAAGATGGAGCCATGACTCTTCCGTCCGTATCCCTCGGCGGGCCGGTCGCCATGCCCCTGCTCGGCTTCGGCACCTGGCAGCTGAGCGGCGACGCGGCCTACGAGGCCGTCCGCGAGGCGCTGGAGGCGGGCTACCGCCACCTCGACACCGCCACCATGTACGGCAACGAGGCCGAGGTCGGCCGCGCGCTCGCCGACAGCGGCGTACCGCGCGACGAGGTCTTCGTCACCACCAAGCTGCCGCCGGAGCGCGTGGGCCGCGAGCGGGCCACCCTCGATGCCAGCCTCGCCGCGCTCGGCCTCGACGCCGTCGACCTGTGGTTGATCCACTGGCCCCCGCGCCGGGGCGGCTCGGTGCCGGTCTGGCGGGAGTTCCTGGCCGCCCGGCAGGAGGGGCGGGCGCGGGCCGTCGGCGTCAGCAACTACGACATCGACGGTATCGACGAGCTGATCGCGGCCACCGGCGAGAAGCCGGCGGTCAACCAGATCCGCTGGGGCCCCAAGCTGTACGAGGCCAAACTGGTCGCCGAGCACCGCGAGCGCGGCGTCGTGGTCGAGGGCTACTCGCCGTTCAAGACGACCAACCTGCATGATCCGGTGCTCACCCGTATCGCGACCGCCCACGGCGTCGACCCGGCCCGGGTGGTGCTGCGCTGGCACGTCCAGCACGAGATCGTGGTCATCCCGAAGAGCGGTACGCCCGAGCGGATCGCCGGCAACGCGCGCATCGACGGTTTCGTGCTCTCGGGCGAGGAGATGGCGCAGATCGACGGGCTGTCCCGGCTGAGCTGACCGGGCGGCGATAATCACCGGGCATTTCCCGCCGCGAGTGCCTATTGTTGACGCGCCATGTCTGTAACGCCCATAAGCCAGGACCTCGCCGAGCTCCGCCGCAGGATGTCCGCACTGCTACCCCGCGATGAGCACCGGCTCGGGCGGCGGCTCGAGGGCACCCGCAGAATCCGTGACGAGGCGGCGCGAGCCGCCGCCCTCGCCGAGATCGCCGACGAGGTGGCCCGCGCCGAGGAGCGCTTCGCGGCGCGGCTCGCGGGCGTACCCGCGGTGTCGTATCCGGAAGAGCTGCCGGTCAGCGGCCGCAAGGACGACATCCTCGCCGCGATCCGCGACCACCAGGTCGTGATCGTGGCGGGGGAGACCGGCTCGGGCAAGACCACCCAGATCCCGAAGATCTGCCTCGAGCTGGGCCGGGGCGTACGCGGCCAGATCGGGCACACCCAGCCACGTCGGATCGCCGCGCGCACGGTCGCCGAGCGCATCGCCGAGGAGTTGGGCACCTCGCTGGGCGCGACGGTCGGCTACAAGGTCCGCTTCACCGACCAGGTCTCTGACGAGACCATGATCAAGGTGATGACGGACGGCATCCTGCTGGCCGAGATCCAGAACGACCGGATGCTGCGCCGCTACGACACTCTGATCATCGACGAGGCGCACGAACGCAGTCTCAACATCGACTTCATCCTCGGCTACCTCAGTCAGCTCCTGCCGCGCCGCCCCGACCTCAAGGTGATCATCACTTCGGCCACCATCGAGACGCAGCGTTTCGCCGAGCACTTCGCTTCTTCTGTTGCCTCGGGTTCTCCGCGCCGTCCGGAGGACCAGGCGTCGGAAGCGGCGCAGTCGCAGCGACCCGCGCCGGTGATCGAGGTGTCGGGTCGGACGTACCCGGTCGAGGTGCGCTACCGGCCGCTGGTGGAGGAGACGGAGGAGAGCCGCGAGGAGCCGGTCGACCTCATCGACGGCATCGCCGCCGCGGTCGACGAGCTCGGGCTGGAGAGCCGCGGGGACATCCTGGTGTTCCTCAGCGGCGAACGCGAGATCCGCGACGCCGCCGACGCGCTGAACCGCCGGGACCTGCGCGACACCGAGATCGTTCCGCTCTACGGCCGGCTCACCGCCGCGGAGCAGCACCGGGTGTTCGAGCGGCACACCGGCCGCCGGGTGGTGCTCGCCACCAACGTCGCCGAGACCTCGCTGACCGTTCCCGGCATCCGCTACGTCATCGACCCCGGCACCGCGCGCATCTCCCGCTACAGCAACCGGCTCAAGGTGCAGCGGCTGCCCATCGAGCCGGTCTCGCAGGCCAGCGCCAACCAGCGCAAGGGCCGCTGCGGGCGTACGAGTGACGGCATCTGCATCCGGCTGTACTCCGAGGAGGACTTCGAGGGCCGGCCCGAGTTCACCGAGCCGGAGATCCTGCGTACCAATCTCGCCTCGGTCATCCTGCAGATGACCAACCTGGGCCTGGGTGACCTGGCCGCGTTCCCGTTCATCGACCCGCCGGACCGGCGCAACGTCACCGACGGCATCAAGCTCCTGGAGGAGCTCGGCGCCCTCGACAAGAGCAAGCTGACGCCGATGGGGCGCCAGCTCGCGCAGCTGCCGGTCGACCCGCGGCTGGCCCGGATGGTTGTCGAGGCCGGCCGGCAGGACTGCGTTGCCGAGGTCATGGTGGTCGCCGCCGCGCTGTCGATCCAGGACCCGCGCGAGCGGCCCAGTGACAAGCAGCAGGTGGCCGACGAGAAGCACGCCCGGTTCACCGACAAGGAATCGGACTTCTTCAGCTACCTGAACCTGTGGCGCTACCTGCGGGAGAAGCAGCGGGAGCTGTCCGGCAACCAGTTCCGGCGCCTGTGCCGCGCGGAGTTCCTCAACTACCTGCGCGTGCGTGAGTGGCAGGACATCTACGCCCAGCTGCGGCAGGTGGCCCGGAGCCTGGGCCTGGAGATCGCCGAGGACGACGAGAAGGTCCCGGACGGCCAGCGCTTCCACACCGCGTTGCTCGCCGGCCTGCTCAGCCACATCGGACTCAAGGACGTCGACAAACGCGAGTATCTCGGCGCCCGCGGTGCCAAGTTCGCGCTGTTCCCCGGTTCGGCGCTGTTCAAGAAGCAGCCGCGCTGGGTCATGTCCGCCGAGCTGGTCGAGACGTCGCGGCTGTGGGCCCGGGTGAACGCCCGGATCGAGCCCGAGTGGGCCGAGAAGCTGGCGCCGCACCTGGTCAAGCGCAGCTACAGCGAGCCGCACTGGGAGAAGAAGCAGGGCGCCGTCATGGCGTACGAGAAGGTGACCCTCTACGGGCTGCCCATCGTGCCCCGGCGCAAGGTCGGCTACGGCAAGGTCGACCCCGAGCTGTCCCGCGAACTGTTCATCCGCCACGCCCTGGTCGAGGGCGACTGGGACACCCACCACGCGTTCTTCGCCGAGAACGCCCGGCTTCTCGAGCGCCTCGAGGAGATCGAGAACAGGGCCCGGCGGCGCGACATCAAGGTGGACGACGAGACGGTCTTCGCCCTGTACGACGCCCGCATCCCGGCCGATGTCGTCTCGGCCCGGCACTTCGACGCGTGGTGGAAAAAGGCCCGCCGGGAGAATCCCGAGCTGCTCACCTTCACGCGGGAGATGCTGGTCAACACCGGCCGCGACGCCGTCGACCCGGCCGCGTACCCGGACGCGTGGCTGGCCGGTGGCGTCCGGCTGCCGCTGTCCTACCAGTTCGAGCCCGGCGCCGCTGCCGACGGCGTGACCGTGCGGGTGCCGTTGCCGCTGCTCAACAAGCTCGACGCCGACGACTTCGGCTGGAACGTGCCCGGGCTCCGCAAGGAGATCATCGTGGCGCTGATCCGGGCCCTGCCGAAACAGCTGCGGACCAGCTTCGTGCCGGTGCCGGACTGGGCCGACGCGGTGCTCGCCCGCATCCCGGCGCGGCGGGGGTCGCTGCCGGACGCGGTCGGCGACGAGCTGCGCGGGCTGACCGGCACGGTGGTCCCCCGTGACGCCTGGCGGCCCGGGCAGGTGCCCGACCATCTGCGGATGAACTTCCAGGTGGTCAACGAGGTCGGCGCCCTGGTGGGGGAGGGCCGCGACCTCGACGTGCTGCGTACCGCCCTGGCCCCGAAGGTCCGGGCCACGATCTCCGCCGCGGCCGGCGACATCGAGCGGCGCGGCATCACCACCAACGATTTCGGTACGCTGCCCCGCACGGTCCAGCAGGTCCGCGGCGGCTACGAGGTGACCGTGTACCCGGCCCTCGCCGACGAGGGCGACAGCGTGGCGGTGCGGGTCCTCGAGACCGAGGCCGAGCAGCGGGAGGCGATGCGGGCCGGAACCCGGCGGCTGCTCCTGCTCACCCTGCCGCCGGCCGCCCGCTACCTGCAGGGGCGCCTGGACAACCGGGCCAAGCTGGAGCTGTCCCGGGGCAACCCGTACCGCTCGATCGCCGACCTGCTCGACGACTGCGCGGGCGCGGCGGTCGACCGGCTCGTGCAGGACGCCGGCGGGCCGGCCTGGTCCACGGAGGCGTTCGCCAAGCTGCGCGAGGAGGTCCGCGCCGAGCTGGTGGACGCCACCGCCACGGTCGTCACGCAGGTGCGGGCGGTGCTCGCCACGGCGTACGAGATCGGCCAGCGGCTCGGCACCACCCGCGACCCGGCGCTGGTCCCGGCCCTGGCCGACGTACGGGCGCAGCTCAAGGCGCTGGTGTACCCGGGCTTCGTCACCGACACGGGCTGGCGTCAGCTGCATCACCTGCCCCGCTACCTCAAGGGCATCGCGTACCGTCTCGACCGGCTCGGCGGCAACCTGGCCCGCGACCGGCAGCTGATGGCCCAGCTGCACCAGATCGAGGCGGAGTACCGCGAGCTGCGCGAGGATCTGCCCCGCGGCGGCCCCGCCGACGAGGGGCTGCGCGAGATCCGGTGGATGCTCGAGGAGCTGCGGATCAACTTCTTCGCCCAGTCGCTCGGCACGGCACACCCGGTGTCGGACAAGCGGATCTACCGGGCGATGGACCAGCTCCCGGCCTGATCCGGCCCGGAAAGCGGGCTGTGGGGTGCGCTGTGGGGAGCGGTCGGGTGCCGTTCGGTTACCCGGCTGTCAAAGGGCGTCCCGAGGCCCTAGCGTCCTTCCCATGACGAACGAATTCCTCGCCTTCGCCCCGATTTCCGCCGCTCCCGCCGTCGACCCGGCCCGCGCGCTGCTGGACGAGATGATGGCGCGGGTGGGCGTCGACGGCCTGGCCGCCGCCCTCGGTGACGCCGGCCTGCTCGCGCAGGTCGACCAGCACGCCGCCGCCGTCCGGGACGCCCTGCACCACGCCGGCCGCGAGGTCGACGCGGACGGGCTGGCGGCCTACGCCAAGTCGATCGCCGCCGCCGCCGAGCGGATGGGGCGCCCGGTGCCGCAGCCGGGACACGCGTACATCTCGGGTTCCGCCTGGCTCGCCGCGGAGTGGCACCTGATGCGACTGGTGGCCGTCTGCATGATTGCCGAGTCGGCCGGTCTGCTCTGAGCGCTGCCCGAAACGCCGACCGCATGAACTTCACGGCGTTTGAAGGGGAACGTACCTTTTCGGTATGCATCTCCCCGTCAGAATCGCCACGACTGTCCTGACCCTCCCGATGCTCGCCGCAACGGCCCTGGCGACCAGCGCGAACGCCGCACCCGCCGGCCTCGGCACCGCGGCGGCAGCTGCCGCGCCCGTCACGGTCGCGCGCTACACCTTCGACTCGGGTGCCGTCGTCTCCGGCCGGGTCGCCGACCGCTCCGGCAGGGGCGCCGCCCTCACCGTCCGCTCCGCGGACCGTGGCCAGGTGCACTTCAACGGCACGACCGCCGACAAGTACGCCGCCTTCCCCGCCCCCTGCGCCGACAAGGCCACCCTCTGCCCGCGCGCCCTGCTCGAGGGCACCGACGACGCGGATCTCGACCCGGGCACCCGGCTGTTCCGCTGGGGCGCCACCGTACGCCTCACCAAGGCGCAGGTGACCGACTCCTCGAACGTCATGCAGAAGGGCGTCGCCGACACCGAGAGCCAGTGGAAGATGCAGATCGGGGCCGCCCAGGGCAAGGCCCACTGCGTCGTGATCGGGCAGGGCTCGGCCAAGCCGGCGATCTACATCGTGCGCTCCAGCGTCGGCGTGGCCGACAACAAGTGGCACGACGTGATGTGCCAGCGCTCCGGCAGCCGGCTGACCGTCTACGTCGACGGCAAGGACCGCGGGCACGTCGCCGTCCCGGCGGCGCTGTCAATCGGCAACAACCTGCCGCTGCGCATCGGCGGACCCAACTTCCACACCCGCAGCGACATGTACCACGGCCTGCTCGACGACGTGTGGGTGCGGATCGGCTGAGCTCCGGACCAGGACGTGAGCAGGGCCGGGACCCGGCAAGGGTCCCGGCCCTCCGTCCTGTCGTGAGCGGGCCGGTCAGCTGCGCCGGAACGCGTAGGACCGGCCGGTGCCGGCGGACGCGGCGCGCCCGGAGCGGGCGCGTCCGGAGCGTTCCCGGGCCGCCTGGCGGGTGTCCGCGGCGCCGTGGTGCGCGGCGGCGTCCGGCCGCACATCGGTGCGGCCGGCGACCGCCGGCACGTCCACCGCCGCGGCGATGTCCGCCCGGGCGAGGTCGTCCGGGTCGACGTGCAGAGAGAAAGGTCGGTCAGGCATGGTGGGGCCTCCTCGGTCGATCGAGGGGAAACCGTGGTGAGAGAAGAACGCGATGAGCCCCGGGCGCCGGTTGCGGCGGACCCACGGCGGACGTACGCCGCCGGAACTACCCGGTGCCGGAACACGGCAGAGGCAGCGTCTCAGGAGATCATGCGCCCACGGTAGCGCCGGGCCGCGGACCGCGCGAGCTGTTTATCCGTCGATCCGCGCCAGGCCGGCGTCCACCGTCGCCTTCGCGGCCGGGAAGTCCCGGAGCTGCTCCTTCACCAGGCTCAGCCCGGTGCACAGGGCCACCGGCGGCACGCCGCGCGCCTCGAGCACCCGCGCCGTCCAGTCGACGAAGTCCGTGAAGACCTGCGGGTCGCCGACGTAGAGCGCGGCCGCGAGGAAGTCCACGATGTGGCCCAGGTCCTCGACCGTCGAGTCGTGCTGACGCTGGTCGTACGCGGCCATCGGCGGGTACGCCGCCGCGAGGCGGTCCAATGTGCCCTGCACGAGATCACCGCGGCGGCGCGCCACGTAGGTGTACTCGTCGTCGCCCATGAACGCGGTCGCGTACGGATCTCCCACGACCGGCGGCCAGCGGTGCGCGAGCCGGGCCACCGCCTGCTCCGCACCGGCCGCCCACGCATCGGCGCCCAGGCGCTGCGCCCACCGGCCCTCGGCGCCGAACCCGCGGCCGCCCGCGATCACCGGGACGCCGACCGAGCGGCACGCCGTGATCGCCGCGTGCGCGCGGGGGAGCCGGGTGGCGATCATGCAGCTGAGGGCGACCGCGTCCGGGCCGGTCTGGTGCAGGTGGGTGACCAGGTGCGGGCCCGGCACGCTGGCGCCCAGGAAGTCGACGCGCCAGCCGTCCAGCCGCAGCATCTCACCGAGCATCCGAACCGGCAGCGCGTGCCATTCGCCGTCGACGCAGGCCAGCGTGATCCGGCCGCGGGTGGGCCGGACCGTCGAGCGGACCGACACCGCCGCCAGGGCGCGTTCGCTGATCGCCGTCGCCCCGTGCTCGCGGGCGATCGACCACTCGTCGGCGGCCCACAGCTCGCCGACCCGGTTCTGGGTCGGCGCGATGAGGTCGAGCATGATGCGCCGGGCCGGGACGCCGGCGTCGAGCAGGCCGGTGACCACCCCGACGGCCCCGTACTCGTCGCCGTCGCCGACGAGCCGCAGATAGTGGTCGGCGAGTCCCGGATCGCCGAGCGAGCTGGGGGGAGTGGTCGTGAAGACAGTCATCAGCGGACGCGGCTCCTCCGGTCGGCCCGCCGGGCGTCGATCGCGAACGGGGAACCGGCGGGGCCGGTGTCCATCAGGCTGAGCTTGGTACGGGCCGGCGCACGCACGGCCAGCAGGGCGATGTCGTCGCGGACGCCACCGTGCACCCAGTCGGAGACGAGCTGACGGATCCGCTCCACGGCCGCGTCGGCGGGCATGCCGCGGCAGCCCGACAACGCGTCGCGCAGCCGGGTCTCGCCGTACTGCTCCTGGCCGGTCGGGCCGCCCCGGGCTTCGGTGAGCCCGTCGCTGTAGAGCAGGCACATCTCGCCGGGATGCAGCTCGACCGTTCCCGGGCGCACCGCGATGTCCGGGACGACGCCGACCAGCGTGCCCTTCACCGGGGTCGCCTCGACCGAGCCGTCGGTGCGCAGCACCAGCGGCACCGGGTGCCCGCCGGTGGCCAGGCAGACCCGGACCCGGCCGTGCTCGGCGCGCGCGATCGAGCCGACCACCATCGTCACGAAGCGGTGCTGACGTCCGGAGCCGAGCAGGGCCCGGTTGAGCACCCTGAGTATCACGGCCGGGTCCCGTTCCACCAGGCTCAGGGCCCGCAGGGTCTGGCGGATCTTGCCGGTGAGCACGGCGGCCTCGGGACCCTTGCCGCACACGTCGCCGAGCGCCACCACCGTGTCGCCGCCGGGCTCGCCCGCCTCGAAGACGTCGTAGAAGTCGCCGCCGATGCGCAGCGCGTCGCGGGAGGCCTGGTAGGAGCCGACCAGTTCCACGCCGTCCGGCTGGGGCAGCTCCGGCGGCAGCAGATCGGCCTGCAGGATCGCGGTGGTGTCCACCTGTTCGCGGTAGAGCGCGGCGGCCGAGATGGCGGCCCCGGCGCGGGCGGCGAAGATGCGCGCCAGCATCTCGTCGTCGGGCGCGAAGACCGCGTCGGCGCCGCGTCGGGCCAGGATCAGCGCTCCGGCCGGCTCGGCGTTGCCCGGCAGCGGAGTGACCAGCAGCGCACCGACCGGCCCGAAGTGCTCCGGCAGCAGCCAGGCGGGCACCTGCGACGCGTCCAGCCAGCGGCTCGGGATCGGCGGGAACCCGCCGAGCGCCTCCTCCAGGCCGGGGACCTCGCCGAGCATCCGCTCGCGCAGCGTCCCCTCCTCCACGGAGCCGTCGCGGACCAGCCGGATCCGCTCGCTCTGCCGCCGTTGCGCGGGCAGCACGACCACGGCGGCGTCCGCCAGGTGCGACACGGCCAGCTCGACGGTGGTACACAGGCAGCGCCGCTGGTGCAGCGACGCGGACAACCGGCGCCCCGCCTCGGCGAGGAACTCCGTACGCGCCCGTTCGGCCTGGAACTGCGCCGCCCGGCGCACCTCGTCGGTGCAGTCGCGCAGATACCAGGCGTAGTGGTTCTCGTCGAGTAGCCGGCGGCGGCCGTGCACCTGCCGCCCGCGCTCGTCGGTGAACGTCTCGCCGCCCTCGGTCAGCACGCCGGACAGCCGCGCCAGCGGTCCTCCGGCGATGCCGCGACCGGGCAGCAGGTCCGGCACGAGCTCCGCCGCGGCCGCGTTGACCAGCACGATCGTATCGTCGGCAGAGGTGCACACGACGATCGCCTCGGTCGAGGCGTCGAGCGCGGCCCGCAGCAGCGCGGGAGCGGGGGTCGGGACCGGCGGACCGGTCGCGTGACCATCGCTGCGCCGGTCGTCCGCCTGAAGCGGAAGGTGAGTCGTCACCACAGTCCCCCTTCCTGAGATCCCCGCCGGACAGGTGTCGCAATTCCACCCACCCTACGCGCCCGGTGGGTGGTCGGAGCTGCTCAGAAGGTCGAACCGGGGTCGGTGTCGACCACGATCGGCGCATGATCCGACGGGCCCTTGCCCTTGCGGGCCTCCCGGTCGACCACGGCGTCACGGACGGTGGCGGCCACGTCGGCGGTGGCGTACACGAGATCGATCCGCATGCCCTTGTTCTGGTGGAACATCCCGGCGCGGTAGTCCCAGTACGTGTACGGCCGGTCGCCCTTGAGCGGACGCGGGACGACGTCGGTGAACCCCAGGTCACGAAGGGCGGCCAGGGCGTCGCGCTCGGGCGGGGTGACGTGCGTGGAGTTGATGAAGAGCCGCGGGTCCCACACGTCTTCGTCGGCCGGCGCGACGTTGAAGTCGCCGGTGAGCACGGCCGGGCCCTTCTGCTCGGCCAGCGCGGTACGCAGCGCGGCGAACCAGGCCAGCTTGTACGCGTAGTGCGGGTCGTCCGGCGTACGGCCGTTGGGCACGTACACGGAGGTGAAGCGGATCCCGCCGCAGGTGGCGCTGATCGCCCGCGCCTCCGGGTCGGGGTAGCCGGGCTCGCCGTCGAAGCCCCGCCGCACGTCGTCGAGGCCGATCCGGGAGAGCAGGGCGACGCCGTTCCAGCGGCCCTGGCCGTACGCGGCGGTCTCGTAGCCGAGCTCGGCGACCTCGGCGGCGGGGAAGGCGTCGGCGCCGACCTTGGTCTCCTGCAGGCACAGGACGTCGGGCCGGGTGCCGTCCAGCCAGTCCAGCAGGCGGGGCAGCCGGGCCTTGACGGAGTTCACGTTCCAGGTGGCGAAGCGCATGGCTCCAGCCTGCCGCATCCGGCTGCCAGGGGCCCGTCAGCGCTCCGGGGAACGGCGGTCGGCGCGCATCGGGGTGCCGTTCTCGCGGGTGGCGGCGAGCAGGGCGGCCGCCAGGCCGGTGGCGAGCACAAGGAGCACGGCCACGAGCCAGATCACCGAACCTTCGGTTCCGATCAGACTTGCCATGAGTGTCGCCTCCCTTGTCCATCTGATCGGCAGAGCCGGGCCCGATGCAAGGAACCCGGCCGAGCAAATAGTGCCGGACTTGCGGAAGGTGCGCCAGTGGAGGGAGAGACCTTTGTCACCTCCTGGGGAATCCCGCCCGGGCTACGGCCCGGCGGCCAGGGGTGCCGGGCCGGGCACGTGCCGGTCCGCGGCCCAGTGCAGCGCGAAGTCGCCCGGTGACACACCGGGGCCCCAGAGCCAGCCCTGCGCCTGGGTCACTCCCGTCGCGGCGAGCGCGTCCCGCTGGGCCCGGGTCTCCACGCCCTCGGCGACGATGCCGAGGCCGAGCGCCCGGCTCATCGCCACCACGGCCCGGACGATCTCTTCGTCCTCGGTGCTCTCGCCCAGCCCGGACACGAACGAGCGGTCGATCTTCACCCCGGTGACCGGGAAGCGGCGCAGGTAGCCCAGCGCCGAGAAGCCGGTGCCGAAGTCGTCGACGAGCAGGCGCAGGCCCAGCTCGCGCAGCTCGTACAGGACCCGGGCCGCGACGCCGCCGCCGTCGACCATCACGGACTCGGTCATCTCCAGCGCCACCGCGGAGGCCGGCACGCCGTACCGCTGCAGCTCCGCCGCGACCGTCGCGGGCAGCTTCGGCTCGGCGAGCTGCAGGGGCGACACGTTGATGGACAGATAGAAGTCGTCGTCGACGGTGCCGTCGGCGCGCCATTGCGCCAGCTGGTGCAGCGCCTCGTTGCGGACCCAGGTGCCGAGCGCCTCGATCAGGCCGGCGTCCTCCGCCACGGGGATGAAGGTCATCGGCGGGATCGGGCCGCGTTCGGGATGGTTCCAGCGCACCAGGGACTCCGCGCCGGTGGGCCGGCCGGTCTCCAGACGCACGATGGGCTGGTAGACGACGGTCAGCTGGCCCTCCGCCAGCGCCGTGCGCAGGGCGCCCTCCAGCTCGATCCGCTCGCGGACCCGGTCGTGCATGGAGGCGTCGAAGATCGTGCTGCGGCCCGGCCCCTCACCCTTGGAGCGGTACATCGCCGTGTCCGCGTCGCGCAGCAGGGCCTCGGTGACCGCCGCGGGATCCCCGCCGGCCGGGGCGTGGGCCAGCCCGATCGACGCGGTGATCACCACCTCGGTGTCGCGTACGGGCACCGGGGTCGCGAAGCAGCCCTGGATATCGTCGACGAGCCGCAGCGCCCCGGGCTCGTCGCCGACGTACGCCACCAGGAACTCGTCCCCGCCGACCCGGGCGAGCATCGTGCCGGCCGGCACCGCGGCGTGCAGCCGCCTCGCCACCACGATGACGAGCTGGTCGCCCGTGTCGTGACCCCACGAGTCGTTGACCCACTTGAAGCCGTCGAGGTCGAGCAGGCCCACCCAGACCCGTGGGCCGCCGCCCACCGGCAGGCGTGCCAGCAGCCGCTCGACTTCCGTGGTGATCATCCGCCGGTTGGGCAGGCCGGTGAGCGGGTCGTGCATCGCCTGGTACTCGGAATGCAGCTGTGCGGCCACCTGCGCCTTCACGGCGGAGACCGCGCGCAGCATGAGCAGCGCCACGATGGCCAGGCCGCACGCGCCGATGAGCATCCGGTACGCCAGGGAGTGGCCGCCGATCGCCAGCAGCAGGACGAACGGGGTGGCGACCGCCGGCACCAGCAGCGTCATCCGCTGCCACGACCAGGCCTGGACCGGGTGCCGGTCGGCGCGGCCCAGCTCGACCACCGACGGGTGCAGGGCGCTGACCCCGAACAGCGTGTACGCCAGCAGGAACGGCACGTCGAGCAGGGGAGAGGCGTACGTCCGCCCGGAGACACCGATGATCGCGTACGCGAGGTCGCCGGTGAGGATGAGCGCGATCCCGGTGACCAGGGTGATCAGGCCGGGCGGCCAGGAACGGGCGGTGAAGGTCAGGTTGATGCCCAGCGCCAGCAGGACCACGTCGAACAGCGGGTACAGCCCGGCGAGCACCGACACCACGGCGGGGCGGCCGGGGACGGCGGCGGCCGGGGCGGCCAGCAGCAGGGCGCTGGCCAGCCCGCCGGCCAGGCACACGATGAGGCCGTCCAGGACGGCGTGCCGCTGGATGCTGCCGCGCGCCCGCAGCAGGACGATGAAGAAGAGGCCGAGCAGCATGTAACCGGGAACGGTGGCGGCGTCGGCGAGCACCGGCTGGGCGGTCACGAGCGGCCGGACGATCACGCCGATCAGGAAGCACAGCGCCGCGGTGCCGATGATCGGCCAGGCGTATCGCGGCCGTACGGGGAACCGGAACGGGGCCGTGAAGCAGGCCGTGATCATGCCGACGCCGATCACGCCGAAGGACACGGCGTCGATCGTGGGGGACGAGCTGAAGGTGTAGAGCACGGTCGCCAGCGCGCCCACGAATCCGAACGCCTGCCACCAGGGGCGGGCACGCAGGGGCGCCGCAGCGGCTCGCACGCGCACCCCCCGACAGTCGTCAGCTCATCAGCGCCCCCGCCGTCGGCGCCGTACCGGTCACCGGGCCGTCCTCGGCGGGACTGCCGTGGACGAACAGGGTCGGGCAGGCACATCGGCGCAGCAACTCACCCGCGACGGCGCCGAGCAGCGATCCGCCGCCGGTGCCGCGTGGGCCCACGATCATCATGCGGGCTCGGCGCGACGCGCGTACGAGAGTTGGCGCAGGATCTCCGATCAGCACCTGGCTTCGCGCCCCTGCGAGCCCGGGGAACGCGGCGAGCGCGGTGTCGAGCAGCCGCCGCCCGGCCGGCACGCCGCCCGGGTCGGGCACCGCGTGGACCACCTCCAGGGCCACCCGGCGCCGGCACGCCTCGGCGGCCGCGAGCCGCAGCGCGGCGAGCGAGCTGGCCGACCCGTCGACGGCTGCCATGAGCGGGCCGGCGGGCGGGCGGACGCCGCGGGCCACCAGAACCGGGCACCGCGAGCGGGCGACCGTCTGCACCAGCAGCGAGTCGAGCGGCAGGCGGGAGCGGCTGGGAAGACCGTCGTCGCCGAGCACCAGCAGATCGGCCGTGCGGCTGCGGCGCAGCAGCTCGCGCACCGGCGGGCCGTCGACCAGGAGCCCTTCGGTCCGGACGCCGGGCACCGATCGGGCGGCGGTGTTCTCGGCTTCCCGCACGATGAGTTCCGCATCGTGTCGCGCGGAGCAATAATCCGGGGGATCATCGGAGGAGGGCCGGCCGGGCCAGGCGAAGACATGCAGGATCCGCAACGGCTTTCCGCGGACCATCGCCTCCCGGGCACCCAGCCGGGCGGCGGCCAGGCCCGCAGCCGTTCCGTTCACGCCCACGACGACAGGAGCAGGGTCGCTGATCTGCATCGGTTCACCACCTCCGCACCGCGACGACACGGTCCACCGACCATTATCTATGGTTCAACCGCGATCGCGGTCGTGATCAATCCCTCAGCGGTCGACCGCCTGATGACCCGTTCAGCTTGAGGGTTTACGGTGAACGGCAGGTTATTGGCGACATCTGCCGGTGAAGTGAGGGAAATACATGACGGATGTCAAGCTCGACCACCCCGGTGGCCAGTTGTCCTTGCCGGTGCGCCCGGCGGTCGAGGGCCCGGGCGGGATCGAGATCAGCGCCCTCCTCAAGGAGACCGGCTACGTCACGCTCGACCAGGGGTTCGTGAACACGGCCTCGTGCGCCTCGGCGATCACCTACATCGACGGTGACGCCGGCATCCTGCGTTACCGGGGCTTTCCGATCGAGCAGCTCGCGGGCAAGGCCTCCTTCCTGGAGGTCTCCTACCTGCTGATCCACGACGCCCTGCCGACGTCGGCGCAGCTCGCCGAGTTCGGGGACAAGATCCGGGTGCACACGCTGCTGCAGGAGGAGATGCGCACGTTCTTCTCCGGCTTCCCGCGCGACGCCCACCCGATGGCGGTGCTGTCCTCCGCGGTGACCGCGCTGTCGACCTTCTACCAGGACGCGCTGGACCCGACCGACCCGGAGCAGGTCGAGATCTCCGCGATCCGGCTGATGGCGAAGCTGCCGACCATCGCGGCGTACGCGTACAAGAAGTCGATCGGCCACCCGCTGCCGTACCCGGACAACTCGCTCGACTACGTCGACAACTTCCTGCGCATGACCTTCGGCCTGCCGACGGTGACGTACGAGGTCGACCCGAAGGTCGCCAAGGCGCTGGACATGCTCTTCGTCCTGCACGCCGACCACGAGCAGAACTGCTCCACCTCCACGGTGCGCCTGGTCGGGTCGGCGCAGGCCAACCTCTTCGCCTCGGTCGCCGCGGGCATCAACGCGCTGTCCGGCCCGCTGCACGGCGGTGCCAACTCGGCGGTGCTCGAGATGCTCGAGCAGATCCGCGCCGACGGCGGCGACGTCCAGTCCTTCGTGCGCCGCGTCAAGGCGAAGGAGAAGGGCGTCAAGCTGATGGGCTTCGGCCACCGGGTCTACAAGAACTACGACCCGCGCGCCGCGATCGTGAAGAAGGCGGCTCAGGACGTGCTGTCCACGATGGACAAGCCGGACCCGCTGCTGGACCTCGCGTTCCAGCTCGAGGAGATCGCCCTCGCCGACGACTACTTCGTCTCCCGCAAGCTCTACCCCAACGTGGACTTCTACACGGGCCTGATCTACAAGGCCATGGGCTTCCCGACGAAGATGTTCACGGTGCTGTTCGCGCTCGGCCGGCTCCCCGGCTGGATCGCGCAGTGGGGCGAGATGATGGCCGACCCGACCACGAAGATCGGCCGCCCGCGCCAGCTCTACACGGGCGAGGCCGAGCGTCAGTTCGTGCCCATCACCGAGCGCTGAGTTCCGTCACGCTCGCCGGCCGTCCCGGTCTTCCGGGGCGGCCGGCTGCGTTTGCAGCGAGGCCAGCCAGGAGATGATCCGGGCGGCGCCGTCCTCGCCGGCCAGCCGCGCGGCCACGGTCCTCGCCCGGTCCCGGTGCCGCGGGTCCGACGTCGCGGCGGTCAGCGCCGCCGTGAGCCGGTCCGCGGTGAGCCGGGAGAGCGGGATCGGCGGCGGGCTCACCCCGAGGTGGTGCAGCCGGCGGGCCCAGAACGGCTGATCGGCCAGCACGGGTACGGCCACCGCCGGCACTCCCGCCCGCAGCCCGGCCGCCGTGGTGCCCGCACCCGCGTGGTGCACGACGGCCGCCATCCGCGGGAAGAGCCAGTCGTGCGGCAGGGGGCCGACGCTGAGCACGCCGGGATGGTCGCCGGCCGCCCGCAACCCCGACCAACCCGCCTGGACGACAGCGCGGACCCCGGCCGCGCGGACGGCGGCGAGCACGGGCGTCGCCAGGCGCTCGCCGTGCCCGGGCGCCATGCTGCCGAAGCCCACGAATACCGGCGGCGGCCCGGCGGCCAGGAAGACCTCCACCTCGGCCGGCGGCGTCCAGCCGGGCTCCCGGGCCGGCCACCAGTAGCCGACGACCTCCTGGGAAGGCGGCCAGTCCGTGGGGCGCGGCACGACCGCGGTGCTGAAGCCGTGGAAGGTCGGCCACCGGTGCAGCTGCTCGTGGTGCAGGTGACCGATACGGCGGCGGGGCAGGCCGAGCGCGGCGCGCAGCTCGTGGACCGGGCGGTGGTAGAGCGGCCGGGCGGCGGCCCCGGTGATCCGGCCCAGCAGCCGGTTGGCGGTGCGCCCGGCGGAGCGCCCGCCCACCAGCACCGGTCCGAAGTCGCCGGTCGGGAACACGGGTTGCAGGAACACCCCGGCCCAGGGGATGCCGGTGGCCTCCGCGACCTGGTAGCCCAGGGGCGCGACCATTGTGGACAGCAGGACGGCTTCGGCGCCGGTCCGGCGTACCGCCGCGGCGATGCCGTCGCCCATCCCGGCGATCAGCGGACGGGCGATGCGCACCAGCCGCGCCAGCGCCCGCGGGCCGGTGCCCGAGCCGCTGCCGTCCTGGCCGCGGGCCTGCGGCAGGATGCGCCGCAGGTCGCCGGGGATCGGCTCGAACGGCAGCGCGACCTGGCCGCGGAACGGCTCGTGGGTGGCGAGGGTGACCTCGTGCCCGGCGGCTCGCAGGCGATCGCCGAGGCCGGTGTACGGCGCGACGTCGCCGGTCGACCCGGAGGTCACGATCAGGACCCGCACCCGGCCATCGTCGCATCCGACTCCATGCCTTGACGGTTATATAACTGAAGTGGAATAGTTGGCGGGTGCCCGTCGACGCCATCTCCGTGCTGGCCGAGCCCACCCGCCGCCGCATCCTCGACGAGCTGCGCCTGGCGGAGCGCAGCGTCGGTGACCTCGTCGGCGCGCTGGGCATCAGCCAGCCCGCCGTGTCGAAACATCTCAAGGTGCTGCGCGAGGCCGGGTTCGTCACCAGTCGCACGGCCGCCCAGCAGCGGATCTACCGGCTCGAGCCGGAGCCGTTTCGCGAGCTGGAGTCCTGGCTCGCGCCGTACAGGAGGCTCTGGAACCGGCATCTCGACGCTCTTGAACGTCACCTGGAGGAATCATGAACAGGTTCGATCCCGGACCGGCCCGTGGCGCCGGCGTCGTGCCCGACGACGGCCGCTGGGCCCTCGTGTTCGTCCGCGACCTGCGGCACCCGCCGGAACAGGTCTGGGCCGCGCTCACCGACCCCGAGCGCCTCGACCGGTGGGCGCCGTTCGCCGCCGCGCACGACCTCTCCCGGCCCGGCGACGTCACCCTGACGATGGTCGACGGTCCGAATCGGACGGAGAGCCCGGCCACCGTGCTGCGGGCCGAGGCTCCCGTCCTGCTGGAGTACACGTGGGGCGAGGACCTGCTGCGCTGGGAACTCGAGCGCACCGCGGACGGCACCCGGCTGACGCTGCGCCATCTCTTCGCCGACCGCGACGGGGCGCCCATGTTCGCGGCGGGATGGCACCTGTGCGCCGCGGTGCTCGCCCGCCTGCTCGACGGCGATCCGGTTGGCGTGATCCGGGGCCGCGACGCGATGGCGTACGGCTGGGACGAGTTGCGCGCCGCGTACGATAAGCAGTTCCGCACCCACGCTTGAGCGGCGCGCCCATCGGGCATGTCTGCCGTCAGGCGAACGGGAGGGCTCATGGACGTCGTCATCGGGATCGACACCGGAACCACCGCGACCAAGGCCGTCGCCGCCGGGATGGACGGCGAGGTGCGCGCGGTGACCAGCGTGCACTACCCGCTCTCGGTGCCGGGCCCCGGCCGCGCCGAGCTGGATCCGGTCCGGCTGCGCGACGCCGCCGTGCAGGCGCTGATCGCCGTGGCGAAGGCGTGCCGCGAGCGCGGGGACCGGGTGCTGGCGGTGAGCCTCAGCGCGTTCCTGCACGGCCTCGTGCCGATGGACGCCGACGGCAACCCGACCGGGCCGCTGATCACCTGGGCGGACAACCGGTCGTCCCAGCAGAGCGAGGCGATCGGCGAGTCCGGGCGCGCCAAGGCGTTGCAGGCGCGCACCGGCACCCCCGTGCACCCGATGGCCCCACTGGCCAAGCTGGCGTGGTGGCGTGCCGAGGAACCGGCCAAGCTGCGCGACACCCCGCGCTGGGGCGGGGTCAAGGAGGTCGTGCTCAGCGGCCTGGCCCGCGAGGGGTTCCTCGTCGACCTCTCGGTCGCCTCCGGCACCGGCCTGTACGACATCCACGAGCGCCGCTGGGACCCGGAGGCGCTCGACATCGCCGGCATCGACGCCGGCCGGCTCGCGGAGGTGGTGCCGACCACCACCGCGCTCAAGCTGCACGCCGACGTGGCCACCGCGGCGGGGCTGCCCGCCGGCACGCCGCTGATCATCGGCGCCGCGGACGGGCCGCTGGCGAACCTGGGCGTCGGCGCCACCCCGGCCGGGGTCGCGGCGGTCTCGCTGGGCACCAGCGGGGCGCTGCGTACGGTGGTCGGCGCCCCCACCGCGGATCGCGCCGGCCGGCTGTTCTGCTACGCGCTGACCGAGGACCGCTGGGTGCTCGGCGGCGCGGTCAACAACGCCGGCTCGGTGGTCCGCTGGGCGGGCGAGACCATGGCCGAGGGTTTCGACCGGCCGGCGGCCGAGGGCGAGGACGCCGACGTCCGCGACGCCGCGCTGCTGGTGGAGGCCGCGACGGCACCCGCGGGCAGCGACGGGCTGCTCTGCCTGCCGTATCTGCTGGGGGAGCGGGCGCCGTGGTGGCGGGGCGGGATGCGCGGGGCCTACCTCGGACTGCGCCGCGAGCACGGCCGCCCGCACCTGGTGCGCGCCGCGGTCGAGGGCGTCTGCCAGCAGCTGGCGCTGGTGCGCGACACGTTCGCCACCGAGGGCATCCCGATGACGGAGGTACGCGCCACCGGCGGGGCGGTCGCCTCCGAGCTGTGGGTCGGCGTGCTCGCGGCGGCCCTGGACCTGCCGGTGGCCATCGCGGACACGCCGGAGGGCACCGCCCTGGGCGCCTGCCTGCTGGGCCTGCACGCGATCGGTGACCTGCCCGACCTGGACCGGGCCGCGGCGCTGGTCGACATCACCACCCACACCCGGCCCGACCCGCAGGATGCGGCGCTCTACAAGCGGCTGCGGCCGCTGGTCGAGAGGTCCGCGCTCGCCGTCACCGACGTGCTCATGGAGCTGGACAAGCTGGCACCCTCGCCGCTGCCGGGTACGGAGAAGGCGATCGACTCCCGGGCGTGAGGATGGTAACGACGACCCGCGTTGACGGGGCGGGTGGCGGTGCGACAGAGTGACCCGCGAGCGGTAGCGGAGGAACCCGGTGCGAGTCCGGGACGGTCCCGCCACTGTGACCGGGTGACCGCAGGCCGCCCGGGAGTCAGGAGACTCCGGCCGCTCGCTCCCTCCCACACGCGGGCGTGGACACCCGCGGAAAGGACTGGCGTGACGCCGTACCCGTTCTCCGCCGTCGTCGGCCTCGACGATCTGCGCCTCGCCCTGCTGCTCACGGCCGTCTCGCCAGCCGTCGGCGGGGTGCTCGTCCGAGGGGAGAAGGGCACCGCCAAGAGCACCGTCGTGCGGGCGCTGGCCGCCTTGCTGCCCGAGGTCGCCGTCGTGCGCGGGTGCCGCTTCGCGTGCGACCCGGCCGCGCCCGACCCCGGCTGCCCCGACGGGCCGCACGAGGCGGGCGCCCCGCACGGCCACCGGCCCGCCACGCTGGTCGAGCTGCCGGTCGGCGCCACCGAGGACCGCGTCGTCGGCACCCTCGACATCCAGCGGGCCCTGGCCGACGGCGTCAAGGCGTACGAGCCGGGCCTGCTCGCCACCGCGCACCGGGGCGCGCTGTACGTCGACGAGGTCAACCTGCTCCCCGACCACCTCGTGGACCTGTTGCTGGACGCCGCGGCGATGGGCCGCGCGCACGTGGAGCGCGACGGGGTCTCGGTCAAGCACGCCGCCCGGTTCCTGCTGGTCGGCACCATGAACCCCGAGGAGGGCGAGCCCCGCCCACAGCTGGTCGACCGATTCGGGCTCGTCGTCACCGTGGCCGCGCCCCGCGACGCCGGGCAGCGGGCCGAGGTCGTGCGGCGGCGGTTGGCGTACGAGGCCGGCCCCGACAGCTTCGCGGCCCGCTTCGCCGCCGACGAGATCGCGCTCGCCGCACGGATCGTGACGGCCCGGGCCGCCGTGCCGTCGGTGCACCTGCCCGACGCGGAACTGGACCGCATCGCGCGGGTCTGCCTGGCGTACGGGGTGGACGGCATGCGCGCCGACATCGTGGTGGCCCGCTGCGCGGTTGCCCTGGCCGCCTGGCACGGCCGGGACCGGGTCACGGCCGGGGACGTGCGCGACGCCGCCCGCCTCGCCCTGCCGCACCGGCGCCGCAAGGATCCGCTCGACCCGCCCGGCACCGACGAGCAGCGTCTCGAGCAGGCCCTGGACGAGGCCGGCGGGGACGAGCCCGACGACGACCCGCCGCCCCCGCTGGACCCGGGCGGGGACGGCCCCGACGACCCGCCGCCCCCGCCGGATGCGGGCGGGGGTGGACCCGATGACAGCGGTCCCGCCGGGCCCGAAGCCGGGCCGGGAGACGCACCCGCTCCCGATAGTGGCGACGAGCAGCCGCGCCAGACGCCGGCACAGGGCGGTGCGGCGCCGGCCGGAGCCGCGTACCGGCCGCGGACGCTGCGGATCGCGGCACGGGGTGAGGGTGGGCACGCCGGCCGTCGCTCGCCGGCGTTCGCGCGCCGCGGACGAGTCGTCGGATCCCGCGTCCCGCGCGGCAAGCTGAGCGGCGCCCCGCACCTGCCGGCCACGCTGCGGGCGGCCCTGCACCGTGGCGAGACCCGCGTCGAGCCAAGGGACCTGCGCGAGTCCGTGCACGTCGGCCGGGAGGCCAACCTGGTGCTGTTCGTGGTCGACGCCTCGGGATCCATGGCGGCGCGCAAGCGGATGACCGTGGTCAAGACCGCGGTGCTGTCGCTGCTGCGCGACGCGTACCAGCGGCGCGACCGGGTCGGCATGATCACGTTCCGCGGGTCGTCCGCCGAGCAGGTGCTGCCGCCCACCTCCAGCCACGAGGTCGGCGTGCTGCGCCTGGCGAGTCTGCGGACCGGGGGGCGTACCCCGCTCGCGGCAGGGCTGCGTCAGGCCGCCGCGACGATCGCCACCGAGCGCCGCCGCGACCCGCGCCGCCGGCCGCTGCTGATCGTGGTCACCGACGGGCGCGCGACCAGCGGTCCCGACCCGGTGCTGATGGCCCCGGCGCTGGCCGGTGTCGCCACGGTCGTCGTCGACTGCGAGTCGGGCCCGGTCCGGCTCGGCCTCGCCCGGCGGCTCGCGGCCGCCCTCGACGCCGATGTCATGCCCCTCGAGGCGCTCGCCGCCGACGGATCCCTGAGGAGGGCCGCCTGATGCCGCAGGGCCAGGTCACCACCGTTCCGGACGACGGGCTCACCACCCGCCAGCGCCGCCGCCAGGCCGTGCTCGCCGTGCACACCGGGCACGGCAAGGGCAAGTCGACCGCCGCGTTCGGCATGGCCCTGCGGGCGTGGAACGCCGGCTGGCCGGTCGGCGTCTTCCAGTTCGTCAAGAGCGAGAAGTGGCGGGTCGGCGAGGAGTCCGCGCTCAAGGCCCTCGGCCAGGTTCCCGGCGGCGCGCCGGTCGCCTGGCACAAGATGGGCGAGGGCTGGTCGTGGATCCAGCGCGCCGGCACCGAGCGCGACCACGCGGCCGAGGCCGCCGAGGGCTGGGCTCAGATCAAGCGCGACCTCGCGGCCGAGACGCACACGTTCTACGTGCTCGACGAGTTCACGTACCCGATGAAGTGGGGCTGGGTCGACGTCGACGACGTGGTGACGACGCTGCGCGAGCGCCCCGGCATCCAGCACGTCGTCATCACCGGCCGCGACGCGCATCCCGACCTGCTCGACGCCGCCGACCTCGTCACCGAGATGACGAAGGTCAAGCATCCGATGGACGCGGGCCGCAAGGGCCAGCGGGGCATCGAGTGGTGAGCGTCCCGCGGATCGTCATCGGCGCCCCGGCCTCCGGGCACGGCAAGACGACGGTCGCGACGGGGCTGCTGGCGGCGTACGCGAAAAGAGGTTTGTCGGTCTCGCCCTTCAAGGTGGGTCCGGACTACATCGATCCGGGCTACCACGCGCTCGCCGCGGGGCGTCCGGGACGCAATCTGGACCCGGTCATGGTGGGCGAGGACCGGATCGGGCCGCTGTTCGCGCACGGCTCGGCGGGCACCGACCTCGCCGTGGTCGAGGGGGTCATGGGGCTCTACGACGGCCGGACGGGTGCCGGGGACACCGGCTCGACGGCGCACGTGGCCGGGCTGCTCGACGCGCCGGTCGTGCTGGTCGTCAACGCCGCCGCGCAGGGCCGGTCGGTCGCCGCGCTGGTGCACGGTTTCCGCAGCTTCGGCACCGTGCGGCTGGGCGGGGTGATCCTCAACCAGGTCGGCACGGACCGGCACGAGGCGCTGCTGCGGGAGGCGTGCGAGGAGGTCGGCACGCCGGTGCTCGGTGCGATGCGCCGCGCCTCCGCCGTCGAGGCACCGTCCCGGCATCTCGGCCTGGTGCCGGCTGCCGAGCGCCGGGCCGAGGCGCTGGCGTCGGTCGCGGCGCTGGCCGCCCTGGTGGAGTCCTCGGTGGACCTCGACGCGGTGCTGGCCCTCGCCCGGTCCGCTCCGCCGCTGTCCGCGAAGCCGTGGACCCCCGTCGCGAAGGAACCGGTGCCGGGCCGTCCGGTGGTCGCGCTCGCCGGCGGGCCGGCCTTCACCTTCGCGTACGCGGAGACGGCCGAGCTGCTCACCGGCGCGGGCGCGGAGGTGGTGGTGGTCGACCCGCTGCGCGACGAGACCCTGCCGGAGGGAACCCGGGCCCTGATCGTCGGCGGCGGCTTCCCCGAGGTGTACGCGGGCGAGCTGTCCGCGAACGAGCCGCTGCGCCGGGCGGTGGCCGCGTCGGCGTCGGCGGGCCTGCCGATCGTCGCGGAGTGCGCCGGCCTGCTCTGGCTCTGCCGCACCCTGGACGGCGCCCCGATGTGCGGTGTCCTGGACGCGGACGCGGCGATGACCCCGTCCCTGACGCTGGGCTACCGCGACGCGGTGGCCCTGACCGGCAGCCCGCTGCTGCCGGCGGGCGCGCGCATCACCGGGCACGAGTTCCACCGCACCACCGTCCACCCGCGTTCCGGGCTGCTGCTGGAGCCGGCCGGGGGAGCGGCCTGGGCGTGGCGGGGCGCCGACCCCGAGGGCTTCGCCGCACCCGCCCTGCACGCCTCCTATCTGCACCTGCACTGGGCCGCCGACGAGGCGATCGCGCACCGGGTGGTGACGGCCGCCGCGAACGTGGCCGCCGCCGCGTGACGGTCGTCCTCGGCATCGGGGCCCGCGCCACCGTGTGGCCGCCCGAACTGGACGCCGCCGCCGACGGTGCGCTGACCCTCGCCGGCCTGACCCCCGCGGACGTGACCGCGGTGGCGACCCTGGACCGCCGGGCGCCGGTGCTCGAGCCGTTCGCCCGCCGTCGCGGATGGGCCCTCGTGGTCTTCGCGCCGGAGCGGCTCGCGGTCGTCGTGGCGCCGCATCCGTCCGCCCGGGTCGCGGCGATGGCGGGCGTGCCCAGCGTCGCCGAGGCCGCCGCCCTGGCCGCGGCCGGGCCGGGTGCGCAGTTGCTGGTCCCGAAGACGATCCTCCGCGGCGTCGCGGTCGCCGTCGCCTGCCGCTAGCCGGCGATCCGGGCGTGCAGGTGCATGTCGTGCCAGCCGTCGGCGTGCAGGGCCTGGCTGCGCAGCGTGCCCTCGTACGCGTACCCGGCCCGCTCGGCGACCTTGCAGGACGGCTCGTTGCGGGTCGAGTGGCGCACCTCGATGCGGTGCAGCCCGAGTTCCGCGAACGCCCACCGGGTCATCGCCTCGAGCGCCCGCGACGCGACCCGCCGGCCCCGCGCGGAGGGCAGCACCCAGTACGAGATCTCGCCGTCGCCCTCGGCGAGGTCGATGCGGCGCAGGCTGATCTGCCCGAGCAGCCCGTCGCCGGCGATCGCCCAGCCGGCGCCGGTCTCCGCCTGCCACCGCTGCGGCCACCGCGCCACCCACGCGTCCGCCTCGTCGCGGGTCATCGACCGCGCGTGCCAGTGCTGGATGGCCGGGTCCGTGTGCGCCTGAGCAACCGCGTCGGCATCGGCGGCCGCCCAGGGGCGGAGCACGAAGTCGCCGGCGTCGAGGGTGGGCTGGGTCAGGCGGGCGAGGCTGCCGGGGGCGAGAACGGAGTCGACGAGCTGAGGCATGCCGCCCATTGTCGCGGGCTCAGGACAGCGGCCATTCGTGCACCGGCACGTTCTCGTGCATCGGCGGCAGATAGCGGCGCAGCATCTCGTGCAGCGCGTCCTGCCGGTCCATGCCGTCGCCCTCGAGGGCGTGCAGGGTCTCCACCTGCCACGTCGCGCCGTTGCGGCCGGTCAGGCAGCGCTGCTCGATGATGCCGAGCAGCCGTTCGCGTTCCTTGCCCGACACGCCCCATGCCTCCAGGCCTTCATGGGCGAGCGGCAGCAGCCGGCGCAGCACGAGCTCCGAGACCGGTACGTAGCCGAGCCCCGGCCAGAAGACCGACGCGGCGAGGCCGTGCCGGGCGCACGAGTGGAAATTCTCCTCCGCGGCGCTGAACGACATCTGCGTCCAGACCGGACGCTCGGCCTCGGCCAGCATGCGGACGAGCCCGTAGTAGAAGGCGCCGTTGGCGACGGTGTCCACGACGGTCGGGCCGGCGGGCAGCACCCTGTTCTCCACCCGCAGATGCGGGCGGTCCCGCACCACCGCGTAGATCGGGCGGTTCCAGCGGTAGACGGTGCCGTTGTGCAGCCGCAGCTCGCTCAGCTGCGGGATGTCGCCGCTCTCCAGGATCTGCTCCGGGTCCTCCCCGTCGCAGATCGGCAGCAGCGCGGGGAAGTAGCGCACGTTCTCCTCGAACAGGTCGAAGACCGAGGTGATCCAGCGCTCGCCGAACCATACGCGCGGGCGTACGCCCTGGGCCCGGATCTCCTCCGAGCGGGTGTCGGTCGCCTGCTCGAACAGCGGGATGCGGGTCTCCCGCCACAGCTCCCGGCCGAACAGCAGCGGTGAGTTGGCGCCGAGGGCCACCTGTACGCCCGCGATCACCTGCGCGGCGTTCCAGTACGCGGCGAACTGCGCGGGACTGACCTGCAGGTGGAACTGGGTGCTGGTGCAGGCGGCCTCGGGCGCGATGGTGTCGGTGGTGACGGCGAGCCGGTCGATGCCGTCGATGCGGATGTCGAGGTCCTCGCCGCGGGCCGCGAAGATCTGCTCGTTGAGCAGCGCGTAGCGCGGGTTGGCCGAGAGCGCGTCCGCGGTCAGGTGTTCCTTGCGCAGCGTCGGCAGGATGCCGATCATCACCATGTGCGCCCCGGTACGCCGGGCGTGCTCCTCGGCGTTGTTGAGGCTGGCCCGCAGCTCGCGTTCCAGGTCGGCGTTCTCGTCGCCGGCCAGCCGCCGCGGCGCCACATTGATCTCGACGTTGAACTGGCCCAGCTCGGTCTGGAAGTCCGGGTCCTCGAGCGCGGCCAGCACCTCGGCGTTGCGCATCGCCGGGTCGGCGTTGCCGTCGACGAGGTTGAGCTCGATCTCCATGCCGGTCAGCGGCCGTTCGAACTCGAAGCGCGACTCGCGCAGCATCGAGGCGAACACGTCGAGGCTGCGGCGGATCTTCTGCCGGTACCTCGTCCGGTCCTCGCGGCTGAACTCCCGACGCTCGACCTCTTCGCCCACCGCGCACCGCCCTTCCGCGAGCCCATCCCTATGATCTGCCAGTCCGCCTCCCGGCGCACCCTGCACGTGCCCTTTTCCCAGCCTTCGCAATCGCTTTACAGACGCCCGCAAGACATCGAGACTGATCGTTGTCTTGTACCCGGTGGGGAGGCAACGATGCGCAGACTTTCCCGGATCCTCGCGGCGTCCATTCTGCTGGTCGCGGGGCTGGCAGGCCCGGCCGACGCGCGGGAGCGCGAGTCCGGCTGGACCACGGCATGGGCCACCGCGCCGGCCGCCGCGGTCTCCGGCGTGGAACAGGGGTACGCGGGCTTCACCATCCGCAACGTCGTCCACACCACGACCGGCGGCAGCAGCGTACGGATCCACCTGTCGAACCGGTTCGGCACGCAGCCGGTGCTGATGGGGCACGTCACGGTCGCCGTCTCCGCGCACACCGGCGGCCGCCGCGACGGCACCATCGACCCCAGCGACGGCTCCGCGCGGCCGGGGACGCTGCGCGACGTGCGGTTCCATGGGCGTACGTCGATCACCGTCCCGGCCCGGGCCGAGGTGCTCAGCGACCCCGTCGACCTGCCGGTGGCCGCCGACCGGGACGTGCTCGTCAGTACGTGGACACCGCAGCCGTCCGGCACCGTGACGTACCACCCCGCCGCGATGCAGGACTCCTTCTTCAGCCGCGGGCCGGCCGACCACGCGGGCGAGGAGAGCGCCACCGCATTCGGTGAGACGACGCGGGTCTGGCACTACGTCAACGGCGTCGACGTCTCCGGCGGCCCCGGCACGGTGGTCGCCCTGGGCGACTCCATCACCGACGGCGTCACCTCGACCTGGGGTGCCAACCGGCGGTGGACCGACTACCTCGCCGCCCGGCTCGCTGGCAGCCCGGTGCCCGACTACGGCGTCGCCAACTCCGGGATCAGCGGCAACCGGATCCTGCTGGACAGCAACGCGCCGGACTACACCATCTACAGCACCTTCGGCCCCAGCGCGCTGACCCGGCTGGACTGGGACGTGCTGGAGCGGGCCGGGGCGCGGACGGTCATCGTCTTCGAGGGCATCAACGACATCCAGCAGACCCCGCACCAGGACGACCCGGAGCAGATCATCGCCGGGCTGGCGCAGATCTCCGCCCAGTCGCACGCGCGGGGGCTGCGGGTCGTCGGCGCCACCATCATGGCGTGGAAGGGCTGGGGCTCCTGGACGCCCGAGCTCGAACGTACCCGGGTCGCCGTCAACGCGTGGATCCGTGCCGGCGGCGACGGGACCCTGGACGGCCTCGCCGACTTCGACGCCGCGACCCGCGACCCGGCGGATCCGCAGCGGCTGCTGCCGGCGTACGACAGCGGGGACCACCTGCACCCGAACGACGCCGGGGACCGGGCGATGGCCGCGGTGGTCCCGCTGTCGCGGCTCTGACCCCCGTCAGCTGATCCAGGCCGTCGTGACGGCGGCGGCCACGGCCAGGCCCAGCACGGCCTGGATCAGCAACCCCGGCCCGAGGTGGGACCACAGCGTCGGGATCCGCGGCGTGTACGGCTGCAGCGTCTCCAGGTTGAGGATCTGGTGCAGCTTCACCGGCAGGTCCGGGTCCTTCTGGGCGACGGTCCGCACCTGGACGAGGTCGCCGCGGTGCAGCGCCGACTGGGGGAGCTGGCCGTGCATCTCGACCTCGTACGTCTGCCCGAGGTCGTCGCGCAGCCGCACCGGCGTGACGAGATACTCGGGGCCCTTCTTGAGGTCCTTGAACTTGCGCCGCGTGCCGCCACCGCCGCGGCGCACGAGCGCGAGCAGCAGCGAGCCGAGCGTCTGGGCGATGGACGCCGTCACGAACACGGCGATGAGCAGCGGTTGCCCGACCCGGACCTCGCGGGTGTACGAGGCGCGGAAGCCGAGAAACCGCCCGGTGATGACCGGACCGGCGTGCCGGAGGATCCGCTCGCGGTACAGCTCGGTGTCATCCATGGGGATCACCTCCTGGGGGATGTCCTCATGGTACGGAGAGCGATGTTTCGACCACAGTGAGTGAATTCGCGACTCACGAACTCTCGCCCCCGCCTGTCGTGATCGTTTGGAGCGCCGCGGACCGGGAATCCCTCCGGTCCGTTCCTCTCGATCAGGAAGTGGCGCATGAAGCTGCCCTCGCCCCGAGGCCCCGTGTCGGACGCCGTCATCACGGCACTCACCCAGGCGCCGCACGAGTTCACCGCCGGCGTCCCGGACTCGGACGACGACCTGCATCTGAGCCTCTTCGTCCTCTACGAGCTGCACTACCGAGGCTGGGACGGGGTCGACGACACCTGGGAATGGCATCCGGGCATGCTCGCGCTGCGCGGCCGGCTGGAGGGGGACTTCGAGGCGGAACTGCGGCGGCTGCCCGTACCCGAGGACACCGACGACGTCCCCCACACGCTGATCGCCATGACCCGCGAGACCGGCGGCCCGTCGCTGTCCGGCTACGTCCGCGGCCGCGCCACCTACGAGCAGTTCCGCGAATTCGCCACCCACCGCTCCGTCTACCACCTGCGCGAGGCGGACCCCCACACCTTCGCGATCCCCCGGCTCGGCGGCAAGGCCAAGGCCGCCCTCATCGAGGTCCAGATCGACGAGTACGGCGGGGGCGCGGTCGGCCGCATGCACCAGGAGATGTTCAAGGACACGATGACCGCGCTCGGCCTCGACACCACGTACGGGGCGTACGTGGACCTGGTGCCGTGGCAGACCCTGGCGAACAACAACCTCATGTCGCTGTTCGGCCTGCACCGGCGGCTGCGCGGGGCGCTGCTCGGGCACCTGGCCGCGTACGAGATGACCTCGACCGGCCCCAACCGCGCGTACGGCAACGGCCTGCGCCGCCTCGGCGGCGACGAGAACGCCACGCGCTTCTACGACGAGCACGTCGAGGCGGACGCGGTCCACGAACAGATCGCGGCGTTCGACATGTGCGGCTCGTTCTGCAAGGCGGAACCGGAACTGGCCGGGGACGTCCTGTTCGGCGCCCGCTGCGTGCTGACGATGGAGGACCGCTGGGCGGAGTACGTACTGTCCCGCTGGGAGGCAGGGGAGTCGTCCCTGCGAACCTGACCCAGCCGGTGGTCGGTGCTGCCCGGTCCTCGTCGGCTCAGTCGGCGCGGGGGGCCGGGGTGTCGCGGCCGGTGCCGGCACGGAAGCCGATCGCTTTGTGCGTACCGTCGCAGAAAGGCTTGATGGCCGACTTCCCGCACCGGCAGAGCGCGACCGTGCTGCGACCCGGCTCGATCACCTGCCCGTCCGGAGTCCGCAGGACGAAATCCCCCCGCAGCAGCAACGGCCCGTCCTCATAAGGAACGACGACCGCCCCATGCTCATCAGCCCGCTCCGCCGCAACACCCATGGCGCGACGATGCCCCTGGCCCCCCACCGGCAAACCCCCGCCCACCCGTCCGTCTACCGATTGGGCAAAAGCGGCCCAGAGCTGCCCGGTTCACGGTGAACTGGACCCTGAACGCCTGTCACAGGCGAGCTACGGGGGTGGGACGGTATGGCCGTGAGCAGCACGAACTACATCAACCCGGACAGCGTCCTGGCCCGGACGGCCTGGGAGATGGTCCAGGCCCACGCGGGCGGCCGCGGCCCGCACGACGGCATCACGGTCTGCCCGGCCTGCGGCGAACCCCTGCCCTGCACCGCGGGCCTCGCAGCAGCAGAAGTGGTCGAGGCCGCCGGCCTCGCCGAATCGTCAGGCCTGATCGCGGCGGCCCGCGGCGGCCTGGGCAATTCCCCGGCCGGCCCCCCGACGACCGCGACCCAGCAGGCCACCGTAGCCCTCCCACCAGCAGCCACTCCGCCGCCTGCCCCCTCGGCGCCCGAGCCCACCCTCCCGTCCTTCTCGGCTCCCACCCCTGTCGCGGGACCGTCCTTCTCGGCTCCCACCTCTCCCGCGGGGCCGTCCTCTTCCACTCCCGCGCCCCACGCACCCTTCCCCCCGCCGCCTTCCTTCCCCCCGCCGCCTTCCTTCGCCCTCACACCGGCGCCGCTGTCCGAGCCGAAGTACGCGGATCCCAACCCGCCGGCCGACCTCGCGTCGCTGACTCCGCCGCCCACTCCACCCACGCTGACATCGCCGCCGGCCCCGCCCACGCTGACTCCGCCGCCTCCCCAGCCCACGCTGACGTCGCCGCCGGCCCCGCCCACGCTGATTCCGCCGCCTCCCCAGCCCACGCTGACGTCGCCGCCGGCCCCGCCCACGCTGACTCCGCCACCTGCCCCGCCCAGGCCGACTCCGGCGCCGGACCTGGCCTCGTTGACTCCGCCGGCTGGTCCTGGTTCGCTGAGCTCGCCGGGCGGCCCCGCCACCTCGACCCCGCCACATGGCCCAGGCTCACTGACTCCGCCGCCGCTCAAATCCGCCTCGCCGGGGCTGCCGCCGGTCGACGCCGCCCGCGAACCGATCGCGCCGCCGCCATCCGACCGCTCCCGCAACGAACCTTCCGGCCCGTCCTTCTCGGCGCCGGCCCCGGAGCTGCCGGATGAAACCGCCGCACCCTCGGGTCTGGGCCCGGCACCACAGCCGTCCGCCTTCCCGGGCGCCCTCGCTCCGCAGCCCCCCGTCGAGCGGTCCGGTTTCCCGGGGGCTCCGGCTCCGCAGCCGTCGGTCGAGCAGTCCGGTCTCCTGGGGGCTCCGGCTCCGCAGCCGTCGGTCGAGCAGTCCGGTCTCCTGGGGGCTCCGGCTCCCCAGCCCCCCGTCGAGCAGTCCGGCTTTCCGGAAGCTCCGGCACCGCAGCCGTTCACCGAGCAGCCCGGTCTCCTCGGAGCCCCGGCGCCGACGAGCTGGCCGCACGTCTCCGAGGCGCCGGAGGCCCCGCGGAACGGAGCGCAGCCGCCGGGTGCCCCGCCTTCACCGGAGCCGGAAGAGCGGCGCCGCCAGATCCCGGACGTCGACCCGCTCCTGCTCGGCCCGCCGCTGTTCATCCAGCAGAATCGGCCTCTCGACGCACCCCGCTTCACCCCGACGGCCCGGCCGCAGGAACCGCTGGTCTCGCCCTACCACCCGGGTGAGGCGCCGCCGGTCAAACCGTTCCACCCCGCTGACCTCGACGCGTCGGCGGCGCCCGGCCCTACCCCCGCCGGAGAGGCTCAGCCGGCCGATGCCACGCCGGACGCCTCCGGCCTGACACCACCGCCCGCGGCCACGCCGGCCCCAGCTTCCGATCTCCCGCAGGCCGGCGCGGCCTCGGGCCTCGCGCAGGCCGGCGGGGCGTCGGGCCTCGCGCAGGCCGGCGGAGCGTCGGGCCTCTCGCAGGCTTCCGGTGGCTCGGGACTCTCGCAGGCCGCTGGGACGCCGGGTCTTTCGGGGGGCGCCACGGGTTCCGGTCTCCCGCAGCCCGCTGCGGCTTCCGGTCTTGGCCAGCCGGCGCCCGCTGCCGCCTCACTGTCCGGTCTTCAACAGGCTGCCGCGGCCCTGAATCCTGCGGAGACCGGCGCCGCCTCGGGTCTTTCGCAGGCTGCCCCGGCGCCATCAGCGTCCGGTCTTTCCCCAGCGGGTCAGGCGCCGACCGGCCCGGCGGCCCCGCCCACGGGCGCCCCGCCGGCCCCGCCGGCGCCGGCCCCGAGTGGCCTGACGGCTCCTGCTCCGAGTGGCCTGGCGGCTCCGGCGGCTCCGGCGGCTCCGGGCGGCCTGGCTGCTTCGGCGGTTCCGGGCGCCCCGGCGGCCTCGGCTTCGCCTGCAGCGCCGGAAACCCCGTCGCCGCCGGCCACCTCCAGCGTGTCGGCAGCCGAGAGCGTGTTTCTCCGGGCTACGCCGGCGGCACGCACCCGGCCCCCGCTCGAGCCACCCAAGATGGGTCAGGTGAACCGCCCTGTCGGCGACGGGGAGTCCACGAGGCCACCGGCAGCCCAGCAAGCCGGTCCCGCCACCTCGGGTCTGGGTCAGCAAGCACCCACGCCGTCGGGTCTCGGGCAGCAGGGGGCTGCGCCGTCGGGTTCGGGGCAGCAGGGTGGTGCGCCGTCGGGTCTTGGTCTGGGCGAGGGTGAGTCGGCGTCTTCGCAGCCGGCGCCGCGGGCGAAGCGGCCGCCGCTCGAGCCGCCGGACATGGGTCAGCTCAACCGTCCGGCCGAGGGTGCGCCGGCCGAGCCGACCGGTGCCTCGACCGGGCAGCCGCAGCGTCCGGCTGCGGGCGGCGACGCCCCGCGGACCGTTCCCGGCTGGGACCCTCCGAAGAACGACGGGGAGACGCCGAGCGGACTTCCGTCCCGTCCCCAGCAATGAGGTCCGGCTGAGCGCGCCCGACACCCCGCGGCGGGGCCTGCGGTACGACACGAAGGCGCCTCGGTGTGACATGCCATGCCGCTCGCCGTGGGGGGACGTACACTGTGCGTCACGATTCTGGTCGATGTGTTTTGGCCCGGTGGGTCCGGGGCAGTAGCGTCGGCGGAAGACGGATGACTCGGGCGGGCACGGGGGTCGTTCGCCTGAGGTCGCTGCATCGGAATCTCCGAGGCGGCCCACCTGTGGGGGCGCCGAGGGACCGCGCCAGGTCGAGGGGGATCAGCATGCCCGCGCAGGACGACACGCAGACGCGTGTTCTGGAGGATCTGGACGCCGCCGCGATCGATTACGCGACGCGGATGGCCGGTGCCTCGGGCGCGGAGCGCGCCGTTCTGCGGGATGCTCTCACCCGTACCTGTCTGCCCTTCGCCGGCCGGATGGCCCGCCGCTATCGTGGCCGGGGGGAGTCCCTGGAGGACCTCGAGCAGGTCGCGCGGCTCGGTCTGGTCAAGGCCATCGACCGGTACGACCCCGAGCGCGGTTCCTTCACGGCGTACGCCGTCATCACGATCTCCGGTGAGATCAAGCGGCACTTCCGGGACCGGACCTGGGGGGTTCATGTGCCCCGGCGCATCCAGGATCTGAGCCTGGAGGTCGGGCACGCCTCGATGGTGCTGACCACCGAGCTGTCGCGCACACCCACCCCGCTGGAGCTGGCCGAACGCCTGAAGGTGAGCGAGGCGGCGGTGATGGAGGCGCTCGAGTCCGCGGCCGGCTATTCGCCTTCCTCGCTGAACGCGCCGGCCGGCGGGGACGGCCCCGTGGAGTTCGGGGATCTGCTCGGCGGTCATGACAGCGATCTGGAGATGGTCGACGACAAGCTGACCGTCGCCGGGTTGCTGCTGCGCCTGCCCGCCCGCGAGCGGCGGATGCTGGCGATGCGGTTCTACGGCAACCGCACCCAGGCGGAGATCGCCGCCGAGCTCGGCATCTCCCAGATGCATGTGTCGCGGCTGCTGAGCCGGTCGCTCGCCTGGCTGCGGGAGGCGATGCTCAGCGACGCGCTGCCGCGCTGGGAGGGTGCGAACGGGCCCGCCGACATCCACGGTATGCAGGTCAATGTGGAGCGCGGCAACGGCGCGCTCACCGTACGGGTGCACGGCGAGGTCGACCGGGACACGGCCGAGCGGCTGCGTACCTCGCTGCGGCACGCGATCTCCACGGCCGGCGGTGACCGTCTGGTGATCGACCTGGCCGGCGTGCCACTGATCGACGCCGCCGGTGTCGCCGTGCTGGTGGATACCGCGTCGGCGGCGGGGTCCGGGCTCGTTCTCACCGGTGCCCAGCCGTACGTCGCCCGCATCCTCGCGGTGTCCGGCCTGCAGAATCTGCTGGGCCAGGGCTGACCGCGGCTCAGCGGACGGCCAGGGACGCCCAGACGACCTTGCCGCCGTCGCAGGGCAGCCAGCCCCAGGAGTGCGCGGTCGCCTCCACCAGGAGCAGCCCGCGTCCGTCGGCGGCGGCGGGCGTGGTGGTGGCGCGCAGTTCCGGCGGCTTCACGGCGCCGTCGCGGACCGCGATGTGCAGGTAGCGGCCTCGGATGCTCATCCGCAGCGTCATCATGGTGTGCGCGTGGTCGACGCCGTTGCTGGCCAGTTCGCTGGCGATCAGGCTGGCCGGAGCGACGAGGTGGGGCAGCTCCCAGCGCAGGCACGCGTCGGTGGCCACGTTGCGCGCCTGCCGGGCGGCGCCTCTTATCGGCAGCAGGTCGTCGGTGATGGTCGGCAGCACCGTTCGGTCGTCGGCGAGCATGCTCCGGGCGATGTCGACGGTGTCGATGAGCGCCATCTGACGGTTGGTCGCCAGCCCGAGGGCCTGCCGGGTCTCCGGGCGAGGGGCGCAGAGCACCACCGGGATGGCGGGCCAGCGTGCGGCCTGCCGGGCGACCGAGGGGAACACCGAGAGGGCGAGCGGCTCCGCGACGGAGAGCTCCGAGAGGTCCAGCATCAATGCGTCGGGGTGCTCAGCGATGCATTTCAGCAAGGAGTGGCGCAGCGGCGCCACATCGAGCAGATCGAGCCGGCCGGAAAGGCCGACGAGCAACCGTCCGCCGTCCGCCGTCACCCGTGTCTCGACGCTCACCGCTGGTCCCTCCATGCCCAGTGAAGCCTTCGCATACCCGACCCTGCGGAGGTGAAACTGTCAGGTGTCGTCGGCCTCCATCACAATGATCGCACCTTCCGTCTCCTTGGCGCTGTCCTGGGCGCGGAGGGGGGCGCAGGCCACCCGGACCACGACCGGGCGGCCCCGCCGGTTGACCGCGTCGACGGACACCTCACCGGAGCTGCCGTCCTCGCCCAGCGATCCCCGCAGCATCGGCTTCAGCTGTTCGAACGGCAGGCCGATGTCGAGGTTCAGGAAGTGCTGGCCGACGACCTCGCTGGTGCGCAGGCCCCAGAGGTCTTCCGCGCGCCGGTTCCACATCCGGATGCGCAGGTCGCGGTCCACGACGGCCACTGCGGCGCGCAGGCTGGTCAGCACCGTCTCCAGGAACGAGTTCGCCTCGTCGAGCTGGACGGTGCTGATCCTCAGCTGGTCGTTGATGCTCTGCAGCTCGTCGTTGGTCGACTGGAGCTCCTCGTTCATCGTCTCCAGTTCCTCGTTGGTCGACTGGAGTTCCTCGTTGGTGGTCTCCAACTCCTCGACCGTCGACTGGAGTTCCTCGTTCGTGGTCTCCAACTCCTCGTTGGTGGACTGGAGCTCCTCGTACGCGGCCTCGAGCTGCTGGTTGGCGTGTTCCAGCTCCTCCTGCAGGCGCCGCGCGGCCGTGACGTCGTGGAAGATCAGGTTGACGCCCAGCAGGCTGCCGTCGCTGCCCGTCAGCGGGCTGACCTCGACCTCGAGGTGGGTGAGGTCGCCGTTGCGCCCGTACTCGATGTCGGTGATGCGCAGCGTGCGCCGTTCGAGCTGGGCCCGTTCGATGTAGCGGCGCAGCTCCGCCGGCCGGTACGACAGGTCGAGGTCGCGGAAGGGCCGCCCGATGTCCCGGGAGGACACTCCGAACAGCTTCTCTAGGCTGCGGTTGGTCAGCGCCACCGATCCGTCGGAGGCGAGGCCGAGCTGGGCGAGCGGGCTCCCCGCGAACGCCTCGGTCCGCAGCTCGTCGAGACCGGCGACCCCGACGGCGGCTTCCGGGAGGGGTTCGGCGAAGGCGGGGCCGGCGATCGGCGTGACGCGCGGAACCCGGAGGAACACCCGGCGCTTGAGGTCCATGGGCGTGAACAGGGTGCCGTGACTGAGCAGCATCTCGGCCTTGCCGAGGAAGAGCACGCCGCCGTTGGCGAGGGCGAAGTGGAACCGCGACAGGATTTTCGCCTGCGTCTCCGCGTTGAAGTACATCAGCGTGTTGCGGCAGGTCAGCAGGTCGATGCGGGAGATCGGGGCGTCCTGCACGAGATCGTTACGGCCGAAGATCACCGAGCGCCGCAGGTCCTTGCGAAACGTGAATCGGTTGCCGGTCTGCTCGAAGTACCTGCCCGTGAGCTCCGGCGGCACCGCCTGCATCTCGCGCTGGCCGAAGGTGGCCTGGCGAGCCTCGTTGAGCTGTTCCTCGTCCACATCGGTCGCGTAGATCTTCACCCGCTCGCGGAAGGCGTCGGCGCCCATGATCTCGGCGAGCAAGATCGCCAGCGTGTAGGCCTCCTCGCCGGACGCGCATCCGGCGGACCATACGCGGAGGGGCTGGCCGGGGGCCCCGTTCGCCACCATCGGCTCGAGCACCTGGGTGCGCAGGTAGCTCCAGGCGTCGGGATCCCGGAAGAAGCCCGTGACGTTGATCAGAATGGTGTTGAACAACAGGGTGAACTCGTCCGGGTGCACCTGCAGGTAGTCCAGGTATTCCGGGTAGTCGGCGGCGGCCACCTGGGACATACGCCGATTCACCCTGCGCATGAGGCTGGAGCGTTTGTAGCCGGTGAAGTCGAAACCCCGCGACTCCTTCAGGTAGAGGAGCAGCGTCTCGAAATCCGGGTCGACCGAGTTCACGCTCCGACCGTATCGCAAGGCCCGCTCCGAGGTCAGGACGAGGATGCCGCGTCGCGCGGCGTCGACGAGCCGAGCCGCTCGATCAGCCGGCGGATCGCCGCGCCGGCGTCCTCGGCGTCACGGGCCATGTGGTGGTAGCGGTCGGTGGTCCCCGGGAGCCGGGAACCCCTGGCGGCCATCCGCCGGCTCAGGGCGGACTTCTCCTCCAGCGCGCGCAGCGCCATCCACAGGGCCCCCTCCAGGGCGAGCGCCTGCTCGTCGATCAGGCTCTCGGGGGACCAGGCATGCCCGATCCGGCAGCGGTAGCGGGGCACCCGCTGCTCCGGGAGTTGGAACAGGCTGCCGCCGCAGGAGGGGCAGCCGAATCCGGCCGGGGTGGCGTCGAGATCTTCGGTGGTCAGGGGTCGCAGCTCGGATATCGCCACTTCGGCCTCGAGCAGCTTGTCGTCCTCGCGAGGGAGGGGGTCGGGCAGATCCATGGCGGTGATCCCGGCGAGGAGGCCGCCAATCTTGGCGGCGGGCACGATGTGGTCCGGTGTCACGTGGGCCATTGCCGCACGGGGCATCCAGGGATAGAGCGCGTCGTCCGGGTCCTGCACGACAGCCGTGCCCCCTCGGGCGGTGATGCTCGCCAGCCCGGCGGCGCCGTCGTCCCGGGAACCGGAGAGCACGACCCCCACGGCGCGTTCAGCGTACGCCCGGGCCACGGAGCGGAACAACGGGTCGACCGCGGGACGGTGGCCGTTCTCGGCGGGGCCGCGGGTGAGCCGGATCCGCCCCTCCAGGACCAGCAAGTGATGGTCGTTGGGAGCCACGAAGATCCGGCCCGGTTCCAGTTGGTCACCGTCGACCGCGGCCGTGGCTTGCAACGGGCCGCTGCGGGACAGGATGGCGGGCAGCGCGCTGGGCGACTCGCGGGGCACGTGCAAGACCACCAGGAGGGTACCGGGGTATTCCGGCGGGAGCCCACCCACCAGGGCGCGAAGGGCCTCCACACCACCGGCGGAGGCGCCGACGGCGATCACATCGCGGTGTTCGGCAGTCACGCCGCTCCCGTCGTGAGTTTCGTCCAGACCACCTTACCGTCGGGAACCGGCAGCACACCCCAGGCGTCGGTGAGTTCTCGGACGAGATGCAGGCCGCGGCCGCCCGCGTCGGTGAAGGCCGGATCCCTGGGCCGCGGCAGCCGCCGGCTGCCGTCGCGCACCGTCAGGTAGAGCAACCCGTCGCGCAGGCCGAGAGAGAGTTCCATGGTGGTGTGGGCGTGGCGCACCACGTTCGCCACCAGTTCGGTCGCCACCAGCCCGACGGTGGCGGCGAGCTCCCTGACCTGCCAGGCGGCGCAGGCCTGGGACACGAGCTGGCGCACCTGGCGACAGGCGTCGGGCACGGGGCGCAGCCGCACCCGGATCCGGCGCTCCGGCTCGTCCCGCCGCTCGGCCGCGGCCAGCGCCTTCTCGCAGTTCTCCTCGGTGCTCAGCGCATGGCAGCCGGGCCAGTCGCGGATCGTCCGGGCGGTCTCGGGCTCGGCCCCGCACAGCACCACCGGTACGGCGGGCCACTCGGCCGTCCGGCAGATGATCGCGCTGAGCACGTCCAGGGCGCCGGGGTCGGCGACCTCGAGCTCGCTGACGTCGACCAGCAGCGCCTCCGGCTGGGCCGACAGGCTGCGCGTCACGGCGTGTTCCAGGGCGTCGCCGGTCATCGTGTCGAGCACTCCGCTGACCCGCAGGACGGCGACCGGGAGGTCCTGCTCCGGGCGGCAGACGAGCTGGCTCGACATGTGCCCCCTTTTGTCACCGTCGCGTCGTGTCCGTCACGTCGTTCGCATCCATTGCCCGCCGACATCCCAGGGCAAACGCGCGAGGTCACGCGGACTGGAACTGCCGCGGGCCGGATACGCTCTCCGACATGGACGCCAGCGGAGTTGGTCTGCCCGCGCTCCTGCCCTACCTGCGCCGATACCGGTTCACCCTGGCCGCCGTCGCCGTGCTGTCCCTGGCCGGTGCCGCGGCCGCGCTGGTGCAACCCCTCCTGGTGCGTACCGTGCTCGACGACATCTCGGCGGGCCGCCCGGCCGGCGCCGCGGTGGCCCTGCTCGTCGCGCTGCTGCTCACCGGGGCCGCGCTCGGCGGCATTCGCGACTTCCTGCTGCAGCGCACGGCCGAGGGCGTCGTCCTGACCACCCGGCGGCGGCTTGCGTCCCATCTGCTGCGGCTGCCGATCCCCGAGTACGACGCCCGGCGCACCGGCGATCTCCTCTCCCGGGTCGGCGCGGACACCACCCTGCTGCGGGCCGTCGTCACGTCCGGGTTGCTGGAGGTGGTCACGGGCGTGGTCATGGTGACCGGCGCGACCGTCGCCATGGCGGTCCTCGACCCGCTGCTGCTCGGCGTCGCCGTGGCCGGCCTCGCGGTCGGCATGGGTGTGGCGATCACCGCCTCCCGCCGGGTACGCGGGCTCTCCCGGGAGGCGCAGGCGCGGCTAGGCGAGATGACCTCGGCGGTGGAGCGGTCGATCACGGCCGTCCGCACCATCCGGGCCGGCGGGGCCGAGGACCGCGAGGCCGAGATCGTGGGGCGCAGCGCGGCCGAGGCGTACGCGGCCGGCGTGCGCGTGGCCCGCCTCGAGGCGCTGATCGGCCCGGCGGCGACCGCGGCGACCCAGGGCGCGTTCCTGCTGGTGCTGGGCGTCGGCGGGGCCCGGGTGGCGGCCGGCGCGCTCACCGTCGGCGACCTGGTGGCGTTCATCCTGTTCCTCTTCTTCCTGGTGCTCCCGCTGGGCCAGGCGCTGCACGCGTACACCCGGCTGCAGACCGGCCTCGGCGCCTTGCAGCGGATCGAGGAGGTGCTCGCCCTGCCGGTGGAGACCGCGGGCGACGCGACGACGGCACCGGCCCCGGCCCTGGGAAGAGACCCGGACGCGCTCGCGTTCGAGCACGTCACGTTCGCCTACCCGGGCGGCGGCGAGGTGCTGCACGACGTCAGCTTCACCGTCCCGCGCGGCTCCCGGGTCGCCCTGGTCGGGCCCTCGGGCGCGGGCAAGTCCACGACCCTGGCCCTCGTCGAGCGCTTCTACGAGACCACCGGCGGGACCATCCGCGTGGACGGCAACGACATCCGCGAGCTGCCCCGGCGGGTGCTGCGCGGCCGGCTCGGCTACGTCGAGCAGGAGGCACCCGTGCTGGCCGGCACGCTGCGCGACAACCTTCTGATCACCGCACCGGACGCCGACGACGCCCGGCTGCTGCGCGCCCTCGACGAGGTCAACCTGGGCGTGCTCGTCACCCGTACGCCGGAGGGCCTGGACGTGCAGGTGGGCGAGGGCGGCGTACTGCTCTCCGGCGGAGAACGCCAGCGTCTCGCGATCGCCCGGGCCCTGCTCGCCGACGCGCCGATCCTGCTGCTCGACGAACCCACCAGCAACCTCGACGCGCGCAACGAGGCGGCCCTGCGCGAGGCGATCGCGAACGCCGCGGTGCGCCGTACGCTGGTCGTCGTGGCCCACCGGCTGTCCACGGTGATCGACAGCGACCGCATCGTCGTGCTGGAGGCGGGCCGGGTCGTCGCCCAGGGCACCCACGGCGAGCTGGTCGAGTCCAGCCCGCTCTACCGCGAGCTGGCGGCCCACCAACTGCTGGTTCCGTGAACGGCGCGGGAGTCGGCGCCCCGCCCGCAGGAAAGTGAAGTACCGTAACGCGCCATGGGTGTGTCTCAGCGGCTGAAGAGCCGGTTCCGCAAGTTTCTGCAGCGTCCGGGCACCACGGTCGATCTCGGGCCGTTGGAGAAGCGGTTGCCGGCCATCGAGGCCCGTGAGGAAGCCCTGCGGGAGCTCGACGACGAGGCGCTGACGGCCGCGGCCGGCGAGGCCACCAGCTACGAGGAGCTGTGCGCCATCGGGCGCGAGGCCGCGTGGCGCGCCCTCGAGCAGCGGCCCTACGACGTGCAGCTGGTCGGCGCGATGGCGTTGCTCTCCGGCAAGGTCGCCGAGATGGCCACCGGTGAGGGCAAGACGCTCACCGCGACGATCGCCGCGTACGGGCACGTCCGCCTCGGCAACGGCCCGGTGCACGTGCTCACGGTCAACGATTACCTGGCACGCCGCGACGCGACCTGGATGGAGCCCATCTACAAGCTGCTCGGCCTGACCGTCGGCTGGGTCACCGAGGCCGCCACGCCCGAGGAGCGCCGGGAAGCGTACGCGGCCGACGTCACGTACGTGTCGGTGAGCGAGGCCGGCTTCGACTACCTGCGTGACCAGCTCGTGACCGATGTCGACGACCGGGTGCAGCGGGAGCTCGCCACCGCCATCGTGGACGAGGCCGACTCGATCCTGATCGACGAGGCCCGCGTACCGATGGTCCTCGCCGGCAGCACCACGAGCGAGAGCGACCCGGTGCACGAGGCCGCCGAGCTGGTCCGGGACCTGCGCGCCGGCAAGCATTTCGAGGTCGCCGACGACGGTCGCAGCGTCGCCTTCACCGACGCCGGCCTGAAGGCCCTCGAGGAGAAGATGGGCATCGACCTCTACGCGGACGAGCACGTCGCCCAGCTCTCGGCGGTCAACGTGGCCCTGCACGCCCGGGCCCTGCTGCGCCGCGACGTCGACTACATCGTGCGGGACGGCTCGGTGGAGCTGATCGACGAGATGCGCGGCCGGGTCGCCCAGCGCCGCCGCTGGCCCGACGGCCTCCAGGCGGCCGTGGAGGCCAAGGAGGGGCTGCACGCCACCGCCGAGGGCGAGGTCCTCGACACGATTACCGTGCAGGCGTACATCGCCCTCTACAAGACCGTCTGCGGCATGACGGCGACCGCCGTGCACGTCGGTGAGCAGCTGCGCGAGTACTTCAAGCTCGAGGTCGCGGTCATCCCGTCGAACACCCCGAACATCCGCGAGGACGAGCCGGACCGCATCTACTCGGCGCACGACATGCGCGACGAGGCGCTGGTCGAGGAGATCAAGCTGGCCCACGAGAAGGGCCGGCCGGTGCTCATCGGCACCCTCGACGTGAAGGCCTCCGAGCTGCTCGCCAAGCAGCTCGCCGCGGCCGGCGTCCCGTCGGTGGTGCTGAACGCCAAGAACGACGACGAGGAAGCCGCGATCATCAAGGAGGCGGGCGCGTTCGGCGCGGTCACCGTCTCCACCCAGATGGCCGGCCGCGGCGTCGACATCCGCCTGGGCGGCAGCGACGAGAAGGACCGCGACAAGGTCGTCGAGCTCGGCGGCCTCTACGTGATCGGCAGCGGCCGCCACGACAGCCGCCGCGTCGACGACCAGTTGCGCGGCCGCGCCGGCCGGCAGGGCGACCCGGGCGGCTCGGTGTTCTTCGTCAGCCTCGAGGACGACCTGGTCACCCGGCACGCCGGCGACATCCTGCCGTCGTCGCCGCGGATGGACATGGACGGCGTCGTGCACGACGAGCAGGTGGACTACGCCGTCGAGCACGCCCAGCGCGTCGCCGAGGGCGTCAACCACGAGATCCACCGCAACACCTGGCGCTACAGCGTCGTGATCGAGCAGCAGCGCCTCGCCCTGGCCGAGCGCCGCGAGCGGCTGCTGACCTCCGAGGTCGCGGCGATCATGCTGCTGGAGCGGTCGCCGGACAAGGCGAAGGAGCTCGACGAGGACGTGCTGTCCGACGCGGCCCGCTCGATCGCCCTTTTCCACCTGGACCGGCTGTGGGCCGAGCACCTGGCCGAGCTGTCCGAGGTCCGCGAGGGCGTGCACCTGCGCGCGCTGGGCAAGCTCGACCCGCTGGACGAGTTCCACCGCGCGGCCGTGCCGGCCTTCCAGAAGGTCTTCACCGAGATCGAGCGCCGCACCATCGAGACGTTCGAGGAGACCGACTTCAGCGACGGCTGGCAGCCGGAGCGCGCCGAGCTGGTCCGGCCGAGTGCGACGTGGACGTACCTGGTGCACGACAACCCGTTCGGCTCCGAGCTCGACCGCCTCATCGCCGCGGTGGGCCGCCGCCTCACCTCCGGGGGGAACAGCTAGCCGGTATGCGGCTCGCCCGCGTGGTGGGCGGCGAGGATGTCGCCGCCGAACTCGCCGCGCGGGCGCCGCAGCACCGTGTGCGCGTGGTTGCCGTCCTCGGTGGTGTTGTCGTACTCGATGACGAGGTCGTCGGCCTGGATCCGGTAGTAGTGCCGGGTCCCGGGCTGCGGCGGCCCCTCCCACGCGAAGTGCACGTCGCCGCCGGCCGGGTCCAGCGTCGCGGCCAGCTCGTCGGGAAGCCTGCCCAGGTAGAGGGCGACGAGCTGGTCGAGCAGCGCACGCTCACCGGGCCGCAGATCCGCCCGTGCCACGCCGGGCGGTGCGATCGGCTCGCTCCGGGGGTGGGTCGCCGTGCGGATATCGTACGGCGCGACGTCCCCCACGACCGCAACACGGCGTGCCCCCGCCGACAGCGACAGCAGCAGCTCCCGCCCGAGGTCCTCCTCGACGCCGAGGGGCCGCAGCACGGGCCGCCCGAGTGCGTCCACCCGCGCCGGGTTGGCGCCGAGGAACACCGGCGCGGGGGAGACCCGGCCGTCCGCGATGGTCATGCTGACCGACAGATGATGGCCCTCGAAGCGCCACGCCCACTCGTCGTCGCCGGGTGTGCCGAAGACGATGACGCGGTAGTCCTCGCTGTGCCGGCCGCGCCGCCCGTCCTCGCGCCGGTCCAGCACCTCCTCGAGGGCGACGACCGCCATCGCCTGGGCGAACGCCGCCGGGCTCAGCGCGGTCGCCAGCAGGCGGTGTGCGGCCTTGCGCGGCCCGGGTGCGAGGTCGGCGAGCGACAGGCCGGGACGCGGCTCGGGCCGGTATTCGATCCAGCGCCGGTGCCGGTCCCCGAACGCGACCCCCGCCTCCGGATGGGCCGCCAGCACCTCCGCGGCGGCCGCGCTCATGTCACCGGCGAGCGTCATGTCACTCGCCGCGCAGCAGGGCGGTCATCTGGGGCAGCTCGAAGAACTCGGCCGTCTCGCGGGCGCTGGGCTTGCCGTCGTCCGGGTTCGCCCCGGCGGCCAGCAGCAGCCGTACCGTCTCGGCGTTCTTGCGGAACACGGCCGCGGCGAGCGCGGTCTGCCCGCGGTCGTTGACCCGGGCCGGGTCGGCGCCGTGCTCGAGCAGCGTGGCGACGACCGGCGGATGGTTGTGGTACGCCCCCAGGATCAGCAGCGTGTCGCCCTTGTCGTTGGTCAGGTTTGCCGGGAGGCCCTGGGCCAGGAAGTCGGCGAGCTCGCCGGCGCCGCCGGAGCGCGCCAGGTCGAACACCCGGTGTGCGAACGCGATCGTTTCGGCGTCCAATTCCTCGGCCATGCCGGCCAGCCTACGGTGCTAATCTGCGCTGCATTCTGCGAGGGGGTGAGGGGTGTCCGACGGGGTCTACGTCGGCCGCGCCGGTGCGGACGGCGCGCGCAACCAGGGCTGGCTACTGGGTCATTTCATGCCCCCGGGGCAGCTGCTGCACAGCGAAACCGTCGAGGTGAAGTGGGGTGTGCACGCGCCGGGCGAGCGTCGCGCCGCCTGGGCCACCCGGGAGACCCGCACGGCTCTGCTGGTGTTGATCCAGGGCAGCTTCAACATCGAACTGCGAGACCGCACAGTGGTCTTGCGCGAACCGGGCGACTATGTGGTCTGGGGGCCCGGTCACGATCATTCCTGGCAGGCCGGAGACCGGGAGACGGTGGTGCTGACCGTGCGCTGGCCGTCCCTGCCGGGCTGGCGTCTACCCCCCGCTTCACCACGGGAAACCGCCCTTTATTCACAACTGCAGGAAACGGATGCCCCCCGTTAACCTCCGTGACGGTAATCGCATTGTCTGTGCGGGAAAACACGATGCATCGTCCGGTTATGGAACGAGTTTCCCACAGTGTGGTTGCCGCCTTGACCCATCGGGCGGAACACCGGAAATATCGACCGCGGTTTAAGCATGCATTAATTCGATCGCCGTTGTGACGCACGGCGTTTCCATTCTTTGACGCGGGAGGCTTCATGCCGGTCACCGCCCTGCCGGGGCGTACGGGACGACATGCGACAGGGTCGGGCCGGGTGGCTTCGATCCGGCGCGCCGCGGCACCCCCGGCGCCGGCGGCCGCCCTGACGGTCACGCTCAACATCCCGCTCACCGGCGACACCCTGCCTCCGCAGGCCCACCGGCTGCTCGACGCGCTCCGCGAGCTCGTCGAGGCGGGCCAGGGCTCGGTCGCCGTCGAGCAGCCGCAGGCCGAGCCCGAGCGGATCACCACCGAGCCGGCCCGCGAGGGTGGCGTCGAGGTCCGTCTGCTCACGGGGTCGCGCCAGGTGCTGCTCGACGGGGGGCTGCTGCCGCTCACCCGCCTCGAGTTCGACCTGCTCCTCTTCCTCGCCGAGCACCCGCGCCGGGTGTTCAGCCGCACCCAGCTCCTCAACGCCGTATGGGGCTACGAGCACACCGGCGAGCGTACGGTCGACGTCCACGTGCGCCGGCTGCGCGTGAAGATGGGCTCGCACCTGCCGCTGATCACCACCGTCTACGGGGTCGGCTACCGGCTCTCCGACGAAGCGCGGATCGTGGTCCTGCCGCACGAGTAGGAACCCCGGGCGCGCGGGCAGCGCGCGCCCCAGCCCGGGCCTCGCCGGTGCGCAAGCACCGAGCCCGAGCCCGGGCCCGGCAGCGCGGGGCAACCCCCGAGCCGCCCCGGACGGCCCCGAGCCGCCCCGGGCTAGGCTTCCCCGGTGCGCGTGCGCCCCGTCTCGACCGACCTCCTGATCGAGGAGCTGGCCGACCGGTTCGCGGGACAGCGTCCCGGGCAGCGGCTGCGCGTCGCGATCGACGGACCGGCCGCCGCGGACCCGGCGGCCCTCGCCGGGGCCCTCATCGCCCCGCTGCGGGCTCGCGGGCGCCCGGCGGTGCACGTGTCCACCGCGGACTTCCTGCGCCCGGCCTCGCTGCGGCTGGAGTTCGGCCGGACCAACCCGGACTCGTTCTACGCGGGCTGGACCGACGAGCCCGGCCTGCGCCGCGAGGTGCTCGACCCGGCCGGTCCCGGCGGCAGCGGGCGCATCGTGACCCGCCTCTGGGACGCTGCCGCCGACCGGGCCGCCCGGGAGCCCTACCGCGAGCTGCCTGCGGACGCCGTGGTGATCGTCAGTGGGCCGCTGCTGCTCGGCGCCGGGCTGCCCTTCGACGTGACGGTCCATCTGGCACTCTCGGCCGCGGCGCTGGCCCGTCGTACCGGTCCGGACGAGAGCTGGACGCTGCCCGCGTTCGAGCGCTACGGCACCGAGGTGGATCCGGCCGCATTCGCCGACGTCGTGGTCCGCCTGGACGACCCCCGGCGGCCCGCGATGGTGGTCGAGCGTGAGTGAATTCGCGCTCACACCCCCTGTGGCCTGCGACGCGAAAGCATGTTGGCGCAGTCCGTGGCGGTAACGAGCACTGACAGTTATGCTGCGGTTACTTTTTTGCGGGGATCGGCGTTTCCGATCTCCGGCGGTGGGTATCAGCCGAGCCCCACGGTGGAACACCGGAGGGCCGGCACGGGGGACCACCGGCAGGGGCAGAGGGAAGGGCAGGGGGAGCACATGCTCGTCAACAGCGCGGTCATCACGGGTAAAGGTGCCGGCACCGCCAAGGCGCGTTCGACGCAGGAGATCGAGCAGATCCGGGTGCTGCTGCAGTCGCGGTTCGACGACCTGAACGCCGAGTACGAGGAGGCCGTGGCCGAGAACCAGCGGCTGAGGCTGGTCGAGATCGGCGACGCCGCCGGCGACGACCAGGCGGACAGCGGATCCAAGACCGCCGAGCGCGACGCGGCGACGTCGCTGCTGCGCACTCTGCTCGACCGGCGTACGCAGGCCGAGGTAGCCATGCAGCGGCTCGAGGACGGCCTGTACGGCAACTGTGAGAACTGCTCGAACCCCATCCCGGTCGAGCGGCTCGAGGTGTTCCCGTCGGCCACCACGTGCGTGCACTGCAAGGCCAACCGCGAACGTCGCGCAGGCTGAACCACACGTCGTCCCGGTCCGCCGCCCGCGCAAGGGCGGCGGACCGGCCGCATCGGGACTAGCTTGATCTCATGGGCGGGATCCAGGTGGGCACGGCGTCGTGGACCGACCGGACGCTGCTGGAATCCGGCTGGTATCCGAGCACCGCGGACAATCCCGAGAAGCGCCTCGGCTACTACGCGAAGCAGTTCCCGGTGGTCGAGGTGGACGCGACGTATTACGGGCCGCCGGCCGAGCAGACCACGAAGCTCTGGGCGCAGCGCACGCCGGACGGCTTCACTTTCAACATCAAGGCATTCAGCCTGTTGACCGGCCACCCGACCAAGGTCTCGGCGATCTACAAGGACCTGCGCCCGGAGACCGACAAGAAGAACGTTTATCCGGACGACCTGCCGCCGCAGACGTACGAGGAGATCTGGTCCCGTTTCCTGTCGGCGCTGGACCCCCTCGTGGCGGCGGGCAAGCTCGGCGCGCTGCTGTTCCAATTCCCGCCGTGGTGGGGCATCCGGCGCGCGAACAAGGACTACCTGCGCGAGGTCGCCGCCCGGTGCAAGCCGCTGCGGCCGGTGTTCGAGTTCCGCAACGCGTCATGGTTCGAGGGCGACAACGCCGACGAGACCCTCGACTTCCTGCGCAAGTACGAACTGCCGCTGGTGTGCGTCGACATGCCGCAGGGTCACAAGTCCTCGGTGCCGCCGGTGGTGGCCGCCCCCGCCGACCTCGCGGTGGTCCGTTTTCACGGCCACAGCGACAAGTGGACCAGCAAGGACATCCACGAGAAGTTCGGCTACGAGTATTCGCGCAAAGAGCTGCGGGAGTGGGCGCCGAAACTGCGGGCGCTGGCGGCGGAGACCGGCACTACGCAGGTTTTCATGAACAACTGCTACTCCGATTACGCCCAGCGCAACGCCACCACGCTCATCGAACTCCTCGATCAGGACCAGGACCTGTCCTAGAGCTCGTCCGAGGGCACCTCGGCCCACGTCTCGGCGAGCAGCTTGACCAGCCGCAGGTCGGTCGCGGGCACCTCGTCGACGCTGGCGATGCCCCGGACGCCGTTCGAGTTCACCGCCGCCGCTCCCGGGAACGCGGTCAGCTCCGCCCCGGCCACCGGGCGCAGGTCCCACCGCGTGCCGTTCATCGTCATCGCGAGCTGCAGCAGCACCATGGCCACCCCTCTGAGGGCCGGTGCCTGCGGCCACACCACCCGGTCGCCGTCCCACAGCGCGACGTTCCACGACGTACCCTCGCGGACCTTGCCGTCCCGGCCCACGAACAGCCGGTCGTCGAAGCCCGCCAGCCGGGCCTCGCGGACGTGGTGGTCGAGCATGAAGGTGCCCCGGTGCTTGTGCTCGGGCAGGTCCCGCTCGTAGGTCACCGTCTGCACCCGCAGCGGCGGGCCCGCCGCCTCCGGCACCGGATCCGAGACCGCCACCAGCAGGTCCGGCGGGCCCTGGTCGCCGCCCGGCCCCGGCACGAACGTCACGCGGACCGACGCGTCGCGGACCCGGCCCAGCGCGTGCCGCACCAGCCCCAGCAGGCGGTGCTCCTCCTCGACGCCGATGCGGTGGCCGAACAGCTCCTCGGCGCCGTCCGCGAGCCGGGCCATGTGCAGGGCGAGCCCGCGTACCCGGCCGGCGCGGACCTGGAAGGAGGTGTAGTGGCCGTAGTTCAGCGTGACGAGCCGGTGCAGCTCCGCGACGCCGGGCTCGCGCCCGTTCAGCTCCAGGTACATGTTCCGCTCAGCCTACGGCGTACGGGTCACCGGGCAGCCGCGGCGGCGGGCCAGCGCGGCCATCGCGGCGGCGTCGGTGACGGCCGCGCCGCCGGGATCGTTGTTGAAATAGATGTACGTCGGCAGCTCCGGCAGCCGGTCCAGCCACGTGGCCAGCGAGGCCCGCCCGTAGTGCGGCCACGGGTTCGCCCGCCCCTCGTGCATTCGCAGGTAGGCGAAGTCGGCGGTGAGCCACAGCGGGGTCATCGGGCGCCCCTTGCGATCCGCCCACGACAGCGCCGCGTTGTGCCGCTGGAGCACGTCGCGTACCTCGTCGGTCCACCAGCTGTCGTGCCGGGGCTCGACCGCCACCTTCACGTTCCGGGGGAAGAGCGACAGGGTCTCCTCGAGGGCCGCCACGTCGACCTTGAGCGTCGGCGGCAGCTGGATCAGGACCGGCCCGAGCTTGTCGCCCAGAGCGTCCGCCCGGCCCAGGAAACGGGCGACCGGCTCGGCCGGCTCCTTCAGCCGCTTGATGTGGGTCAGGTAGCGGCTCATCTTCACCGCGAAGCAGAAGTCGTCCGGTGTCCGGGCCCGCCACTGGGCGAAGGTGTCGCGCTCGGGCAGCCGGTAGAACGCATTGTTTATCTCGACGGTGGCGAAGGACTCGGCGAACTTCTCCAGCCAGAGCCGCTGCGGCAGGCCCTCGGGATACAGGTACGGCCGGGTGTCGTCGCCGCCCTTCGGGGGACGCCAGTCCTTGTACTGCCAGCCTGAGGTACCCATCACCAGCACACCCGGCATCTCCCCAGATTAGGGGTGATCGAAACGGGGTACCGCCGTGTCTCCACCAAAGAAGGGGAAACCATCATGCGACTGAGCGACGACGACATCACCGGCGGCAGCGGCGTCTCGGGCGAGGGCGTGGCCGACGGCGGCGCGAACGCCGGCGGCCAGGACGGCGGCGCGGACGGTGGCGCGGGCGAGGGCCCGGCCGACGGCGGCGCGAACCCGGGCGGCGTGGACGGCGGCGCCGACGGTGGTGCCTCGGGCGAGGGCCCGGCCGACGGCGGCGCGAACCCCGGCGGCCACGACGGCGGCGCCGACGGCAGCGCGTCCTGAGGATCTGCACGATGACGAACCCGACGCCGGACGGCACCGACGACCGTCCGGCCCTGACCCGGGTCGTCTCCGTCGACCCGGCCAAGTTCGCCGAGGCGTACTGGGGCCGCCAGCCGCTGCTCACCCGCGCCGACGAGCTGGCCGGTGCCGGCGCCTTCCGCGACCTGTTCTCCCCGGAGGCGGTCGACGAGCTGCTCAGCGAGCGCGGGCTGCGTACCCCGTTCCTGCGGGTGGCCGACAAGGGTGCTGTGCTGCCCGCCTCGGCGTTCACCGGCCCGGGCGGCGCCGGCGCCGAGATCGGCGACCAGGTCGTCGACGACCAGCTGCTGAAGCTCTACGCCGACGGCGCCACCCTCGTCCTGCAGGGCCTGCACCGCATCTGGCCCCCGCTGATCCGCTACGCCGGGCGCCTCGGCGCGGAGCTGCGGCAGCCGCTGCAGGTGAACGCGTACCTGACGCCGGCCGGCAACAAGGGGTTCGCGACCCACTACGACACCCACGACGTCTTCGTCCTCCAGGTCGACGGGAGCAAGCGCTGGCGTATCCACGAGCCGGTGCTGCCCGAACCGCTCGAACGCCAGGCCTGGGGCGGCCGGGCCGACGAGGTCGGCGCCGTCGCGGAGGGGCCCGCCGCGCTGGACGTGGTGCTCGCCCCGGGAGACGCCCTCTATCTCCCGCGCGGCTGGCTGCACTCGGCCGAGGCGCAGGGGGAGCGGTCGCTGCACCTGACGTTCGGCGTACGCGCCCTGACCCGGTACGCCGTCGTCGAGGAACTGCTCGGCCTCGCCGCCGAGGACCAGCGGTTGCGCGCCACCCTGCCGTACGGGATGGACGTCGCGGACACCGGCCAGGTCGCCACGGAGCTGACCGAGACGGTCGCCGCGCTGCGGGACTGGCTGCTCACCGCCGACCCGGCCGTGATCGCCGAACGGCTGCGCGCCCGGGCCTGGCCCGCGAGCCGCCCGGCCCCGGTGCGCCCGCTCGCCCAGCTGGCGTACGCGCAGGGGCTGGGACCCGACGACCGGGTCACCGCCCGCGAGGGACTGCACTGGGACCTTCTCGACGACGGCCCCGAGCACGTCGTGCTCCGGATGACCGGGCGCACCCTGCGCTTCCCGGCCTTCTGCGCCCCGGCCGTCCGCGCGGCGCTGGACGGCAGTGCGCACCGGGTGGGTGACCTGCCCGGCCTCGACGACGACGCGGACCGCCTGGTCCTGGCCCGCCGCCTGCTCCGCGAGGCCGTCGTCGTCCCCGCCTGATCGGCATGATCCACGCCCGCGGTCCCTCCGGAGGCCGCGGGCGAGTCGCGTCAGCCGCCCGCGCCGGCGCTGTTGCGGACCGCGGCGAGGATCAGCGCGGCGGTGATCAGCGCGGAGACCAGAACGGTGGCGACCGCGGAGGCGTCGAGTGGCGCACCGCCGCGGTCCGCCACCCGCTTGGCCGTCACGACCGCCAGGATCGGGCCGAGCAGCGCGACGATCAGCGCCACCACCGGCAGGCCCACGGCCAGGTCACCGCCGCCCTCGCGGCCCGCCCAGCGCAGCAGTGACCACGCCGCCAGCCCCACGGCTCCGCCGAGCGCTCCCAGCCCGGCGTAGAGCAGCGTGGCACCCTTCAGCGGCTTGGCCGGCGACTTCCACGCCGCGGCGGCGGCCGCCTCCTGGAGGTATTCCTCCGCGTCCCGGTCCCGCTGCCGGGGGACCGTCGGCTGGGGCGGCTGCCCGAAGCGGTCCGCCGCCCGGCCGGCCTTGTGCGAGAACTCCGCCCACACGCCGGCGACCCGCGCGTCGACCTCCTCGAGGCCGCGCTGCGCTGCGCGGACCGCCGCCTGGGTCTCGCGGAGCCGCTCGTCGGCCGCGCGTACCGCCTCGTCGGCCTCCCGGGCCCGGGTGTCGTGCCAGGTGTGCGCCTCGGCGCGGTGGGCCGCGGCCTCCTCGTCCAGGTTGGTCAGCTTGCGGACCACGCTGCGGTAGTCGGGGGTACGGCGTTCGAGCACGCCGTCGGGCTCAGGAGAGGTCATGAGGGTCCATAGGGGATGATCACCTCGGCGCCCCGATGCACCGAGCGGTCGAAGTGCAGGGCGCGCCACGGCCGCGGATACCAGACCGGCGAGCCGTGCCCCGGGTAGTACGGCGACAGCTCGCTGCCGTGCACGTCCAGCGCGACCCACGAGCCGATCACGTCGGTACGGGTGCCCTGGCCGCCGAGGGTGTCCCGCAGCAGCGAGGCGCCGCGCCACCAGCCGATCACGTGGACGCGCCGCTCCGGGCCCTGCCGGAGGATGCGGCGCAGCAGCTCGGCGGTGCGGGCGGGGGCGGCGTCCACCGCGTACATGAACAGGAAGAGCGGGCGGTCCGCGGCCGTGCCCTCGGTGGCCCTGGTGGCGGCGTCCTCGAAGAGGAAGTCGACGGTGTCGCCGTCGAAGTAGCCGGTGTCCGGTGGCAGGACGCCCTTGAGCGCCTCCACCGCGGCGTTCGCGTCACTGTCCAGGCAGGCCACCGCGAACTGGGCCGAGCCCGGTTCGAACTGGGCGGCCAGCGAGCGGGCGGCGGTGTGCAGGACGGCACACGCCTCGTCCACCCGCGTACCCATGACGGCGATGTTGCGACCCGGAGCCCGGCGCAGGACCGTGCGGGCCGAGCGGGCCTCGACGTCGATGGTCTCGCCGAGCAGCACGATGGGCGCGGCCACCGCGTCCGCGGGGGCGAACCGCCGGAAGTCGGGGCTGTCGTCGAGGCGCGGGATGGCGTCACCGTCGAAGACCCGGGGCGGTGGCAGGTCCTGGGGGCGCCGGCGCCAGAGCCGGTGCTGCAGGTCGCTCCAGCGTTCCCGGTTGCCGGCGTCGGGCACCCGCACGACGCGGTTGGCCTCCGTGGCGCCGGAGTCGGCGTTGACCACCGCGTGGTAGCGCGGCAGGGCGTCGGCGGCGGGGTTCGTCTCGGCCAGCACCCGGCGGGCCCGCGGGAGCGCGATGCGCAGCGAGAACTGGGCGACCAGCGCCGGGCGGCCCCACAGCGCCTCGATACCGGAGACGTCCTGGCTGGCCAGCACCAGGTGGATGCCCTGGGAACGGCCCCGGCGGGCGAGGTCCTCGAGCAGGTCGACCGCCTCGGCGGCGACCGCGTCCCGGCCGGCGAGCAGCACCTGGAACTCGTCGACGACCGCCACGATCCGCGGCCACGCGCCCTGTGGGTCCTCGGCGCGCAGCTCGGCCAGGTTGGTCACCTCGTGCCGCTTCGCGGCGTCCGCGCGGCTGCGCAGCTCGGCGGCGAGGAAGCGCAGCAACGCCAGCCCGAACTCCCGGTCGGTATTGACGTTGAGGCCGACCAGGCGGACGTGCGGCAGCCAGCTCGGGTCGCGGCGGCCCGGCGCGAACCGGGCGAACGACACGCCCTCCTTGAAGTCGAGCAGGTAGAAGGCCAGCTCGGCGGGGGAGTAGCGGGCGGCGAGCGCACCCATCCACGCGTAGATCAGGTTGGTCTTGCCGGTGCCGGACGGCCCGGCGATCAGGGCGTGCGGCGGATAGTCGGAGAGCGTCACGTGCACCGGTGCGCCCTGCAGGCTGTCGCCGAGCGGGGCGGTCAGGGCCCGCGCCGAGCTCTCCTGCCATTCGCGCTCGGGCAGCAGGCTGTCCAGCGCGACCGGTGCCGGTCCCGCGGCGACCGCGTCCGCGATCTGCCGGCAGGTGCGGGTGACCACCGCCGGGGGCGGCCCCTGATCGAGGCGCACGGGTAGGTCGCCGGTGCCGCCGAGCCGGGCGTCGTCGCCGGGGACCGCCTCGACGACCTCGATGCCGGGGCCGGCCGCCACCGGCAGATCCCGCACGATCAGGTGCACGCCGCAGGCCGCGCCCGTACGCAGCAGCCGGTCGAGCTGGCCCCGCTCGTGCCGGGACAGCTCGTCGGGACGTCCGGCGCCGAGCAGGATCGCCACCCGCCACGGCTCGGGCCGGCGCCCGGTCGCGGCGGCCAGCTCGCGCAGCGAGGAGTGCTCGCCGGCCAGGACGGTCTCGTTGATCCGGCGGACCTGGTCGACCAGCTCGTCGAGCAGCGCGCCGAGCCCGCCGGGGCCGACGAACTGCAGCACGCCGGCCGGGGCGAGCGGGGCGAACCCGGCCAGGCCGCCGCCCAGCTGCTCGGGGTCGTACCCGGTGAGCGTGACGCGGCCCGGCTCGGCGCTGCCCAGCGCGCGCAGCAGCAGCCCGGCCACCACGTCGTCGCCGGTCGCCTCGTCGCCGCGCACCACGACGTGACCGCGGTCCAGCAGCGGCACCAGCGCGGGCACCTCCCCGTCGTACGGCAGCAGCAGCCGCCCCACGCGCAGCTCGGGCGCGGGAGCGGGGGAGCCGGTCGGGGTGGGCCGCCACCGGGACCACGGCAGCCCGGCCGCGCCCGGGGCGGCGAGGAGCCCGGTCTCGGCCGCCGCTCCCGCCAGCTCGGCCAGGTCACGCTCGCGCTGGTCGTCGATCTCCCGCAGCCGCTTGTCCCGCTCGTGGGCGAGTCGGCGGCGGCGCTCACGGGCGGCGGCGACGATCCGGGAGCGCCGCGTGGTGGCGGCCTCGTGCTCGGCGCGGGCGGCCTCGAGGGCGTCCGTGGCGATCCCGAGCGCGTGCGACAGGGCGGCCCGAACCTCCACGACCTGCTGCGCGGTCGAGTCAGGCATCGGCACCACGGTGTCGCAGCGGTTCCGGCGCGTCCGGGTGCAGCGTGGCTGGATCGCGGCCGAGGCGGGCCAGCAGCACCCCGGTCAGCACGCTCGCCGTGACCGCGGAGTCCGCGGGGTGCGCGGGCGCCTCGGCCTTGGCCGGTGCCCGGCAGATGCGGGCGAGCAGGGTGTCCAGCACGGCCGGCGGCGTGCCCGGCAGCAGCGACCTGACCCGGCCGCTCGCCGCCGTGCGCAGCCGCTGCAGATCCTCCGGGCGCGGCTCGTGGCCGAGCAGGTCACCGGCGAGGCGGTGCAGCACCGGGTTGCTGGCTGCGGACAGGCCCAGACCGGTCGCGGCGTTCACCCGGTGCAGGTCGCGGCCGAGCCGGGCCCGGTCGCCGGAGCGGACCCCGGCGGCGACGCGGCGCAGCAGCTCGGCAGTGTCCCCGGACCGGTCGGGCGCGGCGCCGCTCTCCTGCGGCGGGGGCGGGGCCTCGCCGGTCAGCGCCGCGACCCGCTCCTGCCACCACTTGCCGAGCTTCTCCGGCGGCGGTGGCTGATGCTCGTCCTTCGCGGCGGACGCGGCAGTCTCCTCCGGCTTCAGCCCGGCCTTGTAGTCGGTGTCCGCCGGCGGGCCGCCGGCCAGGCCGAGCGCGGCCAGGTAAGCGGCGATCGCGTCCTGCGCCAGGCGGAGCGCGGCGGCGGCGTGCTCGGCGTGCTCGGTGGCATTCCCCAGCTGCGGTACGCCCAGCGGGTCGACGGACGTCTGGCGGACCCAGTTGAGCAGGTCCGCGGCGCTGCGCAGACGCTCCATGGCCACCGACACCAGTCCGGTGGGCAGCTCCTCCGACGTGGCCCGGAGCTGGGCGCCGAGTTCCTCCAGCAGCGACATCGCGTCAGAGCGTCGCCGTGTAGGTCTGCGCCTGCTCGACCGCCATGAGGGTCGCGCCCAGGCATTCCTCGAGCTGCTGGTCGGCCTGGGCGAGGGAGGCGTGTGCGGCGCCGACGGAGTCGTTGCCGGAGCCGTCGAGCGCGGCGGCCAGGCTCTGCTGCGCCTCGCCGAGCTTCTCCCGGGCCGCCTGGATGGCCGCCTGTCCCTCGGTGACCTGCTGGAGCGCGGCGTCCACGGCCGCTCTGACCTCGGCGACGCTGGCCACTCGTGCAGCCCCTCCCGGTGAAATCGTCACGGTGTTACGGAGCTCAGCTTAGTCGTCCCCGATGTGGCGGTCGTGCCCGCGTGCCCGTTTCAGCGTGGGACGCTGGTGGGGCCCCGTACCTCCGCGCCGAGGGCGGTCACCCGGGCCCGCAGGCCCCGATCCGCGGTCACCACGACGACCCGCCGGCCGGCGCCCTCGGCAGCCACCAGTGCCACGATCGCGTCGTCGCCGGAGCCGGTCGCGGGCTCGACGCGTACGCCCTCGGCCGGGGCCACGTCGCGGGCCCGGCCCTCGACGACCAGGACGACCTCCACGGGACCCGGAAGATCGGGAAGGCCCGCGGCGGGGAGCGGGATGAGCGAGTCACGCAGGCGCGCGGTGGCCCCCGCGCGGTCGCGCCACCAACCGTCCGGCTTGGAGCCGACGACGTTGGCCGCGTCCACGACCAGCAGGGGGAGAGACATGCAAGCAGCGTCCCACCTCCCCGGGCGCGGGGGAGCCGGGGGTTCCGTCAGGCCGTCGCGAGCTGCTGGGCCCCGAGCTGCGGATAGTCCTCGAGCCACTCGACGTAGAGCGGATTGCGGGCGACGACCTCCTGGTACGCCTGGCCGGCCATGCCGATCAGCCACGGCGCGACCCGGGCGGCCGGGCTGTCCGGGTGCCAGCCGAGAACCTGCCGCCAGCGCAGCGGTGCCCCCTGGATCGGCAGGTGCGTCAGGCCGCCCGGCGGGCGGAAGGTCGGCTGGCACAGCGCCAGCGCGAGCCCGGACTCGACCATGTCGACGCAGCCGCGGATGTCGGTCTCCAGCATCCGCCGCGGAGTGAAACCGGCCCGGGCACACGACGCGGCGAAGCAGTCGCCGAAGCAGCCGTCGCCGGTGCCGGCCACCCACTGCTCCTCGGCGAGCTCCGCCAGGTCGACTTCCATGCCCTTGGCGGCGCGGTGGTCCTCCGGCATCAGCACGCAGACCCCGTCGACGGCGATGGTCTGCCAGACCAGGCCGTACTCGGCCGAGGGGATGGCGTCTCCGCAGACGCCCACCTGGGCGAAGTCGAGCTTGCCCTCGACCACCATCGTGGCCAGTTCCTCCACGTAGTACGACGCGTGGGTGGAGATCTGCGCATCCGGCTGGGCCTCGGAGAGCCGGTGCACCATGCCGCCGATGATCGGGCCGCCGATCGACCCGATCCGGTAGCGGCTCATGGTGTTGTCGGAACCGGCGCCGGCGAGCCGGGCCGCCTCGTCCTGCAGGCCCTTCATGGCGGGCAGCAGGACCCGGGCACGGGAGAGCACCAGCTCGCCGAGGGCGGTCGGCCGGGCGCCACGGCGGTCACGTTCGAACAGGGGTCCGCCGAGGGTCCGCTCGATGCGTTGCAGCTGCGCGGTCAGGGCCGGCTGGGCGAGGCCGAGCAGCGAGGCCGCCTTCGTCACGCTGCCCGTCTCGGCGATGGCACAGACCACCTTGAGATGCCGCAGCTCCAGGTTCATAGCGTGACGGTAGGACGTTCGCGGGATATCGGCTAGACCTTCGGACGGCCAAAGATCGTCCTCTTGTGACAAACGGGTTAAACAAAAGGGCAGAAGCTGCTAACCCGTACGTCCGTACCTAAACGCTGTGTGTGCCATCTATCACTATCAGTGAATTCAGAGGTCCCGGGGGTACGTGATCCGCCGGCCCACGACATCGCGGATCTTGTCGACGACGGCCACCGCCGGATCCACCACCTTGTTCCACGGTGGAGTCGCGGGGGTGCCGGGATGCGGCCGGGTCGGAGCCGCCTCCTCGGCCAGCTCCACCCGGTTGCCCAGCCGGATCAGCTCCTCGGCCGAGGCCATGTGCAGCAGCAGCGGCATCAGCTCGCCCGCGGCGGCGTCCACGTGCCGCTGCAACCGGCGGCGCACGTCCGCGGCCCGCTCCGCACGCTCGCCATCGCCCGCGGCCTCCAGCAGCCGCAGCGCCTCCAGCAACGCCCGGTCCTCCGCGATCTCGCGGTCCGCCAGCTCCTCGCCGCCGGGCACGATGGCGCGCACGGCCGGGTAGACGTACTGCTCCTCGGCGGACAGATGCCGCGACAGGGCGGCGCTGACCACCTGGGCGATGGTCCGGCGACGGCCGGCGGCCGTGCCGCCGGCGAGCAGCTCGTCGCAGAGGGCGAGAAGCTCGCGATGCTCACGGGCGACCACGTCGGCCAGGTTCGGGCCGGTGGTCTCGCCGCCGACCGGCGGCAGGGGAGGCAGGGACACGGACACGGCCGCGTCATACCCGTACCGGATCTCCCCCCAAACGCCGGGAAGCGCAGGCTGGTAAGAAGAGCGCATGGAACCAGCTCGAAGCGCCGCCGAGGACGAGGTCGTGGGCATCTGCCGCGACCTGCTCCGGATCGACACCAGCAACACCGGAGATCCCCGGACCACGGTCGGCGAGCGCGTCGCCGCCGAGTACGTGGCCGCGCAGCTGACCGAGGTCGGCATCGACGTCGAACTGCACGAGTCGGCGCCGAAGCGGGCCAACCTCGTCGCCCGCATCCCGGGCCGCGACCGGTCGCGCGGAGCCCTGCTCGTGCACGGCCACCTCGACGTCGTCCCGGCGGACGCGAGCGAGTGGTCGGTGCCGCCGTTCTCGGGCGAGGAGAAGGACGGCTACCTCTGGGGCCGCGGCGCGATCGACATGAAGGACTTCGACGCGATGATGCTCGCCGTCGTCCGCGACTGGCAGCGCACCGGCGTCGTCCCGCCCCGCGACATCGTGCTCGCCTTCACCGCCGACGAGGAGGCGGGCATGGAGTACGGCTCGCAGTTCCTCGTCCGCGAGCACGCCGACCTGCTCGAAGGCTGCACCGAGGCGATCGGCGAGGTGGGCGGGTTCTCGTACACGATCAACGACGACCTGCGGCTGTACCTCGTCGAGACCGCCGAGAAGGGCATCGACTGGCTCCGCCTGCACGCGCGCGGGCGCCCCGGCCACGGCTCGTTCGTCCACGACGACAACGCGGTGACGGCGCTCGCCGAGGCCGTGGCCGCCGTGGGCCGGCACAAGTTCCCGATGGTGGTCACCCCGACCGTACGGGCGTTCCTGGAACAGGTCTCCGAGGCGCTGAGCATCGAGATCGACCCGGACGAACCCGAACTCGCCATCGCCAAGCTCGGCCCGATCGCCAACCTCATCGGCGCGACCGTGCGCAACACGGCCAACCCCACCCGGCTCGAGGCCGGTTACAAGGACAACGTCATCCCCGGCAAGGCGTCGGCGACCATCGACTGCCGTACCCTGCCCGGGCAGGCCGAACTCTTCCTCGAGCAGCTGCGCGACGTGATCGGCCCGGACATCGAGATCGAACACCTCCAGCAGCAGGCGGCCCTCGAGACCGGCTTCGACGGCGCGCTCGTCGAGGCGATGGGCGCCGCGCTGCGCGCCGAGGACCCGGGCGCGCGGGCCGTGCCGTACATGCTCTCCGGCGGCACCGACGCCAAGGCCTTCAGCACCCTCGGCATCCGGTGCTTCGGCTTCGCGCCGCTGAAACTGCCCGCCGACCTCAACTTCTCGGCGTTGTTCCACGGCGTCGACGAGCGCGTCCCGGTCGAAGGACTACAGTTCGGCGTGCGTGTGCTCGACCGACTGCTCAAGGCGAGCTGATGAGAGGACTTTTCGAACCATGACCGACCAGTACGCGGAGCTGGACGCCGCCCTCGAACGGGTCGTGGAGGCCGCCCGGGCTCACCTGGCGGCGGTCAAGGCCGCCCAGGGCCGGGTGGACGACGACGACGTGTGGCAGGCGTACGTGAACCTGAACAACACCTCGTTCGCCTACGACGAGCAGCTGCTCGAGTCGTTCGGCGAGGTGACGCCGTGGGACGTCGAATCGATCGACCCGGACGAGGCGGACGCCCGCTTCGGCACCGCTGTCGGGGGCCTCGACGGCGCTGCGGCCGACCCTTATGCGCAGGTGATCTCGGTGCGGCAGCGGCGTGATTACCGCGTCCCCAGCGTGGCTGCCTTGCTGCAGGTGGCGGACGATGCCCGGCGGAACTCCGTGCCTGACGACGAGGAGGCCGGGAGTGTGGAATCCGTCGGGGAGGCGGTGCTTGAGCTTCTCCAGGCGGGGGACGGGTCGTTGGCGTCGCTTGACGTTCCGGAGCTGGAGCCGCTTGACGGGTTGTTGACGGTTTCTGAGGTGAAGGAGCCGCTTGATCTGGAGGCCTTCGCCGACGAGGACGGGATCGGGCCGTTCACGCCGGGGCCGGATGATCAGCTGGTGGGTCGTCTCGACGAGCATCCGTTTCTTGGCGATGAGGAAGACGAGGATGACCACGCTGGGCATCAGCACTGAGGTGTGAGTGGGGGCCGGCGGTCGCGCTGGTTGCATACGGCTGCTGAGTTGCTGGCCTCCGCTTCGCTCCGGCGGCACTGCGCCCAGGGGCGACGGGCGCAGTGCGACTTTGGTCGCGGTCAGACCAGGGTGGGGTTGGGGCCGTTGTCAGGTGATCAACCCGCGGGGTCGAGGTGCCTTGTGGGTCTGCAAGGCGGAGGCGGGGCTTTACAGAATGAGGCCTGGTTGGGGGGTGCCGCCGACTTTGCGGCGGAGCATTACTTGGCGGGTTCCGTCTCGGAAGAGTTGGACTCGGGCTAGTTCCCAGCCTGAGAATTCCGCTTGGATGGCGAGCTGCGCCGCGGCGGTCAGACGATCGACATTCGACGGCAACCGCAGCGGCGCGTATTCGTAGTCCATGCGTCCTAATATGCTTCAGGTGCGGGTGTGCCACCAGTCCCCGGGCCGGTCAGACCCTCGCGTTCCGGATAGCCGACCGGGACCGCGGAGACGTCGTCGAGGGCACAGGCGATCTCGGCCGGGAGGGTGAGCTGCTCGCTGAGCAGTGCGCCCTGCAGCTGGCCGGCCGTACGGGCGCCCAGGATGGGTGCCGCCACGCCCGGGCGGTCGCGGATCCAGGCCAGCGCCACCTCGAGGGGTTCGACGCCCAGGCCCGACGCCGCCGTCACGACCGCCTCCACGATGCTGGAGCTGCGCGGCTCCAGGTACGTCCGCACGAACGGGGCCAGGTGATCCGTGGCGGCGCGCGAGTCCAGCGGGCGGCCGTTGCGGTACTTGCCCGTCAGCACCCCGCGTCCCAGCGGGGACCAGGGGAGCACGCCGATGCCCAGGGCCGCCGCGGCCGGCAGGACCTCGCGTTCGATGCCGCGTTCCAGCAGGGAATACTCGACCTGGGTGGCGACGATCGGTGCGCGGCCCGGGAACGCCCGCTGCCAGGTGGCGACCTGGGCGGTCTGCCAGCCGGCGAGGTTGGACACGCCCACGTAGCGGACCCGGCCGGTGTGCACCGCGTGGTCCAGCGCCGTGAGCGTCTCCTCCAGCGGGGTGTGCGGGTCGTAGCCGTGCAGCTGCCAAAGGTCCACGTAGTCGGTGCCGAGCCGGCGCAGCGACGCGTCGAGGGTGCGCAGCAGGTGGCCCCGGGAGCTGTCGCGGCGGCGGTACGGCGAGTGGCCCAGCCCCGCCTTCGTGGCGATCAGCACCTCGTCGCGGGGGACCAGGTGATCGAGCAGCGACCCGATGACCGTCTCGGCGTCGCCGTCGCCGTACACGTCGGCGGTGTCGATCAGCGTGCCGCCGGCGTCGAGATAGAGCTTGAGCTGAGCGGCCGCGTCGTCGGGGTCGGTGTCCCGTCCCCAGGTCATGGTGCCGAGGGCCAGCCGGGAGACCGCCAGCCCGCTGCGGCCGAGCGGTCGCTGTTGCATGGGTGAACCTTATTCAGACGCGACCGGCTACGGAACGCCGGCAGCAGCTCAAGACGGTCATGGAAGGGGCGGGTACGCGACCCGAGGCGGCGAAGATCACTGAGCGTGTTCGCCTAGGCTGCGAAAGGCGGGGCATCGGTGCTCCGGCAGCAGGAACGGGAGGACCCGTGCGGCTCGGACTCAGCCTCGGCTATCAGACTGCGTGGACCACGCCCGCCGACCACCTGGCCATGGCCCAGGAGGCCGACCGGCTCGGCTACTCGGTGGTGTGGGCGGCGGAAGCGTACGGCTCGGACTCGCCGAGCATGCTGGCGTGGATCGCGGGACAGACCGAACGCATCGACGTCGGCGCCGCGGTCATGCAGATCCCGGCCCGCACGCCGGCGATGACCGCGATGACCGCCGCGACCATCGACACGCTCTCCGGCGGCCGGTTCCGGCTCGGCCTGGGCGTCTCCGGCCCGCAGGTCTCCGAGGGCTGGCACGGCGTACGGTTCGCCAAGCCGTTGGCCCGCACCCGCGAGTACGTCGACATCGTCAAACTGGCGATCGCGCGCAAGCCCGTGGCGTACGACGGCGAGCACTACACGCTCCCGCTGCCCGACGGGCCCGGGAAGGCGCTGCGCCTCGGCTTCCATCCGCCGCGTCCGGCCGTACCCATCTATCTCGCGGCCGTGGGACCGAAGAACCTGGAGCTGGCCGGCGAGATCTCCGACGGCTGGCTGGCGATCTTCTTCGCCCCCGACGCCGCGGAGGAGAACCTGCAGCACATCCGGCGCGGGCGGGAGAAGGCCGGCGCCGGGCTCGACGGCTTCGACGTCTGCCCGAGCGTGCCCGTCATGATCGGCGACGACGTGGCGGCCTGCGCCGACGTGATCCGCTGGTACGCGGCGCTCTACGTCGGCGGCATGGGCAGCCGCGAGCAGAACTTCTACAACCAGCTCGCCGTCCGGATGGGTTACGCGGACGAGGCGAAAGAGTGCCAGGACCTCTACCTGAGCGGCCGCCAGCGCGACGCCGCCGCGGCCGTGCCGCAGGAGTTCATCGAGCGGACGTCCATGATCGGCCCCAAGGAGCGGATCGTGGAGCGGATCCGGGAGTACGCGGCCGCGGGCGTCACCACGCTGTCTGTCAGCCTCTTCGTCGCCGACCGGGAGAGCGGCATCGACCAGCTGCGGACGCTCGCGGAGGCATACGAGGCCTCCGGCGTGGCCGAGTAGCCGTGGCTACCGTCCTGCTGCTGCGCCACGGGCGCACCACCGCCAACGCCACCGGAGGGCTGGCCGGACGCCTGCCGGTCGAGCTCGACGACACCGGCCGCGCCCAGGCCGGGCGGGTCGGCGAGCGGCTGCGGGCGCTGCCGCTGTCGGCCGTCGTGACCAGCCCGCTGGCGCGCTGCCGGCAGACCGTGGAGCTGGCCCTTCCCGACGTGATCCCCGCGGTCGACGAGGGGCTCATCGAGTGCGGGTACGGCGACTGGGAGGGCCGGCCCCTCAAAGAGCTGGCCGAGGAATCGCTCTGGCCGGTCGTGCAGCAGCACCCGAGTGCCGTGGTCTTCCCCAACGGCGAGGCCATGGCGGCCATGTCGGCCCGGGCGGTGGCCACCGTACGCCGCTGGGACGCCAAGGTGAACGCCGAGCACGGCGCCGACGCGCTGTGGCTGGCGTGCAGCCACGGCGATGTGATCAAGGCCATCGTCGCCGACGCGCTGGGGCTGCATCTGGACGAGTTCCAGCGCATCGTCGCCGACCCGGCCTCGATCACCGCGATCCGCTACACGCCGACGCGGCCGTTCCTCGTACGGCTCAACGACACCGCCGACCTGGGCGTGCTCGTACCCCCGAAGAAGACCGACGGGGACGCCGCGGAACCGGCCTCCCAGTCCGACGCCGCCGTGGGCGGAGGGGCCGGCGCGGGGGTCTGAGCACGTCCCGTGACCGGCCTGTTACCGCTGTGTGTGCTCGCGTTGCGCCCTCGGCGAACCGGCCCGGTGCGCTGCGCGCTCGCGCGCGCGGGCGGATAGGGTCGTTGTCATGACCCACCAGGTGCATGCCTTCGAGCCGCCGGAGCGGTTCGTCGCCGGGACGGTGGGAGAGCCGGGCGACCGGACGTTCTTCCTCCAGGCCCGCGGCGGCGGCCGGGTGGTCAGCGTGGCGCTGGAGAAGGTCCAGGTGTCGCTGCTCGCGGAGAAGCTCGAGGAGCTGCTCACCGAGGCCACCCGGCGGTTCGGCGTCGAGCTGCCGGAGACCGGCCCGATCACCGTCAGCGACAACGAGCCCCTCGACACCCCGGTCGACGAGGAGTTCCGCGTCGGCACGCTCGGCCTGGCCTTCGACGTCGACACCACCACGGTCGTCATCGAGGCGATCGAGGCCGGCGAGGGCGACGCCGAGGCCGAGCTCGGCGGCGACGAGGACGACGAGGGCGCAAGTGACGACGACGAGGACGACGACGAGCCCGACGACGACCTCGACCGGCTGCGGGTCCGGCTCACCCCCGAGGCGACCCGCGCCTTCATCGACCGCGCCCGGCGCGTGGTCGCCGCCGGCCGCCCGCCGTGCCCGCTCTGCGGCCAGCCGCTCGACCCGGCCGGCCACCTCTGTCCGCGGCACAACGGCTACCACCGGTGACGACGGAGCCGGCCTCCGTGCTCGCCGAGGACGAAGCGCTCGAGCTGCTCAGCCGCGGGACGATGGAGGTGGAGGGCCGCCTCGTCGACGCCTCGAACACGACGCTGCGTGCCGAGATCAGCCTCGACGGCCTGACCGCCCGCTGCGTCTACAAGCCGGTGCAGGGCGAGCGCCCGCTGTGGGACTTCCCGGACGGCACCCTGGCCGGCCGCGAGGTCTCGGCGTTCCTGGTCTCGCAGGCCACCGGCTGGGGGCTGGTGCCGCCGACGATCCTGCGGGACGGCCCGCTCGGCCCCGGCGCCTGCCAGCTGTGGATCGACGAACCGGAGGACGCCGATTCGCTCATCGGTTTCGTCCCGGCTTATGACGTACCCGCGGGGTGGCTGCCGGTGGCCTCCGCCCGCGACGAGGACGGCGACGCGTACGCGCTGGCCCACGCCGACGACCCGCGGCTGTCCCACCTCGCCGTCCTGGACGCGGTCATCAACAACGCCGACCGCAAGGGCGGCCACGTCCTGTACGCCCCCGGCGGCCGCATCCTCGGGGTCGACCACGGCGTCTCCTTCCACGTCGAGAACAAGCTCCGCACGGTGCTGTGGGGCTGGACGGGACGGCCCCTCCCGCCGGAGTCGGTCGAGGTGCTCACCCGCCTGGACGCGGAGCTCGGCGGCGCGCTGAGGGAGCGGCTCGAGGAGCACCTGACCGTGTCCGAGGTGCAGCATGCCCAGCTGCGGGTGCGCCGCCTGCTGCGTGGGGGCCGCTTCCCGAAGCCGCCGCGGGACTGGCCGGCCGTACCGTGGCCGCCGGTCTGAGTCTTTACTCACGCCGCGCCGAAACTGTCGGTGGGGCTCGATAGGCTCGTGACCATGGACGCATGGACCGGGCACGACGTGCCGACCCTGCCGGGAGAAGCCGCCCCGCCGGCCCTGTTCGACTCGGCCCGCCGCGAGATCGTCCCCACCTCACCCGGGCCCACCGCGACGATGTACGTCTGCGGCATCACGCCTTACGACGCGACCCACCTGGGCCACGCCGCCACCATGATCACCTTCGACCTGGTCCAGCGCGCCTGGCGCGACGCCGGCCTCGACGTGCGCTACGTGCAGAACGTGACGGACATCGACGACCCGCTGCTCGAGCGCGCGGCCCGCGACGGCGAGGACTGGATCGTCCTGGCGATGCGCGAGACCGCCCTGTTCCGCGAGGACATGGAGGCGCTGCGGATGATCCCGCCGACGCACTACGTCGGCGCCGTGGAGTCCATCCCCGCCATCGCGCAGCACGTGCGCGAGCTGATCGCCGACGGCTCCGCCTACCCGCTGGAGGACGGCACCGGCGACGTCTACTTCTCCGTCGGCGAGGCACCGTCCTTCGGCTACGAGTCGCACCTTTCCCGCGACGAGATGCTGAAGCTGTCCGCGGAGCGCGGCGGCGACCCCGACCGGGCCGGCAAGCGCGACCCCCTGGACCCGCTCCTCTGGCGCGGCGCCCGCGACGGCGAGCCGGCCTGGGACGGCGGCGACCTGGGCCCCGGCCGCCCGGGCTGGCACATCGAGTGCGCCACCATCGCCCTCGGCCTGCTGGGCACCACCATCGACGTCCAGGGCGGCGGCAACGACCTGCTCTACCCGCACCACGAGTGCTCCGCGGCCCACGCCGAGCGCCTCACCGGCGAGGCCCCGTTCGCCTCCCACTACGTGCACGCCGGCATGATCGGCCTCCACGGCGAGAAGATGTCGAAGTCGAAGGGCAACCTTGTCTTCGTGTCCCGCCTGCGCGGCGACGGGGTGGACCCCATGGCGGTGCGCCTGGGCCTGATGGCCGACCACTACCGCACCGACCGCCAGTGGACGGACGACGTGCTCAAGACGGGCCAGGCGCGGCTGTCCCGCTGGCGCTCGGCCGCCGCGGCGGCCTCCGGCCCGTCGGGGGAGGGGCTGCTGGCGGCGGTCCGGGAGGCATTGCACCAGGACCTGGACACGCCGGCCGCGCTGGCGCTGGTGGACGCGTGGGCGGACGCCACGCTGTCCGGCGCGGGGGACGACGCGGGGGCTCCCGAGCTCATGGCCCGGACGGTGGACGCGCTCCTCGGCATCCGCCTGTAGCTCCCGGCCCCGCGCAGGTCGCGAGTCGAGCGAGGTCCGCCTGTCGCTCCGGGTCCCGCGCAGGCCGCGGGTCGGGGGACGTCCGCCTATAGTGCGGAGATGGACGCCCATTCGCCCAGCGCCGGGACCGTCTTCGGTCTTCCGGCGGCACTCCGGTCGCGGGGCTCCTCGCGTTCACCGGCCGCGACCGCCCGCGGCCGCGCGACCCTCGGCTGATGGGCGGCCGCCGGCTCTGGGGAGTGACGCCCCGGCAGAGCGTGGAGGCGGCCTGCCACGACCACGGCATCGGCACGGTCGTCGCCGCCTGCGTGACGTTGCTGCACGGCGGCGAGGCCGACCCTGCGCTGATCGCGGCCCTCGCCGGCCCGCGGGCGCCGCAATTCCTGGACGCGCCGCCGGAGCAGCGCTATTGGCTGCGGGTGTGGGGCGCCCGCGGTCTCATGTGGGCACCCTGGGACGCGTCGGCGACGGCTGCGATCCTGGTCGCCCTCGGCGACGAACATTGGCGGGTACGGGAGATGGCGGCCAAAGTCACCGCCCGGCACCGGCTGACGGTCGCCCAGGAGTCGCTGGCCGCCCTGCTCACCGACGAGAACGAACGGGTCCGCGCCGCCGCGGCCCGCGCTCTACGCCTGCTCACCGGCTGACCGCGCCCCTTTTGGAGCCCGATCTCGATGCCGCCCTTTCGGCGGGGCCGGGCCGGCCCGCTGCTCCGAGGTGGCGCGGCGTTCATGCGACCGCGACCGCGACCGCGACCGCGACCGGAACCTGCGTCCGGTGGCGCGGGCGGCCACCGGACGGCCGTGGATCAGGCGGTGGTCAGCGCCGGATAGTCGGTGTAGCCGGTGTGGTCGCCGCCGAACGCCTTGGTGTAGTCGGGCTGGTTGAACGGGCCGCCCGCGGCCAGCCGCTCCGGCAGGTCGGGGTTGGACAGGAACAGGGCGCCGTACGAGACCAGGTCCGCCTCGCCGGTCTCGACGAGCTTGAGCGCCTCCGGGCCGGTCCAGGCACCCGGCGTGTACGGGTTGAGGATCACCGGCCCCTGCCACCGCTCCCGCAGCTGCGGGGTGAACTCGGTGTCGGGTCCCTCGGCGACGTGCAGGTACGCGAGCCCGAGCGGGTTCAGCTCGGCGATCAGCGCGAGGTACGTCTCCCGGTGCCCGTCCTCGGCGATGTCGTTGAACGGGTTGGACGGCGAGATCCGCAGTCCGACCCGGTCCGCGCCGATCGCGGCGGCGACGGCCCTCGCCACCTCGACGGTCAGCCGGATGCGGCCCTCGACGGTCCCGCCCCACCCGTCCGTACGCACGTTGGCGTTGGTCGACAGGAACTGGTGCAGCAGGTAGCCGTTGGCGCCGTGCAGCTCGACGCCGTCGAAGCCGGCCTCGATCGCGTTGCGCGCGGCGTCGGCGAAGTCCGCGATGGTCTCCCGGATGGCGTCCTCGTCGAGCGGCTCGGGGGTGACGAGGTCCTGGAGGCCCTCGGCGGTGTGCACCTGGCCGGCGGCGGCGACCGCGGAGGCACCGACCGGCGTGGCGCCGTGCAGGCTGGGGTGCCCGATCCGGCCGCTGTGCATGAGCTGGGCGAAGATCAGGCCGCCGCGCTCGTGCACCGCGGCGGTCACCGGCTTCCAGGCCTCGATCTGCGGGGCCGTGTGCAGGCCGGGCGTGTTGACGTAGCCCTGGCCCACGGCGGACGGCTGGGTGCCCTCGGTCACGATCAGGCCGGCGGCGGCCCGCTGCCCGTAGTAGCGCGCCATGAGCTCGGTGGGCGTCCCGTCGGGCCCGTACGCCCGGCTCCGGGTCATGGGTGCCATGACCACGCGGTTGCGGGTGGTGTAGCGGCCGAGCCGGATGCCGTCGAAGGCGGTCGTCATGACTAACTCCTGTCCTGGGCAGCGATTTCGCTGTTCAGGACAGGCAATCTCTTCCGGGCCGGTTTTCTTCCGGAGCCGCTCAGTGATCACGGTCACCCGGCCGGCGCTACGCTGGCTGCCATGACGACTGCGCCGGGCGCGGCCGCGAGCGGGCCGCTCAGCCACGCGATCTTCCGGCTGGCCCGCATCCACCAGCTGCTCGCCGGCCGGCTGCTGCGCGGTGTCGGCCTGCATCCCAGCCAGGAGCTGCTGCTCATGCGTCTCTGGGAGTCGGGGCCGCAACGCCAGACCGACCTCGCCGCGGAGCTCGGCACCGACTCGGCGAGCACGACGCGCATCGTGCAGCGGCTGGAGGCCGCCGGCTACGTCCGCAGGCTGCCCGACCCCGCCGACCGCCGCGCCTCGCTGGTGGCGTCCACGCCGGCCGGTGACGAACTGCGGACCTGCGTCGAGCGGATCTGGGCCCAGCTCGAGGAGCTGACGGTCGGGGACATGACCGAGGAGCAGCGCGAGACGGCCCTGTCCAGCCTGCGCACGCTGGAGGAGAACGTGCTCGCCACCGAGGAGGGCTCGCGCTGCGGCATGCCCGCCGGCAAGCGCGGCGTCACGCGAGGGTGAGGCCGGGGTCCGGGTCCGGGTCGGGAGCCGGCGCGGGGATGCGGTACTCCTCCGTCAGCGTCGTCATCGGGCCGGGCCAGGTCGCCTGCGCCACCTCGATCGGCTTGCGCGTCTCGTCGAACGCCACGTGCAGCAGGTGCAGCACCGGCGTGTCCGGGCGGATCTGGAGGATCTCCGCCTCCTCGCGGCTGGGCTGCCGGGCGCTGATGGTGTCGGTCGCCGACGCGTAGCGCCGTCCGATCGCCTCCTCCGCCTCCTGGTAGAGGGGGCGCCCGTACGCCTCGGCGCGCTCCAGCGAGGTGCCCGTCGCGTCGGTCACCCGGAACCAGGAGGCGCCGACCTCGACGGTGGCGTCGTCGGCGCGGACGAGGTGCCGCCGGACCAGCATCTCGGTGCCGTCGCGGACCCCGAACGCGTCCGCGACCTCGGCCGGCGCGGGCTCCCGGCCCACCCCGGTGAGCTGCTGGCGGTAGCGGGCGGCGAGATCGGCGTGGTAGCCGCGGTGCACGCCGTAGCGGCCGCGGGAGAGCCGGTTGAGCCGGCGACGGGTGCCGCGCACGTACGTGCCCGAGCCCGGCTTGGTGATCAGGATGCCCTCGACGCGAAGCTGGTCGACCGTGCGCTGGACGGTCTGCTTGGCGACGCCGAACATCTCCGCCATCGCCGGGATCGAGGGCAGCCGTTCGCCCGGCTGCCAGTCGCCGCGCCGGATGCGCTCCTTGAGCTGGGTGGCGATCTGCCGATGCGGGAACTCGGCGGCGCCGGGATTGATCGTCATGCTGCGACCTCCAGAGCGGACCTCTAGACCCTAGGTTCCTAGGATGCCGTAGGGGGTGTGCGCCGGGCGGCAGCGACACGCGGGGAGACAGGACGGACGGCGTGGCGTGACCGCGGAGGCGGGCGACGCGCGGCATCCTCCGCCACTGGGCACCTGCTCGTCATCGGGCGACGCGGCCCCCACTAGGCTGTCCCGCCATGGAGGCTCTGCGATTGATCCTGCGCTACGCGCACCTCATCGGCTTCGCGCTGCTGCTCGGCGGCGCTGTCGCCCAGTTCGTCTCGGGCAAGCTCCGGATCAATCCGGCCATGCTGTGGGGCTCGATCATCCAGGTCCTGACCGGCCTGGCGCTGTCCGCGCCGCTGCGAGGCGGCGGCGACGACGAGCCCAGCCCGGTCAAGCTGGCGGTGAAGCTGGTGATCGCCATCCTGATCTTCGTGATGGTGTTCATCCCGTGGCGGCGCAAGCGGACGGACGTCAACCGCGGCCACTTCATCGGCATCATCGCCCTGACGCTGGTCAACGCGGCGGTGGCGACCTTCTGGCACTAGGGGGTGCCTCCGCGGGACACCCCCTGATCCGCGCCTACCAGGAACCGGCGGTCGGGCCGGCCGAGCCGCCCCGGCGCCGCAGGTACTTCTCGAACTCGCTGGCGATCTCGTCGCCCGTCAGCGGCTTGATGCCCTCGTCGCCGACCCGCTCCTCGAGCTCGCGGACGTACTCGCCGAGCTCGGCGTCCTGCTCGGCGGCGGCCCGGACCCGCTTCTCCCACTCGTCGGCTTCCTCGGCGAGGTCGGCCAGCGGCACCGGCAGGTCGAGGACGTCCTCGAGCCGGCTGAGAAGCGCCAGCGTCGCCTTGGGACACGGCGGGTTGTTCGCGTAGTGGGGAACGTGCACCCAGAAGGACAGGGCGTCGAGCTCAGCGCGTCCGGCCGCCTCCTGAAGCACTCCCACGATGCCCGTGGGGCCGTCGTAGCGGGTCGGCACGACCTTGTACTTGTCGGCGACGTCCTTCTGCGACGCGGTGCCGCTGATCGGCAGCGGGCGGGTGTACGGGACGTCCGCGAGCAGCGCGCCGAGCAGCACGATCCGGTCGACCTCCAGGCTGTGGCAGACCTCGAGGATCTGCTCGCAGAAGGTGCGCCACTTCATGCTTGGCTCGATGCCGCGGATCAGCACGACGTCGCGTTCCGTACCGGGCGGGCTGGCCACGCTGAACCGGGTGGTCGGCCACTCGATCTTGCGGGCCTCGCCCTCGGCCATGGTGATGGTCGGCCTGCTGACCTGGAAGTCGTAGAACTCCTCCGGGTCGATGGTGGTGATCTCCCGGGCCTGCCACACCTGCTCCAGGTGCTCCACCGCGGCCGTCGACGCGTCGGCGGCGTCGTTCCACCCTTCGAAGGCGGCGATCGCCACGGGGGAGCGCAGCAGGGGAAGGCCGTCGAACTCTGTCACGATGCCAACCTTTCGTACCTCAGTGCCTCAGAGCCTACGTGGCGTCACGGAATCCCACCCGGCGGCGCCCCGGGCGTGCCCGCGGGGCCGGGCCGCCAGAACTGGCGGGGCGCGTAGCCGTCGCGGCGCAGCCAGTGCTCGGTGTAGACGATGCGCGTCGCCGGCACCACCACCAGCGGGCCCAGCGGCGGGTCGTCCAGTGACCGTGAGCGTTCCACGTGATCGGACTGCCAGCGGACCGCCGGCCAGTGAGCGGCGAACTCCGGATCCTCGGGCGACAGCACGCGGGCCTCGCCGAACACCTGGGCGCCGCGGCTGCTCGCCTGGCCTACCAGCGGCGCGAAGACGCCGATCGAGACGCGGGGGTCGGCGGCGATGTTGCGCAGCTTCGGCGACCCGGCGGCCGCCGTGACGAGCAGCGTGAAGCCGAGGTGGAAGTAGCGGACGGGGGTGGCCAGCGGGCCGTCCGGGCCGGTCGTCGCGAGGACGCACATGTTCTGCGAGGAGAGCAGATTGAGGATGCGTTCCTCGAGGCGGTCCTGCGGCAGGCGGCGGCTGGGCGAGGGACCGGCCAGCCAGGGGTTGGTCATGGGCATGCGTGATCGTGACACACCAGGGCGGGCAGGCCGGACAGATCGTCGACCGTCGCGGCCGGGCGGAAGCTGTCGGGGTCGTCGCGCAGCGCCGCGGCCCCGGCGTAGCCGGCGTTGGTGACCAGCACCGGCCGCATCCCGGCGCGGGCCGCACCCCAGTGCTCGCGGCTGCCGCCGTCGCCGACGAACCAGCAGTCGGCCGGCCGGACGCCCAGGCGCCGGGCCACCGTCTCGTACAGGCGACGGTCCGGCTTGCGGTAACCCTCCTGCCAGGAGAACACGGCGGCGTCGAGAAGCTTCGCGTACGGGGTGGACGGCCAGCTTTCGACCAGTTCGCTGCTGCAGTCGCTGATGAGGCCCAGCCGGAAGCCCGCCGCGCGCAGCGTCCGCAGGGTGGTCAGCGCTTCCGGCCGGGGCCCCCGCATCCCGGCGGCTCCCCGCAGGTGGGCGGCGACGGCGGCGGTGAGGGCGGCGTCGGACGGCGCGGCGCCGCACCGCCGGGCGACCGCCTCGAGCGTGGCGCGGGTGTCGCCGAGGAGCCCGCAGACACGCTCGGGGAAGGAGCCGGACATCGCCGTCCAGAAGGCATCGGCGGGCACGCCGAGCGCGGCGGCGGTGGCGGAGAAGGAGGCCCGGCGCCCGGACTCCAGGGACGGATCGGTGAGGGTGCCGAAGAAGTCGAGGACGACGGCCTTCACCGGACGGCGTGCGGGGCGAGGACGGCGGCGCAGCGCAGGTTGCGGTAGTGGCCGCGGTAGTCGAGGCCGTAGCCCACGATCAGCCCGGGCTCCACGTCGAACCCGACGTACGTCGGCACATCGAACGCGGGACTGTGCGGCTTGCGCATGAGCGCGCAGACCGAGATGGAGGCAGGCCGCCGCTGCCGCAGGTTGGCGATGAGCCAGGACATCGTCAGCCCGGTGTCGATCACCGTCTCGGTGATGACGACGTCGCGTCCCGCGATCTCCAGATCAAGATCTTTGAGCAGGCGTACGGAGCCCGAAGCGCGCTTGCTCGTCGTGTAGGAGCGCATGGCCATCCAGCCGATCTCGACCTGGGTCTCCAGGGCGCGGGCGAGGTCCACGGTGAACGTCGCCGCGCCGCCGAGGACGCCGACGAACACGAGCTCGCGTCCCGCGTAGTCCTTGCCGATGGCGCGGGCCAGTTCACCGACCCGGGTGAGGATCTCGTCCTCGCTCAGCAGCACCGATGCCAGATCGCCCGCCACATGCTCGGCGTCCACTCGTCCCCCCGGAGGTCGGCCGGCCGATTCTGCCCGGAATCCTGACACGCGGGGCCGCCGCGGCCAACACGGTCGTCGCCCGCTCGGCTGACGAGCCGGCCGGGACCAGCCGTTGGGGATCTGCCGGTGATCTACATCACCGGGTCCGCAGGCGGCGGTCGCAACGGTGGTGCTTACTGCGGGTGACGAAGCCCTGCCCCTTACCGATCGCCGTGGCGGGACCGGCTCGCGCGCCGGGGATCCGCTGGTGGGGAGGGGAGCCGGCGGACACGAGGCATTATCCCGCTGTTCATGACCCTCCTGACCGGAGGGCGGAAGATTTCGCCGTTTGTCCAGATCTCGGGCCGGGCCTTTATGCTGCGAAACGGTCTCCTGTAATGTCCGCGCGTCTCACTATTCATGTATTCATCACGACGGTGGAGTTGTGGCATGGCACGACGGTTCACGCTCGACGAGATCCGCACCCGTACGTACAAGGATCGCGACGCGTGGTGGACCGTGTGGCTCGTCGACCCGCTGGCATCGAGGCTCGTCTGGCTCGTCGCGCCGGTCCGGTGGATCACACCCAACCTGCTGACGATGGGCGCCTTCCTGCTCGGCCTCGTCACGGCCTTCTGCTTCGCCCAGGGTGACTACAAGTGGCTGGTCGCCGGCGCGATCGCATTCCACTTCAGCTTTGTGCTCGACTGCATGGACGGCAAGATCGCCCGGCTCAAGGGGACCGGCTCGCTCTTCGGCTCCTGGCTCGACTACGTCTTCGACCGCCTGCGCGTCGTCACCTGCGCGGTCGCCCTCATGTACGGCCAGTACGTGCAGACCGGCAACGTCCACTTCCTGTGGATGGCCGGCCTGGTCATCTTCCTCGACGGCTTCCGCTACCTGAACGCCCTGCAGATGGGCAAGGTCAAGAGCGACATGCGCCGCCGCCTGGAGGCGGCCCAGGGCGAGGGCGCGGCCCGCCCCATGTTCGTCGAGGAGACCGATGCGGAACACCCGGTCGGCACGGCGGTCGCCACCGGATCGGCCACCGACGGTACGGGCGCCGAGCGGCCCGTGGTCGACGTGTACGGCGACTTCCGCACGAAGTTCAGCACCTTCGTCCGCATCCGCAACATGCTGGTCCGCCAGCGGATCCGCGCGCACCTGTTCAGCGGCATCGAGTTCCAGATGTTCGTCTTCATCGTCGGCCCGCTGACCGCGCAGATCATCCCGGTCACCCTCGCGTCGGGTGCGCTGCTCACGGCGTTCGAACTGCTGCTGATCTACAAGCTCTGGACGGCGACCCGCAGCTACACCCGCCAGATGGCGAAGATGGGCGTGACCTCGGAGGCGCAGGCCGAGGCGGTGGCCGCCGCGGCGGGTGTGGAGCCGGTCGAGCAGGTGGTCGAGGCCGATCAGCTCGGCACCGACACCGTGGTCGCGCCGACAGCGTCCGCCCGCCCCTGACCCCTCGTCGCGCCCCCGGGGGGTTCTTGGCCCCTGGTCTCTCGCGGTGCGCCGGGGCGTGCGGCCCCTGCCGGAGGCGGCGGTGGCGTGGCAAGCTGACCCGCCATGGACGCAGTGGTGGTCGCCGGTGGGCTGCTCGTCTGCGTGGCCGTACCCGTCGCGCTCGGGGTGCTCGCCGTCGTTCTCGGCCGCCGGCGCGAGCGCGAGCGCCGTGAGGCGTTGCAGGCCTGGGCGGCCGCCAACGGCTGGATCATCGTGACCCGGCCCGACGTGGACTGGAGCTCGCGGCTGCCAGGACGCAACCGCCGGGGCGTCACGCTGGCCCTGACCGGCCCGTTGTGGGGGCGCCACGCGAGTGTCGCCGATTACTCGTACACCGAGACGAGCACGACCAGCACCCCCGACGGCCAGGGCGGCACCACCCACGGCACGCGGTCCACCACCCACCACTTCACGGTGCTCGTCGTCCACCTCGACCGGCCCTCGCCGTACCTGGGCGTACAGCCGCGCGGCACCCTGTCGAAGTGGGGGCGGGCGCTGTTCGGCTCCGGGGCGACGCTGGGTCACGAGCGGTTCGACAAGGACTTCCGGGTGGTGGGGGAGCCGGCCGGTTCCCCGTACCCGTTGAGCCCGGCCCTGCTCGCCGCCCACGTCGACGGCGCCGTGCCGGCCTGGACGCTGCAGGGCACGGACCTGATGACCTGCACGCCGGGCCGGCTGAAGGATCCGGCGACGATCCCGCACCTGCTCGGGTCCCTCTACCGGGTGGCGGACCTCCTCACCGGCCGTACGCCGAGGGGCGGCTCCCCGCAACCCTGAGACCTGGGCCCGCTATGTCCGCATAATCGGAATCGTGGAGGATCATCCGCTGGAGGTCGGCGAGGACGCGACCACCTTCTTCCAGCCGCGGGCCATGGTGTTCGTGACGATGCTGTGGGTGATCGCGCTCGGCGCGCTGGTCTGCACCCTGCTCGTGCTGCTCGGCGCGTACGCGCTGGGCGGCGTCCGCCCCACCGCAGCCGGCCTGGTGACGGTGCTGGAGGCGCTGCTCATCGGCCCGGTGATCGCCGCGGCCGTGATCGTGCTCGTCGCCTGGAACCGCTTCGGCTGGCTCAAAAGCTCGATGCAGGGCCTGGAATTCGGCGCCACCGGCCGGCGCGGCGTCCACGTACCCTGGCCGGCAGTCGCCTCGGTGGGGCTGCGCCGCTGGGGGCCGTTCACCGAGCTGGTGATCACCCCCACGGCGATGAACGCGGTCACCGAACTGCCAGGTCGGGGCCGGCGCCCACGAGTCCTGCGCCGCGACTCGGGGCCGGCGTTCGTGGTGGACGTGGGCCTCATGTCGCCGGGCCCGGACGTCCTCCTCGCCGAGCTGCACCGCCGCATCCCCACCCGCGTCTGACCTCGCCTCGCGCGGTTGAGGAGGGCCGGCGTAGCCCGCGCCTGGCCGTTCGGGTCCGCCGTGCGTGCCCGGTTCGGTGATCGTCCTCAGCGGGCCGCGATGCCGGGTCCGCCGAACGTGACCGGCACGCCGGGGGAGTAGAGGACGCTGACCGGGGGGCCTGGCATCGGCGGCAGGCCCGCTGCGCGGATCAGGCCGTCGTCGAGGTCCAGCAGCTCGGCCCGGAACAGCGGCCATCGCGGGTGCTCGTTCGGCAGGTGCACCGTACGACCCCAGGCCCGCGTGTGCAGCCCCCACCGTGCCGTCAGGAAGTGCTCGACGGGCGACGGCTCGTCCAGCGGTGCTCCCGGGCGTACCGAAAAGGCGGTCTCGGCTCCCCGCGGCCCGGGCCATCGTCGCGTGCTGGCGTAGCGCAGCACGCCGTCGGTCTTCTCCAACGACATCCGGGACCATTTGTACGGCAGCCGCAGCAGCGCCTGCGCCGTGAGTACGGGCAGCAGCCGCTCGGCGTCCAGCGACAGGAACACGACCGCCCGCCGGCCCCGGTCGTCCACGCTGTAAAGGCGCACGTTCGTCTCGAGGAACGTGCCCAGGTACGGCATGCCCGGGCCGCGCAGCGGTCCGAGCCCGACCATCCGGAACCCGATCAGGCCGACGTAGGTGACGCCGTCGAGGGTGTCCGGCACGGTGCCGGGCGGCAGGAACGGGGCCACGGTCGCCGGCGGGACGGCCCAATGCAGGAACGCCAGGTCGTGCCAGCTCTGCACCAGCCACGACCGCCGCACCGGCCGCAGCGTCTCGGGCGTGACGTCCTCGATCCGCACGCGCCCATGATGCACCGCGTCGCCAACCCGCGGCGCCTCGGTGCCGCTCCTGTCGCGGGCGGCGCAGGACCGCTCCGGGCCGCCGCGTCGAGAGTCGTGCGATCAGGCGACGGCCACTCCTGGCTCTGTCGCAGCGGTCACACCAGGCCACGCCGGGGGTTCGGGCGGGGAAGAATGGGGGGTGACGAATCCGGCTCGGCGGCTCGGGAGGCCTGCTCTGACACCACGACAACCGGCTGCGGTGCTCTTCGACATGGACGGCACGCTGGTCGACAGCGAGAAGGTCTGGGACGTCGCGCTGCATGAGCTGGCCGCGCACGCGGGCGGCACGCTGTCCGAGTCGGCGCGTCTGGCGATGATCGGCAGCAGCATGGCCTCCTCGATGCGCATTCTGCGCGAGGCCCTGGGCCAGCCCGACCGCGACGAGCCCGCCGACGTCGAGTGGCTGGAGCGGCGCGTCGAGGAGCTGTTCGCCGAGGGCCTGGTCTGGCGTCCCGGGGCGATGGAGCTGCTGCGCGCCGTCCGCGAGGCCGGGTTGCCGACCGCGCTGGTGACCTCGACCGGGCGCCGGCTCGTGGAGGTCGCCCTGGACACCCTGGGCCGGGAGAACTTCGACGCGGTGGTGTGCGGCGACGAGGTGTCGGCCCCCAAGCCTGATCCCGCGCCGTACCGGACCGCGGCGGGGCTGCTCGGGGTGCGGATCGACGAGTGCGTCGCGATCGAGGACTCGCCGACCGGGATGGCCAGCGCGGTCGCGTCGGGGGCGGCCGTCCTCGCCGTGCCGGCCGAGCTGGAGCTGCCGCCGACCGACGGCGTGCACCTGCGGGACACCCTGGTCGGCGTGGACCCGGACTACCTGGCCACGATCTTCAGCCGCGTCACGACCTGACCCCGTGCCGGCCCGTCCGCGCCGGCACCGAAGCGAAGAAGGGCCCTGGGATCACTCCCCGGGCCCTCCCATCCGCACGATCGCGCGCAACAGCCCCCGTCTGACCGGTCGCGCCCGGTCGCGCCCGTCCTCGTTGGTCGGCGCGCGATCGCGCGCCCGGGCCGTCAGTCGTGGGCGATGGCTCCCAGCACGTTGAGCCGCGCAGCCCGGATCGCCGGCAGCACCGCGGCGATCACCCCGACCAGCGCGGCCAGCACCAGATACGTCCCCATCCGCGACCACGGCAGCACGAGTTCCGTGATTCCGTCGCTCTTCAGCGCCCGGGCCACCGCCGTACCCATGCCCGCGCCGACCGTCACGCCGAGCAATGCGCCGAAGACCGAGATCACGACCGCCTCGACCGTCACCATGCGCATCGTCTGCGCCCGGCCGAGCCCGACTGCGCGGAGCAGGCCCAGTTCCCGGGTGCGTTCGAGCACCGACAGCGCCAGGGTGTTGATCACACCGAGCACGGCGATGAGGATCGCCAACGCCAGCAGGACCTGGATCATCGTGATGAGCGTGTCGAACGTGGCGGCCTGCTGGTCCACGAACGCCGCGGCGTCCGTTGCCGACACCTCCGGGCTGTCCGCGACCAGCGCCTTGACCTGCGGCAGCACCGCCGAGACCGGGACTGCGTCGTCGAGGCGGACGAACCCGAGGACCGGCTGCGGGATGCCGAAATCTTGGGTTGCCGCAGACGGCAGCATGATGCTGCCGGGCAGAGCGTCTTCCGGGTACGTGGCCACGACCGTGTAGCCGTGCGGCTCTCCGCGGGACGCCTGGACCGTCACGGTGGATCCGGCCTGCCAGCCGTGCTTCGCCGCCTCGGGGACGCTGACCGCGATCTGGTCGTCCTTCAACGTCGCGAGCGTGGTGCCGGACCCGTAGGTCTGTGCGAGCGCGGCCAGGTCGTCGGAGGCGTTCACCCACTGCTTGCGGCCGTCGATCAGCACCTGGTCGTTCCACAGGCCGGCTGCCGCCCGTACCCCCGGGATCTGTGCGGCCCGGTGCACGACGGCCGGATCGTACGTCGGCGGCCGGGGACCGTTCTGGTCCCCGCTGATCATGATCTGGGCCTTGAGCACCCGGGCGGCCTCGGCCTTGAGGCTGCTCTTGGCCGAGTCCATGACCACGGTGACGCCGGTGACCAGGGCGATGCCCACCATGAGGGCGGCGGCGGTGATCGCCGTGCGGCGCGGGTTGCGGCCCGAGTTGAGCCGGCCGAGGCGGCCGGGCAGCGACCACGAGAACAGCCGGCCGAGCAGCGCGACCACCGGGCGGCTGATCAGCGGCGTCAGCAGCGCCACGCCGACGAACGAGACGAGTACGCCACCGAGGATCAGCCACAGCCCGCCGTTACCGAAGAGGCCGACGCCCAGCGCTGCGGCACCGGCCGCGGTGACCACGCCGCCGGCGACGCTCAGCCTGGTCAGTGGCCGGTCGGGCGTCGCGACGTCCTGCATGGCCGCCACCGGTGCGATCCGCGAGGCCCGCAGGGCGGGCAGAACCGCGGCGACCACCGTCACCAGGACGCCGATCACGAAGGAGCTGATCACGGCCGAGGCCGGCACGGCGATCGGCGCCAGCTCCAGGCCACCCCCGGCGAACGACCCGAACAGGTACGCGAGCAGCGCACCGACCCCGACTCCGGCAGCGAGCCCGAGCACCGCCGCCACCAGGCCGATCACGATGGCCTCGACGAGTACGGAGGTGATGACCTGCCGCCGGCTCGCGCCCAGCGCCCGCATGAGGGCGAGCTCGCGGGTCCGCTGCGCCACGATGATCGAGAAGGTGTTGAGGATGAGGAAGACGCCGACGAACAGCGCGACGCCCGCGAAGCCGAGCAGGATCTGGCCGAAGAAGCTCAGCCCCTCCTGCAATTCGGCGGCATTCTCGTCGGCGAGCTGCTCACCGGTCTTGACCACGTACCCGGCGCCCAGCGCCGAGCCGATCCGGTCGCGCAGCTCCGCCGGGGTGACGCTGTCGTCGGTCGTGACCCGCACCGAGCTGTAGACACCGGTACGCCCGAGCATCAGCTTCTGCGCCACCGGCTCGGTGAACGCCACCTGTTGGGCGCCGCCGAGGCTGTCCCGGTCGCCGCTGAAGCCGAAGACGCCGACGAGCGTGAACTGCTTCTTCGGCTCGAGTGTCAGTACGCCGACCCGGTCACCGACCTTGAGCCCGGCGGCCTTCGCCACGGTCGCGTTGACCGCGATCTCGTCGGCGGCTGCCGGTCCACGGCCCTCCCGCAGCTTCACCAACGCGTCCGCGCCGGTCCAGGCGACGCCCATCCGCGGCGGCCCCGTCGAGGTGAGGACCTTGCCGTCGCCGCCGATCACCCGGGCGCCGTCGGCCTCCACGAGACCGGTCGCCGACCGTACCCCGGGAACGGTCTTGATCTTCTCCACCGTGTCCGCCGGCAGCGGGGCGGCGACCTCCTCGCCTTCGAGCTCGGAGACCTCCACCTTGGGCCGGGCGGTCACGCCGACGTCGGTGGTCGAGTACGCGCTGGCGAACACCGCGTCGAAGGAACGGCTCAGCGTGTCGGTGACCACGAACGCGCCGGAAACGAACATGACGCCCAGGACGACGGCCAGCCCCGACAGGATGAGCCGCAGCTTCCTCGCCAGCAGGCTCTTGAGGATGGCGCGCAGCATCAGAGCATCACCGGCTCGGCATGCGTGTCCAGCTTCTTCATCATGTCGAGGACGGTGTCGGCGGTCGGCGCGGCGAGCTCGTCGACGATCTCCCCGTCGGCGAGGAACACCACTCGGTCGGCATAACTCGCGGCGACCGGGTCGTGGGTGACCATCACGATCGTCTGATGGTGCTCGCGCACGCTGGCGCGCAGGAACGACAGCACCTCGGCCCCGGACCGCGAGTCCAGGTTCCCGGTCGGCTCGTCGGCGAAGATCACGTCCGGCCGCCCGATCAGCGCCCGCGCGCAGGCGACCCGCTGCTGCTGGCCCCCGGACAGCTGGCTGGGCCGGTGACCGAGCCGGTCGCGCAGCCCGACGGTGTCGACGACGATGTCCCACCACTGCGGGTCCGGCTTGCGCCCGGCGATGTCCAGCGGCAGCCGGATGTTCTCCTGCGCGCTCAGCGTCGGCAGCAGGTTGAACTGCTGGAAGATGAACCCGACCCGGTCCCGGCGCAGCCGGGTGAGCGCCCGGTCGCTGAGCTTGCTGACCTCGGTGCCGCCGACGTGCACGGTGCCGCGGTCGACCGTGTCGAGGCCGGCCAGGCAGTGCATGAGCGTCGACTTGCCGCTGCCGGAGGGGCCCATGATGGCGGTGAATCGGCCCTGCCCGAACTCCGCGCTCACGCCCCGGAGCGCGACGACGCGCGCCTCGCCCGAACCGTAGACCTTCCAGACTTCGCCGGCCCGGGCCGCCGCGGGTCGGTCGGCATTGCTCGTTGTCACTGTCGCTCCCTGCTCGTGTGTCGAGGGGCCGTCCGGGCATGGGCCGTCCCGGCTCCCCGTGGTCCGGCGGGGCAGGGCTGCCCCGCCGGCTCCGTCAGTCTTCCGGCGGCCGTCGCGCCGGGCGTCCGACCGAGGGCGGAGAGCAACGCGGAGATTTCGCTGCGGGACGCCACCTACGTCGGGTCAGGGTTTACCCCTGGATCCCACATGACGTCGTCGTGGCGGTTGACAGACGTCATCGGTGACGTCATATTGATGGCATGGACCTCACGCCGTACCTGGAATCGCTGCAGGCCGATCTCTCGGCCGCCGCCGCGCCCGGCGGACCGGACACCGCGCGGGCAGCGGAACTGCTCGGCCACGCCCTCGAGGCATCGGTCCGGCTGGCGCTGCTGCAGGCACTGTCCGACGCCACGGCGGAGATCACCACGCGGCTGCACGGCCCGGTCGTCGACGTCCGCCTCCGCGGGCGAGAGGCCGACCTCGTCGTCAGCCACGCACCGGCCGAGCCGGCACCCGACCCGATCCCCGCCCCGCCACCGGCCGCAGGCGACGGCGGCGACCTCGCCCGGCTCACCCTTCGGATGCCGGAGTCCCTCAAGGCGCATGTCGAGCAGGCGGCCGCTGCCGAGGGAATCTCGGTGAACGCTTGGCTGGTACGCGCCGTGACGGCCGCGGCAACGGCCCAGCCGCCGTCACCGCCGTCCGCGGCGGCCACGCGGCGCGGCCGCCGCATCACCGGCTTCGCGCAGGCCTGAGCCCGCGCCTTCTCACCGCACCACCCGGATGCGTACTCCACCAGCGAAGGAGCACTCCCGTGCCCGAGTTCGACCACCCCAGTCCCATCACCCTGTCCCTGCGCCTGCAGCGCGGTTCCGCGGAGGTCGTCGCCGAAGAGCGCGACACGGTACGCGTCGACGTGACTGCCCCTGACGGCACCGACGCCGCCGGGCAGTTCACCATCGCCTTCGACGGCGACACGCTGGCCGTGCACGCCCCGGACTCCGTCGGATGGGCCTGGCGCCGTACGGCCAAGGTCCACGTCGCCGTCCGCGTACCGCTGGACAGCACCGTCGCCGCGAAGTCGGCCGCCGCCGATCTGCGCCTCGCGGGCCGCTACACGACGGTGCAGGCGCTCCTGGCGTCGGCCGACGTGCACCTGGACCAGGCGACCGGCGACGTCCAGCTCAAGTCCGCGAGTGGCGACGTAACCGTGGATCGGGTGGGCGGCTCGCTGCGCATGAACAGCGCCTCGGGCAGCCTGCGCGCCGGTGACGTCATGCGTGACGTCAGTGCGGGTACGGCGAGCGGCGACATCGCGATCCGCCGGGTCGGTGGCTCGGTCAACGCCCAGTCCGCGTCGGGCGATCTGGAGATCGGCACGATCAGCCAGGGCCGGGCCGACCTGCGCTCGATGTCCGGGGACGTGTCGGTCGGCGTCACCCCTGGGACGGGGGTATGGCTCGACCTGACCACGGCGTCCGGCTCCACGTCGAGCGACCTGGCGATGGGGAACGGGCCGGCGGAAGGGCGCGGAGCGGCGAATCTGGAGCTGAGGGTGCGTACCGCCAGCGGCGACATCGATGTGCACCGCGCGCTCGGTCTCTCGGCCGCCGCCTGAAGGCCGGGCCGTGTGCCGGTTCATCATGTGCCCGCTGCCCGGACGTTGCCTGGTCGGGGCGGCCTCCGCGGCTGGGCGGGGTCTCGGCCGGACCGGCTCCGGCGGATCCGGACTCAGCCGCCCGGGCGGACCAGACCCGTCTCGTACGCCATCACGACCGCCTGAACCCGGTCCCGCAGCCGCAACTTCGTCAGCACGTGCCCGACGTGGGTCTTGACGGTCGTCTCGCTCACCAGCAGCGCCCGGGCGATCTCGGCGTTCGAGTGGCCCTTCGCCACGTGCACGAGAACTTCCCGTTCGCGCTCGGTGAGGGCATCGAGCGCAGGCGCCGCGGCGGTGGTCTCGGCGGCGGGCAGGATCTCGGCCATCCGGCTCAGCAACCGGTCCAGGATCGGCGGGGCGACGACCGCACCCCCGGAAGCGACGGTACGGATGGCAGCCACCAACTCCTCCGCCGGCACATCCTTGCCGAGGTAGCCGGAGGCCCCGGCGGCGACCGCCCCCAGCACCGTCTCGTCGGTGTCGTCCGCGGTCAGGATGAGCACCCGCACGGGCAGCCCGGCCTCGGCGATCCGGCGGGTGACGGTCAGCCCGTCGAGCCGCGGGAGCCGCAGGTCCATGACGACGACGTCGGGCAGCAGCCGCCGGGACAGATCGACGGCCTCGGCCCCGTCCCCGGCCTCCCCGACGACGGCCAGCCCACCGGCCCCGGCCAGCACCATCCGCAGCCCGGACCGCAGCATCGGCTGATCATCGGCGAGCAGCACCCGCACCGCGGCCCCGGCGGCCCCGGCCACCGCGGGGGTTCCGGTCACCGCGGGCGTTCCGGCTACCTTGGGGGTTCCGGCTACCGCGGTGGCTTCGGTCACCCCGGCGGCCCTGGCCACCACGGCAGCCCCCGACGCACCCGCACCGTCGCTCGCCGTCACCGTCAGCCTCCCCGCACCCGACTCCGGCGCTCACCCTAGGCGATCGGCAGACGGCGCCGGGGGTGCGGTCGGTCGGCCTAGGGCTGGCGGGGAACGGGCATCAGGGAGCCGTCGCTCGCAGTCCCGTTCGTGTCCGGGGCGGCGGCGGGGCGATCCGGATAGGGCGGCGGCGTGCCGCCGAACTCGGGGCAGAACTGCTGGTGGCTGCACCAGCCGCAGAGCCTGCTGGGCTTCGGCCGGAAGTCCTTCTCCTGCTTGGCGCGCTCGATCGCCTGCGACAGCGCCACCAGCGTGCGTTCGAAGCGTTCGAGTTCCTCCGCGTCGGGGCTGTAGTCGCAGATCTCCGCGTCCTTGAGATAGAGCAGGCGCAGGACCCGGGGCACCACCCCGCGGGTGCGCCACAGCACCAGCGCGTAGAACTTCAGCTGGAACAGCGCCCGGCCCTCGAAGGCCTCGCGGGGGGCGCCGCCGGTCTTGTAGTCGACCACGCGCAGGTCGCCGGCCGGGGAGACGTCGAGGCGGTCGATGTAGCCGCGGATCAGCAGTTCGTCGTCGACCAGCGTCGAGACGAGGCTTTCGCGCTCCGCGGGCTCGAGCCGGCGCGGGTCCTCCACGGCGAAGTAGCCGGCGAGCAGCTCGCCCGCGCTCTGCAGGAACGCCTCCAGCCGGACCAGGTCCGCCGGCGGCGGCTCAGGCATGCCGGGCAGGGTCTCCGCGAGGCCGGAGCCGGGCGGGCCGCCGTCGCCCAGGAGCGCGGCGGGGCCCGGAAGCGCGGCGGGGAGCGGGAGGCCGCCATCGCTCGGCAGCGCGGCGGGACGGTCGAGGACCGGGACGGGCGCGGGCACCTCGGCCGCCGCCTCGAACAGCTCCGACAGCGCCGGCTCCTCCTCCACCAGCCGTTGCCACTGCGGGGTCACGAGGGCCGCTGCCGCGTCCGGGGTTCGGTCCGCCGCCGGGAGGTCGAAGAGGCGTTCGAGGACCGCGTGGACCAGCGTGCCGCGGACCTGGTCGCGGGTGGGCTGCTCGGGGAGCCGGTCGATGGTGCGGAAGCGGAACAGCAGGGGGCAGGTCTTGAAGTCCGCCGCCCGCGACGGCGAGAGTGACGGCCCGGCAGGCCGTTCCCGGCCGGGCTCGGAAGGGGACAAAACCGTTTCTGCCGTCATGGGGGTAAGGCTAGGGGAGGGGTACGACGAAACCGGCGACGCGGGGCTCTCAGGCTCGGTCCGTAGCATCGACGCGTGGACGACAAGGGGCAGCGGACCCGGCCCGCCCGGCGGCGCGGGGCGCGGGAGGTCGGGCGGGTGCTCGGCATCCCGGTCTTCGTGAATGCCTCCATGCTGCTGCTCGCGCTGCTGGTCACGGTCGTCTACGGCGGATACGCGGAGAAAGAGCTCGGTCTGGCTCCGCCTTTCGGGTACGCGGTGGGCATGGGTTTCGTGGTCTGCCTGCTGGGTTCCGTCCTTCTGCACGAGCTCGGGCACGCCCTGACCGCCCGGCGGTACGGGATCGGTGTGCGCGGTATCACGCTGGAGTTGCTCGGCGGCTGGACCGAGATGGATCGGGACGCGTCGACGCCGCGCGTCGACGCGCTCGTCTCGCTGGCCGGGCCGGCCGTGTCGCTGGTGCTCGGCGGGGTTGCCACCGGCGCCGCGTTCGTGCTGCCCGACCGTACGGTCGCCGGGCAGATCGCGTTCCAGCTGGCCGCCAGCAACGTCATCGTGGCGATCTTCAACGTGTTGCCGGGCCTGCCGCTCGACGGCGGGCGGGCGCTGCGGGCCGGGTTGTGGGCGCTGATCGGGGACCGGAACCGGGCCACCGAGCTGGCCGCGTGGGCCGGACGTGGCATCGCGCTGCTCACCGGGTGCGCCGTTTTCACGCTTTACCGGCTGAACCTGCTGACCCTGTTCGGCCTGGCTTTCATCCTGCTGGTCGTTTTCACGCTGTGGCAGGGCGCCGGGCAGTCGATGCGGCTCGCGCGGATGACGCGGCGGTTCCCGCTGGTCGACCTGACTACTCTCGCGCGGCCGCTTTTCGCCGTACCGTCGGGGACGTCGATCGCGGAGGCACAGCGCCGCGCCGATGCGACGGAGCCTGCGCGCAAGGGTCTGGCTGTTGCTGATTCCAGCGGGCGGGTGGTCGCGGTGGTGGACGGCACCGCCGCGGCGGCCGTGCCGGCCGGACGGCGGCCCTGGGTGAGCGTCGACACGGTCGCGCGGGACGTGGCGCGGCTGCCGGCCATGCGGGTCGGGCTCACCGGCGAGCAGGTGGTCCGGGCCGTGCAGGCCCACCCGGGTGCGCAGTACGTGGTGACCTCAGGCGAGGATGTCGTCGGCGTGCTGCACGTCGCGGATCTGGCCGAGCTGCTGGAGCCGCGCCGTCCGGCCCGCCGTGCCGCCGCCAGGTAACCAGGAGAGGGATCAGTGACCGTTCAGGAAAACACCGTCGCCGCCGAGCCGGTGCCCGCCCACCGCGGGCCGTTCCGCCCGGGCGACCGTGTGCAGCTCACCGATCCCAAGAACCGCATGCACACCATCGTCCTCGAGCCGGGTAAGGCGTTCCACACCCATCGGGGCGCGCTGGAGCACGACGCTCTCATCGGGCTGCCCGACGGCAGTGTCGTCACGTCCAGCGGCGGTACGGCCTATCTGGCGCTGCGCCCGCTGCTGTCCGACTACGTGCTCTCCATGCCGCGCGGTGCGCAGGTCATCTACCCGAAGGACGCCGCGCAGATCGTCGCCATGGGTGACGTCTTCCCGGGCGCCAAGGTGCTGGAGGCCGGCGTCGGCTCCGGCGCGCTGACCTGTTCGCTGCTGCGGGCCGTCGGCGGCAGCGGCGAGCTGCACTCGTACGAGTTGCGCGAGGATTTCGCCGCCGTGGCGCGCAAGAACGTCGAGGCGTTCTTCGGCGGCCCTCACCCCGCCTGGCATCTGCACCACGGGGACGTCGCCGGGGCCACCCAGACCGGTTTCGACCGCATCATCCTCGACATGCTGACCCCCTGGGAGGCCCTCGACATGGTCGAGAAGGCGCTCGTGCCAGGCGGGGTCTTCATCGGGTACGTGGCCACGACGCCGCAGCTCTCCGAGCTCGTGGAGGCGCTGCGCGAGCGCGGCGGCTGGACCGAGCCGCGGGCGTGGGAGTCGCTGATCCGGGACTGGCACGCCGAGGGCCTGGCCGTACGCCCGGATCACCGGATGATCGCGCACACCGCCTTCCTCGTGTCGGCCCGCAAGCTGGCGCCCGGCGTAACGGCACCGCCGCGGCGGCGAAAGCCCAGCAAGGGTGCCGAGGCGTACGCGCTGCGACGGGCCGCTCAGGCAGCTTCGGCGGCCGAGCGGGCGGAGACCGGGACCGATACCGGGGTGTGACGGCTCGACCCGCGTCCGGTAGTTTCCTCGCGGGTTTCGATCGGCTTGGGAGGGAACGGGTGGGCGCGATGTCATCTCCGCCGTTCGGGGGCAGCAACGAGATGCCGGCGGTCTTCCCGGACTGGTCGCCGTACGAGGACCTGGACTCGGCCGCGCGCGCCTACCTGCGGGATCCTGAGGTGGCGCTGGACGCCCTCTTCGGCGTGCTGCGCGGGGCGTCGGTGCTGTGCTTCACGCTGGAGCGGTTCGTCAACGAAGTGAACGGCGTGTGGCAGGAGGTCGTCATCTGTGACGGCAGCCGGCTGGTGCTGTGGCACGGCGAGGACGTGGCGCCGGGCGACGGGCCGGTCGGTTCCATGACGTCCTCGTTGCGGGTGGTGCCGCTGTCGACGGTGACCGAGGTCGGCTGCCGGCGGCGCCTCACGCGGACGTCGACCGGGCAGGCGCGGGTCGACAGCATCGACGTCTACCTGCTGCTGAGCTCCGTGGACGACGCCGTGCCGCCGCCCGGGATGGCCGAGGAGGAGGGGCGGACCGCGTTGCGCCACGACGCCCTGCGCTTCGGCAAGACCCTCGACGACGGCGGGCCGGGGCAAATCGCCCGGTTGGAGGAGTTTTCCCGAATTGTCGCATCTTTGGTCGGCCGTCCGACACTGTGACAATTTCCGCTCGGCGCGGTGATCGGTACGGGCCCGCGCGGAGCCCGTACCGAAAAAGATCAGTCCGCCTCCGGACCGGCCACCTCGACGTCGTCGGACGAGCGCACCACATGGATGCAGTCGCCGGGGCACTCCTTGGCCGCGTCGATCACTTCGAGGCGCAGCCGCGCCGGCACGCCGGTGCGCACTCCTGGGCTCTGCAGCAGCTCACCGCCGCTGTCCTTGACGTAGGCCAGGCCGTCGATGTCGAACTCGAAGACCTCCGGGGCGTACTGCACACAGAGGCCGTCGCCGGTGCACAGGTCCTGATCCACCCAGACCTCGAGTTCGTCGGTTTCGGTCTGCGCGGACACGGGACACCTCCTGGAATTCGACCTCTCCGACCGTACCCGAAGGGTCTGGCCACCCGGCGCCCGCACCTGACCGAATCGATCAAGGTTCAGTGACGAGGGTGTTGCATGGGTCGAAATCCGCCCGGCAGCGGTTAGTGTTATCCCAAGACGTTCGAGCCCCCGGGGAGGTGGGACGTGGCACGTAGCGACGAGGCGGATTCACGCGCCGCACGTTGGGAGAAAGAGGCCAACGATCTCTCCAGCCAGGTTGCGTTCCTGCAGGAGGAACTCGCTCTGGTACGGCGCAAGTTGACCGAAAGCCCCCGACACGTCCGGCAGCTCGAGGAGCGGCTCGCGGCGACGCAGGCGCAGCTGGCCCGACTGACCGAGAACAACGACCGGCTCGTGGCGACCCTCAAGGAAGCCCGGGCTCAGATCGTCACTCTCAAGGAAGAGATTGACCGGCTCGCCCAGCCGCCCAGCGGCTACGGCGTATTCCTGGCCGCCCACGACGACGGCACCGTCGACGTCTTCACCGGGGGCCGCAAGCTGCGGGTCGCGGTGTCCCCGTCCCTCGAGGTCGAGGAACTGAAGCGGGGGCAGGAGGTCCTGCTCAACGACGCGCTCAACGTGGTCGACGCGTTCGGCTACGAGCGGGTCGGCGAGGTGGTCCTGCTCAAGGAGGTCCTGGCCGGTCCCGACGGGGCCCTGGGCGACCGGGCCCTGGTCGTCTCGCACGCCGACGAGGAGCGGATCGTCCATCTGGCCGACTCGCTCGAGATCTCGAAGCTGCGGGCGGGCGATTCGCTGATGATCGAGCCGCGCTCGGCGTACGCGTACGAGCGCATCCCGAAGAGCGAGGTCGAGGAGCTCGTCCTCGAGGAAGTGCCCGACGTCGACTACACCGACATCGGCGGTCTGCACTCGCAGATCGAGCAGATCCGCGACGCGGTGGAGCTGCCGTTCCTGCACGCCGACCTCTTTCGGGAGCACCAGCTGCGCCCGCCGAAGGGCATCCTGCTCTACGGCCCGCCCGGCTGCGGCAAGACCCTGATCGCCAAGGCGGTCGCCAACTCGCTGGCGAAGAAGATCGCCGAGCGCCGCGGCGAGGAGAAGCACACCAGCTACTTCCTCAACATCAAGGGTCCCGAGCTGCTCAACAAGTACGTGGGTGAGACCGAGCGGCACATCCGCCTGGTCTTCCAGCGGGCGCGGGAGAAGGCGGGCGAGGGCACGCCGGTCATCGTGTTCTTCGACGAGATGGACTCGATCTTCCGGACCCGTGGCTCCGGCGTCTCCTCCGACGTCGAGAACACCATCGTCCCGCAGCTGCTCAGCGAGATCGACGGTGTCGAGGGCCTGGAGAACGTCATCGTCATCGGCGCCTCCAACCGGGAAGACATGATCGACCCGGCGATCCTGCGGCCCGGCCGGCTCGACGTGAAGATCAAGATCGAGCGTCCGGACGCGGAGGCGGCGAAGGACATCTTCGCCAAGTACATCCTCTCCGGCCTGCCGCTGAGCGCGGAGGACCTGGCCGAGCACGGCGGCGACGCCGACGTGACGGTCGCGGCCATGATCGAGGCGGTCGTGCTCCGGATGTACACGGAGTCCGAGGAGAACCGCTTCCTGGAGGTCACCTACGCCAACGGTGACAAGGAAGTCCTGTACTTCAAGGACTTCAACTCCGGCGCGATGATCCAGAACATCGTCGACCGCGGCAAGAAGATGGCCATCAAGGAGTTCCTCACCTCCGGCAAGAAGGGGCTGCGGCTGCAGCACCTGCTCGACAGCTGCGTTGACGAGTTCCGCGAGAACGAGGACCTGCCGAACACCACCAACCCGGACGACTGGGCCCGGATCTCCGGCAAGAAGGGCGAGCGGATCGTCTACATCCGTACGCTCGTCTCCGGCGGCAAGGGCGCCGAGGCCGGCCGCTCCATCGAGACGGCCAGCAACACCGGTCAATACCTGTAGGGCATCCTCGAGACGCGGGCGGAGGTCATCCTCCGCCCGCGTCTTCTCATCTCAATTCCTGTCGTCTTCGTCGCTCTCCGTGGTGCCGGCCGCCGACGGGTCGCCTGCTCCGCGGCGCGGGGGAGACGGGTGTGACGGAAGATCGCCACCGAGAGTGCCGTGACGCGTACGGCCCGAGGCGAGAACCGTTACGGAAGCGTCTAGGCTCGACACATGGGCAACGGCAACACAGTCGCGGGCGGAGTGGTCGTATGAGCGTTCGGCGGATTATGGGGACCGAGGTCGAGTACGGCATTTCGGTGCCCGGGCAACCCGGTGCCAACCCCATGGTCACCTCGTCCCAGGTCGTCAACGCGTACGGCGCCCGTCCGGAGCTCAACCGCGGCGGCCGCGCCCGGTGGGACTACGAGGAGGAGTCGCCGCTGCGCGACGCCCGCGGGTTCACCTACTCCGGCGCCGCGTACGACCCGGCGGACGCGCTCGCCGACGAGGACCTCGGCCTGGCCAACGTCATACTCACCAACGGCGCCCGGCTCTACGTCGACCACGCCCACCCGGAGTACAGCACCCCGGAGTGCACCAACCCGCTGGACATCGTGCGCTGGGACAAGGCCGGCGAGCGGGTCATGGCCGAGGCGTCCCGCCGCGCCGCCACCATCCCCGGTACGCACCGCATCCAGCTCTACAAGAACAACACGGACAACAAGGGTGCCTCGTACGGCTCGCACGAGAACTACCTCATGCGCCGCCAGACGCCGTTCGCGGACATCGTCGCCCACCTCACGCCGTTCTTCGTGACCCGGCAGATCTTCTGCGGCTCGGGCCGCGTCGGCATCGGCCAGGACGGCTCCGGCTCCGGCTTCCAGATCTCCTCGCGCGCGGACTTCTTCGAGGTCGAGGTCGGCCTCGAGACCACGCTCAAGCGCCCGATCATCAACACCCGCGACGAACCGCACTCCGACGCGGACAAGTACCGCCGCCTGCACGTCATCATCGGCGATGCGAACCTCTCCGAGATCGCGACGTACCTGAAGATGGGCACCACGGCGCTGATCCTCAACATGATCGAGGAGAAGGTCTTCACCGGTGAGCTCGGCGTGGCCGACCCGGTCTCCGAGCTCAAGGCGGTCAGCCACGACCCGTCCCTCAAGCACCTCATGCGGCTGCGTGACGGCCGCCGGCTCACCGCCCTGGACCTGCAGTGGGCCTACTACGAGCGCGCCAAGGCCTTCGTGGACGAGCGCTACGGCGCCGACGTCGACGAGCAGACCGCGGACGTGCTCGAGCGCTGGGAGGACGTGCTCACCAAGCTCGGCGACGACCCGATGAGCTGCTCGGACCAGCTCGACTGGGTGGCCAAGCTGCGGCTGCTGGAGGGCTACCGCGACCGGGAGAGCCTGGCCTGGTCGTCGCCCAAGCTCCAGCTCGTCGACCTCCAGTATTCCGATGTACGGCCGGAGAAGGGCCTCTACCACCGCCTGGTGGCCCGCGGCTCGATGAAGACGCTGCTCGATCCGCAGGAGACGCTGCGCGCCATGGTGGAGCCGCCCGAGGACACCCGGGCGTACTTCCGCGGCCAGTGCCTGGCCCGCTACGCGTCCGAAGTGGTCGCGGCGAGCTGGGACTCGGTCATCTTCGACGTCGGCCGCGAGTCGCTGGTCCGGGTTCCGATGATGGAGCCCGAACGCGGCACGAAGAAGCACGTCGGCGCCCTGTTCGACAAGTGCGACACGGCCAAGGACCTGCTCGAGGTGATCACGAGCCGGTGACCGGCTTCGCTGCGCGAGAAACACGCGGACGGGCAGGCGTTTTCGTCGTACCGGCGAGGTAGGTTTTTCCCAACCCGAACCGGTTGGGTGTTGAAGGGGGACAGGGATGGCAACGCGAGACACCGGCGGTCAGTCGCAGTCCGGCAAGGGCAAGCGCGACGAGGAGATCGAGGACGTCACCACCGAGGCCAACCCGGAGGTTGCCGAGCGGCACGCCGAGATCACCGAGGACGTCGACGACCTGCTGGACGAGATCGATTCCGTCCTGGAGGAGAACGCCGAGGAATTCGTGAGAGGGTACGTACAAAAAGGCGGCCAGTAGGGCGAAAGCCCTAAATAAGACATCTGCCGCGCCGGGTCGACACCTCCATTGCGATGATCGCGTCGGTCCGGCGCGCAGGATATTGTGCTTGAACTGCGACGGCGGACTCGGGTGTTTGCGGGACGGCCCGGAACCCCTCGCCGCCGCGATCACGTTTTCGAGAGGAACCACGTGGCAGCGGGTTTTGATCCATCCGGGCGTCTTCCAGATGTGTTCACCAACGCGGGGACGTCATCCTTCACGCAGTTCCTGAGTCAGGCCGCGCCCGAGCTGCTGCCGGGTCGCCGGCCGTTACCGCCGGGGCTGTCGGCCGACATCGCGCCGCACGGCACCACCATCGTCGCGATCGCCACCACCGAGGGTGTCGTGATGGCCGGTGACCGGCGGGCCACCATGGGGAACCTGATCGCCAGCCGGGACATCGAGAAGGTCCACCCGGCCGACGCGTACTCGCTGATCGGCATCGCCGGCACCGCGGGCATCGGCATCGAGCTCATGCGCCTGTTCCAGGTGGAGCTCGAGCACTACGAGAAGATCGAGGGCGCCATGCTGTCCCTCGACGGTAAGGCCAACCGGCTGGCCGCGATGGTGCGCGGCAACCTCGGCGCCGCCATGCAGGGCCTGGCCGTGGTGCCGCTCTTCGCCGGCTTCGACCTGTCGCCGGCCGACCCGGCGAAGGTCGGGCGCATCTTCAGCTTCGACGTCGCCGGCGGGCTCTACGAGGAGACCGGCTACGACGCGATCGGCTCCGGGTCGCTGTTCGCCAAGTCCGCGCTGAAGAAGCGCTACCGGCCGGGCATCAGCACGCAGGACGCCATCCGGCTCGCCGTCGAGGCGCTCTACGACGCTGCCGACGACGACACGGCGACCGGCGGGCCCGACCTGACCCGCAAGATCTACCCGGTGGTGATGACCGCGACGGCGGACAGCACCCACCGGCTCACCGAGACCGAGATCAACGCGGTGGCCGAGGAAGTGGTCGCCGGACGGATGGAGAACCCGGGCGGCTGAGCCCACGCCGAGTCCGACGACGAAACCACCACCCGGTCATCGAAGGAGTAGCCACCAGTGGCCATGCAGTTCTACGCCTCGCCCGAGCAGGTCCAGCGCGACCGCTCGGAGTACGCCCGCAAGGGCATCGCCCGCGGCCGTTCCGCCGTCGTGCTCACGTACGAGGGCGGCATCCTGCTGGTCGCCGAGAACCTGACCTCGCTGCGCAAGATCAGCGAGCTCTACGACAAGATCGGCTTCGCGGCGGTCGGCCGCTACAACGAGTTCGAGAGCCTGCGCCGCGCCGGCGTGCGGATGGCCGATCTCAACGGCCTTGCCTACGACCGGCGTGACGTGACCGGACGGGCGCTCGCGAACGCCTACACCCAGACGCTCGGGGCGATCTTCTCCGAGACCCAGAAGCCGTACGAGGTGGAGATCTGCGTGGCGCAGGTCGGCGCCACCGCGGAGGCCGACGAGCTGTACCGCATCACGTACGACGGCTCGGTCATGGACGAGCCCGGCTTCATGGCGATGGGCGGCTCGGCGGAGGCCATCTCGACCGTCCTCAAGGAACGCCACGACGTGGCCGCCGACCTGCCGACCGCGCTGGCCCTGGCGGTCAAGGGCCTCGGCAGCGTCGGCGGCGAGAACGGTGCCGCGCGCGAGCTGGGCGGCGCCCAGCTCGAGGTCGCCGTGCTGGACCGGGCCCGCAAGGGGCGGGCGTTCCGGCGGATCTCGGGGGCCGCCCTCGAGACGCTGCTGGGCGGTGGCAAGGACCAGCCGGAGCCCGAGGTGGGCGAGGCGGGCGACACGGCACCCCCCGCGCCGGGCGAGGACAAGCCGACGGTGTCGGCGGCCTCGGTCGACCTGGAGGGCAAGCCGGACGACAAGGACGGTTCCTGACCCGGGCCGTCCCGCGGCGTCCCCGGGTCAGTCGATGACCAGGGGACGCCACCAGTCCTGGTGGTCGCGATACCACCGGACCGTCTCCGCCAGCCCGGTGCGGAAGTCCACCTGCGGGCGGTAGCCGAGCTCGTCGCGGATGCGGCTGTCGTCGAGGGCGTACCGGTGGTCGTGGCACTTGCGGTCCTCCACGTGCTCGACCCGGTCCGCGCCGGTGCCGCACTCCCGCAGGAGCAGCCCGGTCAGGTCCTTGTTCGTCAGCTCCTCGGTGCCGCCGACGTGGTAGACCTCGCCCGGCCGCCCCCGGGTCAGCACCAGCGCGGTGGCGCGGCAGTGGTCGTCGACGTGGATCCAGTCGCGGACCTGGCTGCCGTCGCCGTAGAGCGGCACCTTCCGGCCCTCCAGCAGGTTGGTCACGAAGCGGGGGATGAGCTTCTCCGGGTGCTGGTACGGCCCGTAGGTGTTCGCCGAGCGGGTCACCGTCACCGGCAGCCCGTGCGTCCGGTGGAAGGCCAGCGCCAGCAGGTCGCCGCCCGCCTTGGTGGCCGCGTACGGGGAATTGGGCGACAGGGGGGACGTCTCCGTCCAGGAGCCCGACGGGATCGAGCCGTAGACCTCGTCCGTGGACACGTGCACGAACCGCTCGATGCCGTGCCGCAGGGCCGCGTCCAGCAGGATCTGGGTGCCCACCACGTTGGTGGTCGCGAACTCGGTCGCCGCCAGGATCGAGCGGTCGACGTGGGACTCCGCCGCGAAGTGGACCACGTGGTCGTGCTTGCGCAGCACCGATTCGATCAGCGCCGCGTCGCAGACGTCGCCCGGGACGAAGTCGAGGCGCTTGCTCTCCGCCACCGGGCCGAGGTTGGCGAAGTTCCCGGCGTAAGTGAGCTTGTCGAGGACCGTGACCCGCGCCCCCTCGAGGCCTGGCAGGGCGTCCGCGAGGACCGCGCGCACGAAGCCGGACCCGATGAAGCCGGCGCCGCCGGTGACCAGAAGATTCATCAGTGACCCAGTGTATGCGCAGGTGACAGCGCTGCGACGAGAGATGACCACGCAGTGCTGCGGTGAAAGGGCGCGTTGTCACTGCCGTTGGGAGCCGTTCTGAGGCTAGTGTTTCGTCATGGAACGGCGAATTTTCGGCCTCGAAACCGAGTACGGAGTCACGTGCACCTACCGGGGGCAGCGGCGGCTGTCTCCCGACGAGGTGGCCCGCTACCTGTTCCGCCGAGTGGTGTCCTGGGGACGCAGCAGCAACGTCTTCCTCCGCAACGGTGCCCGCCTCTACCTCGACGTCGGTTCGCACCCCGAGTACGCGACCCCCGAATGCGACTCCGTCACCGACCTGGTCGCCCACGACCGCGCCGGTGAGCGGATTCTCGAGGGTCTCCTGGTCGACGCCGAGAAGCGGCTGCACGACGAGGGGATCGCGGGGGAGATCTACCTCTTCAAGAACAACACCGACTCGGCCGGCAACTCGTACGGCTGCCACGAGAACTACCTGGTGTCCCGCCACGGCGAGTTCGGCCGCCTCGCCGACGTCCTCATCCCGTTCCTCGTCACCCGGCAGCTGATCTGCGGCGCCGGCAAGGTCCTGCAGACGCCGCGCGGTGCCGTGTTCTGCCTCTCGCAGCGCGCCGAGCACATCTGGGAGGGCGTCTCCAGCGCCACCACCCGCAGCCGGCCGATCATCAACACCCGTGACGAGCCGCACGCCGACGCCGAGCGCTACCGCCGCCTGCACGTCATCGTCGGCGACTCCAACATGAACGAGGTCACCACGCTGCTCAAGGTCGGCAGCGCCGACATCGTGCTGCGGATGATCGAGGCCGGCGTGGTCATGCGCGACCTGACCCTGGAGAACCCGATCCGGGCCATCCGCGAGGTCAGCCACGACGTGACCGGTCGCCGCAAGATCCGGCTGGCGAACAACAAGGAGGTCAGCGCCCTCGAGATCCAGCAGGAATACCTGGCGAAGGCGACCGAGTTCGTCGAGCGCCGGGGCGGCGACCAGACCGCCAAGCGGGTCGTCGAGCTGTGGGGCCGGGTGCTGAACGCCATCGAGAGCGGCGACCTCGACCCGGTGTCCCGCGAGATCGACTGGGTGTCCAAGCTCAAGCTGATCGAGCGCTACCAGGCCAAGCACGAGATCCCCATGTCGCACCCGCGGATCGCGCAGCTCGACCTGGCGTACCACGACGTGCGCCGCGGCCGGGGCCTGTACGCGCTGATGGAGAAGCGCAAGCAGGTCGACCGCATCTCCAACGACCTGGAGATCTTCGAGGCCAAGGAGACCCCGCCGCAGACCACGCGGGCCCGGCTGCGCGGCGAGTTCATCCGTCATGCCCAGGAGAAACGGCGCGACTTCACCGTCGACTGGGTGCACCTCAAGCTCAACGACCAGGCGCAGCGCACCGTGCTCTGCAAGGACCCGTTCCGGGCGTACGACGAGCGGGTGGAGCGCCTGATCGCCAGCATGTGACGTGGGACCGATAGGCTGGTCGGGCTATGACATCGCACGAGCCCGACCAGCGGCCCCCCGGGGACACGCCCGAGCGGACGGTCGAGGACGTGATGTGGGGGCGCGTCGAGCGCCGCCGGGAGAAGATCCGCAGCCAGGTCTCGCGGAACCGGCAGGGTGGCCACAAGGTCCCGACCTGGGTGCTGGCCACGATCCTGGGTCTCCTGCTGCTCGGCTGGCTTTACTTGATCTTGTTCGATTGATGATTTGCTAGAGGCATGCCTGACATCATCGATGCCGCGATCAGCGACTACCTGCTCGCCCACTGCACTCCGGCCGACGACGTCCTGCGGGACCTTGCGGCCGAGACCAGGGCCGCGTTCCCCGGCGCCGCGGGCATGCAGATCTCGCACGACGAGGGAGAGCTGCTCACCATGCTGGTGCGGCTCACCGGGGCGCGAACGGCGATCGAGGTCGGCGTCTTCACCGGATACTCGGCCGTCTGCATCGCCCGGGGGCTGTCCGAGGGCGGCCGGCTGCTCGCCTGCGACGTCTCCGAGGAGTGGACGGCGGTGGCCCGGGCGTACTGGAAACGGGCCGGTGTCGCCGACCGGATCGACCTGCGGATCGCCCCCGCGGTCGAGACGCTGCGGGCGCTGCCCGCCGACCCGGTCGTCGACTTCGCCTTCATCGACGCCGACAAGACCGGATACCGGGACTACTACGAGGAGATCGTGCCGCGGCTGCGGCCCGGGGGTCTCGTCGTGCTCGACAACGTGCTCCGGGGCGGGCGGGTCGTGCTGCCCGGCGAGGCCGGCGCCGACGTCGCCGCCATCCGCGAGGTCAACGATCTCGTGGTGGCCGACGAGCGGGTCGAGTCGGTGATGCTGCCGGTGCGCGACGGCGTGACTCTCATCCGGAAGCGCTAGGCCGGCAGCGTCAGACCCCAGGCGTCAGAGCAGCGCGGCCGCGTGCCGGCCGGCCGCGGCGGCCGCGACGAAATAGGCGTGGTCCTCGGTCAGGCCGCGGCCCATCGTCGACAGTTTCACCGGGCTCGCCTGCAGCGCCGCGTCCAGGCCCTCGGTGCCGATCTCGACGACGCGGTGCAGCGTCGCCAGCGGAGCGAGGGCCTCGGCGACGTCCTTCGCCAGATCCGCCGGCAGGTCGGCCGGCACCGGCAGGTCGGCGGGGACGAGCGCGACTTTCCCGTACGCGGTGAGACTGTGGTGCGAGACCCCCCGGTGCCGCAGCCGGCCGTCGGCGCCGGAGATGCGGAGCGAGCCGACGGGGCGGCCGCCGAGCGCGACGACGGCGTTGACGGCCTCACCCACGGCGACTCCGGAGAAGCCCCAGGGCGTACCGGTGCCGAGGTTGCCCGGGCCCTGGGCGACGATCGCGACGTCGGCGTGCAGCACGTGCCGGGCGGCGAGCAGGCCGGTGTGGACCGTGCTCGCCTCCAGGTCGCCGCCGAAGGCCTGGCCGGTCGTGACCGTGCCGGCCAGGTGGTCGCCGAGGCCGTCGAGGGTGCGGGAGAACCAGGCCGGCAGGGCGCCGCCGTCGGTCATCACGTACGCGACGCGGGCATCCGGGCGGTCGGCGTGGATGCCGGCCAGGATCGCCGGCAGCGCCGAGTGCAGGTCCGCGGTGACCACCGGCAGGTCGTCGATGCCGGTCGCCGCGGCCAGCACCTCGTGGTGCGGTGACGCCTCCTCGTCCACGCCGAGCAGGATCGGCTGCAGCGGCGTGTAGCGGGCCTTGACCAGGTGACCCGAGTCGCGGGTGGTGCCGTCGGCGACCGGGTCGGGGGGCAGCCGGTCGGGCAGCGCCACGACCAGGGCGTAGCCGCCGGTGCCGAGACCCATCACCTGAGCGCCCACGTTGAGCAGGACGCGGTCGCCGGGCTGCGGGGCGCCGGTCAGGCCGGGGTAGGCGAGGGCCTTGAGCGGGCCCTCGTCCGTGGCGACCTCCAGCTCGATCGCGCCACGCCACTCACGGCGTACCGAAGAAACCGTTCCCGACCGCCAGCGCACCATGGCGGCGACCCTATATGTCCACCCCGCCGTCGCGGTGGTTGCGTCCCGCGTGCCCGCGCGTCGGGTCCAGGAAGACGTAGCGGATGCCCGGGTAGCGGGCGCGGAGCCGGCGTTCGGCCTCGTCCGACGCCTCCTCGATGTCGCCGCCGGTGACGTCGTCGTCGAAGTCGACCTTCGCCGCGACCAGGATGTCGCCCGGCCCGAGCTGCATGGTCAGCAGCGTCGGCACGGCGGTCACGACCGGGATGGCGGCGAGGTCGTCGGCGATCTGGTTGTGCATGCGCCGCGGCACCGCCCGGCCGACCAGCAGCGACACGTTGGCCCGGGCCAGGACGAAGGCGACCACGAGGAGCAGCAGGCCGATCAGGATCGAGGCGATGCCGTCCCAGGTCTCGGAGCCGGTGAGCTGGGTCAGGCCGATGCCGGCCGCGGCGAGGACCAGGCCGATCAGCGCCGCCGAGTCCTCCAGGAAGACCGCCTTCACCGTGGTGTCCGGGGTCAGCCGCAGGAACCGGCGCCGGCTGATGCCCCAGCGTTCCGACTCGCCGGTGACCTGCCGGTGGGCCTTGATGAACGACACGCCCTCGGCGACGAAGGACACCGCCAGCACGATGTACGAGAGGAGGAAGTCGCCGCTGTGCTCGCCGGCGAGGATCGTCGTCACGCCGTGGTAGATGGAGAAGCCGGCGCCGCCGATGAAGGTGAACAGGGCGGCGATGAAGGCCCAGACGAAGCTCTCCTTGCCGTATCCGAAGGGGTGCTCCTCGTCGGCGGGCTTGCCGCCGCGACGCAGGGCGACGAAGAGGAAGACCTCGGTGACGGTGTCCGCCAGGGAGTGCGCGGACTCCGACAGCATCGCGGCCGAGCCGGAGAGCAGGCCGGCGACGAGCTTGGCGGCGGCGATCATCAGGTTGGCCAGCCCGGCGATGATCACCGTGCCGACGCTCTCGCTCTCCCCGCCGCTGTCCGGCTCGGCGGGCCCGGGCAGGGCCGCCGCCGCGGCGAGGCCGAAGGCAGGCTCGTGCTGTGAGGTTTGCGAGGTATCTGCGGCGGGGGAAGTGTCAGGCACGTCAAGCTTCGTTCCCCGTGGCGGTGAGCGATAACCGTCTCGGCCCTCCGGGCTGCTAGCGTTTCGGTCGTGTCGCGGACCCGCACCGAGCGCCTGGTGAACCTGGTGATCTGTCTGCTGTCCACGCGACGGTTCCTGACCGCCGCGCAGATCGCCGCGACCGTTCCCGGATACGAGCACGACCCCGAGGATCCGCGCGACCACGAGGCGTTCCAGCGCAAGTTCGAGCGGGACAAGGCCGAGCTGCGCGAGCTGGGCGTGCCGCTGGAGACCGGCCTCGCGAGCGCCTTCGACACCGAGCACGGCTACCGCATCGCCCACCGTGAGTACGCGCTGCCCGACATCCCGCTCGAGCCGGACGAGGCCGCCGCCGTAGGCATCGCCGCGCGGCTGTGGCAACACGCCGGGCTGGCCGCCGCCGCGTCGTCCGGGCTGGCCAAGCTGCGCGCCGCCGGCGTGGAGGTCGACCCGCAGGCCACCCTCGGCGTCGAACCGGTGGTGACCGTCGACCCGGCGTTCGCGCCGCTCACCGGTGCTGCCCGGGCGCGGCGGGCGGTGACCTTCACCTACCGCGTACCGGAGGTGGACGAGCCCTCCATCCGCCGCCTGCAGCCGTGGGGAGTGGTCTGCTGGCAGGGCCGCTGGTACGTGGTCGGGCACGACCGTGACCGGGACGCCACCCGCTGCTTCCGCCTGTCGCGCATCGTCGGCCAGGTCCGGACGGTGGGGCCCGAGGGCGCCTTCACCCCGCCGGAGAACGTCGACCTCATCAGCCACGTCGCCCGCTTCTCCGGGCCGATCGAACGCACCGGCCGCGCGACGGTCCTCGTCCGGCCGGGCCGGGCGGCGGGACTGCGGCGCCTCGCGGTGGAGACCGTGCCGGGGCCCGGCGGTGACCGGCTGACGATCCCGTATTCCGACGTCGAATGGCTCGCCTCGCGGCTGGTCGGCTACGGCGCCGAGGTGCGCGCGGACGGTCCGCCCGAGTTGCGCGAGTCGGTCATCCAGCAGCTCAAGGAGGTCGTCGCCCGGCACGAGCCGGCCGCCGCCGGAGTGTCGCCGTGACACCGCCGCACCAGCGCGGACCCGCCGGGCGCGCTTCGGCCGACCGGCTCGGGCGGTTGCTCAACCTGGTGCCGTACCTGCTGGCCCGGCCGGGGATCGCGGTCTCCGAGGCGGCCGCCGACTTCCGGATCACCGAGCGGCAGCTGCGCGAGGATCTGGAACTGCTCTGGGTCTGCGGCCTGCCCGGCTACGGCCCCGGCGACCTCATCGACATGGCCCTCGACGGCGACCGGGTGACCATCACCTACGACGCCGGCATCGACCGGCCGCTGCGGCTCAACCCGGACGAGGCCCTGGCCCTGGTCGTGGCGCTGCGGATGCTCGCCGAGACGCCCGGCATCGGCGCCCGGGACGCGATCGAGCGGGCCCTGGCCAAGATCGAGAACGCGGCCGGGGACCTCGGCGACGCGCCCGTGGCCGTACGCCTGCCCGCCACCAGTGAGCGCCTCGACGCGATCCGCGCCATCGTCGAACGACGCCACGCCATGCGCATCACCTACTACACGGCCGCCAGGGACGAGACCACCGAGCGCGTCGTCGACCCGATGCGGGTGCTGATGGTCGGCAACCGCGCGTACGTCGAGGCGTGGTGCCGCCGCGCCGAGGGCACCCGGCTGTTCCGCGCCGACCGCATCGACGCGTTCACCGAGCTGGACGAGCCGGCCGCGCCGCCGGCCCGGGCGGTGCCGCACGACGTCCGCGACGGGGTGTTCCACCCGGGGCCGGACCTGCCGCTGGTGACGCTGCGGGTGGGCCGGGGCAGCCGCTGGATCACCGAGTACTACCCGTGCGAGGAGGTCCGCCGCGACGGCGACGAGTGGGTGGTGACGATGCGCGTCACCGACCTCGGCTGGGCGCAGCGCTTCCTGCTCGGCGTCGGCCCCGACGTGACGGTGGTCGGGCCGGTGGCGCTCGTCGACCAGATCCGGGCCCAGGCGGCGGCGGCGCTGGACCAGTACTCGGCCCCTGACCCGGTGAAGCCCTAAGCTGTCGGCCATGGTGCTGTGGATCGTGATTGCGGTGGCGGTGCTCGCGCTGGTGATCCTGGGCGCGGCGGTCATGGCGGTGCTGGGCCGGCTTCGGGGCCTCGACCGGGCGATGCGCAGGCTGCTGCGCCGGCAGGAGCAGGCCGCGAAACTCCAGGCGAAGGCCGAGGTGCTGCAGGAGACCATCGCCGGGCTCGAGCGGCGTGCCGAGTTGGCGCAGGAGCAGGTCGCGGTCATCAAGGCGGGCCACGGCTCGTCCGACGGTAAGCACTCCTTACAAAGCGCCGCGAGCCCGTGGTAGCCTGCGGCGTTCCCGGCCCGTTGTCCGAAAATTCCTCGGATCGGGGCCCAAACAAACCGATGCGGCGGGGGTCACTCCCGGCAACCACACGTACGATGGATCCCGCACCGTCCTGAACCACCCTAGATCCGAACCGACTGGAGTCATCCATGGGCGCCCTCAAGCCATGGCACATCGCCGTCATCGTTGTCGTGCTCGTGCTGCTGTTCGGCGCGAAGCGCCTCCCGGACGCCGCGCGGTCGCTGGGCCGGTCGCTGCGGATCATCAAGGCGGAGACCAAGGGCCTGATCGACGACGACAACGTCGCCGAGAAGGCCGAGCCGCAGTATTCGCGCCAGCCGGTGCAGCCCAGCGAGATCCACCAGCCGGGGCAGCAGGGGTATCAGCAGCCCGGTCAGGCGTACCAGCAGCCGCAGCAGCCGCCGGCGCAGCCGTACGTCGACCCGGTGCAGCGGACGAACGACCGCTGACCCACCGTGGCCATCTCCCTGCGCCGCCGGGGTCCGAGCAAGTTCGAGCAGGCCGCCGACGGCTCGATGACCCTGATCGAGCACGTCCGGGAGCTGCGTAACCGGCTGTTCTGGGCGTCGCTCGGCATCATCGCCGGGCTGATCGTCGGCTTCATCATCTCGGGATGGGTCTTCGACATCCTGCGGGAGCCGTACTGCTCCCTGGACAGTTCGTGGATCATCAACTCCAAGGGCCAGCGGGTCTGCAACTTCGTCGTGCTCGGCGTCGTCGACCCGCTCATCATCAAGCTCAAGATCGCGCTGTGGGTCGGCCTCATCCTCGGTTCGCCGGTCTGGATGTTCCAGCTGTGGGCCTTCGTCGCGCCGGGACTGCACCGCCACGAACGCAAGTGGGCGTACGTCTTCGTCTCCATCGCGGCGCCCCTGTTCATCGGCGGGGTCACGCTGGCCTACTTCGTCGTCAAGCACAGCCTCGCGTTCATCCAGGAAGCCGGCATCCTGGGGGTGACGACTCAGCTCGAAGTCGGCGCTTACGTCGGCTTCGTGACGAACATGCTGCTCATCTTCGGGGCGGCGTTCGAGTTCCCGCTCATCCTGCTCATGCTCAACTTCACGGGCGTGGTCACCGCCAAGCGGCTGCTGGGCTGGTGGCGGATCGTGGTCTTCCTGTCGTTCGCCTTCGCGGCGATCGCCACTCCGGACCCGGGGCCGTTCGGCATGACACTGCTCGCGGCGTGCATGACGTTGCTGTACTTCATCGCGGTGGCCGTGGCGGCGATCAACGACAAGCGCAAGGGCCGGGGCAAGGAGCTCTACGCCGACCTGGACGACGACGAGGTCTCGCCGTTGGAGGAGGAGCGCGCGCCGGTCGGCGTCTCCGATCGCATCGACGCGCCGACCTCGGTCGAGCCTGCGACGCCCGTGGTGAAACCGATGCCGCTCGAGAGCCGTTTCGACGACATGACCTGAGCTTGCGGCCGGTACATTCCCGGCTGTGAGCAGCAGTGACGACATCGCGGTGCTGGCCAATCCCCGGGCGGGGCGCGGCCGGCACCGCGGCGTGCTTCCGGCGGTCCTCGAGCGGCTCGGGGCGGCAGGCCGGACCGTGCGCCTCCTGGAGGCGGCCAGTGCCGAGGATGCCGAGAAGGTCTGTCACCGGGCCGTCACCGATGGGGTGGCGGCGCTCGTAGCCGTCGGTGGGGACGGCACCGTCCACCGGGCGCTCCAAGCCGTGGCGGGCACCGGGACCGGCTTCGGCCTGGTTCCCGCCGGCACCGGCAACGACTTCGCGGCCGGCACCGGCGTACCGTCGGATCCGCTCTCGGCGGCGGAGGCGATCGCCGCCGCGCTGCGTGACGGGCGGGACCGATCGCTCGATCTGGCCCGGGTGACCACGACGCAGGGTGACGTCCGCTGGTTCGGCGCGGTGCTCGCGGCCGGGTTCGATGCGGTCGTCAACGAGCGCGCCAACCGGATGGTGTGGCCGCGCGGGCCGCGCCGCTACGACCTGGCCATCGTGCTCGAGACGGCCCGGCTGCGGCCGCGCTCCTACACGCTGGTGCTCGACGGCGTCGACCGCAGCTTCGACGGGGTGCTGGCCGCTATCGGCAACACCTCGAGCTATGGCGGCGGCCTGCGGATCTGCCCGGATGCGGATCCCGCCGACGGGCTGCTGGACGTGGTGGTCGCGGCGCCGCTCGGCCGGCGGGAGCTCGTCCGGCTCAAGCCCCGCCTGCGGCGCGGCACCCATGTCACGGATCCGCTGGTGACCAGCTATCGGGCGCGCGAGGTGCGGATCGACACGCCCGGGATCATCGGGTACGCCGATGGCGAGCGGCTCGCCGCGCTCCCGCTGGTGATCAGCTGCGAACCGGGTGCTCTCCGGTTGCTGCGGTGACCTCGCGGTAAGCGGTCCCGGGGCGGGGCCGAACGGACCGGTGTAGCTCGCCAGGTCTTCGAGGAGGCAGCATGTCGGTCGGTTCGGTCAGCGCCAGCACGGTCTCGACCGCGTACCTCGGGTCGGCCGACACCGCCGCCGCGAAGAAGGCGCCGGAGACGGGCGGGGAGTCGACGATCGCCGACCACGTGGCGGCCTCGGACGAGCTGGAGCCCACTCGCAGCGGTTCCGCCACGCAGGGCACGCTGGTCGACACGTACCTCTGAGGTCACACCTCGCAGCCGGCCAGCGCGAGGGTCGCGCCCAGGCCGTTGGAGCGGCCCGGTTCCGCCGCCGGGAGGACCAGGGCCGCGCAGCCGGCCTGCACCGCGCCCGCGTCCGCGGGGCTGTCGCCGACCATCAGCGTGCGCTCCGGGTCGACGCCCAGCATGCCGCAGGCGCGCAGGAAGATCGCCGGGTCGGGTTTCGTGCGGCCCACCTCGTAGGAGAGCGCGAACGCGTCGATGAGGGTGTCCATGCCCCAGGCGGCGAAGTGCGGGCGGATGTCGAAGCCGATGTTGCTCACCACGCCGACCTTGACCCCGGCGTCGCGCAGGACGCGCAGGGTCGGCAGTGTGTCCGCGTACGGGAGCCAGCCCTGCGGTCCCAGGAGCCGGTCGTAGAGGGCGTCCGCCAGCCCCTCGACGTCCGTGCTGACCGTCTCCGCCAGGCCTGTGTAGGCGGCTCGGTGGCTGTGTTCGTACAGGTCGCGGTCGGCCCAATGCTCGGCCAGGTGGATCGGGACCCGGCGCGGTAAGGGGCCACCGGCGCGCCCGGCCGTGACCAGGCGGTCGGCCAGGATGGTGGCCTTGCCCCGGTCCAGCTCGGTGCCGCAGGCGGCCGCGGCGGCGATCACCCAGGCCACCGGGTCCTCGACCTGGGCCAGCGTGCCGTGGAAGTCGAAGAGCACGGCGTCGACCTGGCGGCGCGACGGGGGAGCGGTCGAATCGGCGGCATCCGTCACGCCGTGCACGATACCGAGGCGCCGCGACGCGGTTGTCGGCAACCGCCCGGCGAGCCATGACCTTCGTTGTGTCGTACCCACGCATTAGCCTTGTGGTCATGACGAGCCCCGCCGAACGCTACGCGGAGTCGAAGAGGCGGGCGGCCCGGGTGGCCGAGTTCCCGGCCCTGGAAGACTTCATGCTGGACGTCGGCTTCGACCTGGACGACTTCCAACGGCAGGCCTGCGAGGTGCTGGAGCGCGGCAGCGGCGTGCTGGTGTGCGCGCCGACCGGCGCCGGCAAGACGGTCGTCGGCGAGTTCGCCGTGCACCTGGCGCTGCGCTCCGACGGCTCCGGCCGGCGCCGCAAGTGCTTCTACACGACGCCGATCAAGGCGCTCTCCAACCAGAAGTACCACGACCTGGTGGAGCGCTACGGCGCCGCTCAGGTGGGCCTGCTGACCGGCGACAACGTCATCAACGGCGACGCGCCCGTGGTCGTCATGACGACCGAGGTCCTGCGCAACATGCTCTACTCGGGCTCGGCCAGCCTGCAGGGTCTCGCCTATGTGGTCATGGACGAGGTGCACTACCTGGCCGACCGCTTCCGCGGTGCGGTCTGGGAGGAGGTGATCATCCACCTCCCGGCCTCGGTCACCCTCGTCTCGCTGTCCGCGACGGTCAGCAACTACGAGGAGTTCGCCGACTGGCTGGTCACCGTCCGCGGTCAGACCGAGGTCGTGGTGAGTGAGCACCGGCCGGTGCCGCTGTGGCAGCACATGCTGGTCGGCAAGCGGATGTTCGACCTGTTCCACGACGCCGACGCGGCCCGCAAGCACGACGTCCACCCGGAGCTGCTGCGCTACACCCGCGAGATGCTGCGCCGGCTGGAGCTCACCGACCGCACGGCGGGGCCGGGCTGGCAGAACCGCGGGGGCCGGTCCCGGCGCTGGCAGCCGCCGCCGCGCGCGGAGGTGGTCGACCGGCTCGACCGGGCCGGCCTGCTGCCCGCGATCCTGTTCATCTTCAGCCGGGCGGGCTGCGACGCCGCCGTGCAGCAGTGCCTGGCCGGCGGCCTGCGCCTGACCGACTCGGAGGAACGGGCCGAGATCCGCACCATCGCGCAGGCCAAGGTGGCCGGCATCCCGGCCGAGGACCTGTCGGTGCTGGGCTACTGGGAATGGCTCGACGGGCTGGAGCGCGGTGTCGCCTCGCACCACGCGGGCATGCTGCCGGCGTTCAAGGAGGCCGTCGAGGAGTGCTTCGTCCGCGGCCTGGTCAAGGCGGTCTTCGCGACCGAGACCCTGGCACTCGGCATCAACATGCCGGCCCGCTGCGTGGTGCTCGAGCGACTGGTGAAGTTCAACGGCGAGGCCCACGTCGACCTGACCCCGGGGGAGTACACGCAGCTCACCGGCCGGGCCGGGCGCCGCGGCATCGACGTCGAGGGGCACGCCGTGGTGCTGTGGAGCCCCGAGGTCGACCCGCGGCACGTCGCCGGGCTGGCCTCCACCCGCACCTATCCGCTGCGCTCCAGCTTCCGGCCGTCGTACAACATGGCCGTCAACCTGGTCGGCTCGGTCGGCGCCGAGAAGTCCCGCGACCTGCTGGAGTCCTCCTTCGCGCAGTTCCAGGCGGACCGCTCGGTCGTCGGGCTGGCCCGTCAGGTGCAGCGCAACGTCGACACGATGGGGGACTACGGCAAGGACGCCGCATGCCACCACGGCGACTTCGACGAGTATTTCGCCATCCGGGTGGCCATCGCAGACCGGGAGCGGGCGCTCGCCAGGCAGGGCGTCTCCCAGCGCCGGTCGGCGGCGGTGTCCTCGCTGGAGCGGCTCCGCGTCGGCGACGTCATCCGGGTCCCGCAGGGCCGGCGCGCGGGCCTCGCGGTCGTGCTGGAGCCGCCCTCCGGCGGGTTCGGCGAGCCGCGTCCGCTGGTGCTGACCCAGGACCGCTGGGCCGGTCGGGTCGGGCCGGCCGACTTCCCCGGCGCGTTCGACGTGCTCGACCGCGTACGGGTGCCGAAGCACTTCAACCCTCGCTCGCCCGCCCACCGCCGCGACCTCGCCGCGACGATCAGCGCCACCGGCCTGGACCGGCACGACGGGGCCGCCGGTCGCCGTGGACGCAACCGCGGCGAGCCGGGGGAGGACGCGGAGATCGCGCTGCTCAAGGTGCAGCTGCGGCAGCACCCGTGCCACGCCTGCGCGGACCGGGAGGAGCACGCCCGGTGGGCCGAGCGGCGGCACCGGCTCGAGCGCGACACGGAGGCGCTGCGCGAGAAGGTCGCCGGGCGTACGGGCTCGCTGGCGCGGACGTTCGACCAGGTCTGCGCGGTGCTTACCCAGCGCGGCTACCTCACCCCCGAGGGCGAGGTCAGCGACGCCGGGCGGATGCTGGGCCGGATCTGGACCGAGGCGGACCTGCTGGTCGCCGAGTGCCTGCGCCGCGGCCTGTGGGAGGACCTGCAGCCCGAGGAACTGGCGGCGGCGGTGTCCATGGTGCTCTACGAGTCCCGCCGGGAGGGCGACGAGCGCGCGTCGGTCCCCAAGGGCGCTACGACGGCCGCGGTGGACGCCTGCCAGAAGCTGTGGGCGGAGATCGAGTCGCAGGAGGCGGCGCACGGGCTGTCGCTGACCCGCGAGCCGGATCCCGGGTTCGTCTGGCCGATGTATCGCTGGGCCCGCGGTGAGCCGCTGGCGCGGGTGCTCGCCAGCGGTCACAACTACGAGTCGGACATGCCGGCGGGTGACTTCGTCCGGTGGGCTCGGCAGGTGCTCGACCTGTTGGCGCAGCTGAAGGACGCATCGGCGGCCTCGCCGGGCGTGCGGGAGGCGGCGCGCAAGGCGATGACGGCGGTGAACCGGGGGGTTTTGGCCTACCAGACGGCACTCTGACGCGCGGCCGGCGGCGCCGAGCCGCCGGCCGCCTGAGCTCAGTCCGCGGTTTCGATGCGCAGGGGCACCTGCATCTCGGTGACCCACTTGTCGAAGTCGTCCGGCGGGCAGTCCAGGTACACCTCGCGGGCGAAGCCCGGCTCGATCGCCCGATGGCCGTTGTCGTCGATCCAGTCTGCGATCTTCTGCCCCGTCCGGAACGCCTCCGACATCGAGCCGTGGTGCAGGGCGGTCGCCGCCTGCCCGACCGGCGGGAGCGTGACCACCTCGAGCCCGGTGCCGGGGCCGACCTCGGCCGTGCCGATCGGGAACGCCGCGTGCACCGTGATCGTCTCGTCGTCCGGTTCGGACGGCGCCGGCTCGTACCAGGCGATCGGCGCGCCCGTCATCGCCACCCCGTGGCGTTCCATCAGCTCCATCAGCCGCGGGTAGAGCGGGCTGAGATTCTCCGTGATCGACGTGGGGTGGTCGTAGCCCGCCGCCGTGCCGGACAGCTGCACCACCCGCATCGCCGGGATGTTCTTGAGGACGACGTCTGCGGTGTTCATGTGTCCCTCGCTCTCGATCATGCGGAGGCGCGCGTCGACCTGGGCCAGGCGGGCGGTGTCCTGCCGCATGCGCGAGGACAGCTCGGCCCGGCGCAGGCGCAGCATGCCGCGCAACTCGGCGGTGTCCACCTTCTCGTCGATCAGGGTCTGCACCTGTTGGAGGCTGAAGCCCAGGTCCTTCAGGGCGATCACCCGGTTGAGCAGGCGCAGCTGCGCGGCGGTGTAGAAGCGGTAACCGCTGTGCGGTTCGACATGGGCGGGACGCAGCAGGCCGATGGCGTCGTAGTGGCGCAGCATGCGAACCGACACCCGGCCCAGGCCCGCGAACTCTCCGATACTGAACATGGTCGCCTCAGCTTCCGCTCTGACACTGTGTGAGGGTCAAGCCGCTCAGCCGCTGTCCCGGACCGTCAGCGTGTGGGGGACCACGATGCGCCGGGCCGGCGCGGCGCGGTCGCCCGAGATGCGGTCGGCCAGGCAGGCCAGTGCCTCCCGGGCGATCGCCGCCTTGTCCGGCGTGACCGTGGTCAGCGCCGGCGTCGCGTATCGGCCGTCCTCCACGTCGTCGAAGCCGACGACCGCGAGATCATCGGGAATGCGCAACCCCGCGCGCAGGGCGGTCTGCATCGCGCCGAGGGCGAGCTGGTCGCTGAAGCAGAAGACGGCGTCGACCGCCGGGCCCGCGTCGAGCAGGTGCCGCATCGCGTCGGCGCCGTCCGCGCGGTGCAGCCGCTGGACCGCGATCTCCAGCTCCGGGTCCGCGGGCATCCCGGCCTCGGCCAGCGCCTGCCGATAGCCCTCGACCCGCCGCGCGGCGGTGCCGTTCTCCAGGTGCGGCTGCAGGCCGATCGCGGCGATGCGGGTGCGGCCGCGGCCGATGAGGTGCCGGGTCGCGTCGCGGGCCGCCGTGACGCTGTCGACCGCGACGTGGTCGAGCAGGCCGTCGGCGTCCTGCTCCCCGAGCAGCACCAACGGTACGGCGTCCGGCCGCCGCCGCAGCTCGGCGGGCGACAGGGCCCACGGGCTGAGCACCAGGCCGTCGACGACCTGGCCGCGGACGCCGCCGAGCAGCCCGCGTTCGTGCTCCGCGTCGCCGCCGGTCTGCTGGACCAGCAGCATCCAGGAGCGTCGCTCGGCCTCCTCGGCCAGCAGGCCCGCCAGCTCGCCGAAGTAGGGCGAGGCGATCTCCGGTATGGCCAGTGCCACCAGCCCGGAGCGGCCGCCGCGCAGGTGGCGGGCGGCGGCGTTGGGCCGGTAGTTCAGCTCGTCGATCGCGGCCTGGACCCGGGCCCGGGTCTCCGGTGCCACCAGGGCGAAGCCACTTACGACGTTCGACACCGTGCGGATCGACACCCCGGCCCGCTCGGCCACCTGACGCAGGCTCGCGCTCATGGTGAAAACCTTACCGGCCCATATTGCAACGTGGCATGCAACGTTGCAACGATGACCGCATGACGGACAGTGGAGCAGCGGCGAAGGCAGCGATCTACCAGGACGGCATCACGGCGTGCCGGGGCGCGTTCAGCGCCGAGTGGGCCGACACCATGCGCGAGGACATCGAGAAGGCCTTCGCGGAAGCGATCGCCCGGCCCGGCGGCGCCGTCGGCCGCGGGCCGCGGCGCTACTACGTGGAGATCCACCCCGAGCAGCTGCGCGGGTTCGTCGACCTGGTGACCCATCCCTGGGTGACGTCGGTGTGCGAAGCGGTGCTCGGCCCGGATTACGTGATCGTCGAGCTCGGCTTCGACATCCCGTTCGCCGGCGCGGTCAACCAGCCGTGGCACCGCGACTTCCCGATGCCGGAGATCACCCGTACGGCGGGGGTCCTCGACTCGCTCGCCTTCAACCTCACCGCGGTGGACACCGAGGAGGACATGGGACCGTTCGAGATCGCCCCGGGCACCCAGTTCGACGACGAGCCCGAGTTCGGCCACGGCATGTTCCCGCCGAAGCCGTTCTACCCCCGCTACGAGGAACGCGCGGTCCGCAAATACCCCCGCCGCGGCGACATCTCGGCGCGGTCCGCCCTGACCATCCACCGCGGCACCCGCAACGAGTCACAGAAGTCGCGGCCCGTCCTCGTCCTCGGCGTTGACGCCCCCGGCGGGATCAACGGGGACCGGCACGACACGGCCGTCACCCGCGGGTACTGGGAGACGCTGCCCCAGCAGGTGCGCGATCACCTGCACTGCCCGGTCGTGGACGTCCTCACGCCGATCACGCAGAAGCACACCATCGAGGGGCTGGTCATGGGCGAGGCCTGAGTGTCCGAGATCCGCTACGGGCGTTGATCAAGGTGTGAGAATCCTCGCGGCTGTCATGGCCGTCCTCCTGGTGACCGCCGTCCCCGGACCCGCCCGCGCTGACTGGAATCATGACGCCGGAAGCCCGTACGGGAACTGGTACAACCCCACTGACCAGCCGCCCACGGGCACCCGCCTCGTGCGGAGCTGGTCCGTGCAGCTGCCGTCGGGCCAGGCACAGTGCACCGGGCCGGTGAACGCGCCGGTCGTCGCCGGTGGCCGGGTCATCGTGCGGACCGGCCACAGCATCGACGCGTACACGCCGGCCGGCGGAAAGCTGCTGTGGCGCTCACGGCTCAACCACTGGGGACCCCGGCCCACCGACCGGGAGTGGGCCGGCCGGCTGGCCGTGGCCGGCGGTCGCGTGCTGATGCTCAGCACCAGCTGCCGGCACCCCGAATCGGACCCGGCCTACCTGACCGCCATGGACGAGCGGACCGGCGCGCGCAAGTGGCGGCGCAAACTGGACGTGTACGCCACCGACCTGGTCGTCGACAAGGGCGTGGCCGTGGTCAGCGCCGCCTGGGGGACCGGAGTCAGCGTGACCGCGTACCGGATCACGGACGGGAAGCAGCTTTGGCGCCGCACCGACGGATACGCGGGCGCGGTGTCGAGCCTGGGGCGGGTGCTGGTCACGCGGGCGAACGGGCGGGGCGCGTACGCGAAGAACAGCGTGACCGGAAAGACTCTCTGGACCACCACCGCGTCCGTCCGGGCCGTGGCCGCCAACCCGGGCCTCTTCATCGTCCGGAGCAACGGCAAGCTCAGCGCCGTCAACGCCGCGACCGGGAAGGTCCAGTGGACCGGCCTCCCGGTCGGCCTCTTCACCCTGAGCGGCAACGAGATGTTCCTGTCCCTGGAGACGACGATGGAGGTCTACGACTACGGCACGGGCACGCGGCTCCGCGGATTTCCCGTCCGGTACGGGCAGCCCCTTCTCGCCGGCGGCCTGATCTACGTGTGGCAGTCGATCTACGACGCCGCGACGGGCGCGCAGGTCATGACCATCCCCGCGAAGGACGGTCTCCTGGCCCACCCGGTCGTCTGGGATGGTCGCGTCTACACGGTCGAGCCCGGTGAGGTGTTGCGTTCCTTCGTGTTCCGCTGAGCCCGGTGCGGCAGGATGGACCCGTGCTGAGCGATCTTGATCTGGCCCGGGAGGCCGCCCACACCGGTTCGGCCGTCGCGCTGAAGCACTTCGCCGCGCTGGCCGACCTGCCCCGCGAGGTGAAACCGGACGGCAGCCTGGTCACCGCCGCCGACCGGGAGACCGAGGTCGCCATCCGCGAGCTGCTGAGCCGCGAACGCCCCGGCGACGCGCTGCTCGGCGAGGAGGGCGGGGCGGCCGGCGAGGGCCGGCGGCGCTGGATCGTCGACCCGATCGACGGCACGGCCCAGTTCCTCGCCGGCGACGACCGGTGGCTCGTGCTGGTGGCGCTCGAGGAGGACGGCGCCGTCGTCGCCGCGGCGGCCGCGGAGCCCGCGCTGGGCGCGCTCTGGTGGGCGAGTCGCGGTGGCGGTGCCTTCCGCTCGGCCCTCGACGGTACGGGGGAAGCACCCGTCACCGTCGCCACGGACCGCGCGGACGTCCTGGAGGGCGCCCGCCTCGGCGTGGTTCCGGCCCCGCCCAACTACCTGGAGTCCGACCGGCTGATCGCCGCGCCGCTCGCCGCCCGGGCGACCGCCGTCGACTGGGACGCCCACGCCCCGCTGCTGGTCGCGAGCGGCGGCCTCGACCTGGCGGTGCAGACCCGCGGTCAGATCTGGGACTTCGCGGCGACCTCCCTGATCGTCACCGAGGCCGGCGGCGCGTACGGCGGCGTGGACGGGATCCGGGGCCCGCAGGCCGGGACGTCGCTGTTCGCCCGGAGCCCGGCCCTGTGGGAAGAGGCCCGCCGGGCCCTGTGGGGCTGAGGACGCTCGGCGCTGTGGGGCTGAGGCCGGGGGCTGTGGGGCTGAAGGGGTTCAGGAGCGGGCGGCGAAGACCAGGGCGGCCGCCGCGCCGAGCGACAGGACGACGCTGAGGATGCCCAGGACCCGGCCGATCAGCGCCGGGCCGACCCCGTGCGCACCGCGGCCACGCGTGCTCAGCACGATCGCCACGATGCCCAGGATGCCGCCGATGAAGCAGAAGGACATCGGGACCGCGAACAGCCCGAGGATCAGCGCTGCGCGTCCGGCGTTGCGGTCCGGCGGCGCGGGCGGCGCGGCGTTGCGCGGATCCCATTGCAGGCTCGGTGGCAGGTCCTGCACCTGGGCGAGCAGGTCCGACGCGTACGTGGCCGTGCTCACCGCGACGATGCGGGTGTCGTAGTCGGGTTCGGGCACGTGGCCCTCGGCGAGCGCCTGGTTCAGCAGGTCGATCACCTGGGTGCGGTGCACCGTACCGATGCGCTCGTCCTTCATCGCGGCCCGACCGTATCGCGTGGCCGGGCCGCTCCGGGCGGATATCGACGGCTCTCGACGCGGTCAGGCGGGGGCGTGCAGCGTGACCGTGGTCCAGGCGCCGACGTGCACCCGGTCGCCGTCGGCGAGGGTGCGGGTCTGGCCCGCGGTCAGCGGCTTCGGTTCGTCGTTGAGGTACGTGCCGTTGGTCGAGCCGAGGTCGGAGAGCAGCCACACCCCGTCCACGCTCAGCGTCAGCAGCGCGTGGCTGTGCGAGACCCCCGGATCGTCGTCGGCGAGGTCGATCTCCGGGTCGGTGCCCTTGGAGGTGCTGCGCCGCCCGATGCGGATCTGCGGCGGCGGCAGCGCGACCGTGCGGGTACGGGTGTCGGCCGGGAACTCGACCCCCTCGATGGCGTTGGCCTCGAAGTATTCGCGGTCGGCCGCGATCGTCGCCGTCCAGGCCGCCGCCGGGGCCGGGGTGGGGGCCGACGGGGCGGCCAGGACGGGGACCTTTCCGGTGCTGTGGTCGAAGCCGCAGTCCTCGCAGAACCGGCCGGTTCCGGCTCGCGGCGCCCCGCAGTGCGGGCACGGCTCACCCGGGACGGCACCAGCAGCGGCGGGCGCCGGGGATGCCGCGGGCTGCGACGCGGCGGCGCCGCCGATGCGGGCACCGCACGTGTCGCAGAAGTCGTCCGTCGTGGACGCGTGACCCTTGGGGCAGGCGTACGTGGTCACTGCGCCCGTCCCACCCGTACCGTCTTCGTCGAGCGGGTGTCCAAGGCCATCTCGTCCGCCGCCTCGACCTTGCGGCGCAGCCGGACCGTGCCGGTCGCCGCGTCCTCGATCTCCACCACCGTCGCGAGCAGCTCCTCCGTGGCCTTGTTGCCGCTCTCGTGCGCGAGCTGCGCGGCCCGGCCGAATTTGAGGGTCGCCGTCCGGTCGTCGCCGGCCTTGCGGGCCTCGATGCCGGCCTGGATGGCGTCGGCCAGCTCGGCCTGCCCGGTGTAGTGGGCGACCTGCCGGTTGATCCGGGTCGACAGAGCGGCGTCGTCCGTCCACACCGCACGGACCAGGGTCTGGGCGTGCACGTCCTCGCCCTCCACGACGGACACCCGGGCCGCGAGCATCTCGTCGCCCGCCGCGCCCGCGGTCACGTCGATGCAGACGTGGTAGTCGCGGCTCTCCGAGCCCCAGCTGCCCAGCGGATAGCGGGCGGCGCGGGGGCCGTCCTCCGTACGTTTGCCGGTCAGGTCCACCACCTGGGGCTCGACCTGCTTGACGAAGCGGACGGTGGAGTTGACCGGGGTCCAGACCTTGAGCTGGACGTCGGCGCTGGTCTTGCCCATCGCCGCGGTCATCATCTGCTCGAACGCCGCGGCGAGGTCCTGCGGGCGGGCCACGATGTCCACCGTGCCGAGCATCGCCGTGGCGACTTTGCGCAGCTCGGAGACCTGCCAGTTGGTGCCGACGCCGCGGCAGTCGCAGGTGAACGTGCCGCCGATCTCCTGCAGCACGCTCTCCAGGTAGCCCTTGTACTCGCCGTTCTCGCCGTCGGTGAGCAGGATGGCGTGGGTGATGTCGCCGGGGCGCTGGGCGAACAGCTGGTGGGCAAGCTTGAGCCAGGCGCCCATCGCCGTACCGCCGTTGGCCTGGAGCCGGTCGATGGCGCCGACCGCCTGCGCGCGGGTCTCGGCGGTGGCGACCGCGAGCTGGCCGGGGGCGGGGAAGAGCTGCTGTGCCGTGCTGACGCCGGCGATGATGGCGAAGCGGACGCCGTCGTCGATGCAGTTCACGGCGGCCTTCGCGGCCTGCCGCGCGGCGACCATGCGGCCCTCCGCCTGCATCGAGCCGGAGCAGTCCACGATGATGATCTCGGTCGCCCCGGCGGTGCGCCGCCCGCCCTCGGCGCCGGACGAGGTCACGGTGACGATCGCGTTGACCTCGGTCGCGCCCAGGGCGAGGAACTCGTTCTGGAACGCCTCTGCGGTGTATGCCATGGGCTCTCCCTCAGTTGATCGGTACGAGGACGACGGTGATGTTGTCGGCGCCGCCCTGCTCGTTGGCGAAGGCGGTCAGCGCCCGGGCCGCGGCGAGCAGGTCCGGTGCTTCGCGTACGGCGCGGCGCACGGTCTCGGCGAACGCGGCCGGTTCGGTCAGGTAGTTCCACAGGCCGTCGCTGCAGAGCACGAGCAGGCCGGGGCGCTCCACCTCCAGCGTCGCCGTCCGGGGCTGCACCGGCCCGGCGTCGGCGCCGAGCCACGCGGTGATGGCGTGCGCCTTGGGGTTGTTCCAGGCCGCCTGCGGGTCGGCGCCGAGCGCGATCGCGTGCGTCGCCCACGAGTCGTCCTCGGTGAGCTGCTCGGCGTCGCCTTCCTCGGGGATCCAGTACGCGCGGCTGTCGCCGACCCACCCGTACCCGATCTCCGATTCCCGGACGCAGGCGGCGACGATCGTGCAGGCGGGGTTGGACGCGGCCCGGCGCGGATCACCGGTGCCGGCCAGCTCCGCGACGACCTCGGCCGCCGCGGTGATCGCGGCGGCGACCTGCGCGGCCGGGTCGGTGGTGGCGGCGGCCAGCACCTTGCCCGCGGCCTCGGCGGCGGCCTCGGACGCGACGTCGGGGTCGAACGAGGCGGAGACGCCGTCGCAGACCACGGCGTCCACATCGGACCCGCGAGCAGCCAGCCACATCGCGTCCTCGTTGCGGTGGTGGCGCAGCCCGCGGTCGGTCACCGCGGCGGCGACGGCACCCGCCTCCGCCTCGGCGTGGTCGCGAGGCCGGCCGGCGAGGATGCCGCACGTGCCGCAGTAGCCGTCCGCGCCCACCGCCCCGGCCGCGCCGCAGGCCGCGCAGTCCGTGCCGGTCGCGGGCTCGGCGCCGGTCGCGAGCGCCTTGCCGCAGTTCTCACAGAAAGCGGCGCCGGCGGCCCGCTCGTCGGCGCACGAGGCGCAGTCCTCGATCATGTACGGGTCCTCGGTCGGGAGGTGTTGGCAAGGTCGACGAGGCGGATCTTCTCCTCGCCGTGGGCGGCACGGGCCATCTCCCGGTACGCCCCCTCGAGCGCGAACCGCAGCTCCCGCTCGGGTGCCAGGCCGTCGCCGGGCTTCCCGAGCACCGCGGCCGGAACCGGCGACCCGCCGCGCTGGGCGGTGAGAGCCTGCTCGAGCAGTTCGGCGCGCAGGGCGGCGAGCTGGGCCGCCTCCATCTCGAGGCGCTCGATCAGCGCGGCCGCGGCGGCGAGTGCGGTGACGGCCGCCGGGGCCGTCGGGTGCGGGCGGACCAGGGCGCGGACCGCCCCCACCTGCGAGCTGCGGTATGCGGCCGATGTCCCCGGCACCCGGTTGTACGCCTCCACCGCGCCGTCGCGGTCCCCGGCGGCGAGCCGGCACCGGGCCAGCCCCGCCGCGGCGGTGGTGTACGCGGGATCGGTACGGCTGACCACGTCGTAGTAGCGGGCCGCCTCTTCGTGCTGCCCGGCCAGCTCCAGGCTCAGCCCCAGCGCGAGCTTAGGCGCGAGCTCACCGGGCAGCGCCGAGAAGACGGCGTCGAACTGGTCCCGTGCCCGGCTCAGGTCGCCGGACGCGAGCGCGAGCATGCCGTCGTACCAGGCGATGCGCCAGTCGCCGCCGAAGCTCGCGTTCATCGCGTCGCGCAGCTTGGCCGCCTCGGCGAACGCGTCCGGCCCGAGGTCGATGTACGCCCGCATCGCCCGCAACTGCACCTCGACGGTGTGCTCGGGCGCCCGGCCGAGCAGGGCCAGCACCTCGGCCGGGTCGGTGACCGTGACCGAGGCGAGGAACGCGGCGGCCGGGTCGGTCAGGTCGATCATCGGCGCGGGCAGGAAACGCCAGTTCGGCTCGTCGCCGCGGGCGTCGGTCCGCATCTCACCGGTGAACAGCCGCGACGTGGCCGGATGCGGCTCCCCGCCGGCGGCCAGCACCTCGCGCAGCACGCCCAGCATCTGGTCGGTCATCTCACCCGCGTCGACGAACCGCTCGCCGGGGTCCGTACGGGTGGCGCGCAGCAGCAGGCGGTGGAACGACTCGTGCTCGCGGTAGACGTCGAACTCGCCCCGCTCGGGCAGGCTGTCCTTGAACGTCGTCTGGTGGCCGCGGAAGTCGGTGGTCAGCACCGCCAGGGTGCGCCCGATGGTGTAGAGGTCGCTCTGGATGGACGGGCCGGCGTGGGCCATCTCCGGCGCCTGGTAGCCGACCGTTCCGTACAGCGCGGCGTCGTGGTCGTCGACGTGCACCACGCCGCCGAGGTCGATGAGCTTGACCTGGTCGCCGGTCTGGATGACGTTGTCCGGCTTGAAGTCGCAGAAGATCAGGCCCCGGTCGTGCAGGTAGCCGAAGGCCGGCATGATCTCCAGCACGTAGGCCAGCGCCTGGTCGACCGGCAGCGGGTCGGGGGAGCCCTTGGCGGCGAGGCGGTCCTTGAGGATGCCCTTGAGCGACTCGCCGCCGACGTACTCCATGACGATGTAGCCGGCGCCGTCGTGCTCGACGAAGTTGTAGATCTTGACGATGTTCGGGTGTTCGACCTCGGCCAGGAAGCGCCGCTCGGCGACCGCCGCGGCGAGCGCGTCCTCGTCGCCGGAGTTGAGCAGGCCCTTGAGCACCACCCAGCGGTCCGAGACGTTCTTGTCCACGGCCAGGTAGATCCAGCCGAGGCCGCCGTGGGCGAGGGCCCCGACCACCTCGTACTGGCCGCCGACGAGGTCGCCCTTGCCCAGCTTCGGCGTGAAGTTGAAGGCCTCGCCGCAGGAGGGGCAGAAGCCGGAGGTACGCCCGGGACGGTCGCCGCGGGAGCGCCCGACCGGGTTGCCGCACTTGCCGCAGTACCGCTTCTCCTCGGGCACCTCGGCCACGGGCATGACCGCCGTCGCCGGGTCGCGCGCGGGCAGCGGTGCCACGTCGACCAGGCCGCCGCCGAACCGCCGCCGACGGCTGCCGGTGCGGGCGCTTCCGGTCCGCACCGACCCACTGGTGCGGGTGGACAGTGCTCCCGTGCGTACCGATGGGGCGGTCGCGGTGCGCGGGCGCGGTGCCGCGGCGTCCGCCTTGAGCGGGGCCATGCCGCAGGTGTCGCAGTAACCGTCCTGAATGGTGCCCGGACAGTCGCGCTGGCACTTCATCTACCGGCCTCCCTCGAGGTCGTGAGCGCGGAGACCGCGTCCTGGTACGCCGCCACCGCAGCGCGTGCCGCGTCGAGGTCGCACGGCGCGGTGTAGAGCGTGTCGCGGGCCCGCTCGGCGAGCGGCGCGAGCGTGGCGTCCTCGGCAAGCCCACGGCTGCCGGCCTTGGCCCGGTACGCGTCGAAGCGGCCCCGCAGCTCGTTGCGGGCGGCCAGCATCGCCGCGTTGCGGGTGGCGGCGCCCTCCAGGGCCGCGAGCCGTTCGCGGGCCGCGCGGGTCCAGGCGGCCAGCCGCGGGCTGATCAGCGCCCACTGCCCGGCGGCCGCCAGGGCGTCGATCGCGGCGAGGTCGGGGCGCAGGTCCGGGCCGGCCACCGTGGCGACGGCGGCGTCGTCGAACCGCCCGGCGACGGCCTCCCCGGCGGTCGCGGCGGTGCGTGCGGCGGCGGTCAGCCGGTCGGCCAGCGCGTGCGCGTCGGCGAGCCGCTGCCCGAGCGCCTCCCGGAGCTCGGTGGCCGAGGTGCGCTCGGCGTCGGCCCGGTCGGCGAGCGCGCGGACCGCGTCCAGCGCCCGCTCGTCGCAGCCGAGGGGATCGGCGGCCAGCGCCGCGGTGAAGTCGCCGAGGCGCCGGTCGGCCTCGTCGAGCGTCGCGGACCGGGTCAGCGACCGCAGGTGGGTGATGCGAGCGGCAGCGTCCGCGGCGGCCGGCATCAACCGGTGCCACACGTCGCCTGCCCGGGTCGCGACGTCCACCGCCGTGCGGAACGCCGCCTCCATCGCCGACAGCAGCTCGGCGGGGGAGCAGGTGGTGGTGACCTTGCCGGCGCCGAGCAGTCCCCGCTGGGCGAGCGGCACGGTGGTCGTGGACAGCGTGATCGAGCGGCCGAGGACCTGGTCGATGTACGCCGACCGCTCGGCGTCGGTGAACCGCCGCTGCCCCCGCGCCGCCCGGGCCGAGGTGATCAGCGCGGTCAGCATCCCGTAGCCGTCCCACAGCTGGGTCAGCGCGGTGGTCGCGTCCGCCCACGCCGCAGCCGTGGCGCCGGTCAGCGGGCCCTTGTCGAGGTCCTTGCGGGCGCTGTTGTCGTCGAGGTCGACCAGGTTGGCCGCGACCGCCGCGGCGGCGCTCTCCAGCCGGGAGAGCTCGGCGTCCGCGCGGGCGAGCAACTCGGGAAACGGGGCGGTCATCGTGGTGTCAGCCCTTGTACTCCGCCACGGGCGGCTTCGGCGCCGGGCCGAGGTCGCCCAGCCACCGCTCGTACGTGCGCTTCCACGTGCCGTTCGCGCGGTTCTTCGCCAGGACGGCGTTGACGAAGGCAGTGAACTCGGGGTGCTCCTTGGAGATCGCCATGCCGTACGGCTCGGCGGACAGGGGCGGGCCGACGACCTTCACGAACGGATCCTGCGCGGCGAGCCCGGCCAGGATGGCGTCGTCGGTGGAGATGGCGTCGACCTCGTTCTGCTGGAACGCCACGAGGCATTCGCCGAAGGTGGGGCGCGCCACCGGGATGGGCTTGCTCTTGGCGGCGACGATGCCGTCGTACGAGGTCGAGCCCCGGGCCGCGCAGACCTTCTTCCCGCCGAGGTCGTCCATGCCGCGCAACGTCGAGGTGGAGGAGACGAGGACCTTCTTGCCGGCGTCGTAGTAGATGCTGGAGAAGTCGACGTCCTTCCACCGGGCGCAGTTCGCGGTCACCGTGTTCGCGACGAGGTCGACGGAGCCGTCGTGGGCGGAACTGATGCGTTTGTCGTACCCGATGACCTTGATCTGGATCTTGTCCGGGTTGCCGAAGATGGCCTGGGCGATCTGCCTGCCCATGTCCACGTCGAAGCCCTCGATCTGCCCGGTGATCGGGTTGCGCGAGCTGAACAGCAGCAGGTCCTGGCCGGTGCCCAGGACGAGCCGGCCACGGTCCTGGATCGCACGCATGTAGCTGCCCGGCGGCATCTTGCCCGGCTCGGGCAGGGTCTTGAGCGGAGGCAGGCTGGCGCGCGGATTGCAGGAGGTGTCGGGTGCCGTGCCCGGACCGGCCGGTGCTGTAGCCGCGGCGGACGGGCCGGCGGCCTGGCGGGGCAGCGGCGACGAGTCGCCGGAGCAACCGGCGGCGGCGAGCACGCTCAGCACGGCGGCGACGGCGGCGGCGACACGGGTACGCATCAGCGGTACTCCTCGAGGCGGGCGCGGATGCCGACGGCGGCCAGGACGCAGAGCACCAGCGCGAGCAGCGGGCCGAGCACGGTGAGCAGGCCCAGGCCCCGGCCGGCACCGTGGATCTCGTCGGTGAACACGGTCTTGCGGTTCTCCAGGCCCCGGCCGAGGCCGTCGGTGAGCGTGGTGAAGTCCCGGCCCGTCGCTTCGCTGATGGCCAGCTTGACAGCGCCGTCGTAGTTGCCGCCGTTGTCCAGTTCACGCACCTTGTCGTGGGCGATCACGTAGTCCCGGTGGCCGTCGGTGGCGGAGTCCGCGTCCCGGCCGATGCCGTCCAGCAGCCCGGTGAGCTGCCGGCTGGTCTCGTCGAAGTCCTTCTCCTGCTCGCCCTCGCCGGCGCGGGCCGCGAGGGTCAGGGCCTCGTCGCCGCGTTCGCGCAGGGCGAGGATCCGTGCCTCGGCGAGCTTGGCGACGGGCTGCGAGCCGTCCGAGTCGGCGCTCGCGAGGTGGGCGCGCTGACCGGCGAGGACCACGGCGGTGGTCAGGATGAGCAGCAGCGTCACCCCGGTGGCGGCCAGCAACGGGACGTTGAACGTGCGGTTCGTGGTCCAGCTCAGGTGGCGCTGGGCGAGCACGAGCGCCGCGAGCAGGCCGAGCAGCAGCACCACCAGCAGCGCCGTCCACCAGGAGCTGCGGGCGTTGGAGTAGCCGGCGTCCACCTCCTGCTGGGCGCTGCGGAACAGCGCCTGGGCCTGCGGCTGCAGCGAGTCCCGGCTCAACTGCGAGGCGGTGGACAGGTACGAGGCGCCGACCGGCAGACCCTGGCGGTTGTTGGCGCGGGCGCTGGCGACCAGGCCCGAGTAGCGGGGGATGTCGGCGGAGAGCGCGCTGATCGCGTCGGCGGCGGGGCCGTCCGCGGGCGTACGCCGGGCCGCGGCCGTCAGCGCCGTGGTCGCCCGGTCGAGGTCGGCCTCGTAGCGGCGGGTGAGGTCGGCCGGCTCCAGTCCGCCGGCGAGGAAGGCCTGGGCGGCGGTGGTGTCGGCGTCGGCGAGCGCCGAATAGATCGTCTCCGCCTCCACGAGCAGCGGCTGGGCCCGCTCACCGAGGTCATCGGTTCCCCCGCGGGCCGAGGCGGCGGTGATCCCGGCCACGAGCCCGGTCAGCAGGCCGAGCACCACCAGCAGGGAGAGGATCAGTTGCAGGCGCCCCGGAGACGTGTGGCGCAGGCGCCCCACGCGATGCAGGACCCCGCCCGCCGCCGGGGCCGCGGGCGTCAGCGCCGTCGTGGCCCGGTCGAGCTGGCCTGTGCTCAAGCTTCCTCCGTCGATGCCGTGCGTGGTGGAACGCTCACATCCGCCACTGTGCCGCACCCGCGCAACGATCTTCGCAGGCCTGCGACCGGCAGAGTGTACGCAGCGGAACGCGCCCGCGAGGTCCTCCCCGCGGGCGCGTCCGGTGGACGTCAGGACAGGGCGCGCTTGAGCAGCTTCCCGGTCGCCGTCATGGGCAGCGAATCCACGAACGCGACGACCCGCGGGTACTTGTATCCGGCCATCTGCTCCTTGCCCCAGGCGACCAGCTCCTCCTCGGTGATCGTGGCGCCCTCCGTACGGATCACGTACGCCTTGATCTCCTCGCCGTGGCTGGGGTGGGGCACCCCGATCACGGCGGCGAGCGAGACGGCCTCGTGCGTCATGAGGACCTCCTCGATCTCGCGCGGGTAGACGTTGAAGCCGCCCCGGATGATCATGTCCTTGGCGCGGTCGACGATGTAGTAGAAGCCGTCCTTGTCGCGGCGGGCCAGGTCGCCGGTGCGGAACCAGCCGTTGTTCATCACCTCGGCCGTGGCCTCGGGGCGGTTGTAGTAGCCCCGCATGATGTTGTGGCCGCGGATGGCGATCTCACCGATCTCGTCCACGCCCTCGACGGTCTGCCACGACTCGTCGATGAGCTTCACCTCGACCCCCCAGATGGGGATGCCGATGGAACCCGGGCGAGGCTCGCTGTCCGGATCGCTGAACGTGGCCACCGGCGAGGTCTCGCTCAGGCCGTACCCCTCGAGGAGCTGGACCCCGAGCCGGGCCTTGACCTCCTTGATGATCTCCAGCGGGAGGCTGGATCCGCCGCTCACGGCGACCCGCATGTTCCGGGCGATCCGGTCCACGTCGACCCCTTCGGAGAGCGCGTTGAGCAGCCCCCAGTACATCGTCGGCACGCCTGCGAAGAAGGTGACGTCCTCGGTCTCGAGCAGCTTCACCGCCCCGGCGGCCTCGAAGCGGGGCATCAGCACCAGCGTCGAGGCCGAGGAGAAGCCGGCGTTCATGTTGACCGTCGAGCCGAAGGAGTGGAAGAGCGGCAGCACGAGCAGATGGGTGTCTACGCCCGGCTGGGTCCGGAACAGCCGGTTGCAGGTCAGCGCGTTGAGCACCAGGTTGGAGTGGCTCAGCTCGGCGCCCTTGGCCTGCCCCGTCGTGCCGCTGGTGTAGAGGATGACGGCGGGGTCGGTCTCGGCGGCGAGCACGGTCTCGAAGACCGGCGACTGCCCGGAAAGGGCCTGCCCGAGCGTCTCCGCGCCCTCGATCGGTGACGGCGCCGCCGCGTCGGCGGTGATGAGGAAGAAGTGCTCGCAGCCGTCGGCCTGGCCGAACCCCGCGTGGCCCTCGGCGCCCATCGGCAGCTCCGGCGTGCCCTGGAAGCAGAGGTACGCCTTCGCCTGCGAGTCGGCCAGGTGGTAGGCGACCTCCCGGCCCTTGAGCAGCACGTTCAGCGGCACCACGACGGCGCCGGCCTTGAGGATGCCGTAGTAGGCGACCGGGAAGTACGGCAGGTTGGGGCAGGACAGTGCGACCTTGTCGCCCGGCCGGATCCCCCGCGATACGAGCAGGTTGGCGACCTGGTTCGCGGCCGCGTTCACCTGCGCGTACGACAACCGCTGGTCACCCAGGACCACCGCCGCGCGCTCCGGATAGTGCCGGGCGCTGTCCTCCAGGAACACGGAGAGGTTGAGCATGCGTGAGACTCCTCGATGAATCGCGGGTGACGACGATTCCGATCCCAGCACGCCCGGGGGCGCGGGTGAACCCCCGTTCCGGTCGCGTTTCGCCGGGAAGGTAGACCCAGCACTACTCTCCCCGGTGCGGGCCGCCGGTAGCGTCACTGGCCATGCCGCCCCGCAACGCCCTGGACGCGCTCACGATGCGCCCGACCCGGTTCCTGGTCTCCTCGTGGCCGTGGCGTTCGCTGGCGTACCTGACCGGCGGTGCCCTGATCGGCTTCGCCACCGTCTTCGTGGTGCTCGGCCTGCTCGGCGCCGGGCTCGTGCTCACGGTCGTCGTCATCGGCGTCGCCGGCTACCTGGCCACCCTGTTGTCCGGGGTCGCCGTGGGCCGTCTGGAGCGGTGGCGGATGCGGCTCATCGACCGCGACGCCCTGCCCGACCCGCACCGGCGGCCGCCGAAGCCCGGGCTGCGAGCCTGGCTGCGGTGCCGGCTGCGGGAACAGGCCACTTGGCGGGAGCTCGGCTACACGATGGTGTCCGCACTCGTGCTCTGCTGGATGGACGCGGCCGTCGTCTTCGCCACCCTGTACGTCCCCGCGGCACTCCTCTTCGCCCCCGTCTACATCCACGACCAGCCGCTGTCGCGGACCGTGCCGCTGATGCTGTTCGCGCCCCTGGCGTTCGTCATCGCCGCGTATCCGGTGACGGCGTGGGCCGGTGCCCGCGCGGCGATGGCCCGCGCGATCCTCGCCCCGCGCAGCCACGACACGAACGCCGAACTGGTGGAGCTGACCCGCTCGCGGGCCCGGCTGGTCGACGCCTTCGAGGTGGAACGCCGCCGCATCGAACGCGACCTGCACGACGGCGCCCAGCAGCGCCTGGTCGCCCTCAGCATGCAGCTGGGCCTGGCCCGGCTCGAGCTGGCGCCGGGCTCACCGGCGGAGCTGTCCGTGGCCGCCGCCCAGGACCTCGCCAAGCAGGCCCTCGCCGAGCTGCGCGAGCTCATCCGCGGCGTGCACCCGAAGGTCCTCACCGACCGCGGCCTGGTCGCGGCCGTCGGCGAGGCGGCCGGCCACGCGCCGGTCCCGGTCGACCTCGAGCTGCGGCTCACCGGGCGGCTGCCGGAGGCGGTCGAGGTGGCGGCGTACTTCGTCGTCGTCGAGGCGCTGGCGAACGTGGCAAAGCACAGCCGGGCGTCCCGCGCCGTGGTCAGCGGCGGGGTGCAGGGCGGCCGGCTGCGCCTCGACGTCCGCGACGACGGGCGCGGCGGCGCGGACCCGCAGCGGGGGACCGGACTGGTCGGGCTGGCGGACCGCGTGGCGGCGGTCGGCGGCAGCGTCGCGATGTCCAGCCCGCCCGGCGGGCCCACCCTCGTCCACGTGGAGATCCCGTGCGAGTCGTGATCGCCGAGGACGGCCTCCTCGTCCGCGAGGGCATCGCCGGGATGCTCCGCCGCTTCGGGCACGACGTGGTCGCCGCCGTTGCCGACGCCCCCGCCCTGCACGCCGCCGTCGCCGCGTACCGGCCAGACGTGGTCGTGACGGACGTCCGCATGCCGCCCGGTTACAGCGACGAGGGACTCCAGGCGGCGATCGCCCTGCGCGCCGCCGACCCCGACCTGCCGGTGCTGGTGCTCAGCCAGTACGTGGAGCAGACGTACGCCGCCGAGCTGCTCGACTCGAGCCGCTCCCCGGGCGTCGGCTACCTGCTCAAGGACCGCATCGGCGAGGTGACCGAGTTCGTCGACGCGCTGGAACAGGTCGCGGCCGGGCGTACCGTCGTCGATCCGGAGGTGGTCCGGCAGCTGCTCGGCCGCCGCCGCGATCCGTTGCGGCGCCTCACCCCGCGGGAACGGGAGGTGCTCGCTCTGATGGCCGAGGGCCGCTCCAACACGGCGATCGCGCGCACCCTCGTGGTCAGCGAGGCGGCGGTCGCCAAGCACATCGGCAGCCTGCTCGCCAAGCTCGACCTGCCACCCGACGCCGACGACCACCGCCGGGTACGCGCCGTGCTCGCCTACCTGCGCAGCTGATCCAGCACGAGCGGATCGATGCGGCCGGCAACGATGCGCTCCTCCAGGTTCTCGATGCCGGCCCAGGAGGCCAGGGCCGCGTCCAGCTCGGCGAGCGACGGCCCCGCCGGATGCCCGGCCGCGGCCAGCCGCTCCCGCACCTCGGCGCCGACCGGGCCCTCGAGGTCGAGCAGGGTCGCGGGATCCGGGCGCTCGAAGTACAGGGTGTGCATCTCCAGCAGCCGGGCCAGCTCCGTCACCGGAGCGGGATGGTCGTCGACGCGCAGATCCACCACGACGTCGCTGGTGCCGCCGTACCCCATGCCCTTCGCCACCACCAGGAGAGCAGCACTCTGCCGTCCCCGCCGGTCGCCTCCCGCCTCGTCCCCGGCACGCAGCGCGGCCAGCAGCCTGTACGCCAGCCGCCCCTGATCGGCGTTCGCCAGCCATGCCGCCCGCATCCCGTCGACCACCTGCGGGCCGGCCAGCATGTTGCCCTGGATCGCGAAGCCGTCGCCGGCCGTGCCGCCCGCCCAGTCGTGGCACGCCGTACCCGTGAAGGTCGCGCCTTCGCCGGTCGTGCCAACGACGCCGACCTGACGATGGTCCACCGGGCCGGCGTCGGCCGCGATGAGCGCGGCCACGGTCCCGGTGGCGGCGACCCCGGTGCCGAGCAACGCCAGCGCCTGCGGGCGGTAGGCGAGGTTGGCGTAGGACTGGGTCGCGACCGCACCGACGTCGGCGAGGGCCGCCGGCACCGCCGCGCCGGCCCCCAGGAACTTGCTGGCCACGGCGACGCCCAGAGCCCGGCCGTCCGCCGAGCGCGCCACGATCGAGAACGTCATGGGGCGCACGCTATCGGAGTATCGCGTTAGGCTGGAGAGTGAGCCTTACACATCAGGAAATCTTCCAACGGTACGTGTACGCCGGCGCGATCAGCCGCGACCCCGACGCCGTGGCGGCGATGTTCACGCCCGACGGCATCTTCGAGGCACCGCTCGTCCCGGCCGACCATCCACTGCCCCGCCGCCTGGAAGGCCGCGAGGCGATCCGCGCAGGCGTCGGCGCCTACCACACCTACCCCGCCTTCCAAGGCGCGGTGGACGTCGCCCGGTCCCGCTACGTCCTGCATGAGACGGCGGACCCCGACGTGTTCATCGCCGAGACCGACACCGCCTTCGTCGCAGCGGAGGCGATCTCGCTCGTGCAGATCTTCCGGATCCGGGACGGCGAGATCGCCCTGCTGCGGGACTACTTCGCGGCGTGAGCCGGCGGGCCCGGTGCTATCCGAAGATGCGCCGGGCCCACCGCACCTCACCGTCATCGTCCACAGAGAACACGGCCAGCACGATGTCGTCGCGCCCGGCCCGCGTTGCGTCTGCCTGCTGCCGGAACCAGGCCGTGACGGTCCCGGACCCGGCGCCGGGCGCGTCCACCGCTGCGATGGCGTCCGGGCCGGCGACCCTGCGCAGCCAGTCGTAGTGCTCCGCCAGCGGCTCGTAGGCGCCCTCCCAGCCGGAGCCTGTCCCGCCCGCGGAATTCCAGCCGCCGTCCGGGATGAGTGGCTTGGGCGGTGACACCCGCTTGTCCAGGGCGATCACCTGCAGCGAGTTGATGCTCTCCGGCAGCCCCGACCAGCGCACCCGTGCGACGACCGTCTGTTCGGCGGCCTCCCAGCGGGTCGCTTCGCCCGGCGGGGCGCCCAGCCGTACCACTTCCCGGTCGAAATCCTCGGCCGTGGTGATCGCGACTTCCGCGTCGAAGGTCACCTGGTCCCCGCCGTGCGCCCACTCCCGGTCGCGCCGCACGTGGCTGAACATGGCTCCGGCGACCAGAACCGTCGCTGCGGCGGCGATTGCGATCAGCGTTCGGCGGCTCCGGAAAATTGTCATACCCGGCGGCCATCATATGAGCATGGCTGAGCCCGCAGGTCGGATTCCGCGTCCGCGTCTGGAGTTGTCGCTGGCGGAGGCCCGGATGCGCTTCGTGCAGCTGGCCCGGCTGACGAGCCTGACCGGGCAGACCACGCTGGTCACCGACGCCGGCCGGCCCCTGGCCGCGATCGTCCCGGCCGCCGGTTCGGGCGTTAGCGGCTCGGATGTGGGCGGCTCGAATGTGGCCGGCTCGGGTGTGGGCGGCCCGGGTGTTGGCGCTTCGGGCGTTGGGGGTTCGGAGGCGGCGGCTGGATGGGTGCGGCGCATCGAGACGTTGCGGGCGGAGTTCCAGCGTCAGCACGGCGTGCTGGAGGAGGCGCTGGAGCGGGTGTGGCAGGAGCTCGACCGGGTGCGGCCGCCGGGATCCGACAGCGGCGTCGACGCGTTACGCCTCGCCCACGCCGACATCCGCAGGCCGCGATGACCCGCGCCGGCGCCACCGGGCCGCTTGGCGACCCCGCGGTGCGGCCGGGTGATCTCGGGGTGCCGCCTGGCCGGCCTGTGCGTCACGTCTCCGACGACGAGCGCCGGGCCCGGCTGGCGGTCCGGCACGCGCTCGCGCCTGCCCACCGCGTCGATTCGCCGGAGGCCGCCGCGCGCGCGATGACCGTGCTTCATGCGACCGAGCCGGCCACGGTCCACCTGTCCTGCCGGGCCCGCGTCGGATCCCTCGAGCGCACCGAACTCGACCGCACGCTGTACGACGACCGCACGCTGGTGAAGCAGCTCGCCATGCGGCGCACGCTGTTCGTGTTCCCGCGCGACCTGCTGCCGGCGGTGTGGCCGAGCGCGTCCGCCCGGGTCGCCGGCACGGAGCGCGCCCGGATCGCCAAGGACATCGTCGAGGCCGGTCTCGCCGCTGACGGGGACGACTGGCTCGACCGGGCCCGGTCCGAGGTGCTCACCGTCCTCGCCGACGCACCCCTGGGCCGCACGGCGCTCGAGATCCGCCGGGCGGTGCCGATGCTCGACGTCAAGGTGGCGGTGCGGCGGGGCGAGTTCTGGTCGGCGCCCCGGGTGCTCACCCACCTCGGTGTCACGGCCGACATCGTGCGCGGCGCCAACACCGCCGGCTGGCATACGTCGAGACCACGGTGGACCCTCATGCGGCACTGGCTCGCAGACGTACCGGCCCCGTGGAGCGCGGCCGACGGCTACCGCGAGATCGTGCGCCGCTGGTTGTTCACGTTCGGGCCCGGCACCGAGGACGACCTCGTCTGGTGGCTGGGCGCCACCAGAACCGTCGTACGGGAGGCGCTCGCCGGGCTCGGCGCCGTCGCGGTGACCCTCGACCGGGGTGCTTTCGGGTGGCTGCTGCCGGACGATCTCGCGGAAGGCGCCGACCCCGGTCCGTGGGTTGCCCTGCTGCCGGTGCTCGACCCGACCGTGATGGGGTGGAAGGGCCGGGACTTCTATCTCGGCCCGCACCGTGACCAAATCTTCGATCGCAACGGCAATGCCGGCACGACCGCCTGGGTGGACGGGCGGATCGTCGGCTGCTGGGTGCAGGACCCCGCGGGAGTCGTCGAGGTCCGGTTGCTGGAACGGATCTCCGCCACCGCGCGTCGTGCCCTCGAGGCTGAGGCGGCTCGGCTGACGGAATGGCTCGGCGGCTCGCGGGTTCCCACGGCGTACCCGTCGCCGGCCAGTCGAACGCTCCCGCAGCCGGCCGGATGAACGCTGCCACCAGCCGACCGAGCGCCCACCCGACCAGCCGGCCACCTCTCGCCGATCAGGCCAGCAGCGCCACGCCAGGGCCGCGAAGCCGCCCCACCGCCGCCGCCCGCCGCCCGGTCACCAGCAGCAACAGCGCCGAGATCGGCCCCTCCACCAGCTCACCCTCGCCCACCGACCACTCATGGTCAGTAGCCCGAAGGCGCACCCCCCGCAGCCGCCGAGCCGCCCGGAACGGATACAAATCAGGCCACACCCGATCCGCCGCGGCAGCCGCCGCGGCCGGCGGCATCGCCCGTTCCCGATGCAACGGGATTGCCATGTCCTGACCGTGGACGAGCACATCGATCAGCGGCTCGAGATCAGAGATCACCGGTGCCTTCCGCCGCGACCCGGCCATCGCCCGCAACATCGGCGCGTAACTGTCGGTCGGCAGCCGGGCCTGGCGCAGCGCGGAGTCCCGGATCATCCGATCGAAACCGCCCCGGGCCCGGACCAACGCCACGGTCCCGGCGAGGACTCCGGTATGGGAGAGGGTCAGGTGCGCCGCCACGTCCCTGACCCGCCAGCCGGTGCACAGCGACGGTGTCTCCCATTCGGCGGGGGAGAGGTCGTCCAGGAGGTCCGCCAGGCTCAGCCGCTCGTCGTCGATCGTCTTCCACACCGCGTCGCGGTCCATGACGCCTCCTGATTTGGTACGATCCTCTGACTAATATTGGTAAGAGAGGCTGACTAAGTCAAGTGAATTTGGGGTTGTTGTGCTTCATCGCGTACCGGGCGATGGAGGTCGAGGTGATGAAGGCGGTTGCCGAGGCGGGGTTCGACGACCTCACCGTGGCGCAGGGCCGGCTCGCGGCCCGGATCGGACCGGAGGGGACCCGGCTCACCGAGCTGGCCGAGCAGGCGCAGGTCACCAAGCAGACCGCGGGTTTCCTCGTCGACCAGCTCGAGCGCGCCGGCTATGTCACCCGGACCCCGGACCCGGCGGACGCCCGGGCCCGGCTGGTGCGCATGGCGCCGCGCGGCGAGGCGGTGGTGGCGGTGGCCCGTCAGGCGGAGGCCCGGGTCGAGGCCGAGTGGACCCGGCACCTCGGCAAGCGCGGGACCGCTCAGCTCCGCGCCGCCCTGACCAGCCTGCGGGAGATCACCGATCCGTACGCGTGACGACACGCGGCGTTATGCCTTTATCGACAGGCATCGAAACTATTGCGGGCTTCTCTCCCCGGCTGACGCGAGCAGGATGACGGTAAAGCGCGCCAGGAAGGGAGCGAAGTCGATGGCAGGCAACAGAGCGGTCGTCTACCAGGGCCCTGGCAGGGTCGAGATCCGGGAGACCGACTACCCCACGTACGAGATGAAGGATGGTCCCGGCGTCAACAAGGCCAACGTCGGGCGCAGGACGCCGCACGGCGCGATCCTCAAGACGGTCGCCACCAACATCTGCGGCAGCGACCAGCACATGGTCCGGGGGCGGACCACGGCTCCGGAGGGGCTCGTGCTCGGCCACGAGATCACCGGGGAGGTGATCGACACCGGCAGGGACGTCGAGTACATCAAGGTCGGCGACATCTGCTCGGTGCCGTTCAACATCTCCTGCGGGCGATGCCGCAACTGCAAGGAGCGCCGGACCGGCGTGTGCCTCAACGTCAACCCCGATCGGCCGGGTTCGGCGTACGGCTACGTCGACATGGGCGGCTGGGTCGGCGGGCAGGCGGAGTACGTGATGGTGCCGTACGCCGACTGGAACCTGCTGCGGTTCCCCGACCGGGACCAGGCCATGGAGAAGATGCTCGACCTGGCCATGCTGACCGACATCTTCCCGACCGGCTACCACGGCTGCGTCAGCGCGGGAGTCACCACCGGGTCCACGGTGTACATCGCCGGCGCCGGCCCGGTCGGGCTCGCCGCCGCCACGTCGGCGTTCCTGCTCGGCGCCGCGGTGGTCATCGTCGGCGATCTCAACAAGGAGAGGCTGGAGCAGGCGCGCAGCTTCGGCTGCGAGACCGTGAACGTCAGCGAGGGCGAACCTGTCGACCAGGTGCAGCAGATCCTCGGCAAGGACGCGCCGGCGATCGGCCAGCCCCTGGTCGACGCGGCGGTCGACGCGGTCGGCTTCGAGGCCCGCGGGCACGGCGCCGACGCCGCCACCGAGATGCCGGCGACGGTCCTGAACTCGCTGATGGACATGACCCGGGCCGGCGGCGCGATCGGCATCCCCGGCCTTTACGTCACCGGCGACCCCGGCGGCGTCGACGAGGCCGCGAAGGTCGGCTCGCTGTCGCTGCGGCTCGGCCTCGGCTGGGCCAAGTCGCACTCGTTCGTCACCGGCCAGTGCCCGGTGATGAAGTACAACCGTGAGCTGATGATGGCGATCCTGCACGACCGGGTGCAGATCGCGAAGAACGTCAACGCCACCCCGATCCCCCTCGACCAGGCACCGCAGGGCTACCAGGAGTTCGACCAGGGCGCCGCCCGCAAGTACGTCCTGGACCCGCACGGCATGCTGCGATCCCGCGCGGCCTGACACCCCTGCGAAGGGACGCACCCGGGCCTGCTCCGGCCCGGGTGCATCCCAAGATCGCCTTTTCGGTACGGGCGCAGCAGGCCCCCGCCGGCCCCCGCGATCGCAGCGGCCCGCCCGGGCCGCAGCGCGACCGCCGGGCGAGGGTGGTTCCCCACGGATTGATCAAGGCCGGTAGTCTCCGGCGGTCGTCCACACGGGGAGCTGTCGATGAATGTCCGCCCGATCCGCGCCGCGCTGACCGCCGCGGCGGTAGCCGCCGTCGCGCTCGTCACACCCGGCGCCGCGCAGGCCGCACCGCCGTCGCTGACGTTCTCCGTCCGGGACGGGGGAGTGCCGGAGGCCGGCAAGTGGTTCCAGCCCTCGCTGCACGCCACGGACTGGTCGTCGTGGCGGCTCGACCACACGAAGCTCGTCATCGACACCACCGCGGTAGCCGACTTCGCCACGGCGTGAATCGTGAACTTCGGTACGGATGGCGAACCGCACCCGGCGCCGTACTGCACTCCCGACGGCACCATCCTGACCTGTGACCTGGGCACCAGATCGAACTGGGCCCTCGGCCTGCCGAACATGGTCGTCGAGGCCAAGCCCGGCGCGGAGATCGGCCGCAGCGGCAAGCTGACCATGACCGTCACCGGCGACGGCATCGAACCGCTGGTCGCCACCCCCACCGTCACCGTCGCCGAGGACGTGGACCTGGCCGTCAGCGTCGGGGACACGAAGACCGGCGGTCACCCGGGCGACGCGGTCGCCCCGCCGATCATGGTGACCAACACCGGCACGAAGCCCGTCTCCGGTGCTGCGTTCCGCCTGGTCGGGTACGGCGGCCTCAAGTCACGTGACACCTTCACCAACTGCGGCCACGAGCGAGACGACGACCAGGAGCTGTTCTGCCGCTTCGACGGCGAGCTGGCACCGGGAGCGACCTACGTCCTGTCCGCCGCCCCGCTCGCGGTCCGGGACGACGCCGACCCGTCGAAGGACGGCAGCTTCTCCGTGATGCCCTTCACCGGCGACGACTTCGACGAGGCCGGCACCTTCCCGCCGTTGATCAAGGGCACCTCGGACGAGCTGAAGCTGGTGCCCCGGGCGGCGGCCCGGCGCGCCCTGACCACGGACTCGAACCGCGCCAACAACCTCGCCTTCGGACGCGTCGACATCCTCGGGGCGCCGGGCGGCAACCCGTCGCCCAGCACCTCGGCATCGTCCACCCCGGCGGCGACCCCGAGCGCCTCGGCGACCACGACGGCGCCCGGCACCGGCACCGGCACCGGCACCGGCACCGGCAGTGGACTGCCGATCACCGGCCTCCCGATCGGCGCCATCGCGGCCGTGGGCGCGGCGATGCTGCTGCTCGGCGGCCTCAGCCTGGCACTGACCCGCCGCCGGGACGGTCGCTCCACCACCTGACACGGCGGTCTTCCGACGGCCTGGGCGCCGGAGCGGCCCCGGGTGGGCAGTTCCACTCTGCGCACGTCCGGGGGACATCGGCCGTTCCCCGGGGTCCCTGCGGACGCCTACGATGATGCGACGGATCATGACTGCCCGGAGGTTCACGGATGAGCGCCCAGGAGCTGCCGCCGGAGCGGATGCCGCCGGCGATCGACACGACGGTGGCGCACCCCGCCCGGCGCTATGATTACTGGCTCGGGGGCAAGGACAACTTCGGCGCCGACCGGGAGTCGGGTGATGCGATCGCCGCCAAGTTCCCGGCCATCCGGACCGCCGTGGTGGAGAACCGGCGGTTCCTGCGCCGGTCGGTGAGCTTTCTCGCCGAGCAGGCGGGGGTGCGCCAGTTCCTCGACATCGGCACCGGACTCCCGACGGCGAACAACACCCACGAGGTGGCCCAGTCGATCGCGCCCGATTCGCGGATCGTCTACGTCGACAACGACCCGCTCGTCCTCGTCCACGCCCGGGCGCTGCTGACCAGCTCCGACGCCGGGGCCACCGCGTACGTCGACGCGGATCTGCGGGAGCCGGAGAAGATCCTCGAAGCGCCGGAGTTACGCCGTACCCTCGATTTCTCCCAGCCTGTGGCCCTGATGCTGCTCGCCATCCTGCATTTCGTCCCGGAGGACGACGACCCGTACGCCATCGTGCGCCGGCTCGTCGGCGCCGTGCCGCCGGACAGTTACCTGGTCATCTCGCATGCCACCAGCGATTACCTCCCGCCGGAGCTGGTCGCCGACATCTCCTCGGGGCGGCACGGGCAGGGGCGGCTGCGGACCCGTGACGAGATCTCCCGGTTCTTCGCCGGGCTCGAGCTGATCCCGCCGGGGCTGGCGCCGGTGGCGGAGTGGCGAGCGGAGGGTGAGCCCGCGCCGCGGCCGGCCGCCGCCGAGACCGCCATGTACGCGGGCGTCGCTCGGATCGGCGAACTTCGATAGGTTCAGGGCGACTGATCCACGTCGGACCGTGATCCGGTCCGCCGACGGAAGGAAGCCCGACCGTGCGACGACTCCTGGTGGCGACGATCGCCACCGTGTTGACCCTCGCCGGGACAGCCGCCCCCGCCGCAGCCGCGCCCGCACCCGGTGGCGCCGGCCTGGGGGATGAGTACTTTCCCGACTACGGCAACAGTGGCTACGACGTCTCCCACTACGACATCCGACTGCGTTATTACCCGGACGAGGACCGGCTGACCGGCACCACCACGATCCTGGCCCAAGCGGAGCAGGATCTCAGCTCCTTCAACCTCGACTTCATCCTGGACGTGACCTCGGTCAAGGTGAACAACCGTCCCGCCACCTTCGTGCGGCAGGGTGACCATGAGCTGGTCGTGACGCCGGCCCGGCCGGTCGCCGACGGGCAGGCGATGACCGTCGTCGTGCAGTACTCGGGCGTGCCGTCCAACAAGGTCGCGGCCGGCTTCACCGCCTGGATCCGGACGCCGGACGGTGCCATGGCCGTCGGGGAGCCGGAGGAGGCGTGGTGGTGGTTCCCGAGCAACGACCACCCCTCGGACAAGGCCACCTTCGACGTCTCCGTAGCCGTTCCGGACGGTGTCGAGGTCATCAGCAACGGCGTGCAGCCGCGTGATCCCACGCCCGAGGTTCTCGGGTGGACGCGATGGTACTGGCGGTCCGCCAAGCCGCAGGCCACCTACCTGGCGTTCATCACGATCGGGCAGTACGACATCACCCGGGACGTCACGCCTGCCGGCGAGCCGGTGATCAACGCGTACTCGAAGCTGCTGCCCGAGGACTTCGACGCGGCCGCTCGGGCCAGCGTGGAGCGGACGGCGGAGATCACCGAGTGGGAGGAGAGCCTGTTCGGCCCGTGGCCGTTCACCGCTCGCGGCGGGGTCGTGGCGCCGCCCGGCACGCTCGGGTTCGCGCTGGAGAACCAGACGCGGCCGAATTTCTCGGCCAGGTTCTTCCGGGGCGGCTCCAACACCTCCGTGGTCGTGCACGAGAACGCCCACCAGTTCTTCGGTGACGCGGTGTCGGTCGCGGAGTGGAAGAACATCTGGCTCAACGAGGGCTTCGCCAGCTACGTCGAGTGGCTGTGGTCCGAGGAGCAGGGTGAGGGCGCCGCCCAGGAGATCTTCGACTACCTGTACGCGACGGAGTCCGACGAGTTCTGGACGGTCGAGCCGGGCGATCCGACCGCGCCCCGGCTGTTCGACGGCGCCGTCTACGACCGGGGTGCGATGACCCTGCACCAGCTGCGGAAGACGGTCGGCGACGACCACTTCTTCGAGATCCTGCGCACCTGGGTGGCCGAGCACCGGTACGGCGACGCCACCATCGCGCAGTTCATCGCGTTGTCGGAGAAGATCTCCGGGCTCCAGCTCGACGACCTGTTCCAGACCTGGCTCTACACCCCGTCGAAGCCGGTCCTGGCGAGCTCGTTCGCCAAGGCCGCCGCGCCGGTGGAGCCCAAGTCGTGGGCGACCATCAAGCGGACCCACGAGTTGCTGCACGAGCACTGAGAGACCGCGGCGCGGGTCCTGCGGGAGCTACTTGCCCCGCAGGGCCTGCGTCAGGCGGTCGGCGAGATCCCGCGGAAGCTGCTGCCGGCGCCCGCTGAGCACTTCGGACACCAGCTGGTACAGCAGCTTGCTGAACGTCACGTAGTTCGGGGAGACCGGGCGCAGCCGTGCCGTGTCCACCGCCTCGCGCAGCACCGGGGCGTACGGATACTTCTGCTTGATGAATTCGTCCTCGTAGACGGCGGCGCGGGTCGCGGCGAACCCGCCCGGGTCGAAGAGGTTGCGCTGGCCGCGTTCGCTGGTCAGGAACTCGATCAGGGCCTGCGCCGCCCGGGGCCTGCGGGTCCGCTCGGAGATCGCGAGGTTCTGCCCGCCCAGCACACTGGGCCCGGGCAGCCGGGAAACGTCGAAGCGCACCAGCCCGGGCGCCGCCTGGGGCTGGTCGCCCGCGGTCATCGCGCGGTACGCGACCGGCCAGTTGCGCATGAAGACCACGCGCCCGTCCTCGAAGGCGCCGCGGCTGCCGGTCTCGTCGAAGGACGTCGACTCGGGCAGCACGACGGCGGGGCCCGAGCGCCGCGGGGTGAGCCGGCGGATTGCCTCGTCCCATTTGTCGAGGTCGAGGCTGACGCGGCCGTCGGGGGCGACGTCGAGCCGGCCCCCGGCCGCCCAGACCCCCTCCAGCATGTTGACGGTCAGGCCCTCGTAGCCGGCGAGCTGGCCGGTGTACGCCGCCTCGAAGCCCTTGCGGCCGGCGGCCTTCTCGATGGCGGCCCAGTCGAAGGGCGGCTTGAGGCCCTGGTCCGTGCGGTAGTACAGCAGCCCGGCGTCCGTGTTGAACGGCAGCGCCCACAGCTTGCCGTCGTACCGGCACGTCTCCAGCGGTTTCGCCATGAACGCCCGCTCCGGCTTCTCCGCCAGCAGCGACTGGTCGATCGGCCGGATCAACGGACGCCCGGACGGCGGGTCGGCGAAGTACGCGGTCCAGGCCACGTCGAGGTTGAAGATGTCGGTGTCGCCGTCCTCGGCCCGGTTGGCCATCTCGACCCACTGGCCGTCGGCGGCCTGCGGCACCGTGACGATCTTCGCGGGGTTGCGCGGGTGGCTGTCGTTCCACAGGTTGATCAGCTGTTGCCGCTGCCCGCCGGTGCTGTCGTCCTGGCCGCTGAGGATGACCAGCTCGCCGGGCTCCAGCTCGGGCGGCGCCGCCAGCGGTCCGACCAGGAACAGCGACGCCACCAGGGCGGCGCCGGTCAGGTTGCCGGCGACGAAGATCCACCAGGGCTTGCCGCGTACCCGCACGGGTTCTCCTATCCCCAGATCGTCCGGAACACCCGGGTCAGCACGGGTTCGAGCGAGCCCAGGCCGGCGTCGAAGCAGCTGCCGCCGGTGTCGCCGGTGAGCCGCTTCAGGCCCGCGTCGGCGCAGGTCACGTCGCCCACCGCGATCACGACGATGCGGACTCCCGCGGTCTGGGCAAGGGTCGGGCGCGGCTGGGCGCCGGTGTTCTTGCCGTCGGTGAGTACGACGAGCGTGCGCCGCGGGTCGCCGGTTCCCGGCTCCCGCCGCAGGGCGCCGGCCCCGCGCCGGACCGCCTCGTAGAGCGGGGTGTTCCCGCCGGGCCGCACACCGGCCGTCGCGCGGCGCACCGCGCCCACCGAATCCGCGCCGGTCGGCGCCGGGCGGAGAAGCTCGCGGGTGATGCGGCCGTCGCCGGTGTCGGCGAACGTGAGCAGGCCGAACCGGTCCCGGCCGCCCAGGCGGGTGACGGCCTGCTCCACCGCTGCGACGGCGACCTCCCACCGGGTACGCGTCGGATCGGCGGTGACCGTGTTCATCGATCCGGACGAGTCCAGCGCCACCAGGAAGTGTCCCGGGCGGCGGGCCCGCGCGTAGATCGCGTTCACGTCGCTGCGGACGAAGGCGTCCGGTTCGGGCTGCACTACGCGGGCGAACGGCCAGTCGGTCAGCGCGCCGTGGCCGGCGTCGAGCGGCGCCCCGGCGTCGTACGCCCACGGCCGCAGCCCGATCCGCACCAGCGCCGCCCGCCCGGGGCCGGTGTGCAGCCACCGCGCGAACCACTGCGCGAAGGCCTCGGTGGTGCCCGCTTGCACCTCGCGCGGCCAGTCGAGGGTCACCACGAGCTGCCGTACGGCCGGTGTGTCGGAGGGGTAGAACGCGCGCAGCCGGTCCCCGCCCTGCGGCACCGTGGCTCCGGGGCAGGAGCCGCCGGCCGGGTCGCCGCCGTTGAAGCGTACGAGCTGCTGTTCGGTGAGGACGACCGCGGTGCCGCCGCGCAGCCGCGCCTGCCGGCAGAGCAGTCCGGCCTCGTCGCCGACGGGGTAGCCGCCCGCGTCGAGGGACTGTTCGAGGTGCTGTTCGTACCGGGTGCGGGCGGCGGCCGGGTCGACGGTGCCGTCGGCGTACAGCTTCGCGGTGGCCATCCGTGCCACCGGCGAGACCTCCGGGTCGCCGCGGACGACGCCGGCCCGGGGCTCGGCCAGGGCGAACAGGCCGGCCCAGGTCAGCCCGGCGCGCCGGACGCCTTCGTCCAGGCCCGCCCGCTGCGGGACGCCGAGCACGATCGGTGTCCGCGCCACCTCCTCGGCGCTGGAGACGATGTCCGAGGCCGGCCGGCTCAGCGGGGGGAGATCGCTCGCCGCGGCGGGCAGCCACACGTCGGGGTGCGGGCCCACGTCGCGCAGGTACGACCGCCCGTCCGCCTCCTGCCCCCAGCCGCGCCGCAGCCCGTCGGCCATCTCCCGGGCGCCGACCGGGTAGACGTACAGGTCGGCGGAGCGGCAGCCGTGGCGCTGCCCGGCCACCCAGTCCTCGAACGCCGTGGCCAGGTCCCGGTACGCCCCCAGCCCCGCCGGTGCCGCGGCGACGCGCAGGTGGGTCGGCACCGGGCACCCGTCGCCGGCGAGCGTGCTGTCCGCCTGGACCGCGCACCCGGCCAGCAGCAGGACGGCGATCAGCAGGAGGGACCGCGCCCAGCCGCTGAAGGGGCGGGCCTCGCGTCCTGGGGGCGGCGCCGGTGGCAGGGGCGGGGGCTCGGGCGGCACGAGCGGCGCGGCCGGAGTACCGGCCCGGTGGGCGATCCGGAGCATGCCCTGCAGCCGGTGCACCGAGTACGTGGGATGCTGCTCGACCCCGGCCCCCAGCCGCCGCATCCGCGCGTCGACGTACAGGTGCAGCTCGTGAGCATCGACCGCGCCGTCGTGGTTGAGGTCCGCCTCGCCGGTCCGCAGCCCGTGCACCACGCAACGGGTGAAGAGCCCGCCGGTGCGCCCCTCGATCGCCTGCTGGATGGAGGTGGCGGCGGCGATGACCACCTGGCCGCGGACGTGCGCGTCGTCGGTCGGCGGCAGGCTGAACGTCTCCGGGCCGGCGGTCTCGGCCGAGCCGACCGGTGGCGCGGCGGGCGCGGGCGGAGGTCCGGCGTGGTCGAGATCGTTGCGGTCGGTGAAGGCGCCCGCGTAGCAACAGTCGAGCAGCACCACGATGCGCCGCGCCGGGCTGGTCTCCATCTCATGGGTGATGTCCTTGGCCGCCAGCGCCGTCACCCAGAGCAGGTCGGGCACGGTGTCGCCGACCGCGAAGTACAGGTTGCCCTCGTCGTTGCGCAGCCCGTGCCCGGCGATGGAGAGCAGCAGGATGTCGTCCGGCTCGGCGCGCGAGAAGAACCGCTTGATCTGCCGGCCCGCGGTGAGCACATCGGGGTCCTGGAGCACGATGACGTCGAAGTCGCCGACGTGCGGATCGCCGAGGACCTGGCGCAGGTCCTCGGCGTCCGTCGTGGTGCCGGGCAGCTCGGAGAGGGCCGGGTCGAGATAGCGCTCCGAGGCGATGATCAGGGCATGGCGGTGGGTCAGTGTCGCCTCAACTCCCTGACGAACGCGTCGACGATCTTCTTGCGCTCGGCCGGCGTCGGGTTGCTGACCTCGAGCTCCTTGTCGCCCACCTTGAACCGGACGGACCCGCGGTTGCCGGGCCGGCGCAGCCAGTCCACGAGGTAGGTCAGGACGCCGCCGAGCACCTCGGGGGTGGCGGCCATGGTCAGCAGGAGCGTGCCGACCGCGATCGCGTCGACGCCGCGGGCGCCGTCGGCCGTGCCGGGGACGGTGGCCGGCTCGACCGCGATGATCTCGGGAAGGTCGTGCAGCTCCTTCAGCAGCTTCTGCGCCGCCTCGTCGGAGGCGGCCGGGTCACCGGCTACCACTGTGATGCGCGCCACGGTTGTCGTTCCCACGCTGTGCACCATACACAGTGGAGTCAAGATCCGACTGTCCGTGATTCCTCAGTGCAGGGTCGCCCGGTCGGCGGCCGTGCGCCCGGATTCCCAGCCCTCCTCGCTGTCCACCCGGAAACCACGGCCGCGGACCGTGCGCGGAAATGCCCGCTCCCGCGCCTCCCGCACCTGCGTCTCGCGGGACGCCAGCACCGGCAGCAGCGTGGCGGCGTCGCCCGAACCCGCCAGGGCCGCCCGGTCCGCCTCGGCCAGGCGTTCGCCGATGCGCACCGCGTACCCGATCAGGAAGGACTGCCGGAAGGTCTTGAGCCGCGCCCGGCCGGCCTTGCCACCGGGCGGTTCGGCCCGGGCCATCGCCCGATGCGCCTGCACGAGCAGGGAGGCGTGCAGCAGGTCGACCGCGTCGATGTCGGCGTCGAAGCCGAACACGGTCGCGAAACCGAACTCCGGCGACCAGACGACCTGGCACCGGTTGGCCCGGGCGACCGCGTCGAGCAGGGAGGCCTTCTCGCTCTCGTACGGGTGGTCCACCCCGAGGCGCCGGGCGTACGGGGTGACCGCGGTGTCCCCGGCCTCGACCAGCGCCTCGTCCAGGCTGTGCCGCGAGATCAGCTCCTGGGCCTTGGCGCTGAACGCCTCCGCCTCCGCCGGGAACGTGGTCGCCTCCGCCTTGGCCAGCAGCGCCCGGACCCGGCCCAGCCGCGCCTCGTTGCCGCCGCCGGAGCGGGCCGCGCGCGCGACCCGCCCCGGCGGCGGGATGAGGACGTCGATGGGCGGCAGCGTGGCCAGCACCCGCAGGGCGCCGAGAAGGGCGTCGATCAGGGCGATGCGATCGGTACGCCGTCGCATGGTCACCTGTCGCAGGTAGTCGTCGTCGGCGCCCCACCACGCCCGGGCGTCCAGCTCGTCCGCCTGCGCCCGCCACCGGGGGTCGACGGCACGCGGCTTGAACCCCCGCAGGTGCGCGGCGACCGCGTCGGTGATCAGGTGGGCCTGCGCCGGATCACCCCGGCGGGCGACGGCCCGGTGCAGCTCCGCCGGCTGCCACCCGTCGCGGAACAGCCGGGCGGCGGCGTCGAACAGGGCCTGCCCGAGCGCCGGGTCCACCTCGGCGGGCGGTGCCACGGTCAGCCGGTCGAGCCCGTCCTCGTACCCGAGCCGCCCGCTCAGGACGGCCGCGACCGTCTCCCGCACCGAAACCACCCGCCCAGCCTAGAGACCGGCGCTGACCAGCTCGGTCTCCGGGGCCGGGCGGGGCTCGCCGGCCTCGGGGCGCAGCTTCTCGCCCTCGACGTCGACGTCCGGCAGGATCCGGTCGAGCCATCCGGGCAGCGCCCAGGCCCGGCGGCCGAGCAGCGCCATCGCCGCGGGCAGTCAGCCGATTCCTCACCACCCTGCGTCCCGAGGGCGCCGCCCGGCCCGCCGCGCTGGACCTGCTGACCGAGCGCGAGCGGGAGATCCTGGTGCTGGTCGCTCACGGGCTGTCCAACGACGCCATCGCCGAGCGGCTGTACGTGTCCCCGCTGACCGCGAAGACGCACGTCAACCGGGCGATGACCAAGCTCGACGTGCGGGACCGGGCGCAACTCGTCGTGCTGGCGTACCAGAGTGGCCTGGTCCGTCAGGGCGACGCCTTGCCGGACCCCTGATCCCCGCGCCATCGACGGCGCAGCAGGTGGGCGGCCGCCTTGGGTTGCCGGTCGCGGGTGAACACGCCCTTGCGGTTGCCGCCGACCCGGGTGATGCCCGCGGTCGTGGCGAAGTCGGCGAAGTTCCAGACGTGCTCGCCCACCACCTCGGGGATCCGGTCGAAGAGGCGGTGGTTCATCTCCAGGTACGCGGACTGGTACTCCTCGGTCCACGGCGTGGGCTCGACCGCGTGCAGGCCGGGCAGGGTGTCCGCGCCGTACTCGCTGATCAGGATGGGTTTGCCCGTCGCGGCCCACGCCCGTAGTTCCGCCTCGAACGCCTGCTCGGCCGCTGCCAGGTCGCCGGTGTGGACGTACCAGCCGTAGTAGCGGTTGAGCATCAGGACGTCCGCGTGGCGCGACAGCCGGCAGCGGTCCGGCGTGGCAGCGCCGTAGTTGGCGAAGCCGACCGGCCGGTCCGGGTCCAGCTCGCGGGTCAGGGCGAACAGCGGCAGGAAGTACGCCTCCGCCGCCGCCGTCTCGGACTCCGGCTCGTTGGCGATCGACCACATGACCACGCTGGGGTGGTGCCGGTCGCGGGCCACCAGCTCCCGGATGGCCTGCGCGTGCACCTCGCGGGTCGCCTCGTTGACCGTCTCCGTACCGTAGGTCGGGAACCGCTCCCTGCTCGCGGTGCCCTGGGCCAGGGCGGTGTTGAGACCGACGGCCGCGGTCTCGCCGATCACCACGATCCCGTGCCGGTCGGCGTGGTCGAGCACGTCCTCGCTGTAGGGATAGTGCGACGTCCGGAACGAGTTGGCGCCGATCCAGTCCATGAGCGCGAAGTCGTGCAGCATCCAGGCGTCGTTGTGCCCGCGGCCGAGCACCGGAATGTCCTCGTGGCGCCCGAAACCCCGGAACCGGAAGGGCCGCCCGTTGATGAGAAAGCGCGGGCCGTCGATGGTCACGGTCCGGAATCCCACGGTACGCCGGCAGCTGTCGCGCACCTCGCCGTCCTCGACCCGCTGCGCCTCCAGCTCGTAGAGGTAGCCGTCGCCGGGGGCCCACGGATGCACGTGGCCGACCTTGACCGTCCCCTGTGCGCCCCCGCTCGCCACCACCCGGCCCTCACGGTTGCGCAGGATCATGCGCGACCCGCCGGTGATGTCCCAGGTCAGGGTGCCGTCGGCCGCGGCCGAGAAGGTGACGTCGGTGATGCACTCGCGCGGCGTCGCGTACAACCAGACCGGGCGATGCAGGCCGGCGTAGTTGGAGAAGTCGTGCCAGTAGCGCTGCCGCGGCCCGGCCGCGCTCTGCTCGACCACGCCGGGCGGGATGGACGTGAACGTCAGCGTGTTGTCCACCGACACGACGATCTCGATGGTCTCGCCTGCGGTGACGTCCAGCTCGGCCTCGAACGGCGTGTACCCACCCTCGTGGCTCATCACCTCGGCGCCGTCCACCCACACCGTCGCCCGGTGCGTGGCCGACTCGAAGTGCAGCACGACCCGCTGCCCCACCCACCCCCGCGGCACCACCACCCGCTTGCGATACCAGACCGGGCCGACATGGTCGCGGCCACCGGGCAGCACGTCGTTGTACGAAGCCGGCACCGCCATCTCGGCGTCGAAGACCGGCGGCGACGCGAACGAGAAGTCCCACAACCCCTCGATCCTCCGGCGGTCCCGATACGCCGACTCCTGTGGCCGCAGCATGTCTGGACCCTCTCACGCCTGTGTCACTCTTGGGGCAGGAGAGGGGACAACCATGACCGAGTCCTTCCGGTACGCCGGCGCCACCGTCGAGATCGTCGAGGCGAGCACCATCCTCGCCGCCGCCAGGGTCAACCCCGTCGAGCTGCTGCGCCGCGCCACCTTCCCCCCACCGGTACGCCGGGTCGAACTGACCGTGTCCAGCGCCGACACCACGGCCGGGCCGGTGCACGTGTTCGCCGCCGAGATCAGCACGTCCGTGACCGACGCGCCGCAGAAGGACCGGATCCGCGCGGTGGTGCTCGGCAACGACCCCGTCGGCGCCCTGCTCGCGAAGCGGATCGCGGCCGGCGACCCGATCGCCACTCGGCTCGTGGACGGTGTGGGCACGGCGGCCGTCGCGGCGTACAAGAAACTCGGTCTGGATCGTCCGAGCGAGACCACCACGGACCGGGAGCCGGAGACGGCGGTCCTGGCCGACGCGTCAGCGGGCCTGCAGGCGGCGGTCACCTACGAATCCAACGGCAGCCTGGTCCGCCTGCGCGCCGAGGTGCCCCGCGACGACGTGCGGCCCGAGCACCTGACGGCCATGGTGCGGCTGGTGCTGCAGGCCGTGATCGAGCTGCTGCCCCCGTCGACGGACCCGCTCGCGGGGCGCCGCTACGTGGTGAGCCGCGAGAGCATCCCGAGGGTGGCGACCACCACCCAGGAGGTCACCCTCGACCAGGTCGGCGGCCTCGCCGACGTCGTCGCCGAGCTGCGCCAGATCGCGGTGTCGTTCCGCCACCCCGAGGCGATGGCCCGCTGGGGAGCGCGGCGGCCCCAGGGCATCCTCATGTACGGCCCGCCCGGCACCGGCAAGACCATGCTGTCGAGGGCACTGGCCAACGAGATCGGCGCCGACTTCCGCGAGATCCGAACCCCGGAGATCCTGGACAAATGGCTGGGCGGCTCCGAGCGCAACATCAAACAGATCTTCCGCGATGCCCGCCGCTACCGCGTCCCGACGCTCATCCTGTTCGACGAATTCGACTCGATCATCAGCTACGCCGGCTCCGGCGGCGACGCGGCCAGCCAGGCGATCAACGCGGTGGCGGGCATCTTCAAACAGGAGATGAACGACCTGATCGAAGCGAACCCCAACGTCATCGTGGTGGCGACGACCAACTTCCCGCACCGCGTCGACGACTCGCTGATCCGCTCCGGCCGCTTCGACGTCAAGATCTCCGTACCCAAACCGGACGACACCAGCCGCACGGAGATCTTCCGCAAGATGATCGCCCAGCTCGCCGCGGCCCACGAGGAACCGGGCTTCACGATGTTCGCCGACGACCTCGACCTGGGCGAACTCGGCCGCCTGAGCCACGGCATGACGGGCGCCGACATCAAGGAGGCCCTGCGCCGGATCCAGCTGACCAAGGCGATGCAGGACGCCCGCACCGGCGGCATGGTGGAGCCGATCAGCCAGGCAAACCTGACGGCCAGCATCCGGGACCTCCTCGGCCAGCACTGACCGCCTCACCGGGAGCGGCTCCGTCGGCAGTGCTCTTCAGCGTTTCGGTGGATGCTGCCGGAGCGCTGCCACTCGGACGAGTGCTTCCCGCTCGGGGCCTTCCTGGTCGTGGCTGAAAATGGGCACGCCGACCAAGCGAACCCACTCCAAGCGGGAGACGTCCTGCGGCGTGACATTCATGGCCGTTATTCGCATCCTCAGTACGCCAAGGCCGTAGCAATAGTCGGCCTCTGGTATCTCGACCAAGTCACCGATCTGCACCAGCGGTTCGGGGCGCTTCTGCTTGCTCATCGCAGGCCAGCCGAGCCGGAAGCTTGGTTGCCCACCGCGGTCGGGGTCATCCGGGCCAACGGGCGACGTCGGCCTGCCCTGACCAGACCCACGATCGCAAGGCGTCGCGCAACACAGGGGCACGGATCACGGGGCCAGCAGGTCAGGCAGAAGCCGTCTTCTCCGCGCGGTTGGTCGGTGAGCCGCCGACTTGCGAGCCGTCGTATCAGCTCTTGCGCCGGCTGAGACATGCGGTACCGCACTGCGCTGCCGTAATCGCGAGAACCGAGTCCACTCATGTGAGGTCGCTCCCTGGCGATGGAAGGCACCGAGACGGACGGCGATCACGGTCCAGATCGGGGACTGGCCACCTACGCGGCGTCCGCCCCGGTGCCGGCTGGACGGATCGGCGCTGTCACGGAATCCCCGTCGCACAGACCCGCTTCGTCTCATGAGCGAACCGGTCGCGAGGTGGTTGGCGTAGCCCCTCTGTCACTCATGTCCTGAGAGTGGCCGACTCCATAGGGGACAAGAAGGCCGTCGAAGGGACTTCCAGAGGACTCTCCCGCGCAGAGGTTGCCTTCGTATGAACCGAGAGTCCTACAGGAGGCCCACTTGTTCTACCGTGGTGAGGAGCGATCTCGTCAGAGGAGGTACAGGACATGACTCAGTCCTCGGGCAACACTCGTCTCAAGGCGGCCCGGCAGCATGCCGGCTATGCCTCTCAACAGGCCTTCGCCGACGCTCTCACCCAAGCTGCCCCGCGTATCGGCCTCGGCGCCATGGAGGTCAGCGTGCGCCAGATCCGCAGGTGGGAGTCACCGGCTCCGCCCTGGCCGCGAGCCGACCACCAGCGGCTCCTTGTTCATGTACTGCAATTGCCGATCGAGCAGCTCGGCTTCACCCCACCGTGGCAGGACTCCGAACCGGCATCCGGGCAAGCTGCCCCAGCAGGGCGGGACTGTCCCCGCCGGCCTTCCACTGCCTCAGCCGACCGCCGCAGTGCAGCCAGCCACCATCGGAGCTGACTACACCACCATCACAGTCGCTCACCGCCGGCTCTACTGGAGCGTTCAGCCCGCGCACCTGCACCCCACGGTCACCGAACACACGCGACTCGGTCTCCACTTACTCGCCGAGACGACAGGCGTCGCCCGGCGTCTGCTCGCCACTGCCCTGGCTGAATCGCTGCTGCTTGCCGGACGTATCGAGTTCTTCGACCTCCGCCAGCCCGACGAAGCCGACGCCACCTACGTGCGCGCTCTGCAGGCCGCCGGCGAAGCAAACGATCCGCTCCTCGGAGCTGCGATTCTGGCGCACGCCGCGTTCATTCCCGGCTGGGTACGGCGTCGCGACGAGGCAGCCGAACGCCTCCGGGCCGCCCGCACATACGCCCGACGTGGTCCGGCCTCGGCCGAATTCCTGGCTTGGATCGACGCCGTCGAGGCCGAGTGCGACACCCGTTGCGGTCACCCGAAGGACGCACTCCAAGCCATCGCACACGCCGAGGACATCCTCACCACCCGGAGCGAGCACCACTCGCCCGAGTGGTTCACGTGGTTCTCCCCGGTTCGGCTGGCAGCGTTCAAGGGCAACACCCTGCTCAAGGCCGGCCGTTTCGCCCAGGCCCTCGACACCCTTACTGCGGCCTTGGAGGCGCTGCCTGCCGACGAGGGCAAACAGCGCACCGTCATCCTCGGTGACCTGGCGGCGGTCGAGGTTGCCCGCAAGCACCCCGACGAAGCGTGCGCTCACGCTCAGGCGGCGCTCTATCAGCTCGGAACCACCTGGTACGCCACAGGTATGGAACGAATCCGGGAAGTCCGCCAGGGCCTGCAGCCGTGGGCTGACGCCGATTGCGTCCGTGAGCTCGATGACCGTCTCTACGACTGGCAGACCACTCTCAGCGCGCTTCGCCGTTGAACGCCGCGATCCGTGCGGGCAGCTCGTCCAGCGACGTGATCCGCATCGTCGGCAGCCGGTCCGCGTCCGGGTCGTTGCGCTGGATGGTCGCCCATGGACCCCGGAGCATCAGAGCCGTCTTGAAGCCCGCAGCGACTGCGGGTCGGATGTCGTTGTCCAGTCGGTCACCGACGTACAACGTCTCTTCCGGCCCGAACGGCGTCTCTTTCGCCACCGCCTTGAAGAAGCCAGCGTCCGGCTTCGAGGCACCCCAGTCGTCCGACGTTGCGATCATGTCGCTCGGCAGATCCATCGAGCGCAACAGGCCGCCGGCGCGCACTGTCTGGTTGCCCGCAATCCCGACCCAGAGGCCGGCCTCTCGCAGGGCGGTCAACGCCGGCCGCACGTCCGGGTAGAGGTCGTCCTCCCCGAACCATTCCGGCTGACCCGCCGCCGCACGCTTCTCCCGCTCCTCGGTCAGGTCGAAGCCGGGCCGGAACTCCTGAAATGTCTGGCGGTAGTCCTGGCCGCGCGCGATCACCGCGCCAAACGTTGCCGAGAAGGTGTGTCGGGGTACTCCGAGCCAGTCTGCCCAGGTGCCGTACTCCCTCGCCTCATTCACCAGACACTCACCGACGTCAAACACCACAGCTCGGATCATGGCGCCGAGCCTAACTCCGACTGCCGGTGACAGCCGGATGCCGCCATCGTGATCCGGCAACTGCCGAGCGACGGATGCCGGCAGATGCGAAGTCTCATTGACCTGCGTGACACAGCTGTATCGGAACGTAGGTGACAGCTCCGGCTAGACGATCTGCGCCTATTCCGCAGGGCCTCAGCGTCGCCATGGTTGGTCGTCCTGGGAGGCTGACGGGGTGGAACAGTCGACGTGGGCGGAGATCTCGACGGGGATGGCTGCAGCTCCGTATCCGGTGGAGGTGTTGACGGCTGACCCTGAGCGGGCGGCAGCCTCCTTAGAGGCTCTGGGGGTCACCACCAAGTCCTGGCTCGGGGCAGTGGTCGCCAACAGTGGCGGTTTGGTGATCGACCACGGCTGGCTGCGGGTGCTGGGCGGTGGACACGACGGACTGCCGGACGTGGTCACCGAGATGGATCGCCAGGCCGGTCGTATGGTCGTCGCCTTCGACGTGATGGGCGGCCAATTCGCCTGGGTGCCGAGTCAGCCTGGCGCTGCGCCGACGGTGCACTACTTCGGCCCGGAAGACCTCGCTTGGCAGGATCTCGAACTGGGGTACGGCGACTGGCTGCACGCGATGTTCGCCGGTGCGCTGACTCGGTTCTATGAGGGCTTGCGCTGGCCGGACTGGGAGGCGGAGTCATTCGGCAAGTATTAGCCGAGCCGGCCGCCGGCTTCAGGAGGGCGGAGCCCCGGAGGCCTTCTTGATGGCTTGGCGGACCCGGTGGTAGGTCCCGCAGCGGCACACGTTCTCGATCTTGTCGATGTCGGCGTCGGTCGGGTGGGGGGTGCGGTCCAGGAGGGCTACCGCGGCCATGATCTGGCCTGGTTGGCAGAAGCCGCACTGGGCCACGTCGCAGTCGAGCCATGCCTGTTGGACCGGGTGGAGCCGGTCGCCGTCGGCCAGGCCCTCGATCGTGGTGACTCGGCGGCCGGCGCAGTCCGCGACGGGTACGACGCAGGGCTGGATCTCCGTACCGTCGAGGTGGCTGGTGCAGGCGCGGCAGGCGCCGATGCCGCAGCCGTACTTCGGGCCGGTGACCCCCAGCAGGTCGCGCAGCGCCCACAGCAGCGGCATGTCGGCCGGTGCGTCGACGGTGACCGGTTTGCCGTTGAGGGTGAAGCTGTACTGCGGCATCGGGTGCGCTCCTCAGCTGACGGTGCTGGCGGTGCTGATGATCGGGAAGCGGCGTGGTTTGGTGCCGGTGGCCCGGGCGTACGCGTTGGCGACGGCTCCCGCGCTCGCCGGGACGCCGAGCTCGCCGGCACCGCCGGGCGCCCGTTTGGACGGCATGATGTGGACCTTCAGTTCGAGGGGGCTCTGCCGATGACGGGCGTAGTGGAAGTCGGCGAAGGTGCTCTCCCGGACCGCTCCCCGGTCGATATGCAGGCCGGCGTACAGGATGGTGGAGATGCCGTCCATCGCGGCGCCCATGAGCTGGGCCTCGAGTCCGCGGGGGTTGATGACCGTGCCCACGTCGACCGCCATCACCATCGCCGTCACGCGGGGGTTGCGGGCGTCGGTGGCGTCGATCTCCGCGAGGCAGGCCAGGAAGGAGCCGTACTCCTCGTGGACGGCGACGCCCTGGCCCCAGTGGGGCGGCAGGCGGCGGCCCCATCGGCCGGCGGTGACCTTGTCGAGGACGGCCTTGGCGGCGGCGCTGTGCAGCGTCGTACGCCGGAAGGCGACCTCGTCCTTGTGCAGTGAGCGGGCGACCTCGTCGAGCATGACCTCCTCGGCCGCCCGGGAGGTCCCGGAGTCCACCGAGCGCCAGGCGCCCATCGGGATCGGCAGGTCGAGGCCGCGGCCGGGGCCCTCGTTCACCGAGGTGGCGTCGTGGTCCAGCCGGGCGATCCGGCCGTCCTTGACGCTGGCGCGGACCCGGCGGTACGTGACCGGGCGCATCCGGCCGTGCTTGATGTCGTCGGCGCGGCTCCACATGAGCTTGACCGGGCGCCCGGCCGCCTTCGAGATGAGCGCCGCCTCGATCGCGGCGTCGTAGTTCAGCCGCCGTCCGAACGAGCCGCCGCCGCGGACGACGTGGACGCGGACCGCCCGGGCCGGCAGCCGGACCGCTTCGGCGATGCTCTCCGCCGCCTCGACCGGGGACTGGGAGGAGAACCAGACCTCGGCGTGGTCGGCGCGGACGTCCGCCACGGCGGTGAGCACTTCCATCGGGGCGTGGCTGACGAAGGCGAATTCGAACTCGCCCTGGACCTGCGTCGAACCGCGGGGCGGGGCGGCGAGCGGGGGGAGGGCGGCGCGGAGCCGGGATCGGATGCCGGCATCCGACAGGGTCGCGATCGGGCCCGGCGCCCACTTGATCTTCAGGGCGTCGCGGGCTTGGAAGGCGTGGTGGAACGTCTCGGCGACCACCGCGACGCCGCTGGGGATGCGGACGACCGCCAGCACGCCCGGCATGGCGCGGGCGCGGGCGTCGTCGACCGAGACGACCGTCCCGCCGAGCTTCGGGGACCGGGCCACCACGGTGGGCTTGGCGCCGGCCACGGACAGGTCTCCCGCGTACGTCGCCTTCCCGGTGACCAGGTCGCGGGCGTCGATGCGGGTCGCCGGGCGCCCGATCGTGCGGTGCCGGGCGGCCGGCTTGGGGTCGGCGGGCACATCCGGGTGAGTGATGGCGCTCGCGGCCGCGGTCAGCGAGCCGAACGTCGCGGTACGGCCGTCCGGCGCGACCACCATGGTGTCCCGGGTCAGCAACGTATTCGCGGGGACGTGCCAGCGCCGGGCCGCCGCGGTCACGAGCCGGGCGCGGGCGGTGGCGGCGAGGTGACGGGCGGGGTCGTACAGGGAGCTTACGGAGCTCGAGCCACCGGTGAACTGGTTGCCGCCGTCGGTGCGGGCGTCGGCCAGCGGGATGTCGACGTCGGTGAGCCGCGCGTCCAGCTCCTCCGCGATCATCATGGCCACCGCCGTGGTGATGCCCTGGCCGACCTCCGCGCGGGGGAGCTTCACCCGTACCTTGTTGGCCGCGGTGACCTCCAGGACCAGCTTCTCCTCGTCGGCGCCGACGGCCACCACGTCGGAGCGCCGGGGCCCGCCGCCCGGCGGGGGTGGCGGCGCCGCCTCGGCCTGGGACAACCGCCGCAAGCCCAGCGGTGCGACCAGGGTCAGAGTGGACGCGGACAGGGCATAGACGACGACCTTCCGGCGATCCATGGGGGAGAGGATGCCGGTGCGGACGTAAGGCTCATGTGAGGTCGGAGGTTACGGATCTCTAAATGCCGACCAGACCGGGCGGCTGGAACGACGGTTCGGCAACGGGCCGGCCGAAGTGGTAGCCCTGGGCCAGCTCGTAGCCGAGCCGCCGCAGCTCGGCGGCCTGTTCGGCGGTCTCGACGCCCTCGGCCACCGCGGTCAGCCCCAGCCCCGCGCTCACCTGGATGAGCGCCGTGGCGATGACGGCGTGGCGCCCGGCCATCGTGATGCCGTCGACGAAGGACTTGTCCACCTTGAGCACGTCCACGGGAACCGTCTGCAGCAGGCCCAGCGACGAGTGACCGGTGCCGAAGTCGTCCAGCGCGATGTGGATCCCGAGGTCGTGCAGGTCCTGCACGGCCTGGACCGCCTGGCCGCCGCCGAACACGGCGGTCTCGGTGACCTCGACCGTCAGCATGCCGGCGCTCATCCCGGTCTCCTCGAGCACCGTCGTCACCAGGGCGGCGAAGCCCGGCTCGGCGAGCTGGCGGGCGGAGACGTTGACGCTCATCCGGGCCGGGGCCAGTTCGCCGTGGTCCGCGCGCCATTCGACCGCCTGGGTGCAGGCGGTGCGCAGGATCCACTCGCCCAGCTCGACGATCAGGCCGTTGCGCTCGGCGGCGGGGATGAACCGGTCCGGCGGGATCAGGCCGCGCTCCGGGTGGTCCCAGCGGACGAGCGCTTCGACCGCGACGGTACGCCCGGACGACAGCGCGACGATCGGCTGGTAGACCACGCGGAACTGGCCGGTGTCCAGCGCCGTACGCAGCTCCGCGCCGACCCGCGCCTGCTCGTCGGACTGCTCGTCGAGCTCGGCGGCGTAGCGGCGGGGCCGGTCGGCGGCGGCCTTGGCGGCGTACATGGCGACGTCGGCGCGGCGCAGGACCTCGTACGGGTCGTCGGTGCCGTCGCCGCCGGTGACGCCCATGCTGGCGCCGATGAGCAGTTCGTGCTCGCCGGCCGTGATCGGGGCGTGCAGCGTGTCCGCCAGCCGGTCCACGATCCGGTCCGCCTCGGCATTCGTCGCGCCGGGCATGAGCAGCGCGAACTCGTCGCCGCCCATGCGCGCCACCAGCACCTCCGGGCCTAGCGCGGTGCGCAGCCGCTGGGCGATCACGATGAGCAGGTGGTCGCCCACGCCGTGCCCGAGCCGGTCGTTGACGCCCTTGAAGTCGTCGAGGTCGAGCAGGGCCACCTGGACCCGGCCGGCGGCCAGCGCGGTCCGCAGGCCGGCCTCGAAGCGGCGCCGGTTCGCCAGGCCCGTGAGGTCGTCCGCCATGGCGAGGTCCTCGAGCAGGTCGGCCTGGTGTTGCACCTGGCCGACGAAGCCCGACATCCGGATCACGACCAGCAGGAACAGCACCACGGCGCCGCCGGCGATGGCCAGCCGGTCGACGCCGTCGGCACCGATGCCGGGCAGGAAGAGCAGGCCGGGGGCGAGCAGCGAGCAGACGGCGAGCAGCACCAGCCGGGACCGGCCCACCCGGGCGTCGCGGGCCTGTTCCGGCGCCGAGCCGGCGGTCCGCATGGTGGGGTGCAGCGCCGCGGCTCCCCAGCACACGTACGACAGCAGCCAGGCGGCGTCGAGAATCCCCTCGTCGGCGTCCGAGTACAGCTCGAGGAGCGAGTAACTGACGTCGCCGATGAGCAGCAGGAGTGCGGCGGCACCGAGCAGCCGGATGCTGGGGGAGCGGGCGCCCACGCCGGTGTAGAAGCGGGCGAGCATGGCCAGCAGCAGCGCGTCGGCAGCCGGATAGGCGACCCCGATGACTCGCTCGAAGGTCGACGCGGTCGAGTCGGCGGCGATCGGGTGCATCACGAAGACCCAGAAGACCAGGCCGACCCCGATCGCGACGATGGCGGCGTCGACCAGAGCCGCGAAGTCGCGAGCCGCGGTGGTTCGCCCGCGCATCAGCATCACGAGCCCGGCCACAAGCATCGGGTACGCGCTGAGATAGAAGTAGTCGGCGGGCGAGGGATAGGGCTCCTGGTCCAGGACGTACCTGTAGTACTCCCACACCAGGTCGCCCACGACCCAGGTGAGCTGCCCGGCGGCGAACAGGTACCACATCGCTGGGCGGCGGGCCCGGTTCAGCCGCACGCCGGCCAGGATCAGGACGGTGGCGGTCAGCCCGATGGCGTCGTACCCGAGGTTGGACGCCAGACCGTCGGACGGCAGCAGGAAGTAGGCGGCCGAGGCGAGCGACCCCGCCACGAGCCACCACCACCAGAACCATTCCCGCCGCACGCCCTGCCATCGGCCATGGAGGCCGCGGGCTGAGGGCTCTACCGGTTCACGAGACCACGGACACAGGGGCAGCGGTGAAGTCGGGCTCGGCCACCGGCACGCCGAAGAGGTTGCCCTGCGCGTAGCGGTACCCGAGCCGGTGCAGCTCGGCGGCCTGCTCGGGCGTCTCCACGCCCTCGGCCACGGCCGCGAGCCCCAGGCCGTCGCTGACCTGCAGCAGCGCGGTCGCGATCACGGCGTGCCGGCCGGCCCGCGTGATCGACTCGACGAACGACCTGTCGACCTTGAGCACGTCGACGGGCACGGTCTGCAGCAGGCCCAGCGACGAGTGGCCGGTGCCGAAGTCGTCGAGGGCGATGGGTACGCCGAGGTCGTGCAGGCTCTCCAGGGCCTGCACCGCCCGGCCGCCGCGGAACACGGCGGTCTCGGTCACCTCGACGGTGAGGTGGTGCGCGGGGAGCCGGGTCCGGCCCAGGATCGCTGTGACCAGCTCGGGGAAGCCGGGCTCGGCGAGCTGGCGGGCCGAGACGTTGACGTTGATCCGCCCCGGCGCCGCCGGCCCCAGGGTGCGCTGCCAGTGCGCGGCCTGCGCGCACGCGGTCTCCAGGATCCAGGCGCCGAGCTCCACGATGAAGCCGTTGCGCTCGGCGACGGGGATGAAGTCGGCCGGGTGGATCGGCCCGCGTACGGGGTGGTCCCAGCGTACGAGCGCCTCGGCGGCGACCATGCGGTGCTCGGGCAGCGCGACGATCGGCTGGTAGACCAGGTGCAACTGGCCGGCGTCCAGGGCGGTGCGCAGCTCGGCGCCGAGCCGGGCCTCCGCGGCCGCCCGCTCGTCCAGGTCCGGGGTGTGCCGGCGGTGCCGCTCGCCGGCCTGCTTGGCGGCGTACATCGCGACGTCGGCGCGGCGCAGGACCTCGTAGCCGTCGGTGGTCCCGGCGTTGTCCGTGGTGCCGATGCTGGCGCCTACGAGCAGTTCGTGCCCGTTCACGACGACCGGCTCACGCAGGGCGCCGGGCATGAGTACGGCGAACTCGTCGCCGCCCATCCGAGCCACCAGGTCCTCCTCGCGCAGCGCGCCGAGCAGGCGCCCGGCGACCTCGGTGAGCAGCCGGTCGCCGACCGCGTGCCCGAGCCGGTCGTTGACGTCCTTGAAGCCGTTGAGGTCGAGCACCGCCACCTGGGCCGGTCCGGCGCCGACCGCCGCCGCCAGGCGCTCCTCGAAGACCCGGCGGTTGGGCAGTCCGGTCAGCGCGTCCCGCAGGGCCAGGTCCTTCAGCTGCCCGGCCTGCCGCTGGATCTGGCTCACGAATCCGGACATCCGGGCGAGGACCAGCAGGAAGAGCAGCACGGCGCCGACCCCGATCGCCGCCCAGCTCACCCCCGCGCCCCCGGACGTCAGTCCCTCGGTGAACAGCAGCGTGGGACGAGCAGGGTGCAGGCGGCCGGCAGGGCCAGCCGGCCGCGGCCGGGGCGCTGCTCGACCACCGGCGCCGGCGGGTCCCCGGCGCCCGCCGAGCGATGCAGCGCGGCGGCGCCCCAGACGACGTTCGACATGATCCAGCCGATCGCGATCGGGCCCTCCAGGTCGGGCGCGTACGCGGCCACGACCTGGAACCCGGCGTCCGACGCCAGCGTGGTCGCAATCCCCACGCACGCTCGATCATCGGCAGTGGCGCGTGTCACCTGAGCGTCTGGCGTCCCGCGCCCTCTAGGATGCGAAACGCATTGATGTTCATCAATTCTTGGAGGATGTCCATGAGGTCTCGTGTCCGGTCGATGCTGGCGGCGATCATCGTCGCAGGCTCGCTGATCGTGGCTCCGGCACCCGGGGAGGCCGCCACGGCCGCGGCGGCCCCGGATCCGATGAGCGGACTGGTCACGCACCGGTCCGCGCGGGCGGCCGCGGCGGCGGACTGGGCCTCGCTCGGCGGCACCGCGATCTCCCAGCCGGCCGTGGCGTCCGACGGTGCAGGCCGGCTGGACGTCTTCGTCGTCGGGGCGGACCACTCGCTGTGGCACACGGCGCGCACGGCCGGGGCCTGGTCGACCTGGGAGTCGCTGGGCGGCACCCTCACCTCGGCGCCGGCCGCGGTGTCCTGGGGCCCGGGGCGCGTCGACGTGGTCGCTCGCGGCTCCGCGGACGACGTGATCCACCTGGCGTTCGCCGACGGCGCGTGGTCCCGGTGGGAGTCCCTGGGCGGGACGCTGATCTCAGCGCCCGGCGTCGCCTCGCGCGGTCCGGGCCGTCTCGACCTCTTCGCGGTCGGCACCGACCGCGAGATCTATGTCAAGTCGCTGTCGGCGACCTGGTCCGGATGGACGTCCCTGGGCGGGTACGCGGCCTCGCTGCCGTCGGCCGTCTCCTGGGGGCCCGACCGCGTCGACGTGGTGGTGGCCGGCACGGACGACGCGGTGTGGCAGAAGACGTACTCGGCCGGCGCCTGGTCGGGCCGCTGGGTGTCGCGCGGCGGGGTGGTCGCGTCGGCCCCGGCGGTCGCCTCCACCGGGCCCGGGCGGCTCGACCTCTTCGCCGCCGGCAACGACGGCGCGCTCTGGCGCAAGTCGTACGACGGCACCTGGTCCGGCTGGTCGTCGGCGGGCGGCCGGCTGAACTCCGGGCCCGCGGCGGCCGGATCCGCCGCCGGCGTCGACGTCGCCGTGGTGGGCAACGACGACGCCGTCTGGCATCGGACGCTCGCTCCCTAGGCGGGCATCGCGCGGTCGATCAGGGCGGCGGTGTCTGCACCCGAGGGGAGGGTGCCGAAGGTGTGGCCCCAGTCGCCGCCGAGACGGCTCGCGCAGAACGCGTCGGCGACCGCGGCCGGCGCGTGCCGCACCAGCAGCGAGCCCTGCAGCACCACGGCCATCCGCTCCACGACGCGCCGGGCCTGGGACTCCAGGTCGTCGTCGCCGCCGAGCAGGGCAGCCAGGCCGGCCGCCGCCTCGTCGAGGCGCCGGTCGGCCCCGGCCGACGCGGCGATCTCGGCGCGGAACGCGTCCAGGCTGCCCGGCTCGCGGCGCAGGGCACGCAGCACGTCCAGGGCCTGCACGTTGCCCGAGCCCTCCCAGATGGAGTTCAGCGGCGCGTCCCGGTAGAGCCGCGGCAGGCCCGACTCCTCGACGTAACCGTTGCCGCCCAGGCACTCCAGCGCCTCACCGACGACGGCCGGCTGGCGCTTGCACACCCAGTACTTGCCGACCGCCACCGCCAGGCGGCCGAACGCGCGCTCGCCCGCGTCACCCCGTACCCCTCGATCGACGGCCCCGGCCAGCCGCAGAGCCAGCGCCGTCGCCGCCTCGGTCTCCACCGCCAGGTCCGCGCAGACGTTGCGCATCAGCGGCTTGCCGATCAGCGGGCCGCCGAAGGCGGAGCGGTGCCGCACGTGGTGCAGCGCCTGGACCAGCGCCGCGCGCATCCCGGCCGCCGAGCCGACGACGCAGTCGAGCCGGGTCATCGCGACCATGTCGATGATCGTGCGGACGCCCTGACCCTCCTCGCCGACCAGCCACGCCACCGTCTCGTCGAACTCCGGCTCGCTGCTGGCGTTGCTGCGGTTGCCGAGCTTGTCCTTGAGGCGCTGGATCCGGAACGTGTTGCGGCTGCTGTCCGGAAGCACCCGGGGCACGAGGAAGCACGACAGGCCGGCCGGGGCCTGCGCGAGCACGAGGAACAGGTCGCACATGGGCGCGCTGGTGAACCACTTGTGGCCGCGCAACCGGTAGGTGCCGTCGCCGGCCTGGGTGGCGGTGGTCGAGTTCGCCCGCACGTCCGAGCCGCCCTGCTTCTCCGTCATGCCCATGCCGGCCAGCAAGCCCTGCTTGGCCTGGGGAGTACGCAGCCCGGGATCGTACGTCCTGCTGGTCAGCAGCGGCTCGTACGCGCCCGCGAGCTCGGCATTGTGGCGCAGGGCGGGCACCACCGCGTACGTCATCGAGATCGGGCAGGTGTGGCCGGCCTCGACCTGGCTCCAGACGTACAGTCCGGCGGCCCGGGCGACGTGCGCCCCCGCCCGCGGGTCGGCCCACGGCGCGCCGGCCAGGCCCTCGGCGACCGCCACGTCCATCAGCCGGTGCCACGACGGGTGGAAGTCGACCTCGTCGATGCGGTGGCCGTACCGGTCATGAGTGAGCAGCAGCGGCTCGTACCGGTTCGCCTCGTCGGCCCAGCGCTGCGGCTCGGTCCCGCCGCCCAGCTTGCCCAGGCGGTGCAGCTCGCCGGCGGCCCACCCGGCGCCCTCCCGGTCGACGGCCTCGAGCAGCGCGGCATCCGCGGCGATGTCGTGACCGGCGAGGGGTGGCGGCTGGTTGACGACCTCGTGGGTGCTCATCGGGTGAATGTAACCGCGCTGGGCTTGAGGAGGGTGATGCGGGAGGCGCCGAGCTCGGTGACGTAGAGGTTGCCGTTCGCCGGGTTCTGGGTGAGGTCGAGCGGCTGGCTGAAGCCCGTGAACCCGGTGATGCCCGTCGTCCGGTTGCTCAGCGTCCCGTCCGCCGCCACGTCGAACGTCTCGATGTCCTGGCCGGACGAGTAGCGGACCACCAGGAGCTTGCCGTCCAGCGCGCCGCCGCGGTATTCGATCGCGCCGTCCGCCGAGGCGTGCAGGCCGGCGTCGTACGTGCCCGCCAGGTCGTAGTTCGGGTCGGGCCGGGTCCCCGCCGGGTACGCGGGCACCTCGAACGGGTCCGCCGCGGCGGTCGGGTTGCCGCCCGCCAGCACCCACTCGCAGCGCAGCGGGTTGGGGTGGCCGTAGTAGCGCCCCCGCCTCACGTCGAAGACGTAGTCCGTCTCGGCGGTCGGTACGGAGGTCAGCGCCGGTACGGCGGGGCCGGTGTAGCCGCGGCGGGTGCACGACGACGGCAGCGGGGACGGGGTCGCCGGGGTGTTCCCGCCCGCCGCCGAGCCGTTGGTGGGGGCGTACAGGTGGCCGTTGCGGTGCCAGACCAGGTCGTACGCGTTGCGCACCCCGGTCGCGTAGATGGTCAGCGGGGCCGTGGCGGCGTACGGGTCGTAGCCGCCGCCGTCCGCCGTCCTCACGTCGAGCGTGCCGGTGCCCAGCCGGGTGGTGTCGAGCCGCAGGACCGCCGCGCTCAGGAGTTGTTCCGGGCGGTTGCCCCAGGTGGAGTCCGCGGCGCCCATGGCGTTGTTCGCGCCCTGGGTGACGTACAGGGCGCCGTCCGGGCCGAAGGCCAGCGAGTTCGTCTCGTGGTCCTTGACCGAGCGGGGCAGGCCGGCCACCTTCGGCGTGTACGTCCCCAGATCGGTCCCGCTCAGCCGGCCGATGCGCCCGGACCACTCGGGGACGTCCAGCGGGCCCACGTACTCGTAGTTGTCCGTCACCCACAGGCCGCCCGACGGGTCGAACGCCATGCCGATGATGGTGCGGGCCGGTGCGCCCGGCAGCCCGAGCGCCGCCGCGTTGTCCCGGACCGCGGTGATGACCGTCGCGGCGCCCAGCGTGCCGTCGGCGTTGATCGGGAAGCGGAGGATGCGGCCGTCGAGCGTGCCCGCGTACAGGCGGCCGTCGGGTCCGGTGACCACCGTCGTGAAGGACGCGCCGGTCGCGACGCCGACCACCTTGTCGAAGGCGGCCGGGCCGCCGGGCCCGCCGCCGGTGCCGGTGGTGAAGACGATCGAGTACGGCTGGAACGCCCGTCCGCTCATGTCCCGCACCCCCGAGGTCAGCGTGAACCGGTACGCCGTGGACGGCGCGAGCGGCGCGGTGGGGGACAGGTTGACCACGTCCCCGCCTCCGCTGGTGATGATCGTGGCGGGCACGGGCGCGCCGTCGCCGACCCGGGTGAGCGTCACCGTGCCGCCGCTGAGGGTCGCCTGGTCGACGCCGCCGTTCGGCAGGATCAGGTCCTCGACGACGCTCGTGGTCAGGCCGACGCCGGTAGCGCCGTTCGCCGGGGTGCTGGTCCGGACGGCCGGGATGGTGCCGGCGGCCGGCACGCCCGCGATGTCGACGTAGTCGAGCTTGGTGTTCGTGCCGCCGACCGCGCTCAGGGTGAGCCGTCCGTCGGTGACGGTGACCGTACGGGTGACCGTCGCGTGCTTGGTCGCGGCCGTCGGTGTGAATGCGGCGACGCCGTTCTGGTCCTCGATGCTCAGCCAGTGGGAGCTGTCCACGGCGGTGCCCGCGTCGCCGACCGCCGCCGTGACCGTGTACGCCCCCGCCGGCACCGCGACCTCCCACGATCCCGGGGTCGTCACGCCGGCCGAGCCCGGCGGCAGCTGCATGTGCATCAGTGTCGCCAGGCGTACGTCGGGCTGACCGGCGGCCGGGTTGCGGTTTCGCCCGTTGCCGGTGAGGTCGAGCGGCGTCGTCGTCCCGGCCCGTACCCAGCCGTAGCCGCGGGCGTCGGCGTACGCGCCGCCGGAGTCACGCACGTAGCCGGCCGGTGGTGCGGTGGCCGCGTCGGAGAAGTTGACCTTCAGGGCGAAGGCGGGCGCGATCTCGACGTAGTTCAGCTTGGTGTTGGTGCCGCCGATCGCGTCCACGGTCAGGCGCCCGTCGGTCACCGCCACGGTCACGGTCGCCGTGCGGTATTCGGCCGCGGCCGTCGAGACGAAACCGGAGATCGCCGGTACGCCCTCCACCCGCACCGTGTGGGAGCTGTCGTAGGCGGGCTGGTCGCCCGCCGACACCGTCACCTGGTACGAGCCGGCCGGCAGCGCGTACTCCCACGCCCCGGCGGTGGGCACGCCGTTGGTGCCGTTGACGTCGCCGTACTGCAGGTGGATGAGCGTGTTGAGCCGCGGGTCGATCCCCGCACGGGCCCGGTCCCGGGTGTTGCGGGTCAGGTCCAGCGGCGTCGCCGCCCCCTGCACCACCCAGCCCGACCCGCGCCCGGCGTCGTACGCCGCGCCGGTGTCGGCGGTGTAGCCGGCCGGCACGGCGGAGGACGCGGGCTGGAAGTTCACCCGGGCCACGGGCGTGACGGCCGCGCGGGCGGGGCTGACCACGGCGAACGGCGCGGCGAGCGCGGCCGTGAGGACGATCCACAGACGACGGTTTCCCACCCGCCCATGCGAGCACGGCTCCCGCCCGGCCCGGCTGTCGGAAATCTGCCGCCGGTATCCGCCCAGCTCAGCGCCGGGAGCGATTCGTCCGTAGCCCGGCGATCAGTGGGAACGGAAGCCTGCGGCGCATGGGGGCAAACCCAGATCGACCGTACCCAGTGGGGTGACCTGCGGAAGGTGGCGCTTCGTGCGTAGGCTTTCCCCTCGAGGCCGCATCGAGGAATGGTGAGAGACGGTTGCCCACGGACCTGCCGGCAGAGCTGGAGGCGGCCCGCCGCCTGGCCGCCGGCAACGACCGGCCCGATCTCGCCGAGCGGCTCGGCCGGGCCGCCGGGCGCCTCGGCTCCGGCGAGGTCGCCGTCGCCGTGGTCGGCGAGTTCAAGCAGGGCAAGAGCACCCTGATCAACGCGCTGCTGCGCACCGACGTCTGTCCCGTCGACGCCGACGTGGTCACCGCCGTGCCGACCGTCCTGCGCTACGGCACCCCCGCAGCGGTGCATCTGCGGGTCCCGGGCGACGACGGCGCGCTCACCGCGGTCCCGGTGCCGTTCGACGAGGTACGCCGGCACGTCACCGAGGGCTCACACGGCGTCGAGATCCGCCTGGACCGGCGGTTGCTGGGCGCCGGGCTGACCTTCATCGACACGCCCGGCGTCGGCGGTCTCGACTCCGCCCAGGGCAACATGACGCTGGCGTCGCTGGCCACCGCCGCGGCGGCGCTCTTCGTCACCGACGCCGCCCAGGAGCTGACCGCGCCCGAGGTCGACTTCCTGCGCCGGGTGGTCGAGCGGTGCCCGGCCGTCGTCTGCGTCGTCACCAAGACCGACCTGCACGCCGAGTGGCGGCGCATCGTCGAGCTCGACGCCGCGCACCTCGCCGAGGCCGGGCTGGACGTGCCGATCGTCGCCGTCTCGTCGTTCCTGCGGCTGCGCGCCCAGGCCCGGGACAGCACGGAGCTCAACGCCGAGTCCGGCTTCCCCCGCCTGGTCGAGATGCTCCGCGGCGACGTGCTCGGCGCGGCCCGGGCGGGTGCCGAGGCCGCGGCGCGCGCCGAGCTGGCGTTCGTGGTCGGCCAGCTCCGCGAGCGGGTCGTGGCCGAGCATGCTGCGGCGGCGGCGCCCACCGCCGCCCTCACGCTCTCTCAGCGGTACGCCGAGAAGCAGCGTCGCACCCAGGCGGCCGGCGCGTGGCAGACGGTGCTGGGCGACGGCATCCAGGATCTGACCGCCGACGTCGACCACGACCTGCGCGAACGGCTGCGCCGGCTGATGCGCGACGGCGAAGACCTGATCGACGCCTCGGACCCGAAAGACACCTGGACCGACTTCCAGGCCTGGGCCGCCCGGGAGGCCGCCTCGGCCGCCGCGGACAACCTGATGCTGCTGGTGACCCGCAGCGAGCAGCTCGCCCGGGAGGTCGCCGAGCGCTTCGACCTCGAGGTGGACGCCGCCGGCGCCGACCTGCCGACCCCGGATCAGGGCCTGGCCAAGGTCGCCGACCTCGACGTCACCTTCCAGCGCTCCGGCATGCAGCAGTTCCTCGGCGCGTTCACCGCCGCCCGGATCACGTACGGCGGCTTCTACCTGCTCGGCGCGGTCGGCGCCCTGTTCAACGTTGCCCTGGCCGCGCCGATCGGCGTGATCGCCGGGCTGACGCTCGGCCGGCGCCTGATGAAGCAGGAGCGCGAGCGCCAGGTGCTCCAGCGCCGACAGCAGGCCAAGGCGGCGCTGCGGCGGTACGTCGACGACGTGACGTTCCATGTCGGGCGCGACTCGCGGGAGGCGGTCCGGCGTACCCAGCGGTTCCTGCGCGACGAGTTCGCGGCCCGTGCCGCCGAGATGCAGCGGTCCGCGGCGGCCACGGCTGCCGCCGTACGCGAGACCGCGGCCCTGCCCGACGCCGCCCGCGAGGCCCGCGCCCGCCGGCTGGCCGCCCTCCGAGACGAACTGGACAAGCTCGCATGAGCCTGCTCGCCGACGTCCGGGCCCTGCTCGACCGGACCCTCGCCGAGTCGCGGGACGCCACGGTCCGTCATGCGATCGGGGCCGCCCGCCGGCGGATCGACGAGCCGCTGCGGGTGGCGATCGCCGGCAAGGTCAAGGCGGGCAAGTCGACGCTGCTCAACGCGCTGGTCGGCGAGGAGCTGGCCCCGACGGACGCGGGGGAGTGCACCCGCATCGTCACCTGGTACGCCGACGGGCCGGCATACTCGGTCACCGCGCACCTGCGCGACGGCACGACCGAGCCACGCCCGTTCGACCGGGTCGCCGGTGCCGTACGGATCGGCCTCGGCCGCCCCGCCGAGCAGGTCGACCACCTCGAGGTGCGGGTGCCCAGCGCCCGGCTCCGGCAGCACACGCTGATCGACACCCCGGGCATCGCCTCGCTGTCGACCGACGTCTCGCTGCGGACCATGGCGTTCCTGGAGGCCGAGGGGGAGCGGGCCACCCAGACCGACGCGGTCATCTACCTGTTGCGCCACATGCACGCCAGCGACGTGCGTTTCCTCGAGTCGTTCCACGGCGACGGCGTCAGCGGCGGCAGCCCGGTCAACGCGGTGGGTGTGCTGTCGCGAGCCGACGAGATCGGCGGTGCCCGCCTCGACGCGATGGACTCCGCCGCCCGGGTCGCCGCGCGGTACGCCGCCGACGACCGGCTGCGCCGGCTCTGCCCGGTGGTGGTGCCGGTCGCCGGGCTGCTCGGGGCGGCCGGTGCGACGCTGCGCGAGGACGAGTACCGCACCCTGGCGGCGGTCGCCGCCGAGCCGATGGACGCGATCGTCGAGCTGATGCTGACCGCGGACCGCTTCGCCGCCTCGGCGCCCGCCCGCCGTGCGGTGCTGAAACGGTACGGGCTGTTCGGCGTACGGCTGTCCGTGCGGCTGATCCGCGAGCAGAAGGTGCATGACTCGGCCGACCTGGCCCGGGCGCTGACCGCGCACAGCGGCATCGAACGGCTGCGCGAGGTCTTCGCCGCCCAGTTCGCCGGCCGGAGCGCGGTGCTCAAGGCGCGCTCGGCGCTCGCGGTCCTGGACGAGTACCTCGATCCGGAGTCCGCTGCCGCGGCCGAGGCTGAGCGCATCCGGGCCAGCGCGCACGAGTTCGCCGAGCTGCGGCTGCTGCACCTGCTCCGGTCAGGCCGGATGCCCGGGCGGCCGGAGCAGCTGGCCGAGATGGACCGGCTGCTCGGCGGGGCGGGCGCGGCGGCGTACCAGCGGCTCGCGCTGCCGGCGGAAGCAGAGCCCGGGCGGGTCGTCGCGGCGGCCCGGGAGGCGCTGGCCCGCTGGCAGACGGTGGCGGAGCATCCGCTCTCGGCCCGGGAGCTACGAACCGCGGCCCGGGCGGCGGCCCGCAGCTGCGAGGGGGTGCTGGCTCAGGACCAGCAGGGGTGACCCTCGCGGGCATCGCCCTTGGTGAGCTCGACCTCGCCGGTGCCGTCGGCCTTCACGATGACGATCCGCGGCGCCTCCAGCGGGCCGCGGGTGAAGGCGATCCAGTCGGCGTGCGGCGCCCAGGACGGGTCCATCTCCCGCGCCTCGTCCTCGACGACCGCCCGCGGGTTGCCGCCGTCGGCGTCGACCGCCCAGATGTCCGAGAGCCCCGGGCCGGTGCCGTGGGTGTAGGCGATCGTCTTGCCGTCCGACGACCAGGCGGGGTCGACGCCCGGCCCGGAGTCGCCGTCGGTGATCTGCCGGCCCGGCTCCTGCGGGTCGGCGACCGTCAGCGCGTAGATGTCGCGCCGCCCGTCGCGCTCCACCCAGTAGGCGATCTCCTTGCCGTTCGGTGACCAGGCCGGATCGTCCTTGGTGTCGCTCGACGAGGTGAGCTGCTTCGGCTCGCCGCCGGCCACCGGCATGACGAACATCTGGGCCCGCCCGTCGACCACCATCATGAAGGCGAGCTTGGTGTCGTCGGCCGACCAGGACGCCCGGCCGCCGGTGACGCCACCGACGAGCTTCTTGGCGCCCTTGCCGTCCCGGTCCATGACCCAGATCTCGTTGGTGCCGTCGTCGAGATTGCGGGTCAGGGCGATCCGCTGGCGGTCGTGCGACCACTCGGGCAGCGCGTCGCCGCCGGTGTCCGAGATGAGCTTCCGCTCGTCCTTGCCGGGCGTGAGCACCATGATCTTCGACTTGCGCTCCGGCCGGGAGGCGCCACCCGTGTCGACCCGGATGAGCATGCCGTCCGTCGAGTACGGCAACGCGGCCGTCGATGCGGCGCCCGGCTGCTGCGGCTTGTCCTTGTCGCCGTCACCGCCGCCCTGGTTGAGCACGATCGCGAGCGTCGTCCCGGCGGCGATGACGGCGGCGGTCAGCAGGCCGGCGAGCAGAAGCTTCCCGGTACGCCGTGGCGGGTCGCCGTCGTCGCCGTACCCGGCCGGCGGCGTGGGCGGATAGTGCACCGGAGCGCCGGGGGACACCGGGGGGCCGGGCGGGTGGTGGACCGGCGTGGCGTCGAAGGTCTGGGTGCGGGCCACGGTTGCCGGAGCGCTCGGCGTGCCGACGGAGGCCGTGCCGCGGGAGAAGGAGACGGCCGGTGGGCTCGCGGTGTCCACCATGGTCGCGGCCGGGTTGTTGTCCGCCGCGCGGGTCGCGGGACGGGCCGGCGCGGCCCCCACGACCGCCCGCGCGGTCACCGGCTGCGTCACGCTCGTCGCCGGCTCGGTCACGCTCGTCGCCGGCTGGGTCACCACGGTAGTCGGCTCCGGCTCGTCGGCCGCGGCGGGCGAGACCGGCGCCGCCACCACCTCTTCGGTCGAGGGCGGCTCGTCCGGTGCCGGCAGCGGCTCCGGTCCGGGGGCCACGGCCGCCGCGAACGGCGACTCGCCGCCCGTGATCAGGGCCGTCGAGACCGCGGCACCAAGGGCGATGCTGTGCTCGGGGTGCGGGTCCGCCACCACCGGCCGGCCGAACTCCGCCGTCAGCAGCTGGCTGACCAGCGGGATGCGCGACGAGCCACCGGCCAGCAGCACCGCGTCCAGCTCCTCGGGCGCCACCCGGGCGACCCGCAGGGCCCGCCGCATCGCGGCGACCGTGTCCTCCAGCGCCGGCGCGATCATCGACTCGAGCTCGGAGCGGTTGAGGCGTACGCGGGTGTGCACCCCGGGCAGCGCCACCGGGATCATCACCTCGGTGTCGAACGAGAGCGCCTCCTTGGCCTCGACGCAGTCGCGCCGCAGCCGGGCGAGCGCCGCCAGCACCTCGGGGTCGTCGGGGTCCAGGCCGGTTGCCGCGTCGCCGAGCATCTCGAGGACGTGGGCGAAGATCGCCTCGTCGAAGTCTGCGCCGCCGAGCTGCTCGACCCCCTCGGGCTCGCCGAGCAGCAGGAACCCTTCGCCCTCGCGGCGCAGCACCGCCGCGTCGAAGGTGCCGCCGCCCAGGTCGTACACGGCGACGGTCTCGCCCTCGGCGATCCGGCGGGTGGTGGCGTGCTGGAGCGCCGCCGCCTCGGGCTCGGTGCGCAGCAGCACCGGTCCGGTCTCGGCCATGCGCAGGGCCTGATCGAGCTGCTCCCGCTTGTACGGCCCCCAGTTGGCCGGATGGGTCACGGTCAGCACGGCGGGCGGCCCACCCTGCAGTTTCGTCACGGTGTCGAGGACGTGGCGCAGCAGCTTCGCGGTCAGCGCGTGTGCGGAGAACGGCACGCCGCCGGCGAGCACCGGCACCGGGTCGCCCATGCGCCGCTTGAACTCGCGGGCCAGCCGGGCGGGCTCGCTCAGCCCGCGGCGCTCGGCGGCCTCGCCGATGAGCAGGCCGCCCTCGGGCGTCACGAAGATCAGCGACGGGATCTCCGCGCGGCGGCTGCCGAGGCGCACGACGTCGATCCGCCCGTCCACTTGGACGGCGGCCGCTGTCTGGGTCGTGCCGAGGTCGATGCCCAGGCCGTACTGCTCCTCCACAGCTCCCGACCCTATTGCCCGCACGCCACGGGCGGCACCGCCGGACGGCCGGTGTCGGATCCGTGTCACTCTCCGCGGGCATGAAGATCACCGGTCGTTGTCCAGGTGTTGACAGTGCGTGATGTACCGATCAACATATGTCCACTGACTGATGGAAGCGCTCCCAAGGAGGCTGTCGTGCCACGTGTCCTCGGTGCCGTCGTTCTCGCGGCAGCTCTCCTGGTGGTGCCGTCCGCCCCCGCCCATGCCGACGAGGTCGAGCAGGTGGTCAACGGGGGATTCACCGACGGGACCGACCCGTGGTGGTCGAGCCCGGGGATGCCCATCACCCGCACCGACGGGCAGGCCTGTGTCACGGTGCCCGGCGGCACGGCGAACAAATGGGACGCCGCCCTCGGCCAGAACGACATCGACCTCGTCGCGGGGGAGACCTACCGCTTCTCGTTCAGGGCCTCCGGCGCACCCGGCGGGCATGTCTTACGGGCGCTGACCGGGCTCTCGGTCGCGCCGTACGACCCGTACTTCGAGGCGTCGCCGGTCCTGACCGCGGCGGGTGACGCGTACTCGTACACCTTCATTTCGGCGGTGACCACCGACCAGGCGCAGGTGGCCTTCCAGCTCGGCGGCAGCGCCGACGGCTGGGGCTTCTGCCTCGACGACGTCTCGCTGGTCGGCGGCGTCCCGCCCGAGGTCTACGTGCCGGACACCGGCCCGCGGGTCCGGGTCAACCAGGTCGGCTACCTGCCGTCCGGGCCCAAGCGCGCCACCCTGGTCACCGAGGCGACCACCGCCCTGCCGTGGCAGCTCAGGAACGCCGCCGGCCGGGTCGTCGCCCGGGGCGCCACCACACCCCGTGGCGTCGACGCCTCGTCCGGTCAGAACGTCCACTCCCTCGACTTCAGCGGCTACCGCCGGGCCGGCAGCGGTTTCACCCTGGTCGCCGACGGCGAGACCAGCCGGCCGTTCGACCTCGGCACCGCGGCGTACGACCGGCTGCGCACCGACGCGCTCAAGTTCTTCTACACCCAGCGCAGCGGCATCGAGATCCGCGACGACCTGCGCCCCGGGTACGCCCGCCCGGCCGGGCACCTCGACGTGGCCCCCAACCTCGGCGACGGCGACGTCCCCTGCCAGCCGGGCGTCTGCGACTACCGCCTCGACGTGACCGGGGGCTGGTACGACGCCGGCGACCACGGCAAGTACGTGGTCAACGGCGGCATCTCGACGTGGCAGCTGCTCAGCGAGTACGAGCGCGGCACCCGTACGCACGCCACGAATCCCGGGCTGGCGATCCCGGAGAGCGGCGATCGGGTCCCGGACATCCTCGACGAGGCGCGCTGGGAGCTCGAGTTCCTGCTGGAGATGCAGGTGCCGGCGGGTCACCCGTACGCGGGCATGGTCCACCACAAGGTCCACGACGCGAGCTGGACCGGACTGCCGCTGCTGCCCCACCTCGATCCGCAGCAGCGTCAGCTGCATCCGGTCTCGACCGCCGCGACGCTGAACCTGGCCGCGACCGCGGCCCAGGCGGCCCGCCTCTACCGCCGCTACGACCCGGCCTTCGCGAAGCGGGCCCTGGCCGCGGCGCGCACGGCGTTCACCGCCGCCCAGGCCGACCCGGCGCTCTACGCCCCCGCGTCGGACGGCAACGGTGGGGGCGCCTACAACGACAGCGTCGTGGACGACGACTTCTACTGGGCCGCCGCGGAGCTGTATCTGAGCACGGGGCAGAAGCGCTACGCCGACTTCGTGCTCGCCTCACCGGTGCACACCGCCGACGTCTTCGGCCCCGGCGGCGCCTTCGACTGGGGCAACACCGCGGCCGCCGGCCGCCTCGACCTCGCCCTGGTGCCCAGCAAGCTGCCCGGACGTGCCGGGGTCAAGGCCTCGGTGGTACGCGGCGCGCAGAAGTATCTGGCCCTGCAGCAGGCGCACCCGTACGGCGTCGCGTACGGCCCCGCGAACAACGCCTGGGACTGGGGCTCGAACAGCCTGATCCTCAACGACCTGGTCGTGGTGGCGTCCGCGTACGACCTCACCGGCGAGCGCCGATACCGCGACGGCGTCCTCGAGGGCATGGACTACCTCCTGGGCCGCAACGCCCTCAACGTGTCCTACGTGACCGGATACGGCGAGGTCAGCTCGCACAACCAGCACAGCCGCTGGTACGCCCACGAACTCGACCCGGCACTGCCCCACCCGCCGGTGGGTTCGCTGGCCGGCGGCGCCAACTCGTCGATCCAGGACCCGTACGCGCAGAGCAAGCTCTCCGGCTGCGTCGCCCAGTTCTGCTACATCGACGACATCCAGTCCTGGTCGACGAACGAGCTGACCATCAACTGGAACTCGGCCCTGGCCTGGGTCTCGGCCTTCGTGGCCGCCCAGCGCTGACGTCGCACCGACGGGCCCGGCACCGAGCGGACGACCGCCGGCGCCGGGCCCGTCCGCGTCCCTCGCAAAATTCCGGGAAACCGGGCGACTGAACAATCGTTAATGGTTTAACAGCTTCTTCTTCATTTCGTGTGAGCTTGCTTGCACCGCGCGACGAAATCGCCGCGTACGGTCATTCCTTGCCGCCTTGGAGAAGACCCTCCCGCGGTAACTGCAAAGAGTGCTTCGGGAAAACCCCCGCAGCCGTTTCGGAGGATGTAGAGAAATGCGAAGCGTCGTTCTGGCCGCGACCGTGGCCGCCGCCGCCCTGTTCACCCCGAGTGCCGCCCAGGCCGCACCCGGGCAGACCACCGACCTGCTGGGCACCTACGGCTTCGGCCGCGCCGAGGTCGTCGCCGCCGGTGGTCTGGCAGCGGGCCTGTGGACCGCCGCGCAGGTCCGCTCCGGCTTCGCCGGTGACGACCTGATCGTCACGTACACCCCGCGCACCGCTGCCTACCCGGTCGAGAAGCAGGTCTACACCGCGCTGTACAACCAGGTCGCCGATCCCCAGGGCGAATGCAACCGGGTCGGCGCCGACGGGGTGGCCCGGAAGGTGTGGATGACATTCCGCTGCCGCACCGGAGTGGCGCCGAATTACACCCTTCTCGTGAACTGACCGCCATTTCGCCGGACCTTACTGGGGGGATGACCCGGTTCCCGTCGCCGTGCCCCGGCGGCGGGAACCGGGCCCGGCGTTTCACATTCCGTCAGGACTGCACGCGCCGCTGCAGGAATTCGTAGACGTCCTGCGCGTCCACCCCCGGGAATGTTCCCGGCGGCAGCGCGGCCAGCAGGTGCGAGTGCACCCGCGCGCTCGGCCATGCGTGTCCTGCCCACTGCTCCACCAGGTCGGCGGGCGGGCGCCGGCAGCAGTCCGGGTCCGGGCAGCGGGACACCGTACGCCGGGTCGTGTCGCCGCCGCGGAACCAGCGGGCGTGCTCGTACGGCGTACCGACCGTCACCGAGAACTCGCCGGACCGGGTCGACTCGACGTGCACCGTGCACCAGTACGTGCCGCCCACCGTGTCGGTGAACTGGTAGAAGGACGAGTACGGGTTCGCGGCCTGGAAGACCGTGCGGGACGCCCAGTTGCGGCACACCAGCTGGCCCTCGATGGCGCCGGTCACGTCCGCGGGGAAGCGCACGCCGTCGTTCTCGTACGCTTTGTAGACGGTGCCGCTCTCGTGCACCCGGCAGAAGTGGACCGGGATGCCGAAGTGGTGGGTCGCCAGGTTCGTGAAGCGGTGCGCCGCGGTCTCGTAGGAGACGCCGAACGCGTCGCGGAAGTCGTCGATCGCCAGGGCGCGGTCCGCCTTCGCGTCGCGCAGGAAGTCGACGGCGAACTTCTCCGGCATCAGCAACGCCGCCGCGAAGTAGTTGGCCTCCACCCGCTGGCGCAGGAAGTCGCCGTAGTCCGACGGATCCTCGTGGCCGAGCACGAAGTGGCCGAGGGTCTGCAGCACCACCGCGCGGGGGTCGTGGCCCTTGTTGCTCGCCACCTGCGGCATGTAGATCCGGCGGTTGCGCAGGTCGGTGACCGAGCGGGTCGAGTCCGGCAGGTCCGGCACGTAGTGCAGGGTGAAGCCGAGCTGCGCCGCGATGTCGAGGATGCCGCGCTGCGACAGCGGGCCGGTGGTGTGCTTCACCGACTGCAGGATCTCTGCCGCCGCCCGCTCGATGTCGGCGAAGTAGTTGTTGCGCTCACGCATCTGCTCGCGCAGCTGCTGGTTGGCCCTGCGGGCCACCTCCGGGGTCGCGCTCTGCTCGGTCAGCAACCGGGTCAGTTCCCGGTGCAGGCCGATCAGCGACTCCAGGGCGTCGGCGGGCAGGCGCCGGCCGCCGCGCACGATCGGCAGCCCCATCGCCTGGTAGGCGGGTTCGCGCTGGAAGTGGGCGAGCTCGATCTCCAGCCCTGCGCGCCGGCTCGGCGCCTCCGGTCGCAGAAGATCCTGCATCGGTACGCCCAGAGCCCCCGCGATCGCCTGCAGCACGCTGAGCTTGGGCTCCCGTTTGCCGTTCTCGATGAGCGACAGCTGGGAGGGCGCCCGGCCGACCGCGGCGCTGAGCTGGTCGAGGGTCATGTTCTTGGATCGCCGCAGGTGCCGCAGGCGCTGCCCGAGGGTCACGAGGTCGACCGAGCCGTCGGAAGATGAAGCCGTCACGGGTTTTCACGTTAGCAGAAGATTCGCGTTTCTTCTCGTCACAAACGCCTTCTTGGGGGGTTGCGCGGTGCGCCACAGTCAAGTTCTTCCCGCACGGAGCAGGGCTGGAAAGGAAACTTGAGATGACTGATCAGCTGACCGAAGTCAGGGGCGGTACCGCCGCGGACCTCACTCGGGCGTGGGCCGGCGATCCCCGATGGCTCGGCGTCAAGCGCGACTACACCGCGCAGGACGTCGTCCGCCTTCGTGGCAGCCTCCAGGAACGGCACACCCTCGCCGAGCGCGGCGCCCAGCGACTCTGGGACCTGCTGCACTCCGAGGACTACATCAACGCGCTCGGCGCCCTCACCGGCGGCCAGGCCGTGCAGATGGTCAAGGCCGGCCTGAAGGCGATCTACCTTTCCGGCTGGCAGGTGGCGGCCGACGCGAACCTCTCCGGCCACACCTACCCGGACCAGAGCCTCTACCCGGCCAACTCGGTGCCGGCCGTGGTGCGCCGGATCAACAACGCGCTGCTGCGCACCGACCAGATCGAGGTGGCCGCCGGCCGCACCGACAAGGACTGGTTCGCGCCGATCGTCGCCGACGCCGAGGCCGGCTTCGGTGGCCCGCTCAACGCGTTCGAGCTGATGAAGGCGATGATCGCCGCCGGTGCCGCGGGCGTGCACTGGGAGGACCAGCTGGCCTCCGAGAAGAAGTGCGGCCACCTGGGCGGCAAGGTGCTGATCCCGACCCAGCAGCACATCCGTACGCTGAACGCGGCCCGCCTCGCGGCCGACGTCGCCGGCGTCTCCACCCTTGTCATCGCCCGCACCGACGCGCTCGCCGCGGACCTGCTGACGACCGACGTGGACGAGCGCGACAAGCCGTTCCTGACCGGCGAGCGCACCGCGGAGGGCTTCTTCCGGGTCCGCCCGGGCGAGGACTCCGCGATCGCCCGCGGTGTCGCGTACGCCGATTACGCCGACCTGCTCTGGGTCGAGACCGGCAAGCCGGACCTGGAGTTCGCCAAGCGGTTCGCCGAGGCTGTGCACGCCAAGCACCCGGACAAGATGCTGGCGTACAACTGCTCGCCGTCGTTCAACTGGAAGCGCAACCTGGACGACGCGACGATCGGCCGGTTCCAGAAGGAGCTCGGCGCGATGGGCTACAAGTTCCAGTTCGTCACGCTGGCCGGCTTCCACGCCCTGAACCACTCGATGTTCGAGCTGGCGAAGGGCTACTCCGAGACCGGCATGAGCGCGTACGTGAAGCTGCAGGAGGCCGAGTTCGCGGCCGAGTCCGACGGCTACACCGCCACCAAGCACCAGGCCGAGGTCGGCACCGGCTACTTCGACGCCGTCTCGACCGCCCTCAACCCGGAGAGCTCCACGACCGCGCTGTCGGGCTCCACCGAGGCGGAGCAGTTCTGATGGGCGGCGAAGAGGTCACCATCTGCGGCGAGAGCCAAGGCAGGTACGCGGAGATCCTCACCCCCGAGGCGATCGAGTTCGTCGTGGCGCTGGACCGTGAGTTCGGCGCGCGGCGGGTGCAGCTGCTCGAGCGCCGCCGGCGTCGGCGGGCCACCCGGACGACCGAGCTGGACTTCCTGCCCTCGACCGAGGCTGTCCGCAAGGATGACTCGTGGACGGTGGCGCCGCCCGCCGAGGACCTGACCGACCGCCGGGTGGAGATCACCGGGCCGCCGGAGCGCAAGATGACCATCAACGCGCTCAACTCCGGTGCCAAGGTCTGGATGGCGGACTTCGAGGACGCCACCGCGCCGACCTGGGAGAACGTCGTCCTGGGCCAGCTCAACCTGCGGGACGCGCTGGACGGTGCGCTGGACTACACCGCGCCGGACGGCAAGGAGTACAAGGTCGGCGACAACCTGCCGACCGTCATGGTGCGGCCGCGAGGCTGGCACCTGCCCGAGTGCCACCTGCGCATCGGCGGGCGGGCGGTGTCGGCGTCGCTGTTCGACTTCGGCATGTACCTGTTCCACTGCGGACGCCGGCAGCTCGAGCGGGACAGCGGCCCGTACTTCTACCTGCCGAAGCTGGAGAGCCACCTCGAGGCGCGGCTGTGGAACGACGTCTTCGTCTTCGCGCAGGAGCTGCTGGGCATCCCGCGCGGCACGATCCGCGCGACGGTGCTGATCGAGACGATCACCGCGGCCTTCGAGATGGAAGAGATCCTGTACGAGCTGCGCGAGCACTCGGCCGGCCTGAACGCGGGCCGGTGGGACTACCTCTTCAGCATGATCAAGAACCGGCCGGACGTGGTGCTGCCGGAGCGCTCGCAGGTGACGATGACGGCACCGTTCATGCGGGCGTACACGGAACTGCTGGTCAAGACCTGCCACAAGCGCGGGGCCCACGCGATCGGCGGCATGGCCGCCGTCGTGCCCAGCCGCGACCCGGTCGCGGCGAAGCGGGCCCTCAACCAGGTCCGGCAGGACAAGCGGCGCGAGGTCGGCGACGGCTTCGACGGCTCCTGGGTGGCGCACCCGGGCCTGGTCGAGACCTGCAAGGAGGTCTTCGACCAGTGGCTCGGCTTCGAGCCGCACCAGATCGTGCGCCGCCGCGACGACGTGCACGTCACCGCGAAGGAGCTGCTCGACGTCAAGTCCACGGCGGTCACGGTCAGCGAGGTGGCGCTGCGCAACAACGTCAGCGTCGCCCTGCGGTACGTGGCGGCGTGGCTCGGCGGCCGCGGCGCGGTGTCGCTCGGCGGGCTGATGGAGGACGCGGCGACCGCGGAGATCTGCCGGGCCCAGCTCTGGCAGTGGATCTCCACGGGCACCCCGACCGACTACGGCGTGCCGGTGACGGCCGGGCTCGTGACCCGGATGCTCCGTGAGGAACTGGACGTGCTCGCCGAGACCGGCGCACTCGACGAGGACGCCGCCCGGCGCTTCGGGCAGGCCCGCACCCTGCTCACCGTGTTGCTCACGGAGCGGACCTGCCCGGAGTTCCTCACCCTGCCCGCGTACCTGCGGCACATGACCGGCGACAAGCCTGCTCCGGCGGAGGCACTGTCCGCCTGAGCGGCAGGAACGGTACGGCCCGGCGGCGATGCGCTGCCGGGCCGTGACCGTTTGCGGCACAGGCGTGCCCAGGTTGGAAGTTCCCGACCCGGCGGGGACCCCTCCGGAGTGCGATGCTGAGGGCGTCATCAGCCCCCTCGCAGCGCTGGGAGGACCCCCGATGTTGCCGCTCAATGCCCGGAACCTGGCGTCCCTGCCGCCCGATCTCCCTGTTCCCTCGTACGACCGCGGCGCCCTGCGCACCGGGATCGTGCACTTCGGCGTCGGCGGCTTCCACCGGGCGCACGAGGCGATGTATCTGGACCGGCTGATGTCCGGGGGCAAGGCGCTGGACTGGGCGATCTGCGGCGTCGGCGTCATGCCGTTCGACGAGCGGATGCGCGACGCCCTCGTCGCCCAGGACGGCCTCTACACGCTCGTCGTCCGGGCGCCCGACGGCACCCTCGAGCCGCGGGTGATCGGCTCCATCAAGGAGTATCTGTACGCACCCGACGACCCCGAGGCCGTCATCGAGAAGATGGCCTCGGAGGACGTCCGGATCGTCTCGCTGACCGTCACCGAGGGCGGCTACAACTTCAACGCCGTCACCGGTGAGTTCGTGGCCGAGGACCCCGGCGTGCAGCACGACCTCCAGCCGGGCGCGGTGCCGAGGACGACGTTCGGATTGATCACCGAGGCGCTGGCCCGGCGCCGCGAGCGCGGGCTGCCGCCGTTCACGATCATGAGCTGCGACAACATCCAGGGCAACGGCCATGCCGCCCGGCGCAGCTTCGTCGCGTACGCCACGCTGCGCGACCCGGAGCTGGGGGCGTACGTCCGGGACACCGTCGCGTTCCCCAACAGCATGGTGGACCGGATCACGCCGGTGACCACCGACGACGACCGCGACGAGGTCCGCAAACGGTACGGTGTGGACGACGCGTGGCCGGTGGTCTGCGAGCCGTTCACCCAGTGGGCGCTGGAGGACGCGTTCCCGCTCGGCCGCCCGCCCTTCGAGGACGCCGGGGTGCAGGTGGTGGCGGACGTCGAGCCGTACGAGCTGATGAAGCTGCGCCTGCTCAACGCCAGCCACCAGGCGCTGTGCTACTTCGGATACCTGGCCGGCTACCGGCTCGTGCACGACGTGGCCCAGGACCCGCTGTTCGTGCGGTTCCTGCTCGCGTACATGGACCGTGAGGCCACCCCGACGCTGGAGCCGGTGCCCGGCATCGACCTCGACGAGTACAAGCACCAGCTCATCGACCGCTTCTCCAACGCCCAGGTGAAGGACACCGTCGCCCGGTTGTGCGCCGAGAGTTCCGACCGCATCCCCAAGTGGCTGCTGCCGGTGATCCGTCACAACCTGGAGACCGGCGGGGAGATCCTCCGCTCGGCCGCGGTGGTGGCGAGCTGGGCCCGCTACGCCGAGGCCGTCGACGAGCAGGGGCAGCCGATCGAGGTCGTGGACCGGCTCAGCGACGTCCTCGTGCCCGTCGCTCGTCGCCAGCGGGAGGACCCGCTCGCGTTCATCGCCAACCGCGAGATCTTCGGCGACCTGATCGACAACGAGCGCTTCGCGTCGGCGTACCGTTCGGTGCTGGCGTCCCTGCACACCAAGGGCGCCCGGGCGACGCTGGAGGACCTGGACACAGCCTCCTGACCCGGCCGGGCGGCGCATGGAGAGCACCACCTTGCGCACCGAACGTCTCGAGCTTCGCCCGTGACGAGGACGTCGACCGCATCCTGGAGTACCGCAACCTCCCGGAGGTCACTCGCTGGCTCCTCCGCACGGAGGTCGACCCTGCGTCCTTTCGGGCGGCGTGGCGCCGCGTGGCAGAAGACCCCGACGACCACAGCGCGGCCGTCACGCTCAACGGGGTGGTCATCGGAACCGTCTCGCTCGACGTGGTCGACGGCATGGGTCAGCCCGGCATGCCTGCGCGGACGGAGGCCGAACTCGGCTACGGGACCGCGAACACCTGACCGTCCAGGCCAGCGGGGTGCGGCTCACCTTCGTCCGGACCGGACCGGCCGGCAAGTAGAACACCAGCGTTTGCGTACGCCGGCTGGGGGACAAAATGGCTGGACGTGGGGAACGGGGTCCTTCATGGTCGGTCGATGAGTGATCGGTTCCCGGACGTTCGGGCGGCTTTCTGCGAGAACCTGGCCAGTGGTACGGACGTAGGCGCGTCGTTCTGTGTCACGGTGGAGGGCGAGACCGTGGTGGATCTGTGGGGCGGCTTCGCCGACGAGGCTCGTACCCGGCCGTGGCGCCAAGACACCATTGTTGGGGTCTACTCCACCACCAAGACCATGACCGCGTTGACTGCGCTCCTTGTCGCCGACCGCGGGGAGCTGGAGTTCGAGGCGCCCGTGGCTCGCTATTGGCCGGAGTTCGCGGCCGGGGGCAAGGAGCGCGTCACGGTAGCCCAGCTGATGAGTCACTCGGCCGGCCTGTGTGGCTGGCGAGAGCCGATCACGAGGGATGACCTGTACGACTGGGAGAAGGTGACCGCGCTCCTGGCCGCGCAGGAGCCGTTCTGGGAACCGGGCACGGCTTCGGGCTATCACGCCATGACGCAGGGGTACCTCGTGGGTGAAGTGCTGCGGCGGATCACCGGGTGCTCGCTGGGTACGTTGTTCCGGGAGGAGATCGCCGCGCCGCTGGGCGCCGACTTCCACATCGGTCTGTCGTCCGTGCACGACGCGCGTGTTGCCGAGCTGATCCCGCCGGTGGGCCCGGCGCCGATGGGCGGTGCCGGTGACAGCGAGTTGCGGGTGAATGTGGCCTGCAACCCGGAGCTGGATGTTCAGGTCACCCGGACGCGGGCGTGGCGTGGCGCGGAGATCCCGGCGGCCGGTGGTATCGGTAACGCTCGCGCGATGGCCGAGATTCTCGCGATTCTGGCGAACGGTGGCGTCGCGAACGGGCGGCGGTTCATGTCCGAGGCGGGATGCAGGCGGGCGTTGCAGCCGCAGGTGGACGGCGTTGACCTGATTCTCGGCGTACCGATGCGGTTCGGGCTCGGATTCGCCCTCGACACCGGGCTCATGCCGCACCCGAACACGCTCTACTGGGGCGGGTACGGCGGTTCGCTGGCCATCATCGACATGGACGCTCGTACCACCATTGCCTATGCCATGAACAAGATGTCCGGCACCACGACGGGTGATTTCCGGGCCTTCGGCCTGGCGATGGCCTTCTGGGAGGCATCCTGATCAGAAGGGGGGTGCGTCCTCGCCCATCAACGCCAGGACGACGCCGCCTTTTCCGCTCTTGAGGCTTTGGACCACGACCTTGCCGGTGCTGCCGTCGGGCAGCTCCAAGGTGAAGGTCTTCCCGACCGCGTTCTTGGGTCCGTTGCCGGCGCTGTTGGCCGGTCGGAAGTCGCCTGCCCACGGCGGGGTCCCACCCTTGCGGGCGGGCTCGGCGAAGAGCGCGGCGGTGCCGGGGGTCCTGGTGCCGTCCGAGGAGAGAAGCACTGAGGCGCTGCGATAAGTAGCCATATACGGCAAGGCTATCCCGGACCGGGCTCGTCCGCGCCACAACCCCACCGGTCGAACCCGGAGCAGGCAAACACCGGATGAGCTGAGAGGTTGTCGTATTACCTCGCTATCAGCTGTTCTATTGGCATGCCGGCGCTGTCTAGCGTCGGAGCATGAGACGACGGACCCTGCTGTCGGGCGTCGCGGCCGGAGCCACCGCCGGCCTGCTCGCCCCCTCCGGAGCGCGGGCGGCCCTGCCCGCCGGCATGCCCACCTACCGATATCTGCGGGACGCGCTGGTGCCGCCCCTGCGGTACGACCCGACGGGGGAGTTCATCTTCCCCTGCATCCGCGGCGTCTACGACAAGATCAGCGGCGCGCGCGCCCGGTTCTACCTCTACTACGCGCCGCATGAGGCGCCGGGCGGCATCAGCGTCGCCTACGCGGACTCGCTCGACGGCCCGTTCACCGAGTACGAGGCCAATCCGCTCATCGACAACCGGCTGCCCACCACCACCGTCAGCCATGTGTCGTCGCCGCACGTGATCTGGGACGCGCCGACGCGCCAGTTCTTCTGCTACTTCCACGGCGAGAACACCACGACGCGGGTGGCGCGTTCGCGCGATGGGCTGTCCTTCACCGACGAGACCCCGATCCTGAGCACGCGGCTCGTCCCGGGCACCTCCGAGACGTCGTACGCCCGCGTCTTCGAGCACAGCCTGCCCGGCCGCGGTAACAAGTACGTCATGCTGTTCATGGGCGTGAAAAACGGCCGACGCATCTTCTACGGCTGGTCGCCGAACGGGTGGGACGGCTGGCAGTTCAGCCCCACCCCGCTGGTCGCCCCGGAGCCCGACGGGGTCACCGATATCTCCGCTCCCGCCCTGGTCAAGCGCAACGGCACCGCGTACGTCGCGTATCACGGCAGTGACGGCAGGATGCGGATCACCGAGGTCGGCAACGCCTTCGACCGGGAGAACCACCTGGGTGTGTTCTACAGTCCGGCGGCTTCCGACGAGGGTCGCGCCGCAGCTCCCTCGTTCGGCACCGACGGCGGCACCGACTACATGTTCTACGAGGCAGGCCCCCGGTTGTCGGCGCGGATCTGCATCGCCCGGGCCGTGGCTGCGGCGTGAGGCACCAGGTATCGAAAATCTTCGTTTTCTCTCTTTACTGTTAACAGTCTTTAACTTATGTTGGGCGAACAGCCGGGAGTGCCCCCCATGCTCATCCCGGTCGATTCCCGCGGCGGGTCGGGTCACCCCCCATCCCGGCCTGCCGTCCCCATGAAGAGGAGCCCTTCATGAGACGCAGGATCACCCTTCCGCTGCTGAGTGCCGCAACCCTCGGTGCCTCGCTCTTCGTCGCCGTGGCACCCGCCTCGGCGCACGGCTACATCTCCTCACCGCCCAGCCGGCAGGCCAACTGCGCCAGCGGTGCGGTGGCGAACTGCGGCGACATCATCTACGAGCCGCAGAGCGTGGAGGCGCCCAAGGGCTCGATGCAGTGCAACGGCGGTGGCAGCCGCTTCGCCGTCCTCAACGACAACAGCAAGAACTGGCCGGCCGCCTCGGTCGGGCAGACCGTGACGTTCAACTGGGTGCTCACCGCCCGGCACGCCACCACCTCGTGGGAGTACTTCATCGGCAACACCCGGCTGGCGGTCTTCAACGACGGCGGCGCGCAGCCCGGCGCCACCAAGTCGCACACGGTCAGCATGGGCGGCTTCTCCGGCCGCCAGACGCTGCTGGCCCGGTGGAACATCGCCGACACGGGGAACGCCTTCTACTCGTGCGTCGACCTGAACATCGGCGGGGGTGGCGGCAACCCGCCGCCGACCACGCCGCCGACGAACCCGCCCACCACGCCGCCGACCACCCCGCCCACGCAGCCGCCGGCCGGTGGCACCTGGAGCGCGGGTACGGCGTACTCGGTGGGCAGCACGGTCACCTACGGCGGGGCGACGTACCGCTGCCGCCAGGCGCACACCGCGATCGCCGGCTGGGAACCGCCGAACGTCCCGGCGCTCTGGGAACGGATCTGACGATGTCCCCGGAACGGGTCCGCGGCCACCGGCGTGGACCCGTTCCGGCCGTCGTGGCCGTCGTGATGCTGCTGGTGCTCGCCGCCTGCGGGGACGCCCCGCGTGCGCCGGCGTCCGCGTCGTCCCCGGCGTACAACGGCACCGACGTGATGTTCCTGCAGATGAGCCTGGCCTACATCGGCCAGGGTGACCAGGTCGTCTCCGTCGCCGCGCAGCGGGCGACCGGCCCGCAGCTGCGGGCGCTGGCCGCCGAGCTGGCCGCGCAGTGGCGTTCGGAGGCGCAGACCATGCAGCGCTGGCTCACCGGCTGGCAGCAGCCGCCGTCCGCGGATCCCGGCGCCGGGGCGCACGCCGGGCACGGCGACCTGCACTCGCTGCGACCCTCCGACATCGCCGAGCTCACCGCGGCGAAGGGCGAGCAGTTCGACCGTACGGCGGTGAGCCTGCTCCTCGGCCACCTGCACAACTGCGTCGAGGTGAGCCGCATGGAGGCCACCGGCGGCGGCTATCCCCCGGCGAAGGCGCTGGCGGAACGGACGACCGCGACCCGGCAGGCCCAGATCCAGCGCCTGCTCGCGCTGGCGGCGTAGCCCGGCCGATCGCTAGTTGAAGCTTCAAACCGTCGGTACGATGGGGCGGTGAGTGCCGAACCCGCCACCCCGGCCCGCTGGCTGAACCCGGACGAACTTGCGTCCTGGCTCCCGGTCGGCGGCCTGCTCCTGCGCCTCCCGGCGGCCCTCGACGCCCAGATGCAGCGCGACTCGGGGCTGAGCCACTTCGAATACCTCGTGCTGGCCAACCTGTCCGAGGCGCCGCGGCGCACCCGGCGGATGAGCGCCCTGGCCGCGCTGGCCAGCGGCTCGCTGTCGCGGCTGTCGCACGTGGTCAAGCGCCTCGAGGGCAAGGGCTGGGTCGAACGCACCGCCTGCCCCGAGGATGGCCGCTACACCAACGCCGTGCTGACCGAGGCGGGCTGGCGCAAGGTGCTGGAGAGCGCGCCCGGCCACGTCGAGGCGGTACGCGCCCTCGTCCTGGACGCGCTCACCGCCGAGGAGCTGGCCGAGCTCGGCGCCATGGCCCGCCGCATCCTGACCCGGCTCGAGAGCGCGGAGCCGAATGAGGTCGCTGCCCGGCCGGCTCCCCGCTAACCTGCCTGCCATGCCGCAGTTGATCGCCCCCACCGCCCGTCTGCACCGGCAATGGCTCGCCTACCGCGACGAATGGGGGCGTGGCGTGCACCAGGACGGCTCCGGCCTGCGCCCAGGCGACGAAGTGGACACCGCGGAGGGCTTCGCGGCCTTCGTGCGCAAGCTGCTGGGCGAGTCCGACCCGGCCGTGCAGCCCGTGCCCGGCTGGGTGCACTGCACGTACTGGTGGATCGTCGACCGCGACGAGATGCTGGGCGCGATCGCGCTGCGGCACGAGCTCACCGCCTCGCTGCTCGAGACGGGCGGCCACATCGGCTACGGCGTACGCCCGAGCGCACGCCGCCGTGGCATCGCCTCGTGGGCGCTGGCCGAGGTGCTGGCGGCGGCGGGCGGTATGGGCATGGATCGGGTGCTGGTGACGTGCGATGCGGACAACGAGGCGTCGCGCCGCACCATCGAGCGCAACGGCGGCGTGCTGGAGGACATCCGCGACACCTCGGGCCGGCCGGTCCGGCGCTACTGGATCACTGTGAAGTCCGCGCTGCCGGGGTGAAGCAGCTCAGCTCCATGCCGTCCTCGACGGGGAAGTCGACGGTGACGTATCCGTTCGCCGGATCGCGGACGTACGCCAGGTAGTCGCCCATGCTCGCGAACGTGGTGTCGTCGGCCACCACGAGCGCGCCGGGGCGCAGCCGCGGTTCGAGCCCGCGCAGGACCGGCAGGCACAGGTCCTTCCAGCCGTCGAGCAGCACGAGGTCGATCGGCCCGGCGACGTCCGCCAGCGTCTCCCGCGCGTCGCCGGCCAGGATCGTGACCACGTCGGCCAGGCCGGCCTCGGCGATGCTGGCCCGCGCCGCCGCGATCTTGGTCTCGCTCAGCTCGGTCGTGTACACGTGCCCGATGCCGTTGTCGGCCACCGCGGTGGCCAGGAAGATCGCCGAGATGCCGAGCGAGGTCCCGAACTCGACCACCGTGCGCGGGCGGCTCGTGCGTACGAGCGAATAGAGCAGCTCGCCGCCCTGCCGCGAGACCGGCATGTAGATCTCTTCCAGCGCGTCCGCGCGTTCCTGGGCCGTCGCGGTGTCGAAGGACAGGACGGGGGTGGGCCGGCCGTCGTCGAACGACGCGGCGGCGAAGAGCTTGTCGAGTACGGCGGCAGCGGCCGACCGTGTCAGGGTGGTAGGCATGTGAGTTAGACTAGACGCAACGTTGCGTCTCGACAAGAGGGGGCGGGATGAGCCACCGGGGCAACCGGCACGGGCGTAGCGAGGAGGCCCGGCGCAGCGTGCTGGAGGCGGCCGACGACTTGCTGGCCGAGAAGGGGTTCGCGGCGCTGACCATCGAGGGCATCGCCGCCCGGGCCGGCGTCGCCAAGCAGACGATCTACCGGTGGTGGCCGTCGAAGACCGACGTGTTGCTGGACGCGTACGTCGAGGACGCGGCCGAGGACCTGAATCCGCCCGACACCGGCAGCCTCGCGGGGGACCTGCGGGCGTACCTCACGATGCTGGCGGCGTACCTGACGGAGTCCGACGCGGGAGCGGTGTTCCGCGCGCTCAGCGGGCAGGCGCAGCACGACCCGGCTCTCGCGGCCCGCCTGCGCGAGGACCACCTGACCCGCCAGCGGGCCCGCGACCGGCTGCCGCTCGAACGCGCCGTGGCGCGCGGTGAGCTGCCCGCCGGCGCGGATCTCGACGTGCTGGTGGACCGCCTGGTCGGCCCGGTCTACTACCGGGTGCTCGTGACCGGCCAGGCGATCCCGGAGTCCTTCGTCGACGAGCTCGTCAGGGCGTGTACGCCCGCACCGTCCGCCCGTTCGTGACGAAGAGCCGGCCGCCGGCCAGAACCACGTGGTCGGTGGCCGTCCCGAAGGTGCGGATGGTCTTGCCGCTGGTGGGCGCCAGGACCATCAGCTTGGTCCCGCTGGTGGCGTAGAGCAGGCCGCCGGCGCGGACCAGGTGACCCGGCGTCTTGAGCGCCCGGGTCCACAGCAGCTTGCCCTTCGCGGTGTCGTACGCGTTGATCCGCCCCGCCGACGCCACGTACACCCGACGGCCGTCGGTGGCCGGCTCGCCCGACTCGTGCTTCACGGTCCACAGTGTCTTGCCGCTGGTGGTGGCGAGGGCGCGCAGGCCTACGGCGTTCGACACGTAGAACTGGGGGCGCGTGGGGTCGGCAGCGCCGGCGGCGTAGCGCAGGCCGGTGCTCCACGTCTCGAGGCCGGTCTTGATGGAGACCGCCTCGGTGGAGGCGCTGGTCGTGCGGGCGAGCAGGATGCGGCCGTCCGCCGAGACCGGGCCGGCCAGGACGGCGTTGACGCGGCTCCACAAGGACGCGCCGTCGGAGAGGCGGAACGCCTGGACGCCGTTCTCCTCGCCGTCGCAGACCCCGCAGTAGCCGGAGACCGCGACGGTTCCCGCGTCGACCACCACGGTGTCGGTGGTCCAGCCGGTGAGGCTGCTCCACCGCTCGGCGCCCGTCGCGGCGTCGAGGGCGATCACGTTGCTGTCGTAGTTGCTGTTGGAGTAGCAGGCGATGTCCGTGACGACGACCGTGTCACCCGACACCGCCAGCCCGGTCGCCTCCAGGTAGCCGGCGAAGTACGACCACAGCTTCTTGCCGGTCTTCGTGTCGTACGCGCCGACGCCGTTGCCGTCCGGCTCGAGGACGAACATCCGGCCGCCGACGACCACCGGGGCGACCGGGTCGAGGGGGCAGCTGTCGACGGCCGCCTTCGGGGTCACCGTCCAGCGGGTCTTGAGCTTCTGGACGGTGCCCGAGTTGATGACGGTCTCGTCCGGGTTGTAGAAGGTGTGGCCGGCCCCGTACCCGTCCTGGGCCCAGTTCTCGGCTGGCCCGGCCGCCGCGGCGGGGGAGACGAGCCCGGCGGCGGTCAGGAACGCTGTCGCCGCGGCCAGGCCGAGGCGTGCACATCGCTTGAGCTGCATGGGCACGATCGTCGGGGCCGGGATGGCGGTGCCGGGCGGGAACACCGGACAACCGGGAGGAATCCCCCGTTCGGGGTCAGCTCACCAGGCGACGTTCCCAGGCCCAGGCGGCGATCTCGACCCGGTTACGCGCCCCGAGCTTGGTCTGCACGCTGCCGAGATGCGTCTTCACGGTGCCGACCGAGATGAAGAGCTCGGTGGCGATCTCGGCGTTGGTCAGCCCTCGGGCCGCCAGCTTCACGACGTCGAGCTCGCGCGGGGAGAGGCCGCCGTCGTCGTTGCTCGGCGCGGGCGGGGACAGGTGCTCCAGCAGCCGTACGGTGATCGACGGGCTGATCAGGGCGTCCCCGGACACCGCGGCGCGCACCGCCTCCACCAGCAGGGACGGGCCGGAGTCCTTGAGCAGGAAGCCGGCCGCGCCGTTGCGCAGCGCCTGGTGCACGTACTCGTCGAGGTCGAAGGTCGTCACCACGACCACCTTCATCGGGTCGGCGACGCCGGGCCCCGCCAGCAGCCGCAGCGCCTCGAGCCCGTCCATCCGCGGCATGCGGATGTCGAACAGCGCCACGTCGGGCTTCAGCTTGCGGGCCATGGCGACCGCCTCGACGCCGTCGGACGCCTCGCCGACCAGCTCCATGTCGGGCTGCGCACCGATGATCATGCCGAAGCCGGTGCGTACCATCGCCTGATCGTCGGCGATCATCACGCGGATCACCGCGTCACCTCCTGGTCCAGGGGCAGGGCCGCGTCGACCACCCAGCCGCCGTCGATGCCCGGCCCGGCGGTGATGCGCCCGCCGACCGCGCGGACCCGCTCCTGCAGGCCCACGAGACCGTACCCCGGCGCCTCCCGGACCGCGGGGGCCTTCGGCGGCAATCCGTCGTTCGCCACCCGGACCAGCAGCCAGTCGGGCGTACGCCGGACCCAGACGTCCGCCACCCGGGCGCCCTGGGCGTGCCGCCGGATGTTCGTCAGCGCCTCCATCACCACCCGGTAGGCCGAGGTGGAGACCTCCACCGGCACCCCGGCCGTGCTGCCGTCCAGATGCAACCGGGCCAGCGGGCCGCCGGAGTTCGTGAACTGCTCCAGCAGCGGGCCCAGCTCGTCCACTCCGGCCAGCGGGGTCAGCGGCGCGTCCGGCTGCGCGGTCGGGTCGCGCAGGACGCCGACCATGCGCCGCATCGATGCCATGGTCTCGGCGCCCGCGGCCTCGATCTGCTCCAGCGCCAGCAGCACCCGCTTGGGGTCCTGCTCGGCGATGAAGCGGGCGCCCTGGGCCTGCACCACGATGCCGGTCACGTGGTGGGCGATGAAGTCGTGCAGGTCGCGGGCGAACTCGGCGCGCTGCTCCGCGCGTACGGCGTCCATGGCCCGGCTCCGGGTCGACTCGATCGTCCGCAGGTAGACGCCGAGTCCGATGACGGCGGTGGCGAACAGGCCCTGGACCAGGCCGATGATGATGCGCTCGGTGTCCAGGCCGCTGCGCAGCGGCAGGAAGCCGAGCGCCATCGAGACCGCCAGGACGGCGCCGACGGCCCACTGCGGATCGCCCCGGCGGCTGACCACGAAGAGGACGCCCAGCAGGCCGACCAGCTCCGCGACGCCGTAACTGCCGCCGCCCGAACCGCCGGCCGCGACCACCATGGTGAGCAGCAGCGACGCGATGCCCAGCGCCATTGCGACTTTCGGCAGACGCTTCGATCCCTGCCGGTGCCGGGGCAGCCAGACGGCCGCGGTCCCGACCGCGCTCAGCACCTGGAGCAGCACCAGCGAGCCGCTGTTCGTCAGGCCGTTGGCCAGGTCGAACAGACCCAGGCAGGCCATCAGGAACAGGGCGGCGAGCTGCGCCAGGCGCAGTAACAAGTCGCGTTGCTTCAACATCGTGACCCAGCGTAACCGCTGCTCACCGGCCCTCCATCGGCCGAAAGGCAGATCCACGCCCGGCATCGATCCCCACCGCGGACCGATGCGCGGGGCATGCGTCCTCCCCCAGGATTCACCCCGTTCCACCCATCTGCGATCCCGGAGGCAATCCCCCATGTACACGCAGTCCCCGGCCGACGTGCCGACGACACCCGCCGCGGGCGGACCGGACGGGCGTCTGACCGCCGTCGCGGCCGAGGACCTGGTCAAGGTGTACGGCAGCGGCGACACCGCGGTACGCGCCCTCGACGGCGTGACGGTCGGGTTCGCCCGCGCCCAGTTCACCGCCATCATGGGCCCGTCCGGCTCCGGCAAGTCCACGCTGATGCACTGCCTCGCCGGGCTCGACACGGCTACCTCCGGCCGGGCCCTGCTCGGGGGCACCGACCTGACCGTGCAGCCCGACCGGGTGCTGACGAAGGTCCGCCGCGAGCGGATCGGCTTCGTCTTCCAGTCCTTCAACCTGCTGCCGCAGCTCACCGCCGAGCAGAACATCACCCTGCCGCTCGACCTGGCCGGCCGCACCGCCGAGCGCGGGCTGCTCGCGCACCTCACCGAGGTGCTCGGCCTCACCGGCCGCCTCACCCACCGGCCCAGCGAGCTCTCCGGCGGCCAGCAGCAGCGGGTGGCGCTGGCCCGGGCCCTGGTCGCGCGCCCCGAGGTGGTCTTCGCCGACGAGCCGACCGGCAACCTCGACTCGCGCTCCGGCGCCGAGGTGCTCTCGTTCCTGCGCAACTCCGTCCGCGACCTCGGCCAGACCGTCGTCATGGTCACCCACGACCCGGGTGCGGCCGCGTACGCCGACCGCGTCGTCCTGCTCGCCGACGGCCGTATCGCCGGCGAGATCGACCGCCCCGACCGCGCCTCCGTCGCCGAGGCCCTGCAGAGCCTGGGGAACCACCGATGAAGGTTCTCGGCACCCAGCTGGCCGGCGTCGCCAAGCGCCCGGCCCGCCTGCTGCTCACCGGCCTGGCCGTGCTGGTGGCGTCCTTCGTGGTCTATGCGACCGTGCTCGCCCAGCAGATCACCGAGCGCACGGCGCTGGAGGGGCTCAGCGGCACGCCCGCGGCCGTGGACCTCGTCGTCGGCAGCGACGGCAGCGAGTCCGGCGGCGCGGCCTCGATCACCACCGGCGACCTCGCCAAGCTCCGGGGTCTGCCCGGCGTGGCGGAGGCGGCCGGCCGGGTCGAGGCCTCCGGCGAGCTCAACGGGGACTACCTGAACGTCACGGCCGACCCCGGCTCCGGCCCGCTCACCGCCGTCCACGTCAAGCAGGGCGCCTACCCCTCGAAGCCGGGGGAGATCGCGGTCAGCCCGCGGACCGCCGACCGGATGGGCCTGCCCCTGGGCACCACGGCCACCGTCCACACCGCTTGGGACGACGACGGCAAGCCGATCAAGCCGGTGCAGCTCAAGGTCACCGGGATCGTGGACGCCGACAGCGACTACGGGTTCACCGCATACGCGCCGCAGGGCACCGTGACGCAGCTGCTCGGCGAGGATGTCGTGCAACGGGTGGACCTGCGCCTCGAGCCCGGCGCCGACGCCGACGCCGTCCGGACCGGTGCCGAGCGGATCATCGCGGCGGCCCCCGCACCGAAGGAGGGCTTCGTGCGGGCCGGGATCCGCGCCGGCGACGACGTGCGCCGCGCGGAGGCCGAGGAGGCGGCCTCCGAGGTCAACGAGGTCTTCATCGCGGTCGGCGTCTTCGTCGCCGTCGCGGTCTGCGCCGCCGGCCTGGTCGCCACCTCCACCTTCCGCATCGTCTTCGCCCAGCGGATGCGCCAGCTGGCCCTGCTGCGGGCGGTCGGCGCGGGACGCGGCGCGCTGTGGCGGGCCCTCGCCGCCGAGGGCGCGCTCACCGGCCTGATCGCCGGCGTGGTCGGCGTGCTCGGCGCGCTGGCCCTCGGGTACGCCGTCCCGCCCATCGCCGGCGCGTTCGACGTGGACCTCGCCGCCCCCGGCCTGCCCCTGCTGCCCGCCGCCGGCGTGGTGCTGCTGGCGGTCGCGATCACCGTGCTGGCCGTACTGGCACCGGCGTTCTCGGCGGCGAAGGTGGCACCGCTGGAAGCGCTGCGCTCCGCGAGCACCACGTCCGGGCGCAAGGGCATCGGCAAGCTGCGCGGCGCGTTCGGGCTGCTGCTTGCCGGTGGAGCGGCGCTGCTGGCCGCGTACGTCTTCATGAACCTGCCCGGCCGCGACCCGCGCAACTACGACCCCCAGCCGATGCTGCTCGCCGTCGTCGGCTCCGGAGCCCTCGCCTTCTTCGCGCTCATGGCCCTCGGCCCGCTGCTGGTCCGGCCCGTGCTCGCCACGGTCGGCTGGCCGCTGCGCCGCCTCGGCCCGGTCGGCCGGCTCGCGGTCGGCGGCGTCGGCGGTGCACCGCGGCGGGCGGCCGCCGTGTCGGTGGTCGTCGCGCTCGGCGTCACGCTGATCGCGGGAGTGGTCGTGACCGGAGCCTCGGTACGGGTGCTCGCGGACCGGGAGATGGCCTCGTCCGAGCCGGCCGACTTCGAGCTGACCGCCAACGGGGACGACCCCGTCACGCCCGCCGTCCTCGAGCAGGCGAAGGCCAGCCCGGACCTGACGCACGTGACGCCGTACCGCCGGCTGCCCGAGGTGCTCATCGGGACCAGCGCCACCGCGCTGAGCGCGACCGACCTGTCCATGACCACGCTGCCCGAGCTGAAGAAGATCGACGTCACCGCCGGCTCGCTGGCGGCGATCGGCCCGGGCAAGGTGGCCCTGGACGCGTACGCGACCGAGACGACCGGGCTGAAGGTGGGCGACACCACCACGTTGACGGCCGGCAAGAAGAAGAACAAGGTCCGCGTGGAGGTCGTCGCGACCCTGCCGGACTCCGCGCCGCTGCAGTCGTTCATCCTGGCCGACCCCGGCGACCTCACGAAGCTGGGCGCGCCGCAGACGTACTCCGGCGTGCTCGCCGACGCCGCCAAGGCCGGCGAGGAGGGGCGTACCGCCGGGCAGAAGGCCATGCGGCAGCTGGCCCAGGGACACGCCGGGCTGGGCGTCGACGTCCTCGCCGACCAGCGCGACCAGTTCAACACCGTGCTCAACGGCGTGCTGGCGGTGGTCATCGGGCTGATCGGGCTGACCGTGCTGATCGCGGTCGTCGGTGTCGGCACCACGACCGCCCTGTCGGTGGTCGAACGGGTCCGCGAGTCCGGCCTGCTGCGCGCGGTCGGCCTCTCCCGCGGCAGCCTGCGGATGATGCTCACCGCCGAATCCAGCCTGTACGGGGTGATCGGCGCGACGATCGGCGTGGTGCTCGGCGTGCCGTACGCCTGGCTGGCGCTGAAGGCCCTCGGGGTGAACGCGCCGCTGGAACTGCCGATCGGCCAGCTCGTGGTGGTGTTCCTCGTGCTGGTGCTCTTCACCGCGGCCGCGGGAGTTCTGCCGGCCCGCCGCGCCGCCAAGGTCAGCCCGGTCGCGGCGCTCGCCACCGACTGACCCGGTGCTCACCCCCGGCCGGTACCGTGCCGGGGGTGACGCCCGGTCAGGCCTGGCGGGCCGGCGGCAGGGTGAACCAGAAGGTCGCGCCGCGGCCGTCCTCGCCCTCCGCGTGGATCTCGCCGCCGTGCCGCTCCACCGCCCGGTTCACGGTGGTCAGGCCGATGCCGGTGCCCGGGAAGTCGGCGGCACTGTGCAGCCGCGCGAACGGCCGGAAGAGTTCGCCCGCCTTGCCCGCCGGGAAGCCCGCCCCGTTGTCGCGGATGTGGTAGCGCGGTTCCTCACCGGGCCCGCTCCAGCCGATCTCGATCGCCGGCTTCTCGACCTTGCGGGTGAACTTGGCCGCGTTGTTGATCAGGTTCTCCAGGATCACCCGGACCAGGCCCTCGTCGGCGTCGGCCGACATCGCCTCGTCCACCTTGAACTCGATCTCGCGGTCCGGGTCGCGGGCCTCGACCTCGCGGATCACCTGCCAGACGGTCTCGGTCAGGTCGAAACGTCGCCGGCGCAGGTCCCCACGGCTGGCCCGGGCCAGGATCAGCAGCGACTCGACCAGGTCGGCCATCCGCCCGGCCGCCGCGTGGATGCGCTGCAGCCGGTGCCGGGTCTCGTCGCCGATCGGTTCCTCGTCCTCCTCGAGCATCGACTCGGCGTAGCTGCTGATCACCTGCAGCGGCCCGCGCAGGTCGTGCGAGACCGAGCCGCTGAACGCCTCGAGCTCGCGGTTGCGCCACTCCAGCTCCTCCACCAGCGCTGCTCGCGTCTCGGCCAACTGCCGGGCGGCGCGCTCACCGGCGGCGTCGAGTTCCCGGCGCATCAGCTCCTCGCGGATCCGGCGGCTCTCGTCCAGCGACTGCTTGCGGCGGATCTGCGCCCGGACGTGCGCCCGCAGAGTCTCCGTGCCGTCCGCCGAGCGCACGTAATCGTCGGCCCCCGCCGCCAGGCTCTCGAGCAGCGCGTCGTCCTGGTCGCCGGTCATGACCAGCGGGGTGTCACGGATCTGCGGCACCTCCTTGATCCGGGCGCAGGTCCGCCGGCCGTCGCCGTCGAGGCCGAGCACGATGCAGTCCACCGGCTGGGCGGCGAGCAGGTCGAGGGCCGCGTCGCCGCCGGCGGCCGCGACCACGTCGTAGCCGTCGTCGCGCAGGGCGTCGCCCCACTCGTCGAGCCGGCGCCGGTCCCCGCTCACGGCCAGCACCTTGCCGGGACCGTGCAGGCTGCCGATCGCCTCGATGGGCAGCTGCTCGGCGCTGGTCCGCAGCACCGCGGCCAGCTTCGCGAGCACCACGGCCAGATCCTGCTGCTTGCGGACGAACGCGTCGGCGCCCGCCTCCAGCATCTGCACCTCGGTGGCGTAGTCGTCGGCGGCGGTCATCAGCAGGCAGGGCGTGTCGCGCAGCGCCGGGTCGAGCCGCATCCGCCGGATCACGGTCGCGCCGTCGATGCCGGGCATGATGCCGTCCACGATCACCGCCTGCGGCCGCCGCTCGGCCGCCGTACGCAGCCCCTCCTCACCGGAGGCGGCCGTCAGCACCGCGTAGCCCTCGGGCTCCAGGAGCTGGCGCAGCTGCTCGCGGAACGTCACGCTGTCATCGATGACCAGCACCGTCGTCCGCGGGTCGGCCGGATTGTCCTCGCCGAGCAGCTGCCGGGTACGGGCGACCACGTAGCCGGAGTCGTACGGCTTGCCCACGTACTCGTCCGCGCCGGTCCGCAGCCCGAGCAGCCGGTCGGCGACCTCCGCCTCGGTCGACAGCAGCAGGGTGACGGTGTCTCCGCGCCCCGGCAGGGTCCGCAGCTCCCGCAGCAGGTCCACGCCGTCGGCGTCGGGCAGCACCACGTCGAGCACCGCGACGTCGAAGCCGCCCGCGCGGAACGCCTCCCGGGCCTCCGCGCCGGTCGCGCAGAGCATCGTGGTGAAGCCGTCGGCCTCGAAGGCCTCGTGCAGGTCCATTCGTACGGTGAGACTGTCGTCGACGATCAGGACGGCGGGCGTCATCGGGCGGCCCCCACGCGCGGGGCCAGCTCGGCGAGCCGGGCGGCGATCCTGGGCGGGGACAGCACGTACGTGGCCGCGCCCAGCAGCGCGGCCTCGCGGGGCATGCCGTAGACGACGCAGCTCGCCTCGTCCTGCGCGAACGTGACCGCCCCGCGCGAGCGCATCCGCAGCAACCCGTCCGCGCCGTCGCGGCCCATGCCGGTCAGCAGGCAGCCGGCCGCCGACGGCCCGTACTCCGCCGCCACTGATTCGAACAGCACGTCCACCGAGGGCCGGCAGGAGTGGCGGGGTGGTGCCTGGTTGAGCCGGATCAGGCCGTCGGCGATCAGCATGTGCCGGTCCGGCGGCGCCAGCAGCACCCGCCCGGACATGGTGCGCAGCGGCACGCCGTCGGCCGCGTAGCTGACGTTGCGCCCGGTCTGCCCGGCGAGCCAGTCGGAGAACGCCACGGCGAACGGCTCGCTGGCCGCGATGTGCTGCACGCAGAGCACCGGCGTGCGGAAGTCGACCGGCAGCGCGCGCAGCAGATCGGTGACCGCGCCCGGCCCGCCCGTCGACGCGCCGACGGCCACCACGCTCAACGCCGACTCGGCCGGCGCGGGCACCGGCGGCCCCGCGATGGGCTCGGCCCGCCTGCGGCCGTCGAGCCGGGCGCGCGGGTGGGTGATCACCCGGATCCGGGCCACCATCCGTACGGCCGAGCAGAGCCGCCGCCCCCACCCGGCGTCCGAGTCGTCGCCCCGCGGCTTCTCGAGCACGTCCACGGCGCCCGCCGCGAGCGCGTTGTACGTGCTGAACAGCTCCTGCCGGTCGGCCGAGGACACGACCAGGATCGGCGTCGGGAACTCGGCCATGATGTGCTCGGTGGCGACCAGCCCGCTCATGGTGGGCAGCATCATGTCCATCGTCACCACGTCCGGGCGCAGCCGTCCGACCATCTCCACCGCCTGCCCGCCGTCCAGGGCCTCGCCGACCACCTGCAGCTCCGGATCCCCGGCGAGCGACTCGCGCAGGTGGTGCCGCATGGTCGACGAGTCCTCGACCACGAGTACGCGGATCATGACGCCACCAGCCGTCGGATGTGGGCGAGCAGTTCCTCCTGGTTGAACTCGCCCTTGACCACGTACGCGCTCGCACCCACCGCGGTGCCCCGGGCCCGGTCCTCGGCGCTGGCGCGGGAGCTGACCAGGATCGCGGGCACGCCGGCGAGGTCCGGGTCGGCGCGCGTCTCGGCGACGAAGGTGAAGCCGTCGATGCCGGGCATGTCGATGTCGGTCAGGTACAGCCCGTACCGGCGGGAGCGGGCCTTGTCGAGGCCCTCCTCGCCGGAGGCGGCCAGGTCCACCTCGAAGCCGGCCGACTCGAGGATGCTGCGCTCGAGCATCCGCGTGGTGAGCGAGTCGTCGACGACCAGGATCGGCAGCCGCTGCGGGGGCGCCGGGGGCGGTGCCGCGCCCCCGGCGCCGATCCGCGACGTCTCGGCGATCAGGCCGTGCGCGTCGAGGACCAGGCGCGGGTTGCCGTCGAGATCCATGGCCACGCCGCCGATCACCGCGGCGGCGGGTGCCAGCTCCGGCAGGGGCCGTACCACCAGCGTGGAGGTGCCGGCGAGCCGGTCGACGCCCACCGCCACGGAGTCGCCGTCCGCGGTGACCAGCACCGCGACGCCCGGGCCGCCCCCTTCGGGCACGGTGGTGCCGGCGTACAGGGCGCGGGCCAGGGGCAGGAACGGTACGGCCTCGCCGTCGTGCGCGAGCTTGCCGGTCACCGCCGCCGCCGTCGCCTGCTCGGGCACCAGGCGTACGCAGGTGCGCACGCTGTCCAGCGGCACGGTGGCGACGGTGCCGGCCGCTTCGACGACGAGCCCGTGCAGCGACAGCAGGGCCAGCGGCAGCACCAGCTCGATCGTCGTTCCCCGTCCTGCGGTGGTCCGCACGCTGACGTCCCCGCCCAGCTGCGCGGCGGCGTCGCGGGCCATGTCGAGGCCGATGCCGCGCCCGGCCACCTCGGTCACCGTGGGGGAGGTGCTGATCCCGCCGCGGAACACGAGGTCGAGCAGGGTGCGCTCGTCGGGTTCCGGACCCCCGGGGGCGAGCAGCCCGCGGGCCTCGGCGGTGCGCCGGAGGGCCGCCAGGTCGAAGCCGCGGCCGTCGTCCGTACACAGGAACGCCGCGTAGCGGCCGCGGCGCTCGACCGCCACGGCCACCGTGCCCTCCGCGGGTTTGCCGGCCTGGGCCCGCTGCTCAGGCGGCTCGATGCCGTGCACGACCGCGTTCCGTACGATGTGCAGCAGCGCGCCGCTGGCGAGCGCCAGCACGTGTGGGTCCATCCGCAGGTCCCCGCCGCGGGCCTCGAAGTGCACCCGCCGCTCTTGCGCGTCGGCCGCGTCGCGCACGGCCCGGTGCAGTGCGGTGAAGATGCTGGACGCGGCGACCAGCCGGAGCCGCTCGGCCCGGCCGCGGATCTCGTCGAGCTCGCGTTCGACCTGATCGACCGTCGTGGTGAGCCGGCGCCCGAAGGTGCTCAGGTCGGCGGCCAGCCGCTGGGCCGCGGCCCGCGCCGCCTCGGAGGGGGCCGCACCCGACGCGGCGCGCAGTTGCTCGGCCAGCGACTCGGCGGCCTGGTGCAGCTCGTCCATCGAGGCGCCGCCGCTGCGTAGCGGCGCGAACCGGGCGTGCGCCTCGCCGACGGCGTCGAGCAGGTCGTCGACGTCCGCCGTGGCGGCGCGCGCGACCGGCGCCGGGTCGCCGGCGGGTGCCGCTCCGGGTGCCGCGGGCCGCTGACGCCCCTCCGTCGGGGGCGCCGGGACGGCCATGTCACCCGCGGGCGGCTCGGCCGTCTCGCCGGCGGCGGAGGGTTCCAGGGCCGCCACGTACGCCTCGATCTCGTCGTTGAGGCGCAGCAGTTCCCGCAGCTCGTCGGTGGGCAACGGCCCGTCGACGCTGCGGTGCGGGACGAGCACCTCCTCGAAGGCGTGCGCCCGGTCGGCGATCTCCTGCTGGCGCACGACCCGGGCGGCGCCCTTGAGCGTGTGCGCGAAGCGCAGCAGCCGGGCCACGGGTTCGGTGCCGGGGTGCTGGTCGAGGTCCAGCACGCCGGCGCTGATCTGGTCGACGAGCTCGCGCGCCTCCATCCGGAAGTAGCGCAGCGGATCCGCGCTCATCGGCGACCGTTGCCGACGAGCTTGAGCAGGTCGCTCGAGAGGGTCGCCAGGTGCGTCGCGGTCTGCCGGGTCTGCACCGCGCTCGCCTCGCTCTCGCGGGTGACCCGGGCGGTGTCGTTCGCGGCCACATTGACCTGCTCCACCGCCGTGGTCTGCTGCTTGGTGGACAGCTCGATCTCGCGGGTGGCGTCGTTGGTGGTGGCGACGAGCCCGGCGATGCGCCGGAACGAGTCGGTGGCGTCGTCGAACTGCCGGGCGCCCGCGTCGACCGACTTGGCGCCGATCTCGGTGGCCATGACGGTGGTGTTCACCGCGCCGCGGACGTCCTCGATGAGGGCCCGGATCTCCTTGGCGGAACCCGCGGTCCGGTCGGCGAGCTTGCGGATCTCCTCCGCGACCACCGCGAACCGGCGCCCCCACTCGCCCGCGCCGCTCGCCTCGATGGTGGCGTTGATCGCCAGGATGTTGGTCTGCTCGGCCAGCTCGGAGACGAGGTCGACGACGCCGCCGATCTGCTGCGACTTCTCCCCGAGCGCCAGCATGTGCTGCACGATCTGGTCGACCTGGGTGCGGATCGCCCCGATGGAGGTTCGGGTCTGGTCGATGGTCGCGTCGCCGGTCCGGGCCGCCTCCGAGGTCTCCTCGGCGATCTTGGACACCCGCTGGGCGCTCTCCGCGATCTGCCGCGACGTGATGAGCAGCTCGCTGATCGTGGTGGTGATCTCGCTCATCGCGCTGGCCTGGTCCCGGCCGCCGCCGGCCTGCTGGGTGGCGGCGGCCTCCAACTGGGCCGAGGAGCTCTGGATGTGCCCCACCGCGGTGCCCACCTCGCGCCGCAGGTCCCGGCTGAGCTTCCAGGCGACCGAGGTGCCGAAGACCAGCGCCAGCGCGCCCAGCGCGACGATGACCACGATGGAGCGGGTGGCCTTGGCCGACGCCTCCCGCCGGGCCGTCTCGACCACCGCGCGGACCCGCGCCGTCAGGGCGGCGATGGCGCCCCGCAGCGCCTCACGGGCCGGGGCCAGGTCGGTCGCGTTGAGCTGACCGAGGCTCTTCAGGTCATCGATCGTCTTGCGACGTTCAATGACGGGATCCAGCGCAGCCGCATGCGTCGCCTCCGCGGAGGTCACCGCATCCAGCAGATTTCGTGCGTTCGGGTCCGTCAGGGTGCCGCGCAGACGGGCGACCAGTGCGAGGAACTCCTGGCGGTCCGCGACGGCGGCGTTCAGGTCGTCCTGACTGCCGGTGATCAGGTAGCCGCGGCCGTCGGAGATCCGGCTCTCCGCCTTGGTGGACAGGTGTTCCGCGCTGACCAGGTCCGCCACCGCGACCTTGATGGCCTCGTCCTTGGCGTCCACCACGACCGAGAGCGCGGCCACCGAAGCCGCGCAGATGAGCAGGGTCACGAACACGGTTATGCCGAAGCCGGCCGCCAGTTTGGTGCCGAAGGTCCGTTTGGCCATCATCGCTCCTCGGGGACGTACGGGTGGTGGCCGGTGAGCTGGTGCACGACAGCCCGGGCGGCGGGCAGGTCGACGATCGGGCGGGTACCGCCGGCCAGGGGCACCATGCCGCGCAGGATGGCGGGGCCGTCGGGCCCGGCGGCCTCCTCGACGATCTCCGTCGCCGCCACCCGGACATGGCCGTCCAGTTCGTGGAAGGCGAGCGCCAGCGGGGGAGTGCCGGCGGCGAGCACGAGCCAGCGCGGCCGCTCCGGCACGGCGTGCCCGAGCAGGGCGGCGAGGTCGTAGACGGGGACGATCGCGCCGCCGAAGCCCGCCACGCCGAGCAGGGCGGCGTGCGGTCCGGGCAACGGCGTCACGGGCCGGTCCGAGTGCAGCCCCGAGGCCTGGGACAAGCGCAGCGCGTACGGGCGCCCGCCCGCGTGCACGGCGAGCAGTTCGGCGTACTCGACGTCGTGGCGGCGAGCCGGCTCGGCGAACGAGCGGTCGAACTCCTCCCGCAGCTCGGCCAGCCGCTGGGACACCTCGTTCGGGCTCATCGGCGTACCCCGCCGGACTCGAGCTCGGCGCGGCACAGGGTGGTCAGCGCGATCCGCCCGAAGCCGCCGCCGAACAGCGTCAGCCGGTGCTCGGCCTCCTGCCGGAGCAGGACGAGGGCCTGTTCCAGTTCGACGCCGGCGGCCTCGTGGTCACCGCGGCGCCGCGCCAGCAGGCCGAGCCGGAGCCGCGGCATCGCGAACCCGGGATCGAGGTACGTCGCCAGCCGGTAATGGCCGATCGCCACATCGACGGACGCACCGCCCTCGAGGCAGACGCCGAGCTGGTGGTGGGCGTCGGCGTACAGCCCGTCGGTGTCCAGCAGCCGCCGGCAGCCCATCTCGGCCTCCTCGAGGCGGCCGGCCTGGCCCAGCAGGACGCTGTGCAGCAGCAGGTCGCGAGGGGAGGGCCGGGCGTCGAGGCCGGCCTCGACGCAGGCGAGCGCCTCGGCGAAGCGTTCCTCCTGCAGCAGCCCCAGCGCCTTGTCGTACGTGCCGCGCTGCCCCGCCGGCACGGGGGGCAGCGGACGCGGCGGTGCGGTCCGCACCGGCTCCGGCCCGAGGCGCGGCTCCGGCGCGGCAGGGGCGGGCACCGCGGACCGGCGGTAGTAGAACGTCCGGTGCGTGTGCTGCGGCTGCAGCCCCTCGGGCCGGGTGCCGAGCGAGTCGGTGTGCCCGAGGAACAGGTAGCCGCCCGGGGCCAGGGCGCGGGTCATCCGCCCGACCAGGGAATCCCGCAGCTCCGGGGTCAGGTACATGAGCAGGTTCCGGCAGAAGATCACGTCGTACTGGCCCGCGCGCCACAGCAGCTCGTCCTCGGTGGCCACGTTGTAGCGGCGGAACCGTACGGCGGCGCGGATGCGGGGATCGAGCACGTGGTCGCCGTCCACCGGCCGGAACCAGCGCTCCCGGATCCCGTCCGGCGTCTCCCGCAGCGCCCAGGCCGAATACACGGCGCGTTCGGCCTGGCGCAGGACCGCGGGGCTGGCGTCCAGCCCGAGGACCGCCACGATCCAGTCCGGATCCGGCTGCGCCTCCCGGGCGACGATGCCCATCGAGTACGCCTCCTCGCCGGACGAGCACCCCACGGAGAGCATGCGCAGCACCCGCTGGGCGCGCCGGTCCTCGAGCCGCTCGGGCAGCGCGACCTCGGCCAGCGCCCGGAACTGCTCGCCGTGCCGGAAGAAGTACGTCTCATTGATGGCGAGGTCCTCGGCGAGGGCGGTCAGCTCCGAATCCCAGCCGCCGCCGGCGAGCCGCCGCAGGTACGCGGTCGGCGGCAGCCCCACGGCGTCCACCCGGCGCCGCAGCGCCTGGGTGAGCTGGGGCACGTCGTTGTCGTCGAAGACCCACCCGAGCTGGACGGCCAGCACCGACCGGAACCGGATGACGTCGGGACCCGCTCTCACGACGGCACCGCCAGATCCGCGGCCGCCGACCACACCTCGTCGGGGACGAGCCGCATGCTCTGCAGCACCAGGACGGGCTCGGCGTCGAGGGTGCCGACGGCCGCGACCAGGCGGGCCGGCGCGTCGCCCAGCAGCGCCTCGTGCCGCGCCGCCGCGTCCGCCGCGACCGGCCGTACGCCCTGGATCTCCCCGATCGCGAAGGCCACCGGGCCCCGCTCGGTGCGCACCGCGACGAACCGGCGCACCGGGGCGGTCACCCCGCCGAGCAGCCGGGCGACGTCGACGACCAGGGTCGGCGCGCCGCGCATGATGCAGATGCCGCTGACGAACGGCGGCGTGCCGGCCAGCGGGTGGACGGCCAGGGGACGCATCGTCTCGATGACGTCCTCGATGCGGACGGCGCAGAGCAGCGGGCCGGCCCGGAAGACGAGCGACGTCGCACCGCCGGGCGGCCCCGACGGTGGCGCCATTTGTCCCGGCTGCCCCATTCGCTCAGGTTAGCGGGCAATTCCGGAGGATCAGCGAGATTGTTTCACTTCGTCCGGTCCCGCTCGGCGGGAGGTCAGTCCCGCTCGGGACCGCTCCCGAACCACGAGACGACCGGCTCCTCACCGAGGGCTTTCCGGTGGTCCCCGGCGGCCGGCTGAGCGGGCACCGGGGAGCTCTGCACGGGCGTCTCGGCAGCAACGGGCGCTTTCTGCGCCGAAGAGGCTTCCGAGTGGCGCGCCGGAGCCGGTGGCGCGTACGCCGGCCACAGCCGGGGCCGGCGGCGGGCGGCCAGGTCCTCCACCCAGCCGAAGGCCAGCACCGCCACCGCCGTCAGCGCCAGCGTCGCGCCCAGCGACACCGGCCCCTCGAGCGACCCGAGATCGTCCAGCGTCAGCACGGTCAGCACCGGCCAGATCGCCGCGATCGCGATGTTGTGCCACAGATAGATGGTGACCGCCCGCGCGTTGAGCAGCGTGACGGCGCGATCCAGCGGGCGGGCGTACGACAGCCACGTCATGTCCGGCCGCCAGCGCAGCGCCAACAGGACGAAGGCGAGCGACCACAGCGCCTGGGCCTCCGGCACGTCGTTGAGGTCGTACCCCTCCTCGGCCGCGTGCCCGTGCAGCCAGTAGAGCGCGGCGACCCCGAGCACCGCGGCGCCGGCGGTCACCAGGCCCGGGCGGAGCCGGTGCAGGCGCCCGTCGTGGTGGGCGAACCCGGCGATCCAGCACGCGCCGTACGTGGCGAAGTCCCACATCGCCGCGTCCGCGCGGCCGAACGGCAGGGTGAGACCGGTCTTGTCCAGCACCGCGATGAGCACGATCGGCGCTGCCACCGCGGCCCAGGCGATCCTCTTGTACGCGAGGTACAGCAGCGGGGACAGCAGCACGAACCACAGGTACGCCCGGATGTACCAGAGCGGTTCCCAGGCGTCGATGCCCTCCGAGCTGCCCGGCGGGTCGCCCAGCGGCAGGATCCACAGCGCCAGCTTCCAGCTCCAGGGCTTGTCGCCACCGTCCTGCCCGGCCCAGCCCGCGAAGATCATCGCGGGCACCACGATGAGGGCGAGCAGCCACAGCGGTGGCAGCAGCCGGCGCAGCCGGGAGCCGATGACCTTCCCCGCCGCCCGCCGGTCCAGCGACGCCGCGGTCAGCGATCCCGCCAGGGCGAACATGATCCCCATCGCGGGGAGCAGGAGGGCGAGCCAGGGCCAGCCAAACAGGTGGTAGACGACGACACGGACGATCGCGGCGGCCCGGAGGAGGTCCAGGTAGCGGTTGCGCACCGCGAAACGGTAGCCATGGCCGGGGGAGGCGGGGGACCGGTCGCCCGGTCGGCAACTACGCCCGGGCGGGTTACCCCGAAGGGATGAAGTGTCCGGTTCGCCGGTGCGACTGTGCGACGTGGAGGGTCCCTTTCGTACGGTCGAAATCCCAGCTCAGAGGCGCTATTACCGGCTAACGGCGGATCTTGTGCCGCGACGGCCGTGAGTCACCGGATCGATCATCGCCGCGTTGGTCCCCCTCGAGGGCGGTGTGCACGGGGTGCGGCGCCAGGAGCACGAGAAGAGGGCAAGGGTGCGCAAGCCTGCTGTCGTGGTGACGGTTGCGGTGTCGGCGGTCCTGGTGGGCGGGGTCATGGTCGCGACCACCGCGGGCGCGGAGACGACTGCGGACGCGCCGCCGGTCCCGGCGATGGTGGTGCCCGAGATGCCCGACATGACCGCGGTGCCGCAGCTGCCCGCGGACTCCGGTGTACCCGCGAGTCCCGTCGACACCGGCGTACCCGTGTCGGCAGCGCCGGCCGTCACCGGCGTACCGGATGCTCCTGGGACGACCGGCGACCGGCCCGCCCGGCCCGGGGGTTCGCCGGCCGGGAAGCCGGACCGGCCCGCCCAGGACGACCCCGCGCCGAGCGTCCGGCCGGCCGCCGACGACGCGCCGGACCGGGCCGCCGAACCGCAGAAGGGCACCGCGGCCGCCGCGAACCGCGACGTCACGCCCGCCCAAGCGCTCTCCTCCGACCCGGGCGGCGACGTCCAGCAGCAGGCGCTGCGGCTGGTCAACGAGCACCGGCGGCGCGGCGGCTGCGACGACCTCACCGCCGACCGGCGGCTGATCGTCGCCGCCAACCGGCACGCCGCGGACATGGCCGGGCACGGCTACTTCGCCCACGAGGACTTCCACGGCGACCGGGCCGGCGAGCGGGTGCGCGCCACGGGCTACGAGTGGTCGCGCTACGGCGAGAACATCGCGCGCGGCCAGGACAGCGTCTACGAGGTCGTGGACGGCTGGATGCACAGCCCGGAGCACCGGGAGAACATCATGGACTGCCGCCTGCACGAGGTCGGGCTGGGCCTGGCCTTCTCCCCGGACCGGACGCCGTACTGGGTGCAAGACTTCGCCACGCCCCTGTGACGCCGCGTCGCCGGTCCTGACCTACCGGTTCCGTGCCACCATCGCCCGGCCGATCCTTCGCGCGCCCCCGGTGTGTTTCCATATGCCTCTCACGTTTCCTGGGGAGGACGTTTTGGGAGTGCAGCGGGTTTCCGCGCGCCTCGCCGCCGCCGTGGTGGCGACGGCGGTCGGCGGGGGACTCGGCGCTGTCGCGCTGATCCCGGGTGCGGCCTCGGCCGCCCCGCGGGTCGCCGCCGCGGCACCGGTCACCGCCGTCGTCACGAGGGCCGCCGCGGCCACGTGCTCGACGGGCCGGTATCAGAAGCAGGTCGAGGGCTACCTCAAGAAGCTCGGTGGTTTCGGCGCGGTCACGGTCGACGGCCGCCAGTCCGCCGCCGACTGCAAGGCGATCAAGAAGTTCCAGAGCCGGTACGGCATCCAGCCGGTCGCCGGGCTTGCGGGGCCGACGACGTACGGCGTGGCCAAGCGCCTCGCCGAGACCAAGACGTCGTCGTGCCGGGCGAGCCGCACGGGGACCACGTTCTGTGTGGACCTCACCCACCAGACGACGTGGGTGATGAAGAACGGCAACGTGTACCGCAAGCCGACGGTCACCCGCACCGGCATGAAGGGCTACCGGACGCCGGCCGGCACCTTCACGATCAACAAGCGCACCAAGAAGGAATGGTCGGACCCGTACCACGTGTGGCTGCCGTACTGGCAGCGCTTCGTCGGTGGCAGGGGCTTCCACCAGACGACCACCTACCTGCACGACGCGTGGCGCGGCTCGCACGGCTGCGTCAACCTGCTGCCGTCGGACGCCAAGGCGTACTACGGCATCGGCAAGATCGGCAGCAAGGTCAAGGTGTTCGGGCGCCGTCCCGGCACCTGATCCACGCCCGCACGACGACGGCCCGCCGGCATGCTGCCGGCGGGCCGTCCGTGTCTTCTCCGGCCGCTACGCGGCCATCGGGTGGTGCGTCAGGCGGGCGTGGGTGGTCAGCACGTCGTGGCCCGGGAACGCCTTCTCGTCCCCGGCGGCGGTCAGCACCCGCAGGCCCGCCCGGCTCAGCGTGTAGGTGACGTCGGTGAACCGGCTCACGGTGTCGTCGTGGTGCACGACGGTCAGCTCGTCGGCGCGCAGCATCGCGGCGGTGGGTAATCCATGGAGCGACATGTCACACGTTCCTTCGCGTACGCAATAGGGCACCGTGCTGAGGATTACGGGCGCGGGGGACGCGCGGTTCAGGGACGGCCGATTGTCATCGTGTGCGGTCCGCCGGCTGCCGACCGCTCTTCTACACTTCCACGCCATGGTGAGTTGCGCCGTCGGCCTCCCGCCACCCACCGAGCGGATACCTGACACGACTCCGGTATTCGTCCGGCTGGTCCGAAATCGTTCATCCCGGCCGTTCGGCCTGCGGCGCCTGGGCCACCCGGGTCGCGGCGGCCCCACCGTTCGGTCCGATCGCGGCGTACGGAGTGCGACATAGAGTGGCGTCCGTGCCCCGAACCCCCCGTCGCGCCGCCGTGCTGGTGCTCGCGTGCGTCCTGCTGCCCCCGCTGACCGCGGCCTCCTGCGGTGACGAGCCGTCCGGGGTCACCGTCGGCGCGGCCGGCCGCGGCACCGTCGACGAGGTCGTGGAGGCGTCCGGCGCGGTGACCGTCCGGGCGGCCGGCACGGTGACCGCGCCGGCCGAGGGCACCCTCGCGGAGCTGCGCGTCGAGGCCGGCGACCGGGTACGCCGGGGCCAGGTGGTCGCCGTCGTCGACTCCCCGGCCGCCGAGAAACGCCTCGACGCCGCCACTGAGGCGCTCGACGCGGCCTCCGCGGGCGGCGTACCGGCCGGGGGTGGCGCGGCCGGCTTCACCGCGGCCCGCCGGCGCACCGACTCGAACGCGGACAAGGCGTTCGCCGAGGCGCGGGAGGCGGCCTCGAGGATCACCGACGAGGCCCTGCGCAAGGCCCTGCTCGCCCAGCTCGCCGCGGCGCGGGAACAGTACGCGGCCGTCTCGGCGGCCGCCGGTGCCGCCGTACGCTCGCTCGAGAGCGGTGTGGCGAGCGTGGCCGATGCCGTCGACGCCCTCACCGCGGCGCAACGGGTGCAGGCGCGGCAGGCGTACGACTTGGCCGAGGCCGCGGTCGACGCCCTGACCCTGCGGGCACCCGTCTCCGGGGTGGTCCAGCTCGGAGGCGTCACCGCCGCGGGCAGCCCGTCGCTGACCGACCTGATCGCCAACGCCGATCCGGCCGCCGCCGCAGCGCCCGCCGCTCCCCGGGCACCGCTGCCCGGCGTGGACGCGGCCGTCCCGGAAGGCGCCGCGGTCGGCACTGGCACCCCCATCCTGACCGTCGTCGACACCGCCGGGCTGGGCGTCGCGGCCGAGGTCGACGAGACCGACGTGCTGCTGGTCAAGCCCGGGGGTACGGGGACGGTCGAGCTCGACGCCGCGACCGGCGCCACCTACGAGGCCAAGATCCGCGCCGTCGACCTGCTCCCCACGAGATCGGCACGCGGCGGCGTCTCGTACCGGGTGCGGCTGTCGCTCGGCAAGGGCACGTACGCCGACGGCACCGCCGCGCCCACCCCGCGGCCCGGGATGAGCGCCATCGTCCGGCTCCGGGTGCGGCAGGCCACGGACGCGGTCACCGTACCCGCGGGCGCCGTGGTGTCCAGCGACGGCCGTGACGTCGTCTGGGCCGTCCGCGGCGGCAAGGCGGAGCGGATCCCGGTCACCCTCGGCGTCCAGGGTGAGGACGTGGTCCAGGTCGTCTCCGGCCTCGACGCCGGCCAGCGGATCGTGGTGGCGGGTACCGACCAGGTCAGCGCCGGGCAAGACCTGCCGTGAGCGGCCCGGCCATCGTCGCCACCGGCGTCACCCGCACGTACGAACTGGACGGCGTGTCCGTGCCGGCCCTGCGCGGGGTGTCACTGACCGTGGCGGACGGCGACTACCTCGCCATCGTGGGCACCTCCGGGTCCGGCAAGTCGACGCTGATGCACCTCCTCGGCGGCCTCGACCGTCCCACCGGCGGCACGCTCGTCATCGGCGGCCGCGACGTCACCTCGCTGACGCCTCCCGAAATGGCCCGCCTGCGCAACGAGGTCATCGGCTTCGTGTTCCAGTCCTTCCACCTGCTGCCGCGGACGACCGCCCGGGACAACGTCGCGCTGCCGCTGGTCTACCGCGGCGTCGGCCGCCGCGAACGCCGGGCCCGCGCCGCCGAGATGCTGGCCCGCGTCGGCTTGGCGCACCGGGTCGACCACCGCCCCAACCAGATGTCCGGCGGCGAGCAGCAGCGGGTCGCGATCGCGCGGGCACTGGTCACCGGCCCCTCGGTGCTGCTGGCCGACGAGCCGACCGGCAACCTCGACTCCACGACCGGCGAGTCGGTCCTCACGCTGCTGGAGTCGCTCAACACCGACGGCGTCGCGGTGGTCCTGGTCACCCACGACCGGGAGGTCGCGGCCCGCGCCAACCGGCAGATCGTCATGCGCGACGGCCTCATCGTCGGCGGCCTGTCGTGAGGCTCGCCGAGGCGTGGCGCGTCGCCCTCGACGCGTTGCGCGCCAACCGGCTGCGCAGCGTGCTCACCATGCTCGGCGTGGTCATCGGGGTCGCCGCCGTGGTCGCGCTCGTGGCCATCGGCACCGGGACCAAGCAGCAGATCGAGCAGCAGGTCGAGGGGCTCGGCTCCAACCTGCTCATCGTCGTGCCCGGCCGGCTCGAGGCCGGCTCCGCGCCCTCGGTGTCCACACTGTCGCTCGACGACCTCGACCCGGTCGGCCGAGTCGTCGGCGACCGGTCGCGGGTGGCGGTCACCATCGCCTCCGGGGAGACGGTACGGGCGGGCAGCCGCTCGACCTTCGCGAGCATGCAGGGCGTCCTCGAGACCACCCCGACCGTCTTCGTCCGCCACCTCGACCGCGGCACCTATCTGACCCGGGCGGACGTCAACACCGCCCGCCGCGTGGCCGTGCTCGGCGCCGGCGTCGCCACCCAGCTGTTCGGCGACCGCGACCCGGTGGGTCGGCAGATCACGATCGGCGGTGTCCGGTTCCGCGTCATCGGCACGTTCGAGCGCCTCGGGCAGAGCCTCGGCGTGGACCGCGACGGCGAGGTGCACGTACCCGTCACCGCCGCCCAGCGGCTGCTCGGCACCGACCGCATCGACGGGCTGGCCATCCGCGCCCCCGACCGCGAGCGGATCGACGACCTCGGCGCCGACGTCGTCGCGACGCTGAGCGAGCGGCATCCCGACACCGACTTCAGCGCCGTCACCCAGGAGCAGATCCTCGGCGTGCTCGGCGACATCCTCGGCGTGCTCACCGGCGTCCTGGCCGCCATCGCGGGGATCAGCCTGCTCGTCGGCGGCGTCGGCGTCTCCAACATCATGCTGGTCTCGGTCCGCGAACGGACCCGGGAGATCGGCCTGCGCAAGGCGGTCGGCGCCCGCCCCCGGGACATCGGCCTGCAGTTCCTGCTCGAAGCCGTGCTGCTCACCACGATCGGAGGCATCCTCGGCATGGCGCTCGGCATCAGCGCGGCCCTGCTCGTCGACCGGCTGTCCCCGGTGCCCGCCGCGATCACCTGGTGGTCACTCGCGCTGGCGTTCGGCGTCTCGGCGGCCGTCGGCATCCTTTTCGGCGTCGTACCCGCCCAGCGCGCCGGGCGGCTCGACCCGGTCGTCGCGCTGCGCACCGAATGACCGCCGTCGAGCGGCGGCAGCGCCGGGCCGTGCCGGCACCGCTGCTCGTCCTGACCGCCATCGCGTCCGTGCAGGTGGGCAGCGCGGTCGCCCGTACCCTCTTCGATGATCTCGGCGCGGCGGGCGTGACCCTGCTCCGGCTGGCCGTCGCCGCCCTCGTGCTCGGGGTGGCGTTCCGGCCGAAGGTCCGGACGTGGAGCGCCGGCGCGTGGCGCGCCGCCGCCCTGCTGGGTCTTGCCATGGCCGGCATGAACCTGCTGTTCTACCTGGCCCTGCGCACGGTGCCGCTCGGCGTCGGCGTCACCGTCGAGTTCCTCGGCCCGCTGCTGCTCACGCTCGCGCAGACCCGGCGCGTGGCCCACCTGCTCTGGGCGCTGCTGGCCGGTGGGGGAGTCGCGCTGCTCGGGATCGGCGGCGGTGTCACCGCGCCGCCCGCCGGGCTGCTCCTGGCCTTTGCAGCCGGCCTCTGCTGGGCGGCATACATCCTGGCCAGTGCCCACTTGGGCACCCTGGTCCCGGGTACGGGCGGACTGGCCGCCGCGCTCGCCGTAGCGGCGCTGATCGTCCTGCCGTTCGGCGCGCCGGGCGCCGCCGAGGTGTTGACCCGGCCCCAGCTGCTCATCGGCGCCGCCGCCGTCGCCCTGCTCTCATCCGTCATCTCGTACGGGCTGGAGATCAATGCCCTGCGCCGCATGCCGACCCGGGTCTTCGGCATCCTCATGAGCCTGGAACCGGCGGCCGCCGCGATCGCCGGCCTGGTGGTGCTGCACCAGCGGCTGGGCCTCCGCGAGGTCACGGCCCTGCTCCTGGTGAGCGTGGCCAGCCTCGGCGCGACGCTCGGCAGCCGCTGAACCCACACCCCTGATTTTTTGGAATCCTCACCTCGGGCGCGGGGCGGCCGATCAGGGGGCGTGTTGATCAGGGCCGGCCGCTCCGGCTACGAGCTGCGCGACCAGCACGGGGCCGCCCGGGCCGTCGCGTACCTCGCGCTGGCCGGAGCCCCGTACCTGCTGATCACCGGCGTCCTGACCCCGGGCATCTCGCGGGCCGGCATAGCCGGCGTGGTCCTGGCCACGATCCTCGTGGCGGGAATCGGCGCGGCCTGCTGGCGCCGCCCCGGCGCCCTGCCCCGTGCCTTCTGGCCCGCCGCGCCGGTCCTGGCCACGCTGCTGATCACCGTGCTCAACCTGGCCACCGAGGACGCCAGCACCGGCGCGCAGCTCTTCTACCTGTGGCCCGTCATCTACGCCGCCAACTTTCTCGGCCGCCGCCTCATCCACCTCAACCTCGCCCTGATCTTCGGCGGCAACGCGGCGGCCGTCCTCACGATTCTCGGACCCGGCCGGGCGCTCACGGACGGGGTCGCGATGGTCCTGGCCTCCACAATGACGGCGGTCGTGGTGGGGAGCCTGCGGGCCCGCGCCGACACCCTGCGCACGGTCCTCGAGGAGCAGGCCAACGCCGACGCCCTCACCGGCCTGGCGAACCGGCGGTGCTTCACCGACGCCCTCGCCCGCGAGGCCGCCGAGGCCCACTCCACCGGCCGCAGCCTCGCCCTGGTCACGGTCGACCTGGACCATTTCAAGACCGTCAACGACACGTACGGGCACCTCGAAGGCGACCGCGCTCTGCAGGCGGTGGCGTCGGCCATGCGTACGGTCACAGGCGACACCGGCATCGCGGCCCGCCTCGGCGGCGACGAGTTCGTCATGCTGCTCCGCATGGGCCGTACGGCGGCGACCGAGGTCGCGGAGGCGCTGGCCCGGGCGGTCGCGGCAACCACGAACCTGCCCGGCGGCCCGCCCAGCCTGAGCATCGGCGTGGCCACAATGCCCGGTGACGCCGGAACGGCCGAGGAACTGGTGGCGGCCTCGGACGCGGCACTCTACGACGCCAAGACCTCCGGCCGGGGCCGCGTCGCGCGGGCGGACATCAGGAGCTTCACTCCGGATCCCCGCCCGTGACCACCCCGAGAATCTCGCGGCGCAACCGTGGATAGGGCCCCCACCCGTCCCGCAGCACGTGAATGTAGACGGCTTCCAACGCAACGTCGATCCGCTGCACCAACTCCTGATCGTCGGGCGCCCCCAACCGCACAGCCCGAGCAAAATGATCGAGCGCCTCCATATGCCGCCCCTGATCAAACGCGCTCCGCCCGGCATTCTCATGCACGACGCTGCGCAGAGCATCAGGAGCATCGGCGCTGGCAGCCTGCTCGAACAGCCGGTCGGCCTCCTGGTGATCACCCCGCAGCCGCAACACGTGGGCCAGCTCGGCCCGGGCGATGACGGTCGCCTGCACATCCCCGGCGGACTCGGCATGAGCGAGCGCGAGCCGGCTGGCGGCAGCGGCCATTCCCAACTCGCCCAGCAGCCGGTAGACCTCCGCCCGTACGCTCAGCAACCCGGCACGGATGACGTTGTCCTGCTCGTCGGAGAGGGGCTTGTCGAGGCGCTCGCCCAGGTCGCGCAGGGCGTCCCGGTCGTCGACGACCTCTTTGAGGGTGGCCCCGTCGAGCCGCCAGCGGATCGCGGCCAGATCCTCGGGGACGAGCGGCTTGTCTTTCTTGTCCTTGGCCGGCTGGGCCCCGCCGGCCGGTTCGGCTCCGCCGGCCGGGGCTGCGCTCGTCCGGGCTCCGTTGGCCGGGGCTGCGTCGGCCGGGGCTCCGGTGGGCTGGGCTTCGTTCGCCTGGGCTTCGCCGGCCGCCGGCGGTTCTCCCGGGGCTTCCCCGTCGGCGCGGCCCGCGTCATTGCCGGCGGTGGTTGCTCCGGCGAGGCCGCTCATCAGGCCGGTGATGTCGAGGTCGATCGACACGCCCTGAGATCCACCCGCCGGATCGGCGGTCGCGGCGCCGCTGTCCCGGCTCGCCACCGCTGCGCGCGGGTCACCGGCAGCCGCCCCTCCTGCGGGCGTGCTAGGTGTGGGCTCGCCTTCCGCCGAGGTCTCGCCGCCCGGTTCGTCGATGCCGACAGCGGAACCGTCGCCGGTCGGCTTGCCGTCGGCGGGCTTGGCCTCCGTCGACTCGGCGTCGACGCGCCCGGCTTCTGCGAGCTGGGCGTCTGCTGGCTGGGTGTCGGCGGACTCGCCGCCGGCAGTCGGTGTCGTCTTCGGACTGAACCAGGTCGGGCCGAGGTCGGAATCCATGTACTTGCGAGGAGCATCCGGCCCGAACGTGAGCAGCCGCCCGATCGGCTGAGCGTTCGCCGCGGGGTTCGGTCCCGGGCGATGCACGGGCGGCTCGACGGAGACGGGGTGGGCCGGGTTGTTGGTCTGCAGGGCCCTTGTGGCCTCAACCTGGCGTACGGCTTCGGCCTGGCGGTCGGCGTCCGCCTGGCGGGTGGCTTCGGTGAGACGGAGGGCTTCTTCGGCGCGCCGGGCCGCTGTGGCGTCTCTTTCCCTCTCCGCCTGGCGGTCGGCTTCGGCCTGGCGGGTGGCTTCCGCCTCGCGGGCGGAATGGGTCTGGCGGGCCACCTCGGCGAGGTGGGCTGCCTGGGCTTCCGCCTCTCGTGCGGCTTGCACGCGGCGGGCCGCTTCCGCCTGCCGGGCCGCTTCCGCTTGGCGATCGGCTTCGGCGCGGCGTGCCGCCTCTGCCTGGCGTGCGGCTTCTGCTTGGCGTACGGCTTCTGCTTGGCGCGCTGCCTCCGCTTGGGCTTGGCGCGCGGCTTCCGCGTGACGCACCGCGTCTGCTTGGCGTGCTGCCTCCGCTTGACGTGCTGCCTCCGCTTGGCGCGCTGCTTCTGCGTGGCGCGCTGCTTCTGCGTGGCGTGCTGCCTCCGCTTGGCGCGCTGCCTCCGCTTGGCGGGCCGCCCCTGCCACCTGATGCCCAGCGGACCCGGGCATGGCGCTGACCGGACGCTCGTGGCCGGGGACGGCGCTGACCGGTGCGATGCGCGACGGCGGGCGCTCGGACCGGGGCACCAGGGCGGGCTCGCCCGTCGACAGGATCATCGCGGTACGCGGCCCGCCCACGATCGGCCGTTCCGCCGTCGCCACGTCCTCGGCTTGCGGCTCGAAGCCCGCGCCCTCGACGGCGGGCGCAGCGGCCTGCGGGGCGACCCGCGGATTGAATGCGGCGGGTGCCCGCGGCGCCTCGAAACGTGGCCGCTCGCCCGCTGGATTCCGCGGAGGCGCAGCGGCAGCCGGCCGGCGAACGGACGTAGGCGCACCCGGAGCCACGGGCGGCGGCGCCGGCATCCGCTGAGGAACCGGACCCGCAGCCGGAGTGGCAGCCCGCCCCGGTGGCGGTGTGGCGGCATGGCCCGGAGGCGGTGTGGCAGCTCGGCCCGGAGCCGGAATCGCAGCCTGGTCCGGGGCGGAAGGGGCAGCCTGGTCCGGGGCGAAGGATGCAACCGGAGCGGCCGCGGCATCCAAGTGGGCCGGCGGGGCATCCTGCGGCATGGCGGGTGCCGGTGAGATCGGGCCGGGGGCCGAAGGAGGAGCCGCATACCCGGAACCGCCCTGACCAGGCATGACCGACGGCGGGGCATACCAATCTCCATCGATGACGCCGGGCGACGGAACAGCCGTAGGCGGCACCCCGAGCGGGGCGGCGTAGCCGGCAGGGAGGATCGCAGCGTGACCATGCCCCTGCCCCGCGGGGCTGACAGGCGCGTCGGCGCGATGACTACCGGGCTGATAGGCAGCCGGACTGGCCGGGACGTCAGGGCGCTGAGCGTCGGGCTGGTAGGTGCCCGGGCTGACCCGAGCATCGGGCCGCTGGCCGCCGGGCTGATACGCGGCCGGGGCGTCGGTGCGCTGGCCAGGCGGGATGATCGGCCCGTCCGAGGTGCTGTAGCCGACTCGCGCCTGTCGGTTTCCCGGCCCGCGCGTCGACTGGTCCGGCGGTGTGGGGGTGTCTGTTCGCGGCGTACCCGTCGGGTCTGATTGGAATGCGGCCGGCGCTGGGGTGACCACTCGGGGTGGTGTGGTCTGCGGCGGAGCCGCGATGACGCGGGGCTGCGCCGGCGGGTCGGCCTTCTTGATGACCTTCGGAGCGGCCGGCGGGGTGGCCTTGCTGATGATCTTCGGGGGGGCCGGGGGAGTGGCGCGGCTGATGACGCGGGGGCCTTCGGCCTCCTGTTCCGGGTTCCGGTCGCCCGGCTGCGCGGCCGCGGGGGCGTCCTGCTGGTCAGGCAGGTCGGACCAGATTTCGGTACGCGGACGCTCAGGTCCGAATCCCGTGTCGCGCCAACCGCCGGCCGGCTCGTCCTCGTCGCGCAGGAACGCCGCCGGGTCGACGGGCCGGACCGATGCACGTCCCAGCGCGGTGACGTCCTCAGCCCGGCGGAGGGAGTCGTCGCCGTTTCGTCCGAGGGGCGCAACGTCGTTTCCGTCGCGGAAGGCGGCGGGTTCGTCCACACCCTGCTGGAGTGCCGCCGGGTTCTGGGGACGGGACCAGCCGAACCGGCGCCGCTCGCCATCACGGCGTCCGTCCCGCTCGTCGGCTGCGGGGCGCCCGTCCCGGCGCTCGTCCGCCGCTGCGGGGCGCCCGTCCCGGCGCTCGTCCGCCGCGGGGAGGGCGTCCCATCGCTCGTCCGCAGGCCGCCTGGCGCCACGCCGCTCGACGTTGTCGGGCCACTCCGCGTCGCCGAACCGTGCCGCCTCGCCGCGCCGGTCGGTGTCGCGGCCCGGCGCCTGACCGTCGCCGGGCAGGCCGTACCCGTCGTCCGGCCGCTGCCCACGCCCGTCGTGTGACGGCTGGTAACGGTCCTCGTCGGCCTCGGGAGGCGTGACCCGGGCGCGCCCGCTGATCGTGGGTTCGGCGGGCTTGCGGCGGCCGCGGCGGGGGCGGGCTTGTTCCTCTTCCTCGTGGTCGCCGTCCCAGAACGAGGACGTTTCGATCCGGCGGGCTCGCTGGGCCGACACGTACCGGCGCTGCGCCTCCCAGTCGGAGGCGTCGAAGTCGCGGTCGTCGTATTCCAGCTCGTCGAAGTCCAGGCTGCGCGTCTGCCAGCCCTCGACGCCGGGGGAGACCGGCGCCAGCTCGAGGTCGGCCGCCTCGAAGCCCGGGTCGTCGAGCCAGCTCGGCCGTGCGCCGTCGAACGCCTGCTTGATCTGTTCGTCGCGCTTCGGTGACCGTTGGTCGGCCTGCCGCCGCTGTCTGCGCTCGGCCAGCTCGTCGACGGCCGGTTCCGCTGGGCGCGGTGCGGACCTTTCGGGTGTACGGGAATTGCGCGGCGAATCGTCGAAGTCATCTTCTTCGATGTATTGCGCCCGGGGCGGTTTACGGGGTTCCGGCGGCCGTCGGGTGTCGGGGCCCCAGCGCGAGAGAACGGCCGCCTCCGCGTACGGGTCACGCGCCGTGGCCGTGGTGTCCGCGTACGGGGCCGGCCGCTCGTCGTCGTACTCGGAGTCCCAGTACTCGTCGTCCTCGTAGCTCATCGGGTCACTCCGGCCCCCGGCCGTGGTGCGGGGTACGCCGAGCCGGCTCGATGCCGCATGCGTCCCCCTGCCCCTCGCCGCCACGTTCGCCCCTGCCGCGCGCCCCGTCACCACCTTCCGCGCGGTCGAGTTGGAAGGTTAACCACGGATTTGCGCGCCGCGCTACCGCCCGCGGAGGCGCGTCACCCGACCCATGGACGCCCCTCGCGCCCACCGGCCGGCCGGCGCCGCGGCCCGCCGGTACCCAACCCTCAACGGACAGTACGGGCTCGAGCGCTGAGCGGTTCACTTCCCACGCGCCAACATACGGATGGTCTATCCGGTTTGACACAGAGTGATGGAGGCGGGTGGAGGACTCGGCAATTCATGAACGCATTTAATGTTTCTCGCGAGTAGAAAACGGCGGGAATTAAGCCATTCTTAAAGGCTTTCTCAGCAAGTGGAGAAGAACGAGTCGCCACCCGCGAAATCCGGCTTCACGGGTACGACTACCAACCGTGACCGTGTCAAGGGACACACGTCCGCGGCTCGCGGATCTTCGCCGTGCCGGTGGCACCGTGGAGGAACGGGCCGGTCCGGCGCTGTGCCGGCCGGTTGCCGGACGTCTCCGGACGGTTCTCGGAGCCCCTGCGGCGACCCGTCCGGCGAAGTGACGGATACACGACACCGATCGAAAGGAGCGGACATGCCGCGCCTCGACCTCGGTGCCGTACGCGCCAATCTCCGGTCGGCCCTGCGCCGGTCAGAGCCGCCCGTCCTTGGTGAAATGGCGGATCGCAGCCGGCAGCACGAGACCAGCCTCAGCGAGCCCGTGCAGCAGCGCGACCAACTCCGCCCGCGTCAGATCGCCAGGCGTCCCCGGCTTCCGATGCGGTACGTCGAGCGCCTGAGCGGCCTCGACGGCCCGTACCCCGATCGCCGCCTCCACCGCCCACACCCGGTGAGCCAGCATCGCCGCGTGCGCCGACCGCATCAGCTCGTCATGCAGGCGGAGCAGGCGCCGCAGGTCGGCGGCGAGCTGTTCGATCGGCGGACCCAGCGGCTGCGGCTCCCGGTCCGCGCGGTCGGGCCACGCCCGGGCGATCCGTGCCCACAACCGGGGCGCGTAGACGACCGCCGTACCCACAAGGGTCGGCGTCAGGATGACGATGACGAGTTTCCCCACGTCGAGCAGGCTCATGACGCTCCTCGGGCCCGCGTGACAACGATGCATCCCCGACGATCCGCCGCCCCGCGACCAGCGTCAAGCCGACTTTGTGCGACACCGAGCGCCGAGCCCGAAAAGCGCGGGCCGGGCACGATTGATCACGTGACGCGCCACCGCGGCAAAGGCGGCTAGGGGCGGCAGAGAGCGGTCATCGCTCAGCGGACCCGCCCCCGGGGCACCAGCCGGGTGATCGGCATCGGCGGCGCCGGGATCGACGGCCCGTCGTATCCCCGGACCTCCCCGAACCGCCCGCCCGCCGCCGTTCCCGCCCACTCCTCCCGGGCAGCCACGATCTCGTCATGATCCCGGCCGACGAAGTTCCACCACATCACAAGCTTCTCGCCGAACGGCTCGCCGCCCAGCAGCATGAACCGGCTCTCCGGCCCCGCCGTCAACGACAGCGACGACCGCCCGTCCCCCAGATACACCAGCGGCCCGGGTGAGGCCGGCACCCCGCCAACCGACGCCGCCCCGTCCAGCATCAGGATCGCGTACTCGAACGAGGGCTCGAGGGGCAGCAGCGCGACCGAACCCGCGGCCATGGTGACCTCCGCCCCGACCAGCGGCGTATAGCAGCGAGCCGGCGACGCCGCCCCGGCCACCTCGCCCATGAGGACCGTCGCCGTCAGGCCACCGTCGATCAGCACCGGCAGGTCTGCGTGGTGGGCGAAGGCCGGCGCCACGTCTCGGTCGCTGCCCGGCAGCGCCACCCACAGCTGTACGCCCTGAAGCACCGCACTGTGCACAGCCGGCGTCTCCTCGGAGTGGGAGATCCCCCGCCCGGCCGTCATCAGGTTGAGCTGCCCGGGCCGGATCTCCTGCCTGCTGCCCAGGCTGTCGCGGTGCAGGATCTCGCCCTGGACCAGCCAGCTCACCGTCTGCAGGCCGGTGTGCGGGTGCGGCCCCACTTGCATGCCCGCCGACCGGTTCACGTCGTGCGGCCCGTACGCGTCGAGGAAGCACCACGCGCCCACCGTCCGCCGTTGTTTGCTCGGCAGGGTGCGGACGACCTCCATGCCCCGGAGCCCGCCGAGCGCGACCGGCGTGCCCTCCAGCAGCTCCACCTGTGCGCTCACCCCACTGACGCTACTCGCGGCCGGAGCAGGAGTGCCGCACCCAGCACCATCAGCCCCAACGCGACCGGCGCCGTCACCGGAACGCCGCCCATCAGCGCGGTACGTCCCTCGATCAGGCCCCCGAATCCCACCGCTGAGACACCCAGCACCCCGATCGTGCACGCGACCGTACCGGCCACCGCGGGCGCCGTCCGCGCACCCGGCACCACCGAGGCCGGGCGTGGCGCGTCGAAGCGCCGGAACAGCGCCACGAGCACCGCGGTGATGGCCGCGGCCGCCGCCAGCCAGACGGGCCGGGTCAGCCACCACGATGTCGAGCCGGCGGTCCCGCCAATGCCGGAACGGAACATCGCGAGCAGGACGAACGCGGCGCTCAGGTGCCACAGGAACGCGGTCATCGCCAGGCCGTTCGCCGCGACGACGGCTCGCCAGACCTGGGCCCGGGCGAGCCGTCGGGTGACGGGGCCGCGCAGCAGCATCGCGAGTCCGGTGAGCCAGAGAGCGTGGGCGGCCAGAGCGAGCGTCGGCGGCGACATGTTGGAGATCGGCTCGCCGGGTACCCCCACCATGGACACCGGGTACGGCCCCACGGTGGTCAGGAGCAGCAGCCCGATCATGCCCCCTGCGGCCAGCCGGGCGCCGTACCGCTGGAGGGTGCCGTCCGCGTACAGGTAGCCGAGCTGGTGGACGGCGCCCCACACCAGCAGGAGGTTGAGGACGGCCGGGCCGCCGTACCCGTGGAATCGCAGGCCGTCCACGACGGCGGCCGCGCCGAGCATGACGACCGGGACCCATCCGCCGAATCTGCGGTGCAGCCGCAGCATCACGGGTGCGAGGGCGATCAGTGCCAGGTAGACGCCGAGGAACCATAGTGGCTGCACGACGGTCCGCAGTGCCACCCGCACGATCCCGTGGTCCTGGCCGGCCAGTGCGGCCCCGATGGCCACCGCGAGCCACAGGCCGAGGAACACTGTGGCCGGTCGCAGCAGGCGGAGCACCCGGGACCGGGCGAAATCGGCGTAGCCACCGCCGCGCCGGTCGAGCGATGCCAGGGCGGTCGCGTGCGCGAAGCCGCCGACCAGGAAGAACAGCGGCATGACCTGGAAGATCCAGGTCAGCGGCCGGAGCACGGGCACGACGGCGAGGACGTTGGTGATCCGGTCACCGTGCTCCTCCGGTACGGCCATGAGCCAGTGCCCGGCGATCACCACACCGAGCGAGACCACCCGGAGCAGGTCCACGTAACGGTCCCGGCCTGCCGGGGTGCGGGCCGCGAGCCGGGCGGCCGAGAGGGCGGGGGACGTCATGCGGACCACCCTGCCGCCCCCGGTGCCTGCACGGATGAGCCCGCGTACCCATCCGGTCGGCGGGTACGGCCGCTCGCGGGCGATGCCGCCGCCGGCGCCGCGCAGTAGGGTGACCCGAGCTCAGACAAGGGGGCCGATGTGCTGGTGCGCCGCGCCGTCACCGTCCTGACCATCGCCGTCCTGGCCGGCTGTGGCACCGACAGCCGCGCTCCGGAGAAGCCGGGCCCGTCGGCGTCCGGCTCGGCGCCGCCCTCCGCGCCCACGTCCGCGCCGCCCGCTCCCGAGGCGCCTGCGGAGCTGCCGCTCGGCGGCACGAAGATCTTCCCCACCTATCGCGTTGTCGCCTACTACGGCACGGCCGGGAATGCCGCCCTCGGCGTGCTGGGCGAGGGGAGCGCCGACAAGATGTTGCCGAAGCTGCGCGCGGCCGCGAAGCCGTTCGCCGGCGACCGCAAGGTCCAGCCCGCCTACGAGCTCATCGCCAGCGTGGCTCAGGCGGGCCCCGGCAAGGACGGCGACTACAGCCGGATGATCCCCCTGGAGAGCATTCAGCAGTACGTGGACCAGGCGAAACGCAACAAGGTGCTGGTCATCCTGGATCTGCAGCCGGGCCGGGGCGACTTTTTGCCGCAGGCCCGGCAGCTCGAGCGGTTCCTCGTGCAGCCGCACGTCGGCCTCGCTCTCGACCCGGAGTGGCGGATGCCGCCGGGCAAGGTTCCCGGCCGGACCATCGGGCGGGTCGGCTCCGATGAGGTCAATCGCGTGTCCGATTACGTGTCCGGGCTGGTGCAGCGGCACAACCTGCCGGAGAAGCTGTTCGTGCTGCACCAGTTCCGCGCGTCGATGCTGCCGGAGATCTCGAAGATCCAGAAGCGGCCGGGCCTGGCGATGGTCCAGCACGTCGACGGCTTCGGCACCCGGTCGGAGAAGAACGCGACCTGGGACCGGCTGCGCCGCCCCCGGCAGTTCCACCTGGGCTACAAGCTCTTCTACGACGAGGACGTCAAACGGTACGGCGCGGGCGACCTGCTGCGGTTCAAGGACGTTCCGGAGCTGGTCAGCTTCCAGTGAGCGCCGCCGAGCCCAGCATTCGCGTGATCGCCACCTCGAGCACCACCCGCTGCGGGTTCGGGCGCGGCTGCCGGTAGCGCTCGGCGTACCGGCGCTCGGCTTCGGCGACGGACTCGGGGTCGTCGCGGACCACGGCCATGCCCTCGACCGTGCACCATCGGGCGCCGTCCACCTGGCACACCGCGACCCGCTGCGCCCCGGCCAGCACGTGCCGGACCTTCGCCGAGGTCCGCGACGCGGTGACCCGCAGCAGGTGCGCCCCGGCGTCGAGCGTCGCCCCGACCGGCACGACGTGCGGCGAGCCGTCGGCCCGCAGCGTGGTCAGCGTGCAGAGATGCCGTTCCCGCCAGAAATCGTGGACCGCGGGGGAGTCCAGGTTCACCCGCCCGCTCACGGTTTCTCCGCGGGGAGGATCCCGGCGCGTACGGCGGCCACCAGGCGGTCGTGGTCCTGCTCGACCTGGTCGGCGTACGCCCGGGCGAACCTGCACAGCATCTCGTCGAGTTTGTCGCTGCTCCCGATGTACCCGGCGATCATCGACGCCCCGCTGGTGCGGGCGTGGCTCTTCGCGAGCAGGAAGCCGCAGATCCCGGCGTAGTCCTCGAGCGCGGGGGCGTTGATGTCCTCGACGACGATCGCCCCCTTCATGTCGCGGAACTGCCGGACGTAGTACTGCACGTCGCCGACCGTGGCCCAGCCCAGCAACGGGTCGCTGACGGTCTGGAGCGCCTGCTGGTACTCCACCACCCGCTGGCCCTGGTGCCGGTGCCACGCCGCCGCGCCGTGCTGGTGTTTCGCCACCACCGACCGCCGGGCCTGCTTGAGCTGGAGGAACACCACGTCGTCGGGGCTGCTGCCCTCGCACAGCGCCACGTACGCCCGCAGCCCCACCGACCCGACGCCCACGACCTTGTGCGCGATGTCGACGATCCGGTAGCCGGCGAGGATCCGCGCCCAGTGCGGCGGCAGCGTGTTCAGGTAGCCGTCCAGGGCCGCGGAGAGCCACTCGATGTCGGTGTCGCTGGGCCGGGTGATCAGCGGCGGCTCCTGGACCAGCTTGACGGTGCCGTCCCGCTGCTCGGTGAAGCGCGGAAGTGCGCGGTCACTGGTCCGGCGGCGGGCACGGCGGGCGGCGCGCTCGATCTCCTCCTTGAAGCTCGCCTTGGTGGCGGCCTTGCGCAGGTCGTCGACGTCGACGGTGTCGAACGAGCGGGCCAGCAGCGGCTGCTCGGCGAGGTGCCCGATCTGCTCCCTGTACTGCTCGACGCAGTGCCGTACGGCGTCGCCGCAGGCGTGCTCGCTGAATCCGTTCTGCCGTCCGGCCACCCAGACGCTGGTGACCAGCCGGCGCAGGTCCCACTCCCAGGCGCCGGGGTGCGCCTCGTCGAAGTCGTTGAGGTCGAAGACCAGCTCGCGCTCCGGCGAGGCGTAGAAGCCGAAGTTGCCGAGGTGGGCGTCGCCGCAGATCACCGGGGTGATGCCGGTGTGCGGGAGCCCGGCGAAGTCGTCGGCCATGATGTTCGCCGAGCCGCGCAGGAACGCGTACGGCGAGGCCAACATCCGCCCCACCCGCACCGGGATCAGCCAGTCGAGCCGCCCGTGGTGGGCGTCGACGAGCTGGTCGATGGGGTCGGCCCGGCCGGGCGCGGGCGTCCAGCCGGCGAGGTCCGAGCGGGGCGAGCGGTCGCGCAGGGACCGGCCCAGCTCGTACCGTTCGGCTCGGGGCCGGGCGGGCCGGCGCAGCGAGGTGAACCCGTCGTCGGCGGGGCCGTCGATCACGACATGGCCGCCGGGCGGCGGGTGTGCGGGTCTTGCGTCCATCACCGATGAGCCTACGCAGGTCAGCGGCCTGCGGTGCGCCGGCCGCCCGGAAGGGTGATCGGCCCTGGGGGGAGAAGCTCCCGGCGCGGCCGATTGACGTTGATCTTGTGATCGCTAACAATGGGCCGTGATGGACGTCAGGCCGACGCGCAGCCCCGCCATGACCGACGTGGCGAGGCTCGCCGGCGTCTCCCATCAGACCGTGTCCCGGGTGCTCAACGATCACCCGAACGTCCGGGAGCAGACCCGGCTGCGGGTCCGCGCGGCCATCGCCGAGCTGGGTTACCGCCCCAACCGAGCCGCCCGCGCCCTGGTCACGGGCCGGTCCCAGCTCATCGGCGTGGTCGCGCAGAACAGCACGCTGTACGGCCCGGCGTCGCTGCTGGCGGCCTTCGAGCAGGCGGCGGCGGAGGCCGGTTTCGCGGTGAGCGTGGGCAGCGTCGGCCGCCTGGACCGCGAGTCGATCGCCGGGGCGGTGGAGCGGCACCTCGACCAGCGCGTCGCGGGCCTGGTGGTGATCGCCCCGGTGGCCTCGGCCGACGACGCCCTCGAGGACATGCCCGACGGCGTCCCGCTCGTCACCGTCGACGGCGATCCCGCGCGGCCGCACGCGCTGGTCACGGTCGACCAGGCCGCCGGCGCGAAGCTGGCCACGGATCGCCTGCTGGCGGCGGGTCACCGTACGGTGTGGCACGTCTCGGGCCCGGTGGACTGGTACGACGCCGCGGGCCGCATCGTGGGCTGGCGGGCCGCACTGGAGGCGGCCGGCGCCGAGGTGCCGCCCCTCGTCCCGGGCGACTGGTCGGCGGCCTCCGGCTACGACGCCGGGCAGATGCTGGCCCGCATGCCCGAGGTGACCGCGGTCTTCGCTGCGAACGACCATCAGGCCCTGGGCCTCCTGCGCGCCTTCAGCGAACGCGGCCGCCGCGTGCCGCAGGACGTCAGCGTCATCGGCTTCGACGACGTGCCGGAGGCCGCCTTCTTCATCCCGCCGCTGACCACGATCCGCCCGGCCTTCGACGCGGTGGCCCATGCCGGGCTGGACCTGCTGCTCGCCCAGATCACCGGGGTGTCCACCGGCTCCGAGCGGGTCGTCATCGCCCCGGTCCTGGTGGACCGGGCCAGCGTCGCTCCCGCCTGACCACACATTTCGGACTGTTTGCCGCGACCCGTTGACACGCAGAATTGTTAGCGTTCACAATCGATCCACGCCGCCCCCCCTGATCCCCCCGCCGTGGAGGTAACTCGACATGACCTACGTGATCGGCGTCGACTACGGCACGCTCTCGGGACGGGCCGTCGTCGTCCGCGTCGCCGACGGCGCCGAGCTCGGGTCCGCCGTCCACGAGTACCCGCACGCCGTGCTCACCGACGCCCTGCCCGGCGGCACCGCGCTCGGCCATGACTGGGCCCTGCAGGTGCCCGCCGACTACGTCGAGGTGCTCACCACCGCGGTGCCGGCCGCGGTCGCCGCCGCCGGGATCGACCCGGCGCAGGTCATCGGCATCGGCACCGACTTCACCGCCTGCACGATGGTGCCCACCACGGCCGACGGCACGCCGCTGAACGAGCTGCCGCGGTTCGCCGACCGGCCGCACGCGTACGTGAAGCTCTGGAAGCACCACGCCGCCCAGGCGCAGGCCGACCGGATCAACCAGCTCGCCGCGAAGCGGGGCGAGCCGTGGCTGGCCCGCTACGGCGGGCTGATCTCCTCGGAATGGGAGTTCGCCAAGGGCCTGCAGGTCCTCGAGGAGGACCCCGAGGTGTACGCGGCCATGGACCGCTGGGTCGAGGCCGCCGACTGGATCGTCTGGCAGCTCACCGGCTCCTACGTGCGCAACGCCTGCACGGCCGGCTACAAGGGCATCCGGCAGGACGGGCACTACCCGTCGCCTGAGTTCCTGGGCGAGCTCAACCCCGCGTTCGCCAACTTCGTCGCCGCGAAGCTGGACCAGCCGATCGGCCGGCTCGGGGAGGTGGCCGGCACGCTGAGCGCGCAGGGCGCCGAGTGGACCGGGCTGCCCCGGGGCATCGCCGTCGCGGTCGGCAACGTCGACGCGCACGTCACCTCGGCCGCCGCGCAGGCGCTCGAGCCGGGTCAGATGGTGGCCATCATGGGCACCTCGACCTGCCACGTCATGAACGGCGCCGAGGCCGCCCTGGTGCCCGGCATGTGCGGCGTGGTCGACGGCGGCATCGTCGCCGGGCTGTGGGGCTACGAGGCGGGGCAGAGCGGGGTGGGCGACATCTTCGCCCACTACGTGCCGCCGACGTACACGCACGAGCAGCTCACCGAGCTCGCGGCCGCGCAGCGGCCGGGCGAGCACGGCCTGCTGGTGCTCGACTGGCACAACGGCAACCGTTCGGTGCTCGTCGACCACGAGCTGTCCGGCCTGGTGGTGGGGGAGACGCTGGCGACGCGCCCCCAGGACGTCTACCGCGCGGTCATCGAGGCCACCGCCTTCGGCACCCGGACCATCGTGGAGGCGTTCGACCGGGCCGGGGTGCCCGTACGCGAGTTCGTGGTCGCCGGCGGCCTGATGAGGAACGCCCTGGTGATGCAGATCTACGCCGACGTGCTCCGGCGCCCGCTGTCGGTGATCGGTTCCGATCAGGGCCCGGCGCTGGGCTCGGCGATCCACGCGGCAGCCGCCGCCGGGGCGTACCCGGACGTGCGGGCCGCCGCCGCGGTGATGGGCCGCAAGCAGGAGGCGGTGTGGCGCCCCGATCCCGCCGCGAGCGCCGTCTACGACGAGTTGTTCGAGGAGTACACCCGCTTGCACGACTACTTCGGCCGCGGCGAGAACAAGGTCATGCGCCGGCTGCGGGCCATCCGGCGGCGGGCGGTGACCTCATGATCGTCACCAGCCGGATCAAGGACATCCGCCGGCAGGTCGCGCGGCTGCACGCCGAGCTGCCCCGCAACGAGCTGGTGGTGTGGACGGCCGGCAACGTGTCGGCCCGGGTGCCCGGCGAGGACTTGCTGGTCATCAAGCCGTCCGGGATCCGCTACGACGAGATCACCCCGGAGAACATGGTGGTCACGGACTTCGACGGCACCCTCGTCGAGGGCGACCTCAGCCCGTCCAGCGACACGGCGGCCCACGCGTACGTCTACCGGCACATGCCCGAGGTCGGTGGCATCGTGCACACCCACTCGACGTACGCGACCGCGTGGTCCGCCCGCGGCGAGGCCGTCCCGTGCGTGCTGACGATGATCGCCGACGAGTTCGGGGGCGAGATCCCGGTCGGCCCGTTCGCGCTGATCGGCGACGACTCGATCGGCCACGGCATCGTCGAGACGCTGCGGGGCCACCGGTCGCCGGCCGTGCTGATGCGCAACCACGGCGTCTTCACGATCGGCCGCGACGCCGGTGCCGCGGTCAAGGCCGCCGTCATGTGCGAGGACGTCGCCCGCACGGTGCACATCTCCCGGCAGATCGGCGAGCCGCTGCCGATCGGCCAGGCCGACATCGACTCCCTGTACGCCCGCTACCAGAACGTCTACGGACAGGAGTCCGCCAAGTGAAGCCGCAGATCTGGTTCCTGACCGGAAGCCAGCACCTGTACGGGCCGGAGACCCTCGACCAGGTCGCCGCGCAGTCGCAGCAGATCCAGGACCTGCTGGTCGCCGGCGGGGTGAGCGCGGAGATCGTCGGCAAGCCGGTGCTCACCGACAGCGCCGCCATCCGTACGGTCATGCTCGAGGCCAACGCCGACCCGGCCTGCCTGGGCGTGATCGCCTGGATGCACACCTTCTCGCCGGCCAAGATGTGGATCACCGGCCTGGACTCGCTCCGCAAGCCGATGCTGCACCTGCACACGCAGCTCAACCGGACGCTGCCGTGGGCGTCCATCGACATGGACTTCATGAACCTCAACCAGGCCGCGCACGGCGACCGCGAGTTCGGCTACATCCAGACCCGGCTCGGCGTGGCCCGCAAGACCATCGCCGGGCACGCCGCCGACCCGTCGGTCATCGCGCGCGTCGACGGCTGGGCCCGGGCCGCCGCCGGGGTCACCCACCTGCGCAGCCTGCGGCTGGCGCGCTTCGGCGACAACATGCGCGACGTTGCGGTCACCGAGGGCGACAAGGTCGAGGCCGAGTTGCGGTTCGGCGTCTCGGTCAACACGTACGGCGTGAACGATCTCGTGGCGGTGGTGGACGCGGTCGAAGACAAGGCGGTGGACGAGCTGGTCGCCGAGTACGCGGACGCGTACTCGATCGCCCCGGAACTTGCGCGCGGCGGTGACCGGCACGACTCGCTGCGCTACGCCGCCCGGATCGAGGCCGGCCTGCGGCAGTTCCTCGCCGGCGGCGGCTTCGGCGCCTTCACCACGAACTTCGAGGACCTGGGCGGGCTGCGCCAGCTTCCCGGCCTCGCGGTGCAGCGGCTGATGGCCGACGGCTACGGCTTCGGCGGCGAGGGGGACTGGAAGACCTCCGCGCTGCTCGCGGCCGTGAAGGCCATGGGTACGGACACCGGCCGCGGCACGTCGTTCATGGAGGACTACACGTACCACTTCGGGCCCGGCGAGCCGAAGATCCTCGGCGCGCACATGCTCGAGGTCTGCCCCACCATCGCCGCTGACCGGCCGTCGTGCGAGATCCATCCGCTGGGCATCGGTAACCGCGAGGATCCCGTACGCCTGGTCTTCGACGCCGCGCCCGGCCCCGGCGTGGTGATCGGCATGGCCGACCTCGGCGACCGCTTCCGGCTCGTCGCGAACACGATCGAGGTGACCGCGCCGGACGAGCCGCTGCCGAAGCTGCCGGTCGCGCGGGCGGTGTGGAAGCCGGAGCCGTCGCTGTCGACGTCGGCCGAGTCCTGGCTGACCGCGGGCGGCCCGCACCACACCGTGCTGACCAAGGCCGTCGGGGTGGAGCCGCTGCGGGACTTCGCACACATGCTGCAGACCGAACTGCTCATGATCGACCAAAACACCACCCCGCACGATTTCGCCGACCGCGTGCGCTGGAACCAGGCGTACTACCGGCAGTACGCGAGGTAGCCCGTCCAACCACCCCACCGCCACCCACAAACGGCCTGAAGGCGAATCTAGGTAACGCACCGGTAACGAACGTGTCCGGACCTGTTCACTTCTGATCGTACGTGCGAGAAAGTCGTCCCACTCGTTCGACCATCGCCGCCCTACCCAAGGAGCAAAAATGAAGTTCACCCGGCTTGCGTCCGTGGCCACGGCCATGACGCTCGCGGCGGCGATGGCCGCCTGCGGTTCCAGTGAGAAGACGGCCGACCAGAAGGGCGCCGGCGCCGACAACAAGGGCGCGCTCGTCGGCGTGACCATGCCGACCCGGTCCTCCGAGCGCTGGATCAGCGACGGCGACAACGTCAAGAAGCAGCTCGAGGCGCTCGGCTACAAGGTCGACCTGCAGTACGCCGAGGACAACATCCCGACGCAGACGCAGCAGCTGGACAACCAGATCACCCGGGGCGCCAAGCTGCTGATCATCGCCTCGATCGACGGCACCGCGATCACCACCCAGCTCGAGAACGCGAAGGCCGCCAACATCCCGGTCATCGCGTACGACCGGCTGATCCGCAACAGCCCGAACGTGGACTACTACGCCACCTTCGACAACTTCAAGGTCGGCGTGCAGCAGGCGACGTCGCTGCTGACCGGGCTCAAGGTGCTCAACGCCGACGGCTCGAAGGGCTCCGCGAAGGGCCCGCTGAACATCGAGCTGTTCGCCGGTTCGCCCGACGACAACAACGCCACGTTCTTCTTCAACGGCGCGATGAGCGTGCTCAAGCCGCACATCGACGCGGGCACCCTGGTCGTCAAGAGCAAGCAGACCGACTTCAAGCAGGTCGCGACGCTGCGCTGGCAGCCCTCGGTGGCCCAGGACCGGATGGAGAACCTGCTGACCTCCACCTACCGTGGCGGCGCCAAGGTCGACGGCGTGCTCTCGCCGTACGACGGCCTCTCGATCGGCATCCTGTCGGCGCTCAAGAGCAACGGCTACGGCGCCGCCGGCCAGCCGTACCCGATCGTCACCGGCCAGGACGCCGAGCAGGCGTCGGTGAAGTCGATCATCGCGGGTGAGCAGTACAGCACCATCTACAAGGACACCCGGGCGCTGGCCAAGACCACCGTCGAGATGGCCGACGCGGTGCTGAAGGGCCAGACCCCGACGACGAACAACACCAAGGACTACGACAACGGCAACAAGGTGGTCCCGTCGATGCTGCTCGACTCGGTCATCGTCGACAAGACGAACTACAAGAAGGAGCTCATCGACACCGGCTACTACACCGAGGCCGACCTGAAGTGACCACCGCCGACACCATCCTTCACATGCAGGGCATCACCAAGACGTTCCCCGGCGTCAAGGCCCTGCAGGACGTCACGCTGGACGTGCGCCAGGGAGAGATCCACGCGATCTGCGGGGAGAACGGCGCCGGCAAGTCCACGCTGATGAAGGTGCTGTCGGGCGTGTACCCGCACGGCTCGTACGACGGAGAGATCATCTTCGCCGGCGAGCCGTGCCGGTTCTCCGGCATCCGCGACAGTGAGAGCCGCGGCATCGTCATCATCCACCAGGAGCTGGCGCTCGCCCCGAACCTGTCGATCGCCGAGAACATCTTCCTCGGCAACGAGCAGGCCAGCCGGGGATTCATCGACTGGAACAAGACGAACGCCGCGGCCGCCGAGCTGCTGCGCCGGGTCGGCCTGCGGGAGAACCCGACCACCCAGGTGCTCGACCTCGGCGTCGGCAAGCAGCAGCTCGTCGAGATCGCCAAGGCGGTCTCCAAGCGGGTACGGCTGCTGATCCTCGACGAGCCCACCGCCGCGCTCAACGACGAGGACTCCGACCACCTGCTCGACCTGCTGCGCGGGCTGCGGGACGAGGGCATCACCTGCGTGATCATCTCGCACAAGCTCAACGAGGTGATGGCCATCGCCGACCGGATCACGATCCTGCGCGACGGCCGCACCATCAAGACGATGAGCGTCGTCGAGGACGAGGCGACCGAGGACAAGATCATTTCTGGCATGGTGGGGCGCGACCTCGACCACCGGTTCCCGCCGCACGAGTCGCATGTCGGCGAGGAGGTGCTGCGCATCGAGGACTGGACGGTGCACAGCCCCACCCAGCACGGCCGGGTGGTCGTGCAGGGCGCCAACCTGTCGGTGCGCCGGGGCGAGATCGTCGGCCTGGCCGGGCTGATGGGCGCCGGCCGTACCGAGCTGGCGATGAGCGTCTTCGGGCGGTCCTACGGCACGAACATCTCCGGCCGGCTGTACAAGGACGGTAGGGAGATCCACCTGCGCTCCGTGCGCGAGGCCATCAACCACGGCATCGCGTACGCCACGGAGGACCGCAAGCGCTACGGCCTCAACCTGATCGAGGACATCAAGCGCAACGTCTCCGCGGCGGGCCTGCGCAAGCTCGCCAAGAGCGGCTGGGTCGACGACAACGAGGAGTTCAAGGTCGCCGACGAGTACCGGCAGTCGATGAACATCAAGGCGCCCAGCGTCTCGAGCATCACCGGCAAGCTCTCCGGCGGCAACCAGCAGAAGGTCGTGCTGTCGAAGTGGATCTTCACCGATCCGGACGTGCTGATCCTCGACGAGCCCACCCGCGGCATCGACGTCGGTGCCAAGTACGAGATCTACACGATCATCAACCGCCTCGCCGACGCGGGCAAGGCCGTGCTGGTGATCTCGAGCGAACTGCCCGAGCTGCTCGGTCTCTGCGACCGTATCTACACCCTCGCCGAGGGGCGGATCACCGGTGAGGTGCCCCGCGCCGAGGCCACCCAGGAGGGTCTGATGACCCTGATGACCCACGGACAGGAGGTCGCACAGTGACCAGCGTGGCACCCACCAACGCCGACCTCGCGCTCGGCACCCCTTCGGCCTCCGAGCCGGGCAACGCGTCGCGGCGGTTCAACTTCAACCTGCGGCAGAGCGGCATCTACATCGCGTTCGCGCTGATCGTGCTGCTGTTCACGGTGCTGACCGGCGGCGACATGCTTGCGCCGCAGAACATCAGCAACATCGTGGTGCAGAACTCGTACATCCTGATCCTGGCCATCGGCATGATCATGGTGATCATCGCCGGGCACATCGACCTGTCGGTCGGCTCGGTGGTGGCCGCGAGCGGCGCGTTCGCGGCCGTCATGATGGTCAACTGGGACGTGCCCTGGCCGCTCGCGCTGCTGATCACGCTCGTCTTCGGCGGGCTCATCGGCGCCTGGCAGGGCTACTGGATCGCGTACTTCGGCATCCCGGCGTTCATCGTCACGCTGGCGGGCATGCTGCTGTTCCGCGCCGTGACGCTGCTGATCCTCGGCAACCGGGGCATCGGCCCCTTCCCGGACGAGGTCCGCACGCTGGCCAACGGCTTCACCGACGGCTACCTCGGCAACATCGGCCTGGGCGCGCTGGGCGGCGCCGACCTGTTCAGCCTCCTGATCGGCCTGGTCGCCGTCGCCGCGATCGTCTACACCCAGTGGCGTACCCGGGCGGCACGCCAGCACTATCTGCAGGCTGTCGAGCCGCTGCCGCTGTTCATCGCGAAGATCGCGATCGCCTCGGTGATCCTCATGTTCGTGATCGTGCAGCTCGCCCGGTTCCGCAACCTGCCGTGGGTGCTGGTGCTGCTGGCCGCGCTGGTGATCGGGTACTCGGTGATGACCAACCGGGCGGTCTTCGGCCGCCAGATCTACGCCGTCGGCGGCAACCTCCAGGCCGCCACGCTGTCCGGCGTCAAGGTCAAGAGCGTCGTCTTCTGGCTCTTCGTCAACATGGGCGTGCTCGCGGCCGTCGCCGGCGTCATCTTCGCCGGCCGGCTCAACCAGGCGAACCCGACCGCGGGCAACGCGTTCGAGCTGGACGCGATCGCGGCGGCCTTCATCGGCGGCGCGGCGGTCCAGGGCGGCGTCGGCAAGGTCGTCGGCGCGATCACCGGCGGCCTGATCATGGGTGTCATCAACAACGGCATGAGCCTGATCGGTGCCCCGAGCGAGCAGGTCATGCTGGTCAAGGGCGCGGTACTGCTGGCCGCGGTGGCCTTCGACGTGTGGACCAAGCGGCGGTCCGGCGCCAGCCGGTGAGAGACGCCCGTCACGGGTGAGAGGGGTCGAAGGGGGTGGCGGTCTGCCACCCCCTTCGCTTACGGCCATGAAGATCGGACAGCAGTACCTCGACTTCGCCGCCCGGGAAGCGCGCGGCGTCTCGCCCATGTACGAAAAGCTGGCCTCGGCGGTGTCCCGCAACGGCGAGTTGCTGGCGCGGCTCGGCGGCCTGCCGGAAGCCAAGCGGCAGCCCAATCTGTTGTTCGGCGTCGTCCGGCTGCTCGGCGGCCCGGTGGACGACCCGGCCGCCTTCCACGACTATGTCCTGGCGCACTGGCCGGCGATCGCCACCGAGATGGGCCGCCGGATCACGCAGACCAACGAGCCCGGCCGCTGCGCCGTGCTGATCCCGGTGCTCGCCGCGCTGCCCCAGCCGCTCGCCCTGCTGGAGGTGGGTGCCTCCGCGGGGCTGTGCCTCTACCCCGACCGCTATGCCTACCGCTATGGCGACCATGTCGTCGGCACCGGAGAGCCGGTGCTCGACTGCGCCGCGGAGGGGGCGCCGCTGCCGGACCGCCGGCCCGAGGTCGTGTGGCGGGCCGGGCTGGACATCAACCCGCTCGACGTGACCGATCCCGCAGACGTGGCCTGGCTCGAGGCGCTGATCTGGCCCGAGCACACCCACCGCCGCGCCCGGCTGCGGGCCGCGGCGGCCGTGGCGGCAGCCGAGCCGCCGGTGCTGGTCCGCGGCGACGTCCTGGACGACCTGCCGGACCTCGCCGCCCAGGCGCCGCCCAGCGCGACGCTCGTCGTCTTACACTCCTCGGTGATGTACCACGTGCCCCGGCCCCGGCGGGAGGCGTTCGCCCGGGCGGTCACCGCCCTGCCCGGTCACTGGATCTCCAACGAGGCCCCGCAGGTCATCGGCTACGACCGGCTGCCGGAGCCGCCGGACGACGCGCACCACAACGTGCTGGCCCTCGACGGACGGCCGGTGGCCTGGACCCGCGGCCACGGCCAGGCGATGACCTGGTTCGGCTGAGCCACGGATGCATTTCCCATAGCTCAAAGTCACTACGCGAATACAACGTTCGAAGGTCCTCATCTCCCCGTACGGCCGCCGATAGGGCAGGCACAGCACCGCAGTGGTGCCGGTCACACGAGGGAGACAGCATGCTGGTGATGGTGGTGGACGATTCCCGCGCGATGCGGGCCATCCTGCGCCGTATCGTCGAGGCGATCGGCTGTGAGGTCGTGGAGGCCGACAACGGCCGTACCGCGCTGCAGGCACTCGACGGCATGGACCGGCTGCCGGAGCTCGTCATGGTCGACTGGAACATGCCGGAGCTCAACGGCCTCGAGCTCATCGGCGCCGTCCGGGCCCGTCAGGAGTGGCGCGACATCACGCTGATGATGGTCACCACCGAGAGCGAGCAGAGCCAGATCGTGCGCGCCCTGGCCGCCGGCGCACACGAGTACGTCATCAAGCCGTTCACCTCCGACGTGATCGCCGAGAAGCTGGCCATGCTGGGGCTGCTCAGCGCCGCCTGACGGTCAGCGTGCCGCGGCCAGGCCGAACGACGCGGGCGTCACGCCCGGGAAGACGTCCGCCGGCGAACCGAGGCCGCAGCGCTTCTGCAGGATCTCGCCGATCGCAGCGCGGTATTCGGTTGTCGCCGCCAGGTCACCGTCGACCAGCGCGCCCGGCGCCGGCCCCGGCCAGTTGTGGCGTACACGGTGCCGCCGCCGACGCCCTGCAACAACCCGCTCCCGGCCCGCAATCCGCCCGCACCCGTCGCCTCGGAGCCCGCGGAGAACGTACGCTCCAGGTGTGGATCAGATCGATGCGGTACGGACCCCCGCCTCCTGGGTCGTGGTGGGTCTGGACAACGGCGGCACCTGCAACAACGCGACCGTGCTGGACGCGACGGGACAGTTCCTCGTCGATCGGCTGGTGGAGAACCCGAGCCGAGTGCAGGAGGGGCCCGAGTCGGCCGTCGAGTCGCTCGCCGAGGCCTTCACGGGCGTCCTCGCCATGACCAGCACCCCGCTGAGCCTGGTCCGGGCGGTCGGTCTCGACACCCCCGGCCCCGCCAGCGCGGACGGGGTCATCTCCTCCAAGGGATCGACGAACTTCTCGCAGGTCTCCTGGCACGGCTTCGACATCCGCGGCGCACTGCAGGCGCGTATCGGCCTGCCGGTGATCTACAACAACGACGCCAATGCCGCCGCGCTCTACGCCCACCACCGGCACTTCGGCGCCGACGCGGCGACCAGGTCGTCGGTGGCCGCCATCGTCGGCACCGGCCTCGGCGGCGGCGTGGTCGCGGCGGGCAAGGTCATCAGCGGCGCCGCGGGTATGGCCGGCGAGCTCGGCCACGTCCAGATCCCGCTGCAGGGCGTGCTGGAGGAGGATCAGCCGATCCCGCTGTGCAACTGCGGCTTCGAGGGCGACGTGGAGAGCATCGCCTCGCTGACCGGCATAACCAAGAACCTGCTGCCGTACTGGCTCACCAGGTTCCCGGACCACCCGCTCGCCGCGGAACCGGTCGGCAAAGCGGCCAAGATGCTCCGCGGGTACGGCGAGAAGAACGACCCGCTGGCCCTCGCGGTCTTCGGACAGCAGGCCCGGGCCATCGGCAAGCTCTTCACGATCGCGGCCAACTTCACCGACCCGGCCGCGTACTTCCTCGGCGGGGGAGTGGTGGAGGCGGCGCCACCGTTCCGGCAGTGGTTCCTGAACACGGTGCGCGAGCACACCCAGCTACGCCGCGAGCAGCAGGCGGCGTCGACGTTCGCGCTGGTTCCGGACCTCGACATGGCGGGCGCGCGAGGCGCGGCGGTGGCGGCCCTCGAGGCGGTCTCGCCCTGATCGTCCGCTGTGGAGGGACCAACGGGCAGCCTGGCCGCCACAGGTGTTACCGATCATTGACAGCTATGGATATTGATCACTCTCTTCAGTAGCGTCCCAGTTGCCGTCCGTGGCGGGGGCCCGGAGGCGCTGAAGGGGGATTACCTGATGCGACGAAGCATCGCGACCGTCGGAGCGCTCGCGCTCGGGCTCGCCACGCTCCTGCCGGGCGTCGCGCAAGCCGCTCCGCAACCGTCCGACCCGGGGCTCAGCCCCGCCGACCAGGCCGCGCTGGCCGCCGGCATCCCGGTGGCACCGAAGGCCGCCCCGGGCGCCAAGCCGGCCGGGCCCAACCCGTACCTCTCGCTGCTGCCGGACGCGTCGAAGGCCGACTACAGCGGCTGGGCGTCGTACCTGAGCAAGCAGGCCGCCGGCAAGGCCGCGGCGCGGTTCAAGGCCCAGGGCGCGCCCTCGGCCGCGGCGAAGGCCGCGGCCGCGATCGTCGTCGACGAGGACGAGCCCGACGGTACGTTCGGCTCCAACGAGAACCCGGCGTCCGCGCAGCTCATCCAGGGCTTCGGCACCGGCGCCAAGCAGAACCCGGCGATCCGCATCCTCGGCTCGCTCGACCCCGAATCGGTCACCCCGGCGAGCCGCGCGGCCACGCCGGAGGACGACGGGTCGATCCCGCTCGCCGGCGAGACCGGCATCGGCAGCGGCCGGGCGGCGATCGTCACCTCCGCCCAGATCGGCGACGGCCCGCACGGCTCCGCCGGCACCGGCACGAACGACTTCGACTTCTACGAGCTGGCGGCCACCGCCGGCCAGACCATCACCGTGGACACCGACACCCCGACGGGTGCCCTGGACACGCTGGTCGCGCTCTACACCCCCGACGGCACCATCGTCGCGTCCAACGACGACGCGGACGGCTTCGACAGCCTGCTCACCTACAGCGTGCCGGCCTCGGGCACCTTCTACGTCGTCGTCGCGGCGTACAGCGGGCTGCCGGCCGACCCGTTCGACCCGGCCAGCGGTGACGGCGGGGCCAGCGAGGGCCCGTACACGGTGACCATCTCGGCGGCTTCGTCCGACAAGGACTTCTTCGCGGTGAACCTCAAGCCCGGCGACGTGCTCGGCGCGTCGGTGAAGGGCGCACCGTCGTACCTGACGGTCTACGACACCGACCCGCGCGAGGTGCACGGCTCCGGGCAGGACGCCACGTTCATCTACCCGATGGACAGCAAGCTGCCGGGCGGCGGCAACGCGGCCACCGACTACGTCGCCACCAAGGCGGGCTGGCACTACGTCGGCGTGTCCGAGGGGAAGGGCAGCTACGACATCACGGTGGAGGCCTACCGGCCGCCGCTGCAGGGCGACAAGCCGACCCAGACGCTGTTCCTCGACTTCGACGGCGCCCGCGTCAACACCGGCGTCTTCGGCGGCACGGGCAACGTGACGCTGAGCCCGTTCTCGGCGTTCCTGGCCAAGTGGGGCATCCCGCGGGCCCAGGAGGGGGCGGTCATCGACGCCGTCGTCGCCAGCGTCACCGAGAACATCAAGCAGGACCTCGTCGCCAGCGGCCTCAACAACCGGTTCAAGCTGAAGATCCTCAACAGCAAGGACGACCCGGACCCGTGGGGCCAGAAGAACGTCAGCCGCATCATCGTCGGCGGCACCATCGCCGAGTCGGGCGTCAGCACCATCGGCATCGCCCAGAGCATCGACCCGGGCAACTTCGAGACCGAGGAGACCGCCCTGGTGCTGCAGGACGTGCTCAGTGACCCGGCCGGCGGGCCGGCCTCGCTGAACACGTACCTGACCGACGCGAGCGACCGGGTCGCCTTCGTGGGCCAGGCGGTCGGCAACGTGACTGCCCACGAGGCGGGCCACTTCTTCGGCAACTGGCACACCGACAACGCCGACGCGACGCCCAACCTGATGGACGCGGGCGGCACCAACTTCGACGTCCTCTTCGGCGTCGGCCCGGACGGCGTCGGCGGCACTGCGGACGACGTGGACGTCGACTTCGGCGACAGCCACTTCATCCCGGCAGAGGGCTTCGTGGGCACGGAGGACACCCTGGGCCGCATCGTCTTCGGCGTGACCAGCTGACGACGTACGGCGGAAAGGGGCGTCCCGCAAGGGGCGCCCCTTTTTTCAGTCCTTCAGCGCCGTTTCCACGTCGGTGTGCAGCGACAGGTAGTCGGTGAGGCCGAGGGTGTCGAGCAGGCGGCGCAGGAAGCCCGACGGTGCCGCCAATCGGACCCAGCCGCCGCGTTCCATGGCGCGGCCGTGTGCCGTCACGAGGACGCCCACGCCCATGGAGTCGCAGAAGTCGAGGCCGGCGAGGTCGACCACGACGCGGGGGCTGGGGCGTTCGACGAGGCGGCTCAGGTTGGCCTTCAGGGCCGGCGCGGTGTCGATGTCGAGGGACCCGCGCAGCGTCAGCACTGCCGTGTTCGGTGGGTGGTGCGCGACCGAGACCTGCATGGGGGGTGTCGCTTTCCTCGGGGGCGGGCAGGGGTCAGCCGGGGTCGTAGGGGCGCGGAAGGTGGTGTCTCCACCCTAGGCGAGCGGTACCGCATGGGCGAATTCAGTCGCGTACCGTTGACACGGTGACGATCGATACTGGTGATTACGCCCCCGAGTTCGCCCTGCCCGATCAGCACGGTGAGGTCCGCCGGTTGGGCGAGCTGCTCGCCGCCGGGCCGGTGGTGCTCTTCTTCTATCCGGCGGCCATGACGAGCGGGTGCACGGCCGAGGCCTGCACCTTCCGGGATCTGGGCGCGGAGTTCGCCGAGGCGGGCGTGCAGCGCGTCGGGATCAGCCGGGACGCGGTCGGCCGGCAGAAGCAGTTCGCCGACCTGCACGGGTTCGACTATCCGCTGCTCTCCGACGCCGACGCGGCGGTGGCGAAGGCCTACGGCGTGAAGCGCAGGGTGCCGCTCGGCCCGCTCAGCATGAAGCGCCTCACGTTCGTCATCGACACCGACCGTACGGTGCTCGAGGTCATCCACAGCGAGCTCAACATGACGGAACATGCGGAACGGGCCCTGGCGATCGCCAAGGCCCGTGCGAAGCGGTGATTCGTTAGACCGCGTTGCGCCATTTGCGGCCGCTGCTGCCGATGAGGCGGTCGGCGTCCGTGGGGCCCCAGGAGGCCGCCTCGTACGTCGGGATCGGGGACGGATCGTTGGCCCAGTGCTCGATGATCGGGTCGACGATGCGCCAGCACTGCTCGACCTCGTCGGAGCGGATGAACAGTGTGGGGTCGCCGAGGAGGGCGTCGAGCAGGAGGCGCTCGTACGCCTCCGGCGACTCCTCGCGGAACGTCTGCTCGTACGAGAAATCCATGCTGGCCGTGCGCACCCGGAACGAGTGGCCCGGGACCTTGGCGCCGAAGCGCAGCGAGATGCCCTCGTTGGGCTGGATCCGCAGGATCAGCGCGTCCGCCTCCAGCTCGGTGAGCTGGTTCGTCGGGATCGGCAGGTGCGGCGGGCGCTGGAACTGCAGGGCGACCTCGGTGACCCGGGCCGGCAGCCGCTTTCCGGTACGCACATAGAACGGCACCCCCGCCCACCGCCAGTTGTCGACGTTGAGCCGCATGGCCGCGTACGTCTCGGTGCGCGACAGCGGGTCGACGCCGGCCTCGTCGCGGTAGCCGGCCATCAGGTCGTCGCGGGTGCCGCCGCGGGTGTACTGGCCGCGCACGGCGACGTCAGCGATGTCGCGGTCGGTGGGCAGCCGGATGGCCTGGAGCAGTTTGACCTTCTCGTTGCGCAGCCCCTCGGCGTCGAACGAGGCCGGCGGCTCCATCAGCGCGAGCGCGAGGACCTGCAGCACGTGGTTCTGCACGATGTCGCGCATGGCGCCGGCGTGCTCGTAGAAGCCGCCGCGGGTGCCGACGCCGAGCGTCTCGGCGACCGTGATCTGCACGTGGTCGACCCAGGAGCGGTTCCAGATGGGCTGGAAGATCGCGTTGGCGAAGCGCAGCGCCAGCACGTTCTGGACGGTGTCCTTGCCCAGATAGTGGTCGATGCGGAAGACCTGCGGCTCGTCAAACGCGGCGTGCACGATGCCGTCCAGCTCGCGGGCGGTCTCCAGGTCCTTGCCGTACGGCTTCTCGATGACCAGCCGGGAGAACGCGCCCTCGTGGGCGTGGTTGAGCCCGGCGCCGGCGAGGCCGTTGACGACCGGCTCGAACGCCTCGGCGGGGGTGGAGAGGTAGAAGATGCGGTTGCCGGACGTGCCGCGGGTGGCGTCCAGCTCGTCGAGGACCTCGCCGAGCCGCTTGTACGTGCCCGGGTCGTCGTAGCCGCCGGATACGTACCTGATTCCGCCCTGAAGCTGCGGTTTGTCCGCCAAGCTGCGGCCGCCGAGGGCGCTCTCGGCGAACTGGTGGTCCTCCATCGGGGTGCGAGCCACGCCGACGAGGGCGAACTCGGCGGGTAACCGGTTGTGCCGGGCCAGGCTCTCGACCGCCGGCAGCAGCTTGCGGCGGGTCAGGTCACCGGACGCGCCGAAGATCACCAGCGTGGCGGGCGGGGCGTTGCGGTCCTGGGCGAGCTGGGGAACGGTGTCCATCGTCTTGGTCTTCCTCCGACCGCGTGCGTTAGCTTCCGCCAGAACTTTACGCAGCGCGAGCACCCGTCGGATCAAACCGGTACGCGGATGCGTCCAGGGCCATAGCCTCAAAAGTGGCAAACTGGGAAGTAAGCCGCCGCCCGGCAGAGGGAGAAGCTCGTGAAGTACCGGCTCGTGACCCGTAGCGACATGGACGGACTCGTCTGCGCCGTCCTCCTCAAGTTCATGAACGTCATCGACATCGACGACATCAAGTTCGTGCACCCCAAGGACGTGCAGGACGGTACGGCCGACATCACGGAACGTGACATCCTCACCAATCTGCCGTACCACCCCAAGGCGCACCTGGTCTTCGACCACCACCACTCCGAGACGCTGCGTAATCAGGGCGAGCGGCCGAACCACATCATCAACGCCGACGCGCCATCGGCGGCGCGGGTGGTGTTCGAGTACTACGGCGGCACCGACCGCTTCCCGGAGGTCCCCGGGGACCTCATGCGTGCCGTCGACCAGGCCGACTCGGCCGATTACACGATCGACGACATCCTCAATCCCACCGGCTGGACGCTGCTCAACTTCATCATGGACAGCCGCACCGGCCTGGGCCGGTTCCGCGAGTTCCGAGTCGCCAACTTCGACCTCATGCGGACGCTCATCGACGCGTGCATCCAGATGGGGATCGAGGAGATCCTCAAGATGCCCGACGTGTCCGAGCGGGTCGACATGTACCGCGACTCCTCCGCCATGTTCGTCGAGCAGCTCCAGCGGATCAGCCGCATGGACGGCGACGTCGTGATCGTGGACCTGCGCAACGAGGACACCATCTTCGCCGGCAACCGCTTCATGGTGTACGCGCTCTTTCCCGAGGCGCGGGTGTCGATGCACGTCATCTGGGGTTTCAAGAAGCAGAACACGGTGTTCGCCTGCGGCAAGTCGATCCTCGACCGCACGTCGCCGGTCGACATCGGCGAGATCATGCTGCGCTACGGCGGGGGCGGCCACCAGGCGGCGGGCACCTGCCAGGTCTCGCACGAGGACGCCGAACGCGCCCAGCGCGAGATCATCGAGGCCCTCAAGTCCCCGCGTACCGTCTCGGTCTGACCGCAATCCTCGCCGTGCCGGAGGCGCGGCCATGTAACTGTGTTGGCGGGGCGGAAAGCCGAACCTTTCCGCCCCGCCTGACGCAGGTCGTGGGTCTTGCCCGAGACCCCACCCGCAAGTCGTGGTCCGCGCCCCACGCGCTTCATCACGACGTGCCCGCGCCCACCTGCGCGGGACATCCTCTACTCCTCCGGGCCGTCCTTGTAGCTCCACGCGGTGACCCGCGGCGCGCCGGCAGCGACCAGTTGCTTGTTCTCCTCCTCGGCGGGCGGGGCGCCGGCGGCGGGGCGGCGGCGCGAGCGCAGGATCGCGATGGCGGCGCCGGCGACCGCGAGGGCCGCGACGACCCAGCCGGCGATGGTCCAGAAGCCGGGTCCCTTGTCGGCAGCCTCGGCCAGGGCCGCAAAAGTGGCGGCGTCGGCATCGGTATCGGTGGTCGTACCGCCGTGCCCGCTGTGTCCGGTAGTCCCGTCGCCCGGCGTCAGCGCCAGTGCGACCGGCGGCATCGGGGCGCCCTTGGCCGGGTCGGCGTACGTCGGCTGGACCGTGAAGCTCATCGACGCGCCGGTGCTCGGCATCGGGCCGATCGCGACGGTCAGATCGGCCGACTTGCCCGGGGGCAGCGCCTTGCCGGGCATCGCGATCCAGGTGATCGACCCGGTGGTCTCGGTCACCGGGGTGCCGTCGTGGATGCTCGGCAGCGGCGTCTCCAGCTTCCGGCCCTGGATCTGCGGGGCCCAGTCCGGCACCGACAGCGGATAGACCTCGGCGACCGGCAGGTCCGTGGGCAGCACGAGCTTGACCCGGGTGATCGGGCTCCGGGCCGTGTTCGTCACCCGGAACGAGAGGTTCTGCCCGCTGCCCTGGGGCACGGAGGGCGGGCTGACCGTCACGTCGGCCGCGGCCGGGGCGGCGATGCCGAGCACTCCGGCGGCGACGGTGGCGGCCAGAACGCCGGCCCGGCGGTGCTTCTCGAGTCGAGTCACGTCCCGTAGTTCGGCTCCCGCGGGCGAATGGTTCAACGCCTCGCGGAAATTCTTCGGCGGCGATGGCGGATGATGGTCGCATGCGAGAGGTGCCCATCGGCGGCGACATGATCAGACTCGGACAGTTCCTCAAGCTCGCCGATCTCATCGACACCGGCGGGGAGGCGAAGGTGATGATCGCCGTCGGCGACGTGACGGTCAACGGCGAGGTGGACACCCGGCGCGGCCGGCAGCTGTTTCCCGGCGACGTGGTCGAGGTGCGTGGCGAGGTGGCCCGTGTGATCGCTTGAGGACGGTCGCGCATAAAGAGACGGTCATTTATGCAGCGGTGCGTGACGAGCGGTTGACATCCTGTCGATCACAGGCATCTACTGAGTCCGGAGTGTTACCGGCGTCACAGATGCCGGATTCGATGCCCGCCTCGCCGGGGAGGCCTCATGTCTCGTGCCCGCATCCGTGTGGTTCTTTCCGGAACCGCGGCCGCCCTGCTCGCCGCGTCGCTGGCCGGGTGCGCGGGCTGGGGCGGCGGGGGCGGTGGGTCCGGCGGGGCCGACAGCATCGACGTGCTGATGGTCAACAACCCGCAGATGATCGATCTGCAACGGCTGACCGAGGCCAACTTCACGAAGCAGACCGGGATCAAGGTCAACTTCACCGTGCTGCCGGAGAACGACGTCCGCGACAAGATCAGTCAGGAATTCTCCAGCCAGGCCGGCCAGTACGACGTCGCCTCGCTGAGCAACTTCGAGATCCCGATCTACGCCAAGAGCAAGTGGATCGCCCCGCTCGACGACTTCGTCACGGCCGACACGGCGTTCGACCAGGCCGACATCCTGTCGCCGATGACCAAGTCGCTGACCGCCGACGACGGCAAGCTCTACGGCGAGCCGTTCTACGGTGAGTCGTCGTTCCTCATGTACCGCAAGGACGTCCTGGACGCGCAGGGCATCACGATGCCCGCGAAGCCGACCTGGCAGCAGGTCGCCGACATCGCCGCCCGGGTGGACGGCAAGCAGCCCGGGATGGCCGGCATCTGCCTGCGCGGCCAGCCCGGCTGGGGCCAGATCTTCGCCCCGCTCACGACCGTCGTGAACACCTTCGGGGGTACGTGGTTCGACGCCGACTGGAACGCCCGGGTCGACGCCCCCGAGTTCGAGCAGGCCACCCGGTTCTACGTGGACCTGGTACGGGCACACGGCGAGACCGGCGCCCCGCAGGCCGGCTTCACGGAGTGCCTCAACAACCTCGTCCAGGGCAACGCCGCCATGTGGTACGACGCCACCAGCGCCGCCGGCTCGCTCGAGGCCGCCGACTCGCCGGTCAAGGGCAAGATGGGCTACGTCGCCGCCCCGGTCGTCAAGACGGCGAGTTCCGGCTGGCTCTACGCCTGGTCCTGGAGCATCCAGCAGGCCAGCGAGAAGAAGGACAACGCCTGGAAGTTCATCTCCTGGGCGTCCAGCCGGCAGTACGAGGAGCTCGTCGGCGCCCAGCTCGGCTGGTCGCGGGTCCCGGCGGGCAAGCGCTCCTCGACGTACGAGAATCCGCAGTACCTGCAGGAGGCGTCGGCGTTCGCCAAGCCCCAGCGCGACGCCATCGCGGCCGCGGACCCCCGCAACCCCGGCGTGCAACCCCGCCCCGCGATCGGCATCCAGTTCGTCGACATCCCCGAGTTCACCGACCTCGGCACCCAGGTCTCGCAGTACGTCAGCTCGGCCATCGCGGGCCAGATGAGCGTCGACGAAGCCCTCCAACGCGGGCAGCGCCTCGCGGACGACGTCGCGGAACGCTACCGGTCGCGCGAGAACGGCTGAGGAGAGGAGACCCCATGACATCCGTGGCCGAGAAGACCAAGAAAGGCCGGGCCGGCGACGCTCCTCCGTCGTCCGCCGGGGCTCGCCGGGCCGCCGGCTGGGCCCGGCGCGCGCCGCTGCTGCCCGCCCTCATCTTCATGATCGTCGTGACCCAGCTGCCGTTCGTGGCGACCCTGGTCATCTCCTTCATGGACTGGAACGCGTACTACCCGGACGAGATCGGCTTCGCCGGGGTGGACAACTTCCGGCGGGTCTTCACCGATGTCAACATGCGGGACGCGGTCTGGACGACGATCCTGCTCACCGCCGGTGTCGTCCTGCTCAGCCTGGTGCTGGGCCTCGGTATCGCCCTGCTGCTGGACCGCAAGTTCCGGGGCCGCGGCGCGGTGCGCACGATGATGATCGCGCCCTTCCTGGTCGTGCCCGTCGCCGCGGCGCTGCTGTGGAAGCACGCCCTCTACAACCCCGAGTACGGCCTCTTCAACGGCGCACTCACCTGGATCTGGGGCCTGTTCGGCTCGGACAACCCGCCGCAGCCCGACTGGATCAGCAACATGCCGCTCTGGTCGGTGATCTTCGCGCTGGTCTGGCAGTGGACGCCGTTCATGATGCTGATCCTGCTCGCCGGCCTCCAGGGGCGCCCGCTCGACGTGATCGAGGCGGCCCGGATCGACGGCGCCAGCAGCTGGCAGATCTTCCGCAGCATGACCCTGCCGCACCTGCGCCAGTACCTCGAGCTGGGCGCGCTGCTCGGGTCGATCTACATCGTGCAGAACTTCGACGCCGTCTTCACCATCACGTCCGGCGGGCTCGGCACGGCGAACCTGCCGTACACGATCTACCAGATCTTCTACCAGGCGCACGACTACGGCCGGGCCTCCGCGGCGGCCGTGATCGTGGTGATCGGCACGATCATCATCGCCACCTTCGCGCTGCGCACCGTCTCGTCGCTGTTCAGAGAGGACGCGGGCCGATGAGTATCACAGACACTGCGCCGGTGCCGGCCACCCGCGACGATCGGGGCGAACCGGTCAAGAAGCGCAAGGAGCGCGCCGGCATCTGGCTGAGCCTGCTCGCCTGGGTGGTCGGCATCCTGTTCGTGCTGCCCGTGGTCTGGATGGTCCTGACCTCCGTGCACAGCGAGGCCGACGCCGCCACCAACCCGCCGTCCGTTTTCGCGCCGCTCACGCTCGAGGGCTACCGCGAGTTCTTCTCCGGCGGGGCGACCCCGTGGCCGCCGCTGCTCAACTCCCTGACCGCCAGCATCCTGTCCACCGCGCTGGTGCTGCTGCTGTCGTTCCCGGCTGCGTACGCGCTGTCCATCAAGCCGGTGAAGAAGTGGACCGACGTCCTGTTCTTCTTCCTGTCCACCAAGATGCTCCCGGTCGTCGCCGGGCTGCTCCCGCTCTACCTGTTCGCCCAGTACACCGGCCTGCTCGACAACATCTGGTTCCTCATCGTCTTCTACACCTCGATGAACCTGCCGATCGCCGTCTGGATGATGCGCTCGTTCCTGTCCGAAGTGCCGGTCGAGATGCTCGAGGCCGCCGCCATGGACGGCGCGTCGCTGTCCAAGACGCTGCGCTCGGTGATCGCGCCGGTGGTCATGCCGGGCATCGCCGCGACGGCGCTGATCTGCTTCATCTTCAGCTGGAACGAGCTGCTCTTCGCCCGGGTCCTGACCGCCACCGTCGCCGAGACCGCCCCGGTGTTCCTGACCAGCTTCGTCACCAGCCAGGGGCTGTTCCTGGCCCAGCTGTGCGCCGCCGCCTTCGTGGTGTCGCTGCCGGTGCTCGTCGCCGGCTTCGCCGCGCAGGACAAGCTCGTGCAGGGCCTGTCGCTGGGCTCGGTCAAGTAGCCCTCCCGGAAAGGTGGCCGGTCCCGCATGCGGGACCGGCCACCGATTTTTCCGCCGCCGCGGTGGGAACCGGACCGGCCGGGGGTACGTCGGACGGATTATGACGACACTTCGCGGGCTGCGGGCGGCCGCTGCCGCCGCCACCCTGGTCCTCCTCGGCGCCTGCGCCCAGCCGATCGTCGACGGCGAGGGCGTGGGCGGTTCCCCGTCGTCCGGCCCGCCCCCGGGCGATGCCGACGCGCTCGTCCTGCGGGTGAAGCAGACCGGCGGTTTCATGGGTCCCGACGCGCTCGCGTCGCGCCTGCCCGAACTGAGCGTGTACGCGGACGGCCGGGTGATCTTCAACGGGCCGACGACGGCGGTCTACCCCGGCCGGGCACTGCCCAACGTGCTGGTGCAGATGCTCTCGCCGGAGCAGGTCACCACGCTGACGCAGGAGGCGGTGGCCGCGGGTGTGCGGCCCGGCACCGACTTCGGGCAGCCCGGTGTGGCCGACGCGGCGACCACCGAGGTCACGGTCGTCACCGGCGCGGGCGAGCAGACCGTCGCCGCGAACGCGCTGCGCGAGGCCCGTCCCGACGACCCGCAGCTCACCGCCGCCCAGAAGCAGGCCCGGACGAAGCTGAGCGGCTTCCTGGACCGGGCGGACAAGCTCACCTCCGGCCCGGGCGCCCAGCCGTACCGGCCCGAGATCCTGGCGGCCGTCGTCCGCCCGTACGTGGAACCCGGCGACGACCTGCCGGGCCGGCCGCAGGCGATGCCGTGGCAGGGTCCGGCGCTGCCCGGCGAGCCGCTGGCCGAGCCGCAGAAGCTCAGCTGCGTCACCGTGACAGGGGAGCAGCGTGACGCGGTGCTGAAGGCGGCGAAGGACGCGTACGCGACGACGCCCTGGGTGTCGGGCGGGAACGGCTGGACGGTGACCTTCCGCCCGCTGCTGCCCGGCGAGACCGGCTGCGCCGACCTCAAGGCGGCGCGATGACCCCCATCGGCGAGCCGTTCGACCCCTCCCAGCAGGACCCCCGTCCGGACGGGGGCCCAGACGGCAGCGGGCCGGGACAGGGCACACCCGTCCCGGCCCGCCCGGCCTGCCGGCCACGGCTCAGCGCACGCCGAGCAGATCCACCACAAAGATGAGGGTCTCGTTCGGCTTGATCACGCCGCCGGCGCCGCGCGCGCCGTAGCCCAGGTGCGGGGGAATGGTCAGCTTGCGGCGGCCGCCGACCTTCATGCCGGCCACCCCCTGGTCCCATCCGCCGATGACCTGTCCGTCACCGAGGCCGAACTCGAAGGCCTGGCCGCGGTTGTACGAGGCGTCGAACTCCTTGCCCGAGGAGAACGCGACGCCCACGTAGTGGACGCTGACCTGGTGTCCGGGCTTGGCCTCCTCGCCGTCGCCGACGGTGAGGTCCTCCACGACGAGCTCGGCCGGCGGCTCACCGGTGATGGGGCCGACGTCGGGCTTTTCCATGTGTCCTCCTGTGTCGATTGCGTGCAAGGCCATGCAACCACAGCGCCGTGGCTTTTCGGGCAGCGCCACCCGTCGAGGTGAACGATCCGCGGCTGATCTCCGTACTGTCCGTCGTGGGTTCGCTCCGCCCACGCGTGTGCCGCCGAGGAGGTCCCATGAGGTTCGTCCGCCGTACCGCAGCTCTCGCCGTCGCCGGTGGGATCGCCGCGGCCGCGACCGTGCTCCCGGCCGTGCCCGCGCTCGCCCACGGCGCCCCGACCTCGCCGATCAGCCGTACGGCGGCCTGCGCGGCCGGCGGCGAGCAGACGGGCTCCGCGGCGTGCCGCGCAGCGCTGGCGGCGAACGGCCGGCCGTTCGGCAGCTTCGACAACCTCCGCGTGCCGAACGTGGGCGGCAAGGACCGGGAGTTCATCCCGGACGGCAACCTGTGCAGCGGCGGCCTGCCCGAGTTCCGCGGCCTCGACCAGCCGCGTACGGACTGGCCCACGACCAAGGTCACCGCCGGCACCACGCTGAACGTCTCGTACGCCGGCACGATCCCGCACGAGGGCTCGTTCCGCCTCTACCTGACCCGCAAGGGGTACGCCCCCACCAAGCCGCTGAGCTGGGCGGACCTCGGTGCGCCGCTGGCCGAGGTCAAGGACCCCCCGCTGCGGGGCGGCGCGTACCGGATGAGCGTGAAGCTGCCCGAGGACCGGTCGGGGCGGCACGTGCTCTACACGGTCTGGCAGACGTCGAGCACGCCGGACACCTACTACTCGTGCTCCGACCTGGTCGTCAAGGCGGCCCCGGCGGCGGTCGGGGCGGCACCGGCGAAGAAGGCGACCCCGAAGGCGTCCCGCTCGGCGGAGCCGGGCGCGGTCGCGGTGCCCCTGGACGCGCAGAGCCCGGCGGCCGCGGCGGCGCCCCCGGCCGAGCACCAGTCGTGGCTGAGCCCGGCCGCCGCCGAGGCCAAGGACCGGGTCACGCTCGGGCACCAGATCGTCATCGCGGCGCTGATCGTGATCACCGGCGTCTCCGCCGGCGCCGGGTTCATGCGCCTGCGGGCCGCCCGCGCCCAGGCCCACCACTTCGGGCCGCCACCCCGGTAGCCGCCGCCAGGTTGCCTGAGGGCCGCCGCCCCGGTTACCGTCTTAGGCGACCTGCATGCGCTCGCACAGGCCGCGCAGCTCGGTGCCGCCCGCCTGCCGCTGGGAGCGTTCCAGCAGGGCCCGGGTGGTCTCCCGCGCCACGGCCGACGTGTGGACGTGCTGCGGGGCGAGCCGTTCGGCCGTGAGCAGGAAGCGGATCGCCTCCCGGTCGCGGCCGCGCAGCCGGGCCAGGGCGCGGGCCGTGTCGGCGTAATAGAACACCTGCCGGAACCCGGCCCGGATCCGCGCCGGGTCGGTGGCGCGGGCGACCTCCGCCGCGCGGCCGGGATCCCCGCCGTCGGCCTCGATGCCGATGCGCCAGATCCCGACGTTGGTGGGACCGAAGTACAGGCCCATCGTGGTGGTCTCGCCGGTGCGCCGGGCCAGCTCGGCCGCGTCGTCCGCCCAGGCGCGACTGTCGTCCAGCCGTTTCCCGCCGCGGGCGGCGTACGCGCAGATCAGCTGCAACGAGCCCAGCATCTCCGCACCGCCCGGTCGCCCCGCGTGGGGCCGCAGCTCGTCCACCGCCCGCCCGGCCAGGGCGAGTCCCCGGTCGTACGAGCCGCAGGCCGTCGCCGCGCTCGCCCGCGCGTAGGCCGCGTACCCCCGCAGCACCGGGTCATCGGTGGCGTCGGCGGCGTCCCGGCACCGTTCGGCGCTGAGCCATGCCTCCGCGGGATGCCCGAGGTTGCGCAGCACCGACGAGGCGATGAAGGTGGCGTCGCACAACAGGCGCAGCGCCCGGCCGCGGTCCGGGCCGATCGCCGCGGCGTGCAGGTCCCGCAGCAGGCCCGGGGTCAGGCCGGCCGTCCCGGCATAGTCGCAGGCCCGCCGGAGGTCGTCGGCGAGGGCGAGGGTCCGGGCCAGTTCGGTGACCGGCCGTGCGGGCCGGGTGACCGGCTCGTCGAGGTCGATGTCGACCAGGGCCTGCCGGATGTCGTGCACCGCGGCGTGCGCGGCCACCGCGGCCCGGTCGGCGGCCGGCACCGGGGTGCCCGCGAGGTCGGCCGGCGCGCAGTCCAGCGCCCCGGCGACGTCCGCGAGCACGAACCGGTTGTCGGCCGCCTGCCGCCCCCGTTCGATCCGGCTCCACGTGGCGTGCGAGATTCCGGCGCGGCTGGCGGCGTACCGGATGCTCCATCCCCGCAGCAGGCGGCGGGCCCGGATGCGCTCGCCGATGGTCGGGTCGGCGGTCGGTCGTGGCGTCATGAGGCCGACCGTAATGCCGCCGGAACGGCGGGTGGTGCACACCTGTACCGGTGCGGAATCAGCCTGCCCGCATGAGGTCGAGGAAACGGCCGGCCAGGTCGAGCATCTGCTCCTCGGTCGTCACGGTGAGGGTGAGGTCGATGAAGACCTCGTCCGCCCCGGCGGCCTTGGCGTAGTCGGCGAGCTGCCGCAGCGTGCCCGTCGCCGGCACCCGCGCCGGATCGGCCGGGGAGTCCGTGAGCCGCGGGTTGAGGCGCTGCACCATCCGCAGCGTGCCCGGATCGCGCCCGTAGGCCTCGGCCTCGGTGCGGATCTTCTGCCAGAGCGAGCCCAGGTACGGCAGCGGCAGGCCGACCGCGAGCCAGCCGTCGGCCCGGCGCGCGATCCGGGTCGTGGCCTGCGGCGTCAGGCCCGCCAGCAGGATCGGGGGCCGGGGCCGCTGCAAGGGCTTGGGCATGATGCGGCTCGGCGGTACGCGGAAGCGCGGCCCCTCGTGCGCGACGACCTCCGCATCCCAGATCGCCTCGAGGACGTCCAGCGTCTCGTCGAGGCGCGCGCCTCGTCCCGGCCACGGAACCCCGGTCGCGGTGTACTCGTCGCGCAGCCAGCCCAGGCCGAGGCCGACGTCGAGCCGGCCCCCGCTGAGCACGTCGAGGGTGGTGAGGGTACGGGCCAGCAGGACCGGCGGATACCAGGGTGCGTTCAGGGTGCTGGTGCCCAGCCGGATCCGCGAGGTGCCGGCCGCGGCGAAGGTGAGCGCCGTCAGCGGATCCAGGTAGGTCGCCATCTCCGCCGGCATGGTGCCGTCGCCGCCCGGGTAGCGGTCGCTGGGCCGAACCGGGGCCAGGATGCGGTCACCCGTCCACAGGCTGTCGTAGCCCAGTGCCTCCGCGGCGCGACTCACGCCGGCGACGGCCTCGGGGCTCGTGAGAGAGCCGTAATGCGGCAGGTTGAGGCCGATACGCACGGACTGTCCCTCCGGGTGATGCGCGAACAGTGTGGACGGACACCCTACGGTGGCCGGACCCACCCTGGTGTGATCGGATCGCCGACAGCATCCCCGGGTACGCACCCCAGGGTGGGCGCGCCTGAAGCATTAGGGTCGCGCCCGGATCCGGAGGGGATGCCGGAATCAATAGCGTCGGACCGGTCGGTGACACGGCTGGGCGAAGGGCGCGACGATGGTGAGCGACGACTCCGAGGGCATCCGGCAGCTGATCGACGCCGCGCAGGCCGGCGACCGGGCGGCCTGCGCGAGGCTCATCACGAGGTTCGAGGCCCTGGTGTGGTGGACCGTGCGGACGTTCCGGCTGTCGGAGGCCGACGCGGAGGACGCCGTGCAGAACACCTGGCTGCGGATGGTCGAGCACCTCGGCGATCTGCGGGACCCCGAACGGGTCGGCGGCTGGCTCGCCACCGTCGCCCGCCGGGAATGCCTGCAGCTGCTGCGCCAGGGTCGGCGGGAGATCGTCGGCCTGGACCAGCAGCCCGACCGGCCGGACGAGCGCGAGCCGCAGCCGGAGCGGGCCGCCGTGGACCGCAGCATGAACGACCTGCTCTGGGAACACGTGGACAAGCTGCCGGCCCCGGCCCGCACGCTGCTCGTCACGCTCAGCGCCACCAACGCCCCGGGCTACGCCGAGTTCGCCCGCAACCACGACATGCCGATCGGCAGCATCGGGCCGACCCGCATGCGGTCGTTGCGCAAGCTACGGACCGAGCTCGAGGACAGCGGCCTGGGACCGTACGCGTGGCATTGAATTCAGGCCGCGCCGGCAGCAGCCAGGCCCGCCAGTTCCGTCCGGGAGCGGATGTTGGTCTTCCGGTAGATGTTGCTGAGGTGGTACTCGATCGTCTTCTGGCTGAGGAACAGCGTGCTCGCCGCCTCGTTGTTCGTGGCGCCGCGCCCGACGACCAGCGCCACCTGCAGTTCCTGCGGGGTGAGCCCGGGCAGGGTGGCGGCCGAGCGGGCGACCGTCGTGCCGGTGGCCCGCAGTTCCGTGCGCGCCCTCTCCGACCAGGGCCGGGCGCCGAGCCGGTCGAAGATCTCGAGTGCCTCCTGCAGCTGGTCGCGCGACTGCGCGCGCTGCCGGGCGCGGCGCAGCCGCTCGCCGAAGCACAGCCGGGTGCGGGCTCGCTCGAACGGCATCAGCGCGCACGCCTCGGCCGCCAGCGCCGCCTCGAACGCCGCCCGCATCCCGTCGGGCTCGGCGAGCAGGGCCCGGCACCGCAGCGCCGCCGCCCGCGCCCAGAGCCCGTCGCCCGCGGCCTCCGGGGCGTCCAGCAGCTCTCGCGCCTCCTCGGTACGGCCGGCCCGGACGTACTCCTCCACCAGGTCGAAGACCCACGGCACCACGCCCGGCTCGTGGATCTGGCGCACCACCGGCAGGGCGCGGACCGCCTCGAGGCGCGTGATCGCCTCGACGGCATCGCCCTCGCTGAGCGCGAGCAGTCCCCGCTCGTGACCGGTGTACAGCGCCATGCAGTCGATGCCGAGCCGCTGTGCCACCTCGTCGGTGCGGGTCACCCGGCGGCGGCAGTCGTCCGCGCGGCCCTGCACGGCGTCGAGGCGGCCGGCGAAGAACAGCCCGTACAGGTTGGCGGAGCGGGTCTCGCTCGCCAGCCGCAGGCTCTCCGCGGCGCTGACCCGGGCGTCGTGCCACCTGCCGATCCGGTAGTTCAGCTCCGACTGGATGCCGAGGGCCTGCGGCAGCACCCCCACCGCGCCGGTCGAGCGCGCCGCATCGATGACCCGGTTCACCAGCTCGGCCGCCCGGTCGAAGCCCTCCAGCCAGATCCACGTCAGCGCCGCGTGGCAGATCTCCTGGGCGCGCACCAGCGGGTCGGCGCGCAGCAGCTCCGGGTGGCAGTCCTCGAGCAGCCGGACGGCCCGCGCGCGCTCGCCGGCCAGGGCCCGGCCGCCCGCGTACGCGACCGCGGCGACCAGCCGGGCCGTCCCGCCGACGCGTACCCCCAGCTCGTGCGCGCGCCCGACCGCGGCCTGCAGCTCGTCCAGACGCCCGACCATGAAGTACGGGATCACGGCGTCGGCGTACATCAGCGCGGCGCGGCCGGGATCGTCGTGCTCGACCGCCTCCGCGCTCGCCGTCAGATACTTCAGCGCCTCGTCGGGACGGCCGCGCCACATCCGGACGTAGGCGCCCATGTGCTGGATCAGCGCCCGCCGGCCCGGCTCGGTGGTCAGCGGCAGCGCCTCGTCGAGCAGCGGCAGCACCTGGTCGTTGCGGCCGGCGAGCTGCCAGCAGCGGGCCGCGCGCAGCAGCCGGCGCGGCCGGTCCGCCCCGCGGCTGAGGCGGGCGGCGTGCGCGAACGCGCGGGCGGCGGCGACGTACCCGGCGCGGCGGTTCGCCCGCTGGGCGGCTTGCTCCAGCTCCGCGGCGACGCCGTCGTCGGGCTCCAGGGTGGCCGCGGCGAGGTGCCAGGCGCGGGCGTCGGCGGCGGCGTCGCCGGGCACCCCGGCGAAGGCGGCGGCCAGCGCGGTGTGCGCGGCGCACCGGTCGTCCATGGCGGCCCCGTGGTAGACGACCGACCGCAGCAGCGGATGCCGGAAGTCGATCCGCCGCTCGTCGATCGAGATCAGGTCGGCCTTCTCGGCCGGGGCGTAGTCGCGCAGACCCAGGCCGGAGGCGCGCGCCGCGGCCAGCAGCGTGCCGACGTCCCCGCCGCCCGCCGCCGCGGCGAGCACCAGCGCCCGGCGGGTCGGGTCGGGCACCTGCGCGAGCCGGGACGCCAGCGCCCGCTCGATCCGGGATCCGTTTGGCACCATCGGCGCGCCGATGACGTCGTCGACCGGGTCGGTCCACTCGCGGCACAGCTCGATCACGCCGAGCGGGTTGCCGGCCGTGGCGGCGTGCAGACGGGCCGCGGTGCCGGCGGGCGGTGCCGGCACCGTCGCCCGGGCCAGGGTCTCCACCTCGTCCACGGTGAGGCCGCTCAGGGCCAGGTGCGGGGAGCGCAGCTCGGCCGCGTCGGCGGGGTCGCGGGTGGCCAGCAGCAGGGCGATGCCGTCGGCCTGCAACCGCCGGCCGGCGAAGAGCACGGCCTCCCGCGACGACGCGTCCAGCCACTGGAGATCGTCGACGACGACCAGCAGCGGCGTGGACTCTGCGGCGGCGGCCAGGATGCCGACGGTGGCGGCGCAGACCGAGAACCGGTCCCCGGCCACCGGCGGCCCGAGGGCCAGCGCGCTGCGCAGCGCCGCGGCCTGCGGGCCGGGCAGGGCGTCCAGCTCGGACAGCACCGGGCGCAGCAGGTCGGCGAGGCCGGCGAACGGGATCTCCGACTCCGCCTCGAAGCCGCGGGCGTGCAGGACCCGCATCCCCTCTGCCCGTTCGATCGCGTAGCCCACCAGGGTGGTCTTGCCGATGCCGGGCTCGCCCGTGAGGACCAGGGCGTCGCTGCGGCCCTCGCGGGCTCCTGTCAGAAGGGCGTCGATGAATGCACGTTCGGCGGTCCGTCCGAGCATCATCGGCCGAGTGTATGCCGGGCACGTTGATCCTTCGGGGGACTCATGACCGTCACTGCCCGCTCGGGCCGGGGCGCGGCGCTCACCGTGCTCAGCCCGATGCCGCGCCTGTGGGCCGGCCCGCTGCGGCTCATCCTTTACGTGCGCAAGCTTCTCGGCCCGAGCCGTGACCTGCAGCGGATGTCGTTCATCCACTTCGCGCACTGGACCGTGATCACGAAGTTCCCGTTCCAGCGGCGCCGGGCCCGGTACGCGTACCTGTTGTTCCGCAGCGACTTCAACGGCGACTGGGACGAGTACGTCGACGCGTTCTCGATCATGATCCCGCGCCGGATGGCGTTGATCTGGGGCTGGTCGTACGGCTTTCCCGGCGCCCTGCCGACGGCGCCCTTCCGGGGCTACATCGGACGCAACGACCTGCCGGTCGACCACTACTGGGCGGCGTACCCGGAGTCGTCGGTGACCGAGGTGACGGCGGCGCTGCGGGTGCGCGACGCCTACCGGGCCCGCTTCGGCGACCTCGACCCCGGCGCCGCTCCGGCCCATCCGGCGTGGCCGCTGTTCCTGCACGACGTCCAGGGCGACCTCTACACGTGGGAGCGCGACGATGACGCGGCAGCCTGATCCCGGCACCCGCTCGGTGACCGTGCTGGCTCGGGTCTCCGACGGCCGGGCGCCGGAGCTGCGCAAGGCCCTGCGCGAGGCCGGTACGCCGTTCGCCCACGTACCGGGTGTCCACTTCGCCCGCCTGGTGGTCGTGGAACATCCCGTGACGCAGACCCGCCCGGCGGTGTGGGGCTGGAAGGCGCGGTTGCTCGACCTGATCGTGCACGGTGGGCGGGGGTCGCGGCCGGACGACTTTCCGCATCCGTACCTGTTGCTCACCGCCACGGTGGACGGACCGCAGGAGCGCTTCTTCGCGGGGATCCGTGCCCTCGGACCGGAGGCCGACGCGATCTGGGACCACTGCACCGGCTATCCGGGCAGCGAACGCGCGGAAGCCTTCGTGCGGTACTTCGCCGACCGCAGCCTGCGGGCCGGCTACACCTTCGCCGGCGCGCCGGACGGCACGGTCGCCGAGCTGCGCGACGCCGTACGCCTGCGCCGGCGGCTGGCCGGCCTGGCCGCCGACGGCGCCGATGGCCGTGTCCCTGCTCTCACCTCCTCGGGCCGGCCCGCCGCTCCCGCTCGCGCGGAGGGGGAGAGCCCGCTGCCGTTGGGCGACATCCAGGGCATGGTGCTGCGCGGGTACGGCCACCACCTCGCCGCGACGCATCTGTTCCTGCGGTTCACCGAGGTCGCCGGGGCCCGGGCCTGGCTGGGTGCGGTGGCGCCGCGGATCACCTCGGCGGCGGACGTTCAGGAGCGGCCTAATCGCGCGCTGCACCTGGGCCTGAGCCACGCCGGGCTGGCGGCCGTCGGCGTGACCCGTGACGAGCTGGACCGGTTCCCGCAGGAGTTCCGCGCCGGCATGGCCGTACGCGAGCCGGAGCTGTCGCCGGGGCGGGGCACCGACCCGTGGAACGGCTTCTTCGCCGATCCGGGCAGCGTGCACGCCGTGCTCATGGTGTCGGCGGCCACGCCGCAGATCCTCGGCGCGGTCGTCCGCGAGCTGCGCGCGGGCGTGACGGCGTCCGGGGGGACCGAGGTCGCCGGCGAGCATCACGGCGAACGGCTGCTGGCGGCCGGCGGCGACCGCCGGGCCTTCATCGAGCACTTCGGTTTCGCCGACGGCCTGTCCACCCCGCTGGTCGAGGGCTACCACCGGGGATCGAGGGAGGAGCTGCTGCCGCCGGGGGAGTTCGTGCTGAAGCTGCGGGACGTGGACGGCGACATCGCCGGACGGGACCTGCCCGACGAACTGGCGTGCCACGGCAGCTACCTGGTCTACCGCAAGCTCGAGCAGGACGTCGGTGCCTTCCGCGAGACCGTGGGCGCGGTCGCCGATCACTTCGCGGGCGGGGCCGGCGATGCCGGGGCGGCCCTGGTCGGACGCCGGCGTGACGGCGGGACCCTGGACCTTTGCCCGCGGGCTTCGCACGTACGCCGCGCCAACCCGCTCGACACGCTGCCCGGCGGCCGCAAGCTGTCGCGGCGGCACATGATGCTGCGGCGGGGGATTCCGTACGGGCCGTACCTGCCGGAGGGCGCTCCCGACGACGGCCGGGAACGGGGGCTGCTGTTCCTGGCGGTGGTCGGCGACATCCGGCGACAGTTCGAGTTCGTGCAGAGCGAGTGGATGGCCGACGGCAACGTCTTCGGCCGCGGCGGCGAACAGGACGTCTTCACCACGGCCGGCGGGCCGCACGCCCGGATCCTGGTCGAGGGGGAGACGCCGGTCCACGTGCCGATCCCGCGACCGCTGGTGACCTGCCGCGGCGGTGAGTACTTCCTCCTGCCGGGCCTGGCCGCACTCCGGGCGCTCGCCGCCCGGCGTTGAGCGGCGGTCAGGCCGCGTACTCGAAGCGGCGCAGCTCCCCGGCCTCCTTGGCGTAGCGGGCGAGCAGGTGCACCGTGCGCGGGCCGGCCACGCCGTCGGTATCGAGGCCGACCCGGGCCTGGAAGCGGCGCACGGCGAAGGCGAGGGCCTCGTCGCCCTCGCCGACGGCCATGCCGAGCTGAGCGAACAGGTCGCGGACCGCGGCGGGGTCGGCGGCGGGCGCGGCCTCGCCGGTCCAGCCGATGAGACCGCCGACGGCCGTCCCGACCACGCTGAGCATTCCTCGTGCCGACATCGCTACCTCCTGGGGGATTTCTCTGGGGTGACTCCAGAATCCGGGGAAAGCCTGTGCGGGACATCGGACCGCGGTCCTGACCTGCTGTGGATCCGCTGCGACTTTCGGCCGATCCCGGATCAGCCGGGGTCGCGGCAGGCGTCCGCGACGCGGTCGCGCAGCCACCGGTGGGCCGGGTCGGCGTCGAGTCGCAGGTGCCACAGCAGTGACACCGTCACCTCCGGCGCCGGGAACGGCAGTGCGAAGCAGTGCATGCCGTGCCGCAGGTTCTCGGTGTGCCGCTCCGGGACCGTGGCCACCAGGTCGGCCGCCCGCGCCAGGGCCACCGCGGCGCCGAAGCCGTCCACGACCGTCACGATGTCCCGCCGCCGCCCCGCCGGGCGCAGCGCCTCGTCGACCAGGCCCTCCGCCAGGCCGCGCCGGGACACGTGCACGTGGCGTGCGGAGGCGTACCGGGCCGTGGTGACCTTGCCCGCGCTCAGCGGATGCCCCTCGCGGACGACTCCGACGAACCGGTCGGTGAACAGGGGCCGGCTGCGCACGTCCGGAGGGGGGAGCTCGTCGGCGACGCCGGTCTCGAGGTCGACCGCGTCCCGGAGCGCGCCGGGATCCGGCCTCGTCTTCTGCAGGAAATGCAGGCGTACGCTGGGTGCCTCGGCGCCGACCGTGGCCACCAGCCCGGGTCCGAACCGCTCCACGAACCCGTCGCTGCAGCGTACGGAAAAGCTTCGAGCCAGGGTCGCCAGATCGAGACGCTCTGCCGGGCGCAACACCTCCCCGGCGTCGCGCACCAGGCCGCGCACCCGGTCGCGCAGCTCGAGGGCGCGGGGCGTGGGCACCAGTCCCCGGCCGGAGCGCACCAGCAGGGGGTCACCTGTGGCGCGCCGCAACCGGGCGAGCGCGCGGCTCATCGCGGACGGGCTGAGCGCGAGCCGCTTCCCGGCCCGGGTGACGCTGCCCTCCTCGAGCAGAACGTCCAGCGTGACGAGGAGGTTGAGGTCGGGGCGCGCCATCCGCCGATGATGGCACGGGATATGGCGTCGTGTGCATGGGTGCCTTCACATCTTTGCGCGTTCCGCCCGTCCACGATGCGCCATACGGTCGATCCGTGACCTCAAGACCGGCCTCGCGGTGGGCGCTCACCGCCCTGTCCCTGTCCATGCTCCTGCCGTCGCTGGGCACCAGCATCGCCAACGTCGGCCTCCCCGCCATGGCGACCTCCCTGAGCGCCGCCTTCCACCAGGTGCAGTGGGTCGTGATCGGCTACCTCCTGGCGGTCACGACGCTGATCGTGGGCGTCGGCGGGCTCGGCGACCTGCTCGGGCGGCGCCGTCTCCTGGTGGGCAGTGCGGCGCTGTTCACCGCCGCGTCCCTGCTGTGCGGCCTCGCCCCCAACCTCGTCCTGCTGATCACCGCCCGGGTGCTGCAGGGCGCCGGCGCCGCGGGCATGATGGCGCTGACCATGGCCCTCGTCGGCGAGACGGTCCCGCCGGCCCGTACGGGCCGCGCCATGGGCCTGCTCGGCACGATGTCGGCGGTGGGCACGGCGCTGGGGCCGTCGCTCGGCGGAGTGCTGGTTGCGGGCTTCGGCTGGCGGGCGATCTTCCTCGCGATCGTGCCGCTCGGGCTCCTGACGACCGCGCTCACCTACCGGGCCCTGCCCCGGTCCGCGCCTGCGGAGCCTTCGACCCGGCGGAGGTTCGACCTGGTGGGCACCGTACTGCTGGCGATCACGCTGGGCGCCTACGCACTGGCGATGACGACCGGCGGGCGATCGTCCGGCACCACGACGTTCACGTTGCTCGCCGTCGCGGCAGCCGCCCTCGCGCTGTTCGTGATCGCCGAGAGCCGGGTGCCGGCCCCGCTGCTGCGGCTGCCGCTGCTGCGTGACCCGGGACTCGCCGCCGGCCTGACCACGAGCGCCCTGGTCGCCACCGTCATGATGACCACGCTGGTGGTGGGCCCCTTCCACCTGTCCGGTGCGCTGCACCTCGGCCCGGCCCTCGTCGGCCTGGTGATGTCCGTGGGTCCCGCGGTGTCGGCCCTCGTGGGCGTACCGGCGGGCCGCGCCGCCGACCGCTTCGGGGCCGAGACCATGGTCGCCGCCGGGCTGGGCGGCATCATCGGCGGCGCGGCGGTGCTGTCCCTCATGCCGGCGACCGCCGGCGTCCTCGGCTACGTCCTGCCTCTGGTCGTCGTCACCGCCGGCTACGCGGTGTTCCAGGCGGCCAACAACACGGCCGTGATGGGGAACGTCGCGCGGGAGCAGCGCGGGGTGGTGTCGGGAACGCTGAACCTGTCGCGGAACATCGGCCTCATGACCGGTGCCTCGGTGATGGGCACGGTCTTCGCCCTCGCCGGTGCGGGCGACGGGACGACCGCGCCGGCGACCGAGGTTGCCCGGGGTACGCACGCGACCTTCGCCGTCGCCGCCGTTCTGGTGTCCCTGGGTCTCGCCCTGGTCCTGGCCCTGCGGGTCCGTCGCGGGTGGTTCACCGGCCGTGCGGTACGCGGCCGGTCACCCGTTGCCACAGCCAGCCGGAGGGAACCGTCCGGCCTGTGAGGACGTATTCGCTGACGGCGTGGTGCGTCATGGTGTCGAGCAGGTCCCGCCGGGCCGAGGGGCGGCCGGCGAACAGGATCTGGTCGCCGGACGCCAGGGTGACGTCGTCGTCCGGGCCGAGAATGCTCTCCGACTCCCTCTGCAGCAGCAGCGGCACGGCGGCGATCGGCCGGTCACGGTCGCGCGGGCTTCTCAGGAGGGCGCCGACGGTGGCGCCCCCCGGCTTCACGTGGGGCTCGAGCGCCGGTGCATCGCCGCGGGTGACGGCGATCTTCCAGACGTCGCCCAGGCACGGGCCGCATTGCCCGGTGATGCGGGTGATCATCTCGGCCGCCCAATCGTCGCCGCGGGCCGGCACGTCCTGCAGGAAGCGCCAGAGCAGCGGGGTGCTCAGCTGGGCGTAGACCTCGCGGGCCACCATCTCGGCGGGTACCAGGAGCCGATCGGTGTCCATCGCCGCGAAGAGCGGCGCACTGGCCGGGCGGTTCTGCCGGGAGGCGATGAACAGCGAGGGGTTGATCCGGCGGGCGGCCGCGATCAGGGAGAGGTTCGTCGTGTCGTTGTCGGTGCCGGCGACGAAGCCGGCCGCCTGTTCCAGTTCGGCGCGGGCCAGCACGGCCGGTTCGGATGCGTCACCCACGACGACGGCGTGCTCGGCGCCGGCCTCCGGCCGCAGGTCGATGATCCGGACGTCGAGGCCCTCGGCGCGCAGGTCCTCGGTGAGCTTCCTGCCGAAGCGGCCGTAGCCGCAGACGACCCAGCGCCCGGCGACCGGCGGCCGGCCCCGGGCGGGCAGGTCGGCGCCCGGGCCGCTCTCCAGCCAGGACATCAACCGGTACGAGGCGGGCGAGCGCAGGGCCAGCCCCAGGTGGTCGCCGAAGCGGTCGAACGGGTTGACGACCGTCGGTGAGCCGAAGGCCCGCATCCGGTGGTCGATCGCGGGCGAGACGGTCCTGGCGATGACCGGAAGGCTCGGCCGGATCAGGGCGGCCGTCATGGTGACGACCAGATTGACCTCGTCGTCGTCGGTCAGGGCGAGCACCCCCGCGCACTGCGGGTGCTCGAGCCCGGCGAGGCCGAGGGCGCGAGGATCGCCGGCGTCGACGGCCAGCCCGGGGACGTCGGCGTGGTACGAGTCGACGTCGAGCGAGTCGACGCGTTCACCGGCGGCGTCGAGCACGACGAAGCGCCGCCCGATGGCGTCCAGCTTCCGGCCGAGCAGCTGCCCGGTCTGGCCGTACCCGACGATGAGCAGGAAGGGCTCTCGCAGCCGGCTCACCGTACGGGTGAAGCGTTGCCGCGCCAGGGCCTGCCGGAACGCACGGTCCTGCAGCAGGGTCAGCAGCGACCCGATGGCGTACGCCCACCCCACCACCGTCAGATAGATGGTCGCCGTCACCCACAGCCGTTGCGCACCGGTGAACGGGTCGGGGATCTCGCCGTACCCGATGGTCGTCGCCGTGTAGCTCATGAAGTAGAAGGCGTCGAAGAATCCCATCCGCGTCGCGTACCCGGCGGCGTCCCTGCCGGGGATGAGCGTCAGGCCGAGCACGCTGACGGCGAAGATCGTGATCAGCACGATCAGCGGCGCCCGCATCCGGCGCAGGATCAGGAAGATCGTCGACGACGTCTCCGCCGAGCGCGGGAAGGAGGCGCGCCGCCGGGGCGGGCGTCGCCGGTCGTCGCCGCGGACGAGGTGACGCCAGGCCTGCCGTGCCCGACCAGCCACGACGCCTCCCCGTCAACGCCGGTGGAACGACACGGTCTCGATCACCAGCAGCACGACCGAGACCAGATTGGCCAGCAGGGCGCCCCCTGACAGCGACACCACACTGGCCATCGCCTGCCCGTCCAGCCCGGCCGACGAGATCTCGGTGGCGTACGCCCACACCAGCGCCGCGGTGATCAGCTGGAGGTCGGCGACGAGACTGGTGGCCAGGTGCACCGCGCCGATCTGGGTGCGGTCGCCGAACTTCAGCACGGTCGCGATGAGGCTGACGACGACGGCGGCGAACAGCTCGTACACGTTGTGCAGCGAGGGGTCGGACAGGTCGCCGATGAAGAATCCGAGGTTGAGCGTCGCGGCCAGCAGCACGAAGAAGCCGAAGATCACCTTTTCCAGACTCATACGCAGCTCCCCGGTCGGAGCCTCACGCTAACCCGGACGGCGCCGCGGCGCTGAGAAAGCGGCCCGGTCAGAACTCGTCGACGCGGCGGTCCTGGTCGGGGCAGACGGTGTCGATCGCCAGCTTGATCAGTTCGCGGGCGGTGGCCTGGTCGGTCGCCCCGGCGTCGGCGGTGCCCAGGCTCCGGGTCCGGGCCACGACGTCGTCCGCGTCCTCGCCGTCCGCCAGGTCCGTGCAAGCCTGATCGGCGATCGCGGAGATCTCCTCGTCGCGCCGGTCCAGGACGATCCCGGGGAGCTTGTCGCGGACGGTCGCGACGAAGGCGTCCGGACCGGCCGCGGTCCGGGCTGCCGGGGCTTTCCGCGCCGGGCGAGGGCGTCCGGTCGGGGCCGGGCCGGCCGTGGTGCTCTCGGTCGCCAGGGCCCGCGTCGGCGTCGTCACGCTGCTGGTGGTCGCCGGCACCGGCACGGGGGCCGGCTCCGCACCGTCGTCGCCGCACCCGCCGAGAGCCAGCAGGAGCGCCGTGGCGGCCAGCCACCGTGTCATTGTCCACCCCGTCGTTCGCCGAATTGCCCTGCCGCAGGCCTAACGGCGGCGGTCCGCGAGGGCGACGCCCCGCACGGGTGAATCCGGCGCGTACAGCGAACCCACAGACGGCTCACCGCGAGCTGACAAGGTGCAGCGCGACAGTGAACTCATGACCGATCTGTTGACCCGTCCCTCGTACGCCGACGGTCCGGCGAGCGCCGCGCCGCCACCCGTACCGCCGCTGCCGCCGCACGTGATCAGTCACCACGGCGGGGGAGAGCGGCGCTGGCCACGCCGGGTCGCCGGCGGCGCGGTGCTGCTGGCGCTGATCGCCGGCGGCGGTACGGCCGGAGCCGCCGTCGCCGAGCACTACACCGGCACCCCGGCCGCCGCCGCGACGACCGGCACCGCCACCACGTCCACGACCGCGGCGACGCAGGACGCGAGCCTCGCCGCGGTCGCCGCGAAGGTGTCGCCGAGCATCGTCACCGTGCTGATCGACGGCCGGGGCGAGTCGGCGCTGGGCTCGGGCGTCGTGCTGAGCGCCGACGGGCTTGTGCTCACCAACAACCACGTGATCGAGTCGGGCGGCACGGTGAGCGTACGGCTGGCGGACGGGCGTACCGTTCCGGCCTCGGCCGTCGCGGCCGACACCACCCACGACCTGGCGCTGGTGCAGGCGAGCGGGCTGTCCGGGCTCACCCCGGCCACCTTCGGTACGGACAGCAGCGTCGCCGTCGGCGACACCGTCCTGGCGTTCGGCGCGCCGCTGGGCCTGGAGGGCACGGTGACCTCGGGCATCGTCTCGGCGCTGGACCGGGAGGTCGACACCGGCACGGAGAAGCTCACCGGCCTGCTGCAGACCGACGCCGCCATCAACGAGGGGAACTCCGGCGGCGCCCTGGTCGACACGTCGGGCAATGTCATCGGTATCAACGTCGCGATCGCCACCGCGAGCGACGAGAGCACGGGCAACGTGGGGGTCGGGTTCGCGATCCCGGCGGACACCGTCACCCAGGTCGTCCAGCAGCTGGAGACCCAGACCCGCTGAGCGGCGGGCCCGGGTCTCCTTCCGGCTCAGCCGGCCAGGTGGCCGTACCGGTCCTCGAGCTCGCGCCAGGTGCCCTGCGCCACCGCGCGGCCGCCGATGAGGACCACCACCCGGTCGGCGCGGGACAGCGCCGCCCGCTTCGACGTCGAGCCGACCACCGTGACGCCGTGCTCGCGCAGCGCCCGCCACAGGTCCAGCTCGGTGGTGACGTCCAGCGCCGACGACACGTCGTCCGCGACGAGCAGCTCGGTGCGCGGCGCCAGCGCCCGGGCCAGGGCCAGCCGCTGGAGCTGACCGCCCGAGAGCCGGGTGCCCTTGTGGCCGATCAGCAGCTGGAGGCCGCCGCCGGCCGCCGCCAGGTCGTGCTCGAGCTGGGCGGTCGTCACCGCATCCGCGGCGTCCACCTGGTGCCCGAGCGCGATGTTGTCGGCGACCGTCCCGGACAGCACCCGGGGCAGCTGTGCCACGTACCCGACCTGATTGGGGCGCAGGAACGTCTCCGGCTCGTCGACCGGACGGCCGTTCCAGGCCAGCGTGCCGGTGTGGTGCACGATCCCGGCCAGGGCCCGCAGCAGCGAGGACTTGCCGGCGCCGACCGGGCCCACGACCAGGACCAGCTCGCCCCGCTCGACGGTCAGGTCGACGTCCTGGGCGCCGACGGTGCCGTTCTCGTGAACCGCGCTGAAGCCCGCGAGCTCCAGCCGGCGCAGCGGGTCGCGCGGGGCCGCCGGCGGAGCGTCGGCCGTGCCGGCCGCGATGTCCACACCGGGCACCGCCGACGAGTACGCCGCCACGCCCGCCATCGCCGCCGTCCGCCGCGTCCACACCCGCGCCGACGGGAAGTGCGACACCAGCGAGGCGGTGGTCCACGCGAACCAGCGCGCCGCACCGAGCACGGCCACGGCGATCAGCGTCGCGGCCGCCGACAGGTCCCCGGACAGGTACATCGCCCATGCCGCGATCGGCAGCAGGCCGCTGAGCAGCGACGGCGTGGACCGCGCCCACACCTGGATGGCGATCTCGTGGCGCTGCCGCTCGCTGCGCACGCCGTCGAGCTTCGCCAGGTGGCCCAGCACCGGCACCGTCGCGCCGGCCAGCTTCACCGTGCGGGCCGCCGACAGCGACGAGACCAGGGCGGTCGCGAAGCCGGCGCGGGCGGCGACCGTACGCCGGGCCGCCCGTTCCAGCCGCGGCCCGAACAGCGTGGCGGCCAGCCCGGACACCACCATCGTGCCCGCGAAGAACAGCGCCGGCACCCACGACCGGGAGGCCAGCGTCATCGCGAGGATCATGACGAGGCTGACGGCGGTGTCGATGAGGTTGTCGGCGAGCATGACGACCCGTTCGGTGTCGCCGCCCTGCGCCACGACCTCGGCCGGGGTGTGCTTGCTGATCCGGCGCGGCCCGATCTGCCCGTGCACCAGCCGCATGCTGATCCGCAGCATCTGGCGGACCCACCACTCCGGGAACCAGGCGCCGGTGTAGTACAGCGTCGGGATGGCGACGATCAGGGCCGCCGCGATCGCCAGCGCGGGCCGCAGCGGATCGCCGACGCCGTCGACGACCTGCGACCAGAGCAGCGGCAGGATTGCGCCGTCGAGGCCCAGCAGCACGAGCACGGCGAACAGCGCGACCGCGGCCAGGCCGTACCGGGCGTCGTTGGTGGTCAGCCGGAAGATCTCCCGCATCGTGCGGGCCGGCGGCGGCTCGGGCAGCGGCGGTGGTTCGGCCAGCGGCAGGTTGTTGCCCAGCTCGGACGGGACCGGCTCCTTCGGCTCCCGCTCCAGCAACGCGACCCCGCCGCCGCTGCGGGCCGGCGCCACCACGTTCGAGCTGGCCAGCAGCTCGGCGAAGCGGCGCGACTCGGCGAGCGGGCCGGCCTCGAGCACCTCGCCGTCGGCCAGCACGACGACCTCGTCGCAGCGGCGCACCGAGGACAGGCGGTGCGCCACGATGACGCCGATGCGGCCCTGCAGCAGCCGGTCGGTGGCCCGCTGCACCCATGCCTCGGTGACCGGGTCCATCCGCGCGGTGGCCTCGTCCAGGATCACCACCTGCGGGTCGCGGACCAGGATCCGCGCGAAGGCGACGAGCTGTTCCTGGCCGGCGGAGAGCACGTAACCGCCCTCGCCGAGCTTGGTGTCGACGCCGTCGGGGAGGCTCGCCGCCCACGCGTCGAGGCCCAGCTCGGCGAGGGCCGTCGCCGCCTGGGGCAGCAGCGCCTCGTCGAACAGGGCGATGTTCTCGGCGAGGGTGCCGGCCAGGATCTCCGTACGCTGCGGCACGATCGCCGTCCACCGGCGCAGGTCCTCGACATCGAGGTCGTTGATGTCGGTGCCGGCGAGGGACACCGCGCCCGGCGGCACGTCCACTGCGCGGGTCAGCACCTTCGCCAGCGTCGACTTGCCCGAGCCGGTGCGGCCGATCAGCGCGTACGACCGGCCCCGGCGGAACGTCAGGCTCACGTCGCGCAGCGCGGGCGGCCGGCCGGAGTCGGACTCGCCGTAGCGGAACGTCAGGTTGCGGACCGTCAGGTCGCCGTCGGCCGGTGGGAGACCGCCGGCCGGTTCCTGCGGCACGGCGCGCAGCAGCTGCACCCGGCTCCAGGCGCCGAGCGCGTTCTGCAGCTCGGGCACCATCCGGGTGACGTGCTCGAGGGTGCCGCCGAAGCCCAGCGCCAGCAGCCAGACCGCAGTCAGCCGGGCGCCGTCGATGTGCCCGGCGGTCAGGGCCCACGCGCCCCCGACGACCAGGACCGCGATGAGCGTCCGGGTGATCGCCCCGGCGCCCATGGTGATCCGCGACGACATCCGCCACACCCGGCGCCCGCGTTCCAGCACCTCCCGGGCCCGCTGGGCGTAGAGACGGCGCACGTACGGCGCGGCGAGGCTGGTCCGTACGTCGTCCTGGCCGTGGATCGCCTCCTCCATCACCGCGGCGAGGTCCGACCAGGCCTCCTCCTCGCTGATCCGGGCGGGCGAGATGCGCTGGATCGGTTTGGTCATGACGGCCACGAGCAGGATCGACACCAGCACCATGCCGACGCCCGCCGGCCACCACGCGAAGAACGCCGTGACGATCGACAGGCCCGCGACGGCCAGCGACTGGGCCAGCCGGACGCCGCTGCCGCGCACCTCGGAGCCGACCTGGTAGACGTCGTTGTCGATGCGGTCGAGCAGCTCGCCGACCGGGGTGTTCTCCAGCGTCGGGACGTCCTGGCCGAAGGCGACCTTGCACAGCCCGCGGCGCACCGCGGCCGCCCAGTCGGCGGTCAGGCGCGCGGCGGCGAGGCCGACGACGACGTCGCTCAGCACCGCCACCACGAGGGCGGCGGCGAGCACGCCGAACACGGGCATCGACCGGTCGACCAGCACCGCGCCGGCGAGGCCGAGGGCGCCGGCCTGCCCGGCCGCGCCCAGCACGATGAGGACGGCGATGAGGGCGGTGCGACGGGGCGAAACAGCCCATAAGTCGCGGAGCAGGCGCATCGATAGTCCTCAGGCAGAAGGGAAGGCGGTGGCTCCATCCTGCGGCTACGGCCCGGACGGCTCAACGCAATTACCTGGCCGGCCATGGTCACCTGTGTCACGATCGCGGCCGTGCACGTACCCGCAGTGGTGACCGCGAAGGCCCGGGCCGCGCAGGCGGACGACTGGCTGGCCGCCCTGCCGTCGCTCCTCGCCTCGGAGATCCTCACCGATCTCGCCCGGCGGGTGTGGCGCCCGGCGGCCGGAGCGGGGCTGCCGACCGGCGCGGACAAGGGGCGGTGGCTGATCCGGCACATCCGGCAGCGCTGGGCGGAGCTCGGGCGGCCGTGCGGCGAGCGTACGGTGGCGCACGCCGTCGCCTGCGCCGAGCGGCGGATCGAGGCCCACGACGACGCCCGGGCGGTCCTGGTCCACGGCGACGTCCACCAGTGGAACGCCCTGCAGGCGGGCGGCGGATGGCGGCTGGTCGACCCGGACGGCCTGCTCGCCGAGCCCGAGTACGACCTCGGTGTGCTGATGCGGGAGGACCCCGCGGAGCTCATGGCGGGCGATCCGTGGGACCGGGCCCGCCTGCTCGCCGCCCGCACCGGCCTCGACGCGACCGCGGTCTGGGAGTGGGGTGTCGCCGAGCGGGTCTCCACCGGCCTGCTGGCGGCCGGCATCGGCCTCCAGCCGGTCGGCGATCAGATGCTGGCCGCGGCGGAGGCGATCAGCGCCCTGCATTGACATGCCCCCCCGGGCGGGAAAGTATCAATATCGGTCGATAATCGTCGCCGAGCCCGAGGAGTGCCCGTGCGCCGTCTCGTCACCGCCGCCGCTGCCCTCGTGCTCGTCACCTCGCTGGTGACCGCCGCCCCCGGATCCGCCACCGCCGCCCCGGCGCCCGGTGGTCCGCAGACCGTCGCGGACGTGTATCGCTACCTCGAGGATCCCGAGCTCACCGGCGAGGGCCAGGAGCAGCCGCACGCCGACCTCCGGCCGTACGCCTCGATCGCGGACGCCGCCGCGGACGTCACCGACCACGACGGTCCGAGCCCGTACGTCCGCTCGCTCGACGGCGCGTGGCGACTGAAGATCTTCGACCGGCCCGACGACGTCCCCGCCGCGTTCCACCAGGCCGGCTTCGACCCGTCGGCGTGGCCGTCGGTACGCGTGCCGCACACCTGGCAGTCCGACTTCGCCGACCACCCGATGTTCCGCAACATCCCGAGCGACATCGTCCCCGACGACCCGCCCCGGGTGCCGCGCGACGTCAACCCCACCGGCGCCTACCTGCGTACCGTCGATCTGCCGGCGTCCTGGCGCGGCGGCCGGGTCTTCCTCCGCTTCGAGGGCGCGACCAGCAACTACCTGGTCTGGGTCAACGGCGCCTACGTCGGGTACGACCAGGGCGGCTACACGCCCGCGGAGTTCGACGTCACCGAGCGGCTCAAGCCGGGCCGCAACACCATCGCCGTGCAGGTGCACCGCTGGGGCTCGGGGGCGTACCTCGAGGACTTCGACCAGTGGCGCTACAGCGGCATCTTCCGCGACGTCGTCCTCTACCGCACCGAGCAGACCCGGCTGCGGGACGCGTACGTGACGACCGACCTGGACGCCTCCTTCACCGACGCCGCCCTCTCGGCCCGGGTCGACGTCGCCGGTGCGCCCGGGGCGTTCACCGTGCGCGGCACCCTGCTCGACGGCAGCGGGCGTACGGTGACCACCACCGAGGCCGCCACCGGCGCGGGCCGGGTGACGCTGACCGCCCCGGTGCGGAACCCGGCGAAGTGGAGCGCCGAGGAGCCGAACCTCTACACGCTCGCGCTGCAACTGCTCGACGCGGGCGGACGCGTGCTGGAGACCACGGCCCAGGCGGTCGGCTTTCGCGAGATCGAGGTGCGCAACCGGCAGATCCTCGTCAACGGCCGCCGGATCCTGGTCAAGGGCACCAACCGCGCCGAGACCGACCCGGACACCGGCCGGCACGTCACCCGGCAGGCGCAGCGCGACGACGTGTTCCTGATGAAGCGGCTGCACCTCAACGCGGTCCGCACCTCGCACTACCCGTCGGACCCGTACCTCTACGACCTCGCGGACCGGCACGGCCTGTGGATCGACGACGAGGTCGACATCGAGACGCACAACCACGAGAGCTGCCCCTCGGTCTGCCTCGCGGACCGGCCGGAGTGGCAGAAGGCGTTCGCCGACCGCTTCCAGGCGATGGTGGCCCGCGACAAGAACCACCCCAGCGTCATCCTCTGGGACACCGGCAACGAGGCCGGCCTCGGCGCCGCGCATTTCGCGATGGCCGCCTGGGCCGACGCCAACGAGCCCACCCGGCTGCTCTACCACCAGTCGAACAGCCCGGACGGCGACGCCCCGTACGCCGACGTCGACGGTCCCCGCTACCCGACCCCGGCCCGGCTGGAGGCGCGGACGCTGAGCAGCACCAAGCCGATCGTGATGGGGGAGTACGCCCACGCCATGGGCAACGGGCTGGGCAACTTCGACGAGTTCTGGGCGCTGGCCCGCAAACACCCCGAGATGCAGGGCGGCTTCATCTGGGACTGGGCCGAGCAGAACCTGCGCCAGCCGCTGGTGCTCACGCCGGACTCGGCGCCCGGACACCTCCAGGCCTTCCTGGTCGGCAAGCCGGGCCAGGCGCCGGGCCACCGCGGCAAGGCCGTCGAACTGTCCAGCCTGGACGACTACGTCGACGTGTTCCGCGACCGCCGTCTCGACCTGACCGGCCCGCTCACCCTGGACGCATGGGTCAAGCCGGGGGAGTGGGCCGGCAGCTTCCCGATCCTCACCAAGGGCCAGGGGTACGCGCTGCAGATGCGGGACCGCCACACCCTCGAGTTCGGCGTCGACGCGGGCGGCTGGGCCACCGCCGCCGCGGCCGTCCCCGCGAACTGGTACGGCGCCTGGCACCGCGTCACCGGCGTATACGACGGCGCGGCGCTGCACCTGTACATCGACGGCGCCCGGGTGGCCTCGGCTCCCCGGACCGGCGCGGTCGACCCCGGCCTGTACGAGGTGAACGTGGGCCGCAACGCCGAGACCCAGCAGGACAACGACCTGTGGAGTGCCCGCCTCGGCCGCGGTCTCGTCGACGATGCCCGCATCTACGCCACCGCCCTCAACCCCGATCAGCTCGCCGCCGGAGCCGGCAAGGCCGTGCTCGCCCTGGACTTCGACACCTTCCGGCGCCGCGGCGACTTCCTCAGCCTCGGCATCAGCCTGTCGGGCACCGACGGCCTGGTCGGCTCCGACCGGTACGTGCAGCCGGAGACCGCCGAGATGGCGTGGGCCCAGGCGCCGGTGCGGATCAGCGCCACCGACGCCGCCGTCGGGCGCATCACGCTGCACAACGAGCAGCAGGCCGGCGCGCTCGACGTCCAGGTGCGCTGGACGCTGACCGAGCAGGAACGGACCCTGCGCTCGGGCACCCGTACCGTGCACCTGGAACCGTCCGGGTCGGCCGACCTCGCCACCGGGGCGGTGCCGGCGAACCCGCAGGACCGGGAACGCTTCCTGACCGTCACGGCGACGAGCACGCGCGACCTGCCGTGGGCCCGCCGCGGCTGGGTGCTGGGCCAGGACCAGTTCGCGGTCGGGGGTACGGCGGTGCCCGGCGTGGCGACGCCCCCGGTGGCCGGCGCACCGGCGCTCACGACCCGCGGCTCGACGGTGACGGTGTCCGGGCCCGGATTCGGCTACCGCTTCGACGACGGCGCCCTGGTGTCGCTGCGCAGCGGCGGCCGCGAGCTGCTGCGCGGCGGGCCGCTGCTGGACGTGTGGCGGCCGCCGACCAGCAACGAGACGTACGACTGGGGCACCGACGACCGCCGGATCTGGCACGACACCGGCCTCGACGCGCTGAGGTCGTCGGTGACCGGCGTACGGGCCACCACCGAGGCGGACGCCGCCGTGGTCGAGGTCCGCAGCCGGTGGACCGGTACGGGCATCGCGTTCGACCAGACGCTGCACTACCGCATCGACCGGCGCGGCACGATCACGCTGCGCCAGGACGTGGTGCCCTCCGGGCCGCGCCTCGGCTCGCTGCCCTACCTGCCGCGCGTCGGCCTGTCGCTGCGGCTGCCCGCCGAGCTGCAGCAGTTCGCCTACCACGGGCGCGGGCCGCAGGAGTCGTACAACGACCGCCACGACGGCGCACCGATGGGCGTGTACCGCAGCACCGTCGCCGACGAGTACGTGCGGTACTCGCGGCCGCAGGCGTACGGCAACCACACCGACGCCCGGTGGGCTGCCCTCACCGACGGGCGCGCGGGCCTGCTCGTCGGTGGCATGCGCGACGTGAGCGTCACCGCGTACGACGACCTCGACCGCGCCGAGTACGACCACCAGCTGCCGCTCGTGCGCAACCGGGGCTGGGTCACCCTGCACGCGGAGGCGGGCGAGACCGGCATGGGGGAGACGCCCAACTCGGTGCTGGCGCCGTACCGGTTGTCGCCGACCAGCCCGTACTCGCAGGAGCTGGTGGTGCGGCCGCTGACCCGGCGTGAGGCGGCGGCCGGCGGCGTCCCCGACTCGGACGTGCCGGCGCCCTGCCCGCCGTCGCTCGCCGCCACCACCGACGGGTCGGTGCAGCCCGGCGTCGCGGAACCGGTCCAGGTCATGGTCACCGCTCGCTGCGCCGGAGGGCTCGAGAACGCGACGGTACGGCTGACCGCCCCGCAGGGCTGGACCGTCGAGCCGCCGTCGGTCACGCTCGGCACGGTCGCGTACGGCATCCCGGCCACGGCGGCCTTCCGGGTCACCGCGCCGCCGGACACGGACGTGGGGACGTACGCCCTGACCGCCACCGCCGAGACGACCACCCCGACCGGCTTCACGTCCACCACCTCGGCGACGGTGACCACGGCGGCGCCGCTGCCACCGGGCTGGGCCTGGCTGAGCGACCGCCCGTACACCCCGCAGACCAACGGCTGGGGCCCGGTGGAGAAGGACCGCAGCAACGGCGAGCAGGCGGCCGGCGACGGCGGCCCGCTGACCGTCGCCGGAACCGCGTACCCGAAGGGCCTGGGAGCACACGCGGCCTCGACGGTGACCGTGCCGCTGTCGGGTGCCTGCTCCCGCCTGCGCGCGGCCGTGGGCGTCGACGACGAGACCGGCACCGGCGGCTCGGTGGTCTTCTCGGTGTGGCTCGACGGCGAGCTCCGCTACCAGTCGGGCGTCCTGACCGGCGCGGACCCGGCCACCGCCGTCAGCGTCGACCTCACCGGGGCGACGACGATGGAGCTGCGGGTGTCCGACGCCGGCGACGGCAACGCCCTGGACCACGCGGACTGGGCGGCGGCCCGGGTAGCCTGCGCCTGATGTACCCGCCCTCCCCGTGGCGCCTGCGCGGCCAGCTCCACCTGTCGGTGTTCGCCGTGCCCCCGCCGTGCCCTGCCCCCGCTGCCCGGCGGCCTGCGCCCGCTGACCCTGGGCGGCCGTACCCTGGTCGGCGCGGCCTGGGTCGCCTACGAACCGGGCGGCACGCTGCACTACCGGGAGCTGCTCGCGGCGGTGCTGGTGCGGCCATTGCGCCCTTCGATCATGGACATCTGGGTGGACAGCCCCGAGTCGTGCGAGGGCGGCCGAGCCCTGTGGGCCATCCCGAAGGGCCTCGCCGAGCTTTCCGTCGCCCCGTCCATGGCCGCGGCCACGGACATCGCCCGCGCCGAGATCCGGCCGGGCCGCCGCCTCCCGGGCCGGTGGCCGGCCCCGCTCTCCCTGCTCCAGGCCCGCGACGACGGCACCCTCGTGCACACCGCGGTGAGCGGCACGGCGGCGCTGCGGCGCACCCGTATCACCTGGCACATCGAGCCCGGGAGTCCGCTGGCGTACCTCGCCGGCCGGAAGCCGCTCCTGTCGCTGACGCTCGCGGATTTCCGCCTCCGCTTCGGCACGTAGGGCCGTCCTGGCCCGGCTTCCTAATGTGCCGCCCCGGGCCGTCGATGTTGCCCTCGTCCGCCGACGGAGGAGCAGGCTTGATGACGAAGCGCAACCAGCGCCGGCAGGGCATGCCCGCCGAACGCGCTGTCGCGTTGCGCGACGCCGGGGTGTCCCTGGTCGAGCTCGTGATGACGCTGGCGATCATGTCGATCGTGACGGCTCTCGTCACCGCGTCGATCCTGCAGATGTACCGCAGCAGCGGGCGCGACGAGAGCCTGTCGATCGAGATCTCTCAGCTGCAGACGGCCTTCCAGCAGCTGGACCGCTCGGTGCGCTACGCGAGCGGCATCAGCGAGCCGAACGCGGCCGCGACGCCGGGCGGCAGCTGGTACGTCGAATGGACGGCTGTCACCGCCGGCGCGACCGTCTGCACCCAGCTCCGGTTGGAGGGGCCGTCCGGGCAGCTGCAGCGGCGGACGCGGCCGCCGGGCGGGCCGACCGGCGCCTGGGCCACCGTGGCGTCCGAGCTCGTCGGCACCGACCCGTTCACCCTGGAGCCGGCCAGTTCCAGCACCTATCCGCACCAGCGGCTCACGGTCAACATCGAGGTGCGCTCGGCGGGGGAGTCCGCGGTCGGCCGCCGGTCGGAGATGACCTTCACCGCCCTGAACACGAACTTGACGACGGCCGCCGGCAGCGTCTGCACCGACATGGACCGGCCGTGACGCGGCGGGGACGCGGCGACGACGGCTCGATGCCGCTGGCCACGCTGGTGATCATCATCGCGGTCGGGCTGAGCGTGCTGCTGATGACGACGTTGACGCGGGAGACGGTCAGCACCCGTACGGCGCAGAGCCGGGCGACGGCGCTGGTCGCCGCCCGTACCGCGCTGGCCAGCGCGCTGGCGAGCTTGCGCGCGGCCCACGACACCGACGGCTTCGGTGTGCCGGCCGACCTGCCCTGCAGTCTGACGCCGACCGCCCAGGTGACCGGGACCATGGGCGGCACCGGCGCCGGCTATACGGCGAACATCTGGTACCTGGCGGAGAACCCCGAAGCCCATGACGAGGACTGGGTACGGGCCAAGGGCATGCCCTGTCCCTCCCAGCTCCCGGAGCGCCCGCAGTACGCGTACGTCCTCGCGGTGGGGACCTCCGCCGACGGGCAGCACCACCGGACGCTGATCGGTACCTACCAGTTCAAGCTGCGGGACAAGGGCAACGTACCGGGCGGCCAGATCATGCTGTACCGCACCAGCTCGCAGGACTGGTGTCTCACCGCCCCGCCGCTCTCCGCCGACATGGCGTTGACGGTGGAGACCTGTGCCGACAACCCGGACGGCACGCCGGTGGACTCCCAGCTCTTCGGATACATGTTCGACCTGTCCATCCGGCACATGAAGGCCACCAACGACGAGGGGTTGTGCGCGGACGCAGGCTCCCCGGAGAAGGTCGGCAGCGTGCTGAAGCTCCAGAAGTGCGGCGGCTCGCCGGCGCTGCCTCGCCAGCAATGGAGCTTCGACGAGAACAGCAACTTCCGGGGCACCAACGACGGGAAGACGCTCAACGGCTTCTGCTGGACCGTCCAGTGGCCCGATCACGGAATCGTCCTGAACGACATGTCCGGGGGACTGAACGGGAACTCGAAGCGGTGCGGGCTGACGCTGACCAACTACCAGTCGTGGAACGTCACCCCTTCCGCCGGCTCCGGAGCGGCCGCCAACCCCGCCTCAGGGCAGCTGGTCAACTACCGCCAGTTCGGCAAGTGCTTCGACTACACCGGTTACAAGACGGACGGTTCCTACCCGGGCTACCCGATCTGGGCCTTCCCGTGCAAGCAGTCGCCGAGCATCCCGGACCGGTCCTGGAGCCAGGTGTGGAACCAGGTGTGGGTCGCGCCGAAGCCGGAGGACCCCCCGGGGCTCATCGTCGTGACGGACCCGGCGGGAGCGAAGCTCTGTCTGCGGGTGCCGGGCTTCAACTCCGGCCGCCCCTACGCGGCCACCGCGGACAAGTGCCCGTCGTCGTCGGATCCCACGCGGCCCCAGTACATCTGGCGGGTGCGCGGTGCGATCGCCCCCACATTCGACGAGAAGTACCGCATCGAGGGCACCGGGACCTACGCGAACCAATGCCTCGCGCCACTGCCCGGGGTGTACTCCGCCGTGCAGGCCGACTGGATCGGTCTCGTGCCGTGCACCGGCGACTGGCTGCAGAAGTGGAACGCCACCCCGCCGGTCAGCACGTCCGGCCTGACGAACGTGACGGAACGATGAGCGGGCCGGCGCGGCTGCCGGCCGACGACGGGTTCTCGCTGGTGGAGACCATCGTCGCGCTCGGCATCGTCGGGGCCGTGATGACGAGCGTCGTCATCTTCTTCGTGGGCTCCGGCGGCGTGCTCCGCCGTCAGGCGGACTCGCAGGCCGCCGTGCAGCTGGCCGCGGGCGCGATGGACTACGCCAGCCAGCTGCCCGGCGAGAATCTGATGCTGGGCCGCACCCAGACCGCGGTGGAGACTCAGTTGGCGACGGCGAAGGCGGCCGGGTGGCGCGCCTCCGAGGTCGGCGTCTATGTCGACGACGCCCTCACCGCACCCGCGTATCAGGACCCGGGCCAGTCGACGACCTCGTCGATCAAGACGTTGCCGACCACCGCGGAAGCGGTCAAGATCGACGGCGACACCACCCCGTACGAGCGGTGGTGGTTCGTGGGCCGTTGCTGGCAGCCGAAGAGCGGCGGCGCATGCACCAACCCTGCCAACCATGACGGTCTGATCGCCATGCTGCGCATCGTCGTCGCCATCAAGTGGCCGTCGCCGGATTGTCCGGGCGGCCGGTGCGAGTACGCGACCGCCATGCTGACCGAGGCCGACCTGGACGATCCCACCTGGAAGTGACGTCAGCGCCGCAGGGTCAGCAGCGTGATCTCGCTGGGCGCGAACACCCGGAACGGTGGTCCCCAGAAACCGGTGCCCCGTGAGGTGTACAGCTGGGTGCGCTCGCCGTGCCGGCTCAGGCCCTGGAGCACCGGCTGGTCGAGCCGGACGAGGTAGTGGAAGGGCCAGATCTGGCCGCCGTGGGTGTGGCCGGACAGCTGGAGGTCGACCCCGTGGGCGACCGCGCCGGTGATCTGCTGCGGCTGGTGCGCCAGGAGCAGGACCGGCAGGGACGGGTCGGTGCCGCGCAGCGCCGCCTCGTGGTCCATGTGGTGCCCCGGCACGCCCGAGCCCGCCGCCGTGCGGTCGTCCACACCGGCGACGACCAGGCTGCTGCCGTCGCGGGTGACGACGACGTGCCGGTTGTGCAGGGCCTCCCAGCCGAGCGAGGCCATGTGCTCGACCCAGCGCTGGGCGCCGCTGAAGTATTCGTGGTTGCCGGTCACATAGACGCGGGCGAGCTTCGCACGAACGTCGCCGAGCGGGGCGGCCTGCTCGCGGCGTTGCGCCACTTCGCCGTCCGCGATGTCGCCGGTGTGGGCGACGATGTCCGGGTTGAGGGAGTTCACCACGTCGACGACGCCCCGGGACCAGCGCGCGCGGTCGATCGGGCCGTAGTGGGTGTCGGTCAGAAGCACGATCCGGAGGCCGTCCAGCCCCGGGCCGAGGCGGGGGATCGTCACATCGACGCGGCGGACGCGGGACACGCGCATCGCTTCCGCGTACCCCCAGAGGAGCAGGACCAGCGCGACCAGCGCGACCGCCGCCGTGACGATGCGGGAGCGGACCGGATCGGCGACGCCCGCGACGGCCAGGACCGCGCGCAGCAGGTTGCCCAGGATCGACCACACGAACAGCACCCAGACGACGCCGAGCAGGGTGTCGGCCGTGCGGGCGGCGCCGTCGCGGTGATGGCGGCCGTGCCCGGAGAACATCAGCACCGGGAAGGCCGCGGCGAGGGCGGCGACGAGGACCGTGCCGGCCGCGAACACCGCGCCGGGCCAGCGGTTGCCGGCCCAGATCAGGGTCCACCAGGGCACGCCGAACAGCAGCAGGAGGACGGCGGTGACGATCAGGCCGAAGCGTACGGCCCGGCCCGGCCGCCGCCGCGGCTCGGTCTCGACGGCCTCACCGACAGACACGTGTGAAGTCTGCCATGGGCGGATTCACGACGGTGGAGTGCCCAGGCCGCGGATCAGTGACGCCGGCACGAGCAGGTCCGCCCGGTCCCGGGTCGCCTCGATCACCGCCGCGTTGCGTTCGTCGGTGCCGGTGGCCCAGGCGACCGCTGCCTGCTGCTCCTTGCCGAAGCGGACGTGGCGGGCGATCAGGCGGTCGAGGCGGGATTCGCGGTCCAGGTCGGTGTACCAGATTTCGTCGAGCAGCGGCCGTACCTTGGTCCACCGCTCGTCGTCGACCAGCAGGTAGTTGCCCTCGGAAACGATGAGGCGGGCCGAGCGGGGCACCGGGATGGCGCCCGCGATCGGTTGCTCGATGACGCGTTCGAAACCGGGTGCGTACACGATGTCGTCGGTGTCCTCGTGCAGGCGGCGCAGCAGGGCCGCGTAGCCGAGGGCGTCGAAGGTGTCCGGCGCGCCCTTGCGGTCGCGGTTGCCGAGCCGTTCCAGCTCCACGTCGGCCAGGTGGAAGCCGTCCATCGGCACGTGCGCGACCCAGCCGGCCGGGCCCTGCGCCGCGATCGCCGCGACGAGTTCCTCGGCCAGCGTGGTCTTGCCCGCGGCGGGGGCGCCGGCGATTCCCAGGATCGCGCGGCGGCCCCCCTTCACCAGGTCGCGGGCCCGGCGTACCAGGGCGTCGAAGGTGAGGTCCTCGGCCGACCTCGCCATTGCGGTCATGAGGGCCGGGCCGTCAGCTGGTTGGCCATGAAGGCGCGGGCGTGCCGGGCCAGGTCCTCGCCGTCGGACCACAGGTTGCGCCAGATCGCCAGGTCGTTGGAGAGGCCGCGGGCGACGACGGCCGACGAGAACGACTCGAAGGTGATCGGGCCGGTGTAGCCGACGTCCTCCAGGGCGTGGAAGAACGACGTGAAATCGAGGTGGCCGGACCCGAGGTAGCCACGGTGGTTCTCGCCGATGTGCACGTAGCCCAGGCGGTCGCCGACCTCCCGTACGGGTCGCACGAGGTCGTCCTCCTCGATGTTCATGTGGTAAGTGTCCAGGTGCACGAGCACGTTGTCCGCCCCGATGTCGTCGGCGAGCCGCAGAGCGTCGCGGGCGGTGTTGACCACGTTCGTCTCGTAGCGGTTGCAGACCTCCAGGCCCAGCGTCATGCCCCGGGTGCCGGCCTCCGCGGCCAGCTCGCGCAGCACCCGGACGACGTTCGCCCGGCCCGCCTCGGTGAGCGGGGCGCCGTACTTGCCGAGGGCGCTGTAGAGGGCGCCGGTGAAGTGGGTGCCGCCGAGGTCGTGGGTGATGGCCAGCGAGTCGTGCAGCAGTTTCGCGCCGCGGTCGACCACCGCGGGGTCCTCGCTGGAGACGTCGGCGTCGAAGGCCAGCCCGCGTGAGCAGGCGACCTTCAGCCCGTGTTCCCGCAGCAGCCCACGGGTGGCCGCCACGTCGAGGTTGAGGGAGTCGTGGAGGGAGAACTCGAGCAGGTCGAAGCCGGTCTTGGCGGTCTGGGCGACGGCGTACGCGACGGCGGCGGGCGACGTGTCGCCGGCCCAGACCAGAGCGTGGACGCCGAGGGGATTGCGCAGCTGCATGAGGGGTGTCCTTGGGTTCAGGTGCTCTTGGCGCCGGTGATGAGGGCGACGATCTCCTCGCCCGTGGTCTCCGCCGTGCGGCGTCCGCCCACGCAGCGGCCGGCGCGCATGACCCACACCTGGTCGCTGAGGGCCATCACCTGGACGAAGTTGTGGCTGATGAGCAGTACGGCGTGGCCGTCGTCGCGCAGCTTGCGGATCAGGCCCTCGACCCGCGCGGTCTCCTGGACGCCGAGCGCGGCGGTGGGCTCGTCCATGATCACGAGGCGGGATTCGAAGCCGGCCGCGCGGCAGATGGCCACCGCCTGGCGCTGGCCGCCGGAGAGGCGGCGGACCCGGTTGCGGACCGCGGGCACATTGACGGCGAGCGTGGAGACCATCCGCTGTGCCTCCCGCTGCATGCCGCGCCGGTCGAGCACGGCCACCGGCCCGATCCGGTGCACCATCTCGCGGTTGAGGAAGAGGTTCTGCCACACGGTCAGGTCCTCGACCAGGGCCAGGTTCTGGTGCACGGTCTCGATGCCGGCCTCGCGGGCGTCCTCGGGCGACTTGAAGTGCAGGGGCTCGCCGTCCAGGGAGATGGTGCCGGCGTCGGGCCGGTGGATGCCGGAGATGCAGCGGACCAGGGTGGACTTGCCGGCGCCGTTGTCGCCGACCAGAGCGGTGATCTCGCCGGGTTGCAAGGTGAGGGAGACGTCGACCAGGGCGCGGACGCTGCCGAAGGACAGGGAGACGCCGTCGGCGGAGAGCAGAGGGGTCATTTCTGGAACCTCGTGAGCAGGGCGGCGAGCACCACGACGATGCCGACGGCGAGCGGTTGGTAGAACTGCGAGACGCCGAGCAGGTCAGCCCGTTGGTGAGGGCCGTCAGCAGCAGGGCGCCGATGACCGGGCCGGTGATCGTGCCGCGGCCGCCGAGCAGGCTGACCCCGCCGAGCACCACCGCGGCCACGGAGTTGAGCAGGAACGAGGTGTTGGACGCGGGCTCGGCCGCACCGACGCGGGCGATCAGCAGGATCGCGGCCAGGCCGGCGAGCAGCCCGGAGATGGCGTACACGGCGATCTTGATGCGGCCCGTGCTGATGCCGGTCGCGGTGGCGGCCTCGGCCGATCCGCCGGTGGCCAGCAGGTGCGTACCGAACCGGGTGTGGAAGAGCATGACGTGCGCGATCACCGCGACCACGGCCGCGATGACGACGGTCCAGCCGAAGATGCCCAGCCCGCCGGTCGACAGCCGCAGCAGGAAGGTGTTGATGACGGTGACCGGCTTGCCGTCGGCGAGCACCAGGGCGGCGCCGGACGCGGCCGAGAGCATGCCCAGGGTCACGATGAAGTCGGTGATCTTGCCGCGGGCGATGATGACGCCGTTGACCAGGCCCGCGGCGAGGCCGGTGACGATGGCGGCGAGCATGGCGCCGGCCAGGCCCCAGCCGGAGTAGGTGGCGCCGAAGACCACGGCGGCCAGCGTCATGATCGACGCGACCGACAGGTCGATGCCGCCGGTGGCGACCACGAAGGTCTGCCCGACCGCGAGAACCACCAGGATGGCGGAGGCGATCAGCATCGAGCGGACGTTGCCGCTGCTGAGGAACGTGGGGTTGAGGATCTGGAAGATGATCACCAGTGCGAGCAGGCCCACGAGGGCGGCCCACTCGGCCCAGAAGCCGACGTCCTTGAGGCGGTGGGTCCAGGGTTCGGTGTCGCGCGCGGCGACGGTCGCGGTCGTCATGCTCATCCGCCGATCAGGGCCTTGAAGGGGTCGTCGTAGGTGCCGAACGGCTTCGGCGTGCTGGCGAGCGCCTTGTCGGCGTTCTCCTTGGTGACCAGCTCGACCGGCGCCTCCACGTTGGCGGGCAGCGTCTTGCCGGCCGCGGCCGCCTGGCAGGCCTCCATGCCCATCAGGCCGATCGCGTACGGGTACTGCGCGACGGTGGCGTCGAGCCCGCCGCTCTTGACCGCGGTGATCGCGTCCTTGTTGCCGTCCACGCTGATGATGTGGATCTTGCCGGTCTTCCCGGCGTTGGCGACCGCCTGGGCGACGCCGAGCCCCATGTCGTCGTTGGCGGCGAAGAAACCGGCCAGGTCGGGCTGGGCCTGCATGATGTTGGTGGCCTGGGTGAGCGCCTCCTGGCGTTCCCAGTTGGCCGCGACGGTCTGGACGACCTGGAGCTTGCCGCTCGTCGCCTTGGTGAAGCCGTCGACCCGGGCGCCGCTCGTGACGTCGCCGGCGATCCCGCCGATGGCGGCGACCTTGGCGTTCGCCGGCACCAGGGTGGTCATGTGGTTGCCCGCCTTCTCGCCCGCGGACTCGTTGTTCGTGCCGATGTAGGTGGCCGGCGTGGCGCTGGCGGCCTTCGCGGCGGCCGCGTCGACCGGGCTGTCGATGTTGACGATGGTCTTCTTCTGCGCCCCGAGCTGGGCGATGCCCTGCACCAGGTTGGTGCCGGAGATCGGATTGACGATGTAGCAGGAGAAGTCCTGGCCGGCGAGCGCGGTGAGGCGGTCGGCCTGCCCGGTGGTGTCGGTGATGGAGTTGGCGGCCTGCACGGTCGGGGTGATCCCGGCGGTCGCGCCCTGGTCCTTGATGCCCTGCTCCATCGACTGGAAGAAGGGGTTGTCGAGGCCCTTGATGACGGCGGCGACCTTGGCCGGGCCGCCGGAGCCGCCGCTCGTGCCGGAGTCCGAACCGGACGAGCAGGCGGCGAGCGGGAGGAGCGCGGCGAGGGACGCCGCGGCGATGCGTCGCATGAGGGGGTTCCTTCCGGGGGGTGGTTTCGCTTGATTAGATGCTCGACTTATGACGGCTGTCAAGCAAAAGACGGCAGTCTTTCGTATAGTGACTAGACGTAATAGGATCGGAGCGTGAGCATTAGTCCCCCGGTAGCCGGGACCCCCGGCGCGGGCCTCGGCGAGGTCCTGGCCCTTTTCCGCGCGCAGCCCAGCCTCACCCGGGCCGACGTCATGCAGCAGACCGGCCTGTCCCGGTCGACGGTCAACCAGCGGCTCGACGCCCTGCTGGCGGCCGAGCTCGTGGTCCCGCGCGGCGAGGGGTCGCCCACCGGCGGCCGGCCGGCCAGCCGGTTCGCGTTCCACAGCGACCGCGGGGTCCTGCTCGTCGCGGACATCGGCGCCACGGGCATGCGGACGGCGTTGTGCAACCTGCGCGGCGAGGTCGGTGCCGAGCAGGAACGGGCGATGGACGTGGCCGCCGGCCCGGAAGCCGTGCTCAGCGCCGCGCACGAGATGTTCACCGCGCTGCTCGCTGCGGCCGGACGTTCCCCCGCCGACGTGCACGGCATCGGCATCGACGTGCCGGGGCCGGTCGACTTCGACAGCGGGCAGGTGGTCAGCCCGCCGATCATGAGCGGCTGGGACCGCTTCCACATCCCCGGGTGGTTCGCCGGCCGCTACGCCTGCCCTGTCCTGGTCGACAAGGACGTCAACGCCATGGCGTTCGGGGAGCACCGCTGCGTCCACCCCGAGGTCCGCCAGCTGCTGATGCTCAAGGTCGGCACCGGCATCGGCGCGGGAATGATCATCGGTGGCGAGGTCTACCGCGGGGCCGACGGAGCGGCCGGCGACATCGGGCACATCCAGCTGGCCGTCGGGGACACCGAGAGCGAGCCGCTGTGCCGGTGCGGCAACTCGGGGTGCGTCGAGGCGTACGCGGGCGGCTGGGCCCTGGTGCGCGACCTGCGGGCGGCCGGCCGCGACGTCTCGTCCGTCGACGACGCGGTGACGCTGATCCGCACCGGCGACGTGACCGCGGTACGGCTGGCCCGCCGCGCCGGGCGCATCATCGGCCACGCCATCGCCGACTCGGTCAGCCTCTTCAACCCGCGTGTGATCGTGATCGGCGGCCAGCTGGCGCGCATCGAGGAGCAGCTGTTCGCGGGGATCCGGGAGATGGTCTACAAGCGGTCGCTGCCCCTGGCGACCCGCAACCTCGAGATCGTCGCGACCAGGCTGGACACCCGCTCCGGGCTGGTCGGGCTGGCGATGCTGCTCGCCGACGACATCTTCGCCCCGGAGCGGGTAGGTGCGCTGATCGGCCGGGGCTGATCAGCGCACGCGCTCTACAGACCTAGCCGCAGCGCCGCGACGCCGGCCGGCGACAGCGGTCGCGCGGTGGCCCGCAGCAGGTCCGCATGGATCATGACCGGCAGCTGGGTGCCCAGCGCGCACAGGGCCGGGTAGTGGTCGAGCACGTCGCGGTGGCTCAGCGCACCGACGCCGATCAGCAGGCCGTTCACCGCGCTCGGCGTACGGGCCAGCTCCGCGCACAGCTCCATGCGCCACACCGGGTCGTCGACGTGCGCGGCGAACTCGCGCGCGATCCTGTTGCCGACCGAGCAGGTCTCCTCCGGTGCGGCATGCCGGCCGGAGGGCGCCAGCACCGGCGCCAGGCGCACCGCGACTCCGAGCCGGAGCGCCAGCTCCGGGAGGGTGAGCACCTCGAGGCCGAAGGAACAGGTGTCGCAGAGCCGCTGGAAGGTGTCGGCGTGCACCACGACCGCCTGTCTCGGGCAGCTCGCGGTCGGCCCGCACACGGTGTCCATGATGATCTCGGCCAGCCGCCCCGACTCGTCGAAGCGGCCGACGCCGAAGAACATGGCCGGTACCTCCCGGTAACGGGCGAGGGCGGCCCGTTCGCTGCCGTAGCCGTCGGGATCCACTCCGATGCGCGGTACGCCGTGCTGCGCATGGAGCTGGATGAGTCGGAACATCCTGGTCACCCCCGGGTGGGTCGAAGAGCTGTGCAACCCGGGGTACGCGCCACGAGGTCCGACGGTTCATTCCTTACGCTGAGTATAAGAAAAGTTGCCCTTTTGGCGCTGAGCCGTCAGGCGGAAGCAGTCGAACGTGACTGCGTGTAGCGCATAGGTCGCGGCGGTGAGCACGGCGAGCATGCCGGCCAGAATCACGATCAGCTCGCCGTCCAGGGCGCGCCAGGCGGTCGGCAGCGCCATGAGGCCGAGCACGAGGCCCGCCTCGCAGGCGGCCTCGGCGAGGCGGCGCGCACGGTCTGATGTCATGGTCATCACCTTGCCGTCACCGAGGGTGCGCGCGCTTCCCTCCGCAGCCGGATCGGCGCCTATGACTTTCGGCAGAGCCCTTTCGTCCCCGGTCCGGGGCAAAAAACCCGAAAGGCCGCATCGGGTACGCGTACCGCCTAGCGTGGGACAGGTCGCCCCGTTCCGGCGGCGACCTCCCGCCACCGGCGAAAGGTGACCCCATGACCGTGCAGATCCCCGCCGCCCGGTACGACGACCTCGCCGAGACCCTGGCCGTCCGGATCGAACGGCGGCTGGCCGCGCTCGCCGACGAGTTGGAGCACGCGGGCGTCGTCGCGTACGAGGCGGACCGGGGTCTCGCGACCCGGGGCGGCGTGGTGAGAATGACCGTCGCCGATATGTCCGCGGTCGTCGCCGCGGTCGTGCTGGACACTGGGCAAACCGCCCCGTAACGTGGCCTGAGCGGCGCGGATGTGGCGCCGCCCGGCCCTGCGACACCAGCGCGACGAACCACGAAGCTTGCCGGGTCCACGACCGATAATGGTCATGTCCGGAAGCGCGTGGGAGGGGTTGCGGTGACCGTCACGGCGCCGTCGGCGTGGGAGACCATGCCGGCGTTGATGTACCACTCCGTGTCCGCGGTCGCCGGCCCGATGCGCGACCTGGCCGTGCCGCCGGAGCGGCTCGCCGAACAGCTTTCCGCGCTGACCGCGGCCGGCTATCGGCTCGTCGGGCTCACCGAGGCGCTGGACCTGCTCGAACAGGGCTGCCCGGACCGGCTGATCGCCGTCACCTTCGACGACGGCTACCGCGACTTCCTCACCGAGGCCGTCCCGGTGCTCGCCGAGGCCGGCGCCGGCGCCACCCTCTATGCGTCCGTCGGGCACCTCGGCGAGTACGCCGACTGGCTGGGCCGCTGGTCCCCGGACTTCGGCAAGCTGCTCACCTGGGACGAGCTGGCCGAGGTCGCCGACGCCGGCATCGAGATCGGCAACCACAGCCTGGTCCACCACCCGCTCGACGTCCTGCCCGCCGCCCAGCTGCTCGAGGAGACCGTCCGCAGCAAGGACGAGCTGGAGCAGCGACTCGGCCGGCGGGTGCGCAGCTTCGCGTACCCGCACGGCTACAACGGCGCCAAGGTGCGGGCCGCCGTGCTCGCCGCCGGGCACGACAACGCCACCGAGGTGGGCCGGCGGCTGCACACGCCGGGGGAGCGCCGCTTCGCCGTACCCCGGTTGCAGCCGACCCCGGACCTGACCGGCGCCGAGCTCGTGGCCCTGGTGGCCGGCGGGGGCTCGCCGCTGGTGCCGCGGCTCAAGCAGCTCGCGCAGCCCGGCTGGCGGGCCGTCCGCCGGCTGGCCCGGGCCGCCGGCCGGAACCTGACATGAGTCCCTCGCACCGCGCGCCCCGCCGCAAGCTGAGCCGCCGCCAGGTGCTGGGCTTCGCCGCGCTCGCGGCGGTGCCGGCGGCCACCGTGACCGCGCTGCAGATCCGCCCGGACGACGGGCCCGCGGAGGCGACCAGCTCTCCCGGCCGGCCGGCCACCGGAGCCCCGCGCGCGTCGGCTGCTGCCCCGCCGGCGGTGGTGACCAAGGGCGGCGGCACGGTGCCGTTCCGGCCGGGCAAGGCGATGCTCGGCGCGTATCTCGACCTGTCCGGCACCACCCGTGCCCAGGCGCAGAAGTTGCGCCGCGAGCAGATCGGCCGCGACGAGCGGATCCTGAACGTGTTCTACGACTGGGACGACCTGCTGCCGCGCTCGATCGACGGGCTGCCGGAGCACGCGTTCCCCATGGTGTCCTGGCGCGGCACCCGCTACGCCGATATCACCTCCGGCGCGAGCGACGACCTCATCGCCCGCGCCGCCCGCCGGCTCAAGAGCATCGGCCGCCCGCTGCTGCTGCGCTGGGGCTGGGAGATGAACGGCGACTGGTACGACTGGGGCGCCGTCCGCAACGACAAGAACGCCAAGGGCTTCGTCGACTCCTGGAAGCGGCTGCACCGGATCTTCGGCGAGCAGGGCGCGGACAACGTCGCGTGGGTGTGGAGCCCCAACTGGAACTCGTCACCGGTCGCCGACTGGAACACGTACGCCGCCCTGTACCCCGGGGACAAGTACGTCGACTGGGTCGGTGTCTCCGGCTACAACCTGCACCACGAGAACCCCGAGACGCTGTTCGGCCCCATCTACCGCTCCTACGCCGCCCGCAAGCCCATCCTCATCACCGAGGTCGGTGCCGTGGACCGCGGGGGCCGGACCAAGGCGGACTGGATCACGCTGTTCGCCGACTGGGTCACCGCGCACCCGGCGGTGGGCGGGGTGACCTGGTTCGACACCGACACCCACCCCGGGTACACGGAGAAGTGGCGCATCGACACCGACGCCGAGTCGCTCAAGGCGTACGTGGCGATGGCGAAGAGCGCCCGCTTCAGCGGTTGACGCCGGCCGCCTTCTCCGCCGCCTCGATCGCGTTGCGGAACAGCATGGCGACCGTCGTCGGGCCGACCCCGCCGACGCGCGGGGTGATGGCCCCGGCGACCCCGGCGACCTCCTCCGCCACGTCGGGCAGCAGGCGGCGGCCCTCGTAGCGCACGCCCGCGCCGATCACGGTGGCCCCGGGGCGCACGTGCTCGGGCTGGATGATGCCCGGCACACCCGCGGCGGCGACGAGGATCTCGGCCCGCCGGGTGTACCGCTGCCAGTCCGGCACGCCGGTGTGCACCACCGTCACGGCCGCGTTCGCCGTCGGGCGCTTCTGCGAGAGCAGCATGGCCAGCGGCCGGCCGATCGTGGCGCCGCGGCCGAGGATCACCACCTCGTGCCCGGCCACCGGGATCTCGTGGTGCGCGAGCAGCGCCTCGATGCCGGCCGGCGTGCACGGCCGGGGCCCGGGCAGCCCGACGGAGAGCCGGCCGAGGTTGAGCGGGTGCATGCCGTCGACGTCCTTGTCCGGGTCGACGGTCATGAGCGCGGCGTCGTAGTCGATGTGCGCGGGCGGCGGGTACTGGATCAGCAGGGCGTGCACGTCCGGGTCGGCGTTGAGCCGGTCGATGACCCTGTGCAGGTCGTCCTGGGTGGCGGTGGCCGGCAGGTGCTCGTGCGGGGAGACGAAGCCCAGCTCCGCCGCCTGGCGCTGCTTGATCCGGATGTATCCGGCGCTGGCGTCGTCGTCGCCGACCAGGATCGTGGCGAGCGAGGGCTGGACGCCACCCTCGCGCAGCTTGGCCGCCCGCTGTGCGACGTCGGCCAGGACCGCGTCGGCGACGGGCTTGCCGGGCAGGAGCCGGGCCTCGTGAGCCGGCGCCTCAGGGCTTTCGGACATGCGCGTCTCCCAGAGCGTGGGCACCCAGGCGGACGGCGCCCACGACGTGCTCCCCGATGGTGGTCCATCCTCGATGCCGCCAGTCGCGTGTCGCGGACAAGTATGCCGTGCGTCGCCGCGAGCACCGAAGGGGTGTCACCCGCGCTATTCGACCGCGCTGATGTACAGGGTGCGGAAGGCGGCGGTGTCACCCGCCCGGTAGAGGCCGACGGTCATCCGCTGGTCGCCCGGCAGGGTCAGCTGCTCGCTCCAGGTGCCGTCCCCGGCCGGCGCGATCACCCGGCGGGTCGGCGTGGTCCCGGCCGTCCCTCTCACCGTCAGCGTGTACGGGCCGTCCGAGGCGACCAGCCCCGACGCGGACACCGCCACGACCCGGTTGCCCGACGCGTCCACCGGCCCGGAGGGGGCGGCGGAGAGGGCGGTCACCGTTGTCTCGTACGTCTCCCGCGACGTGCCGAACGACAGCCAGCTGGCACCGCCGAGCACCGCGAGAACCAGCGCCAGCGGCAGCAGCTGCCTCACCAGCCGGCTGCGCTGAGCCTTCTCGTCGGCGGCCGCCTGTTCCTCGTCCTCCGGTGGCACCACGGACATGACGATCGTCCGGGCCTCGGCCATCACCGTCGCGTCCCGGGGGGTGAGGTCGATGCGGGACCGCCGCTCGCCGACCGGCCGGGGTTGCTCCTCGGTGGCGGCCGGGGCGGCCAGGGCCCCCTTCGGCAGCAGCAGCGGGACGGCGAGCGCGATGAGCGTCAGGCTGCCGGTCGCGAGGGTCCAGGACAGCCGGTCCAGCGGGACGCGGCACAGGTAGATCAGCAGGCCGGCGACGACCAGCACGGCCATGCTCAGCGCCGGGGCCAGCACGGTGCGCTCGACGGCGGTGAGCGTACGGCGGCTGAACAGGGCACCGGTGACCGCGATGCCCGGCAGCACGAAGGCCAGTAGCAGGCCGCCGGCGACGGTCAGCGGCTTCGGCCCGGCCAGGACGGCCACGGCGGCGGCGACGGTGAGCCCGGCGACGACCCGGGTGAGCAGCGTGTTCACTGGGCCCCCATGCGGTAGACGCGGACGGTGCCGTTGTCGTAGAGCCGGTCGACCCCGGTCAGCGAGTCGAACTTGGCGATCTGTGTCGTGGTCAGCGGCCGGGTGATGGAGCCCGCGTTCGGGTCGTTCTCGAAGTACGCCTCGCCCTCGGGCAGCTGCTCCGACAGGCGCTTGTCCACCACGAGGTACTGGATGGCGAGGTCGGAGACGAACTGGTCCTCCGCCAGGCCCCAGTCGTCGGCGTAGTAGAGCGGGCCGACCTCGCGGACCGGGTCCTGCCGGCCGTACGTGGACGCCAGCGACACCGACGTGACGTCACCGCCGATCCGGTTCCGCGGCCCCAGGCTGCGCCGCTCCCAATCGGCGGCGTCCACGCCGTACACGTCGACCGACCGCTCGAAACCGCCGGCCAGGTACGGGCCCGGCAGGATGGAGCCGAGCGGCGGCCAGCCACCGGCCCGGGCGCCGATCATCAGCAGGGTGATCATCGCCGAGCCGGCAGCGACCCGGCTGTACAGGTTCCAGCCGCCGGGCGCGATCACGTCGATCGCCGGCGCGGCGGCCCGCCAACGGTGCCCCTCGGCGTCCTTGGCCGGGATGATCTGCACGCCGCGGACCAGCGCGATCGCGGCCAGGATCGAGATCGGCACGTACGTGAAGGTGGAGAGGCGACCGGCGATCTCCGGGCCGTTCTGCCCAAGGAAGCGCACGCCGTTGCCGGCGAAGAAGACGGCGCCGCCGATGACCGCCGCCCACCGCCAGGAGTCCCGGTCCCGGCGGTGGATCATGTCGCGGACCAGCGCGGCGTAGAGCACGAAGAGCCCCAGCAGGCCGGTGCCCTGCACGAGCAGCTGGCCGACGCTGACCGACGCCGTGGTGGACGACGCCTCCGAGCGGCCGTTGATCAGGTTCGAGATGGTCTGCCCGACCTGCTCCACCGGCGCTTCGAGATAGCCGACCACGTCGCGGGCCACGGTGAGCATCCAGACGGCAACCACGACCATGGCCACCGCCGGCATCACCAGGGCGGTCCAGCGCCGCGGCCGCTGCACCGTGAGCTCCACCACGGCGAGCATGAGCAGCGTGATGAACAGGGCGAACGCGGTGACGTGGTGGCTGACCGTGGTGAGCGCGGCCGAGCAGATCGCCAGCGTCAGGAACTGCCGGCCGCCCTCGGCCCGCCACCGCCGGGTCGCCCAGATCGTCAGCATGAAGAACGGCAGCGCCGCGGTCTGGTAGAGGAACATCGAGTTGAAGAACAGATAGTGCAGGGCTGTCGCGTACGTCGCACAGCAGACGCCGGCGACGGCGGGGGAGTTGCTCGCCCGCAGCACCGCCGCGAACAGGACCGCGACGAACACGAGGTGCGCCACACCGGCCACGACGACGCCCGCCGCGGTCACCGGCAGGCCGGTCATCGACGTCACGGCGGCGCCCATCTCCGCGAGCCCGGGGAAGTGCACGGCCGGCGGGAGGGCCGGGTTCGGCTGGAACAGCTTTCCCGACTCCACGATGACCGTCGTCGCCAGCCAGTGCTGGAGCTCGTCGGGGAAGCGGAACTGGTCCGGGCTGTACATCCACTTCAGCAGGTACTGGTGCAGCGCCAGCCCCATGACGAGCAGGAACGACTCGGCGACCCCCGCCATGCGGCGGCTGAGCAGCCGGATCACCACAGGGGTGAAGACCACGACCTGGCCGCCCCAGTACGCGTACGGCGCGTTGCCGGTGCTGACCCGGCCTCCGGCGTAGGCGAGCGCCACCATGAGCACGCCCAGCGCGGAGATCGTCAGCACCGCGGGGGCGTGGCCCAGGTCGGGCAGCTCGCGCCGGGGACGGGCGGGTTTGGGCGCCCGCCCGGGGTCGGCCGTGGTGGCGGCCGGCGCGGCGGCCTTGGCGGGCTTGCCTGCCTTGGCTCCCGGCACGACGGGGATGATGGCGGTGACGACCTCGGTGGGCGGGGCGACCGTCGCGGCGGGCAGCACCATCGTGTCGTCGGCCCGCGGCCGGAGCACCACGGTCTCCTCGCCGGCGTCCCGCGCCGGCCTCGGCTTGGCCGGGGCGGGGGGTGTCTTCTTGACCGGCGCCGGCAGCACGACCGTGTCCTCCGGCGACGGTCCCATGGGCTTCGCCGGCTCCGCCGGCTTCGCTGGGGCCGTCGTCATGATGACCGTCTTGTCGGGATCGTCCTCGGTCGTCCGGCCGCTGGGCAGCTGCATGACGACGGTCTTGTCCGGGTCGGTCTCACCCTCGACCTGAGGTGGAGGCTTCTCGGTCTCACCCTCTACCTCAGGTTCAGCCTTCGGGTCGTTCTGCTCCTCGTCGCTCAGGACCATCGTCGGCTCGTCCTGATCGGGGATCGGCTTCTTCGGCACGCCCGTGGTCGTCTGGATGTCGGCGTGGGCCGAGGGCTCGGCGCCCGCAGGGGCTGCCGGGCGTACCCGGGCCGGAACCTGGGGTGCTGCGGACCGTCCCTGGTCGTCGTCCTGGGCCCGCGCCGGCTCGGCCGCGCGCTGCTCGGGCATGGGTTCGGCCTCCCCGGCCTGGTCGGGGGCCCCGGACGGGTCCGTCGCGTCGTTCGGGGCCTCGAAGTGCTGGATCGAGGTCATGGGTACGGCCGGGCGCAGTGCCGGCTCGCCGGGTTCCGGGTCGGGCACGGTCAGCATCCGGCCGCCGCCCCGCGTCGCGGACGGGCGGCGTGCCGGATCCTCACCATTCGCCACATATGTTCCGAGAATGCCCCGTGCTCGGGCGACTGTCCGGGGAACGGCGGAGTCACCACGATCAGCGGCTGCTCCGGGCCTTGGCCCGGGCCGCCCGCCGGCCCTTCAGGTACGCCCGCGGACCCGCCAGCATGCCGCGCCGGTTGGCGGTCAGCAGCTCGCGCGGGAAGTCCTCGCGCAGGGTGGAGACGCGCAGGCTGTCCTTGCTCGTCAGGTCGCGCAGCGCGCCCGGCGCCAGCTTCAGCAGCGGCCACAGCAGCCCGGGGCGCTTCATCAGCAGGCTCGTGTACGCGGCGGTCAGTCCCGCGCCGTACCCGACCATCTGCTTGTGCAGGCCCTCGAAGTCGCGCCGGTGGTAGTGGTGGGTCACCGCCGTGGGCTGATAGACGATCGTGCCGCCGGCCACCAGCACCTGCGTGAAAGCGAGGGTGTCCTCCGAGCCCATGGCGGGCGTGCCCGCACCCAGCGCGGTGTCCCAGCCGCCGATGCGCTCGATGACGCCGGGGCGGAAGGTCATGTTCGCGCCCGTGCCGAAGGGCGGCAGGGGGTACAGCGGGCTCTGGATGTGCGCGGTCGCCGGGCTGAACACGTCCGGCTTGAACCCGCGGCCCTTGCTGTGGCCGCCGAACTGCTCGAACCACAGCTGCGCCTGCGTCTCCAGCTCGGCCGGCACGATCACGCCGGAGACCACGTCGGCCTCCGGGTGGTCGGCCAGGGCCCGGGCGATCTCGGCGAGCCACTGGGGGTCGGCGTACTCGTCGTCGTCGATCCAGGCGAGGATCTCGCCGGGCGCGGCGGCGACGGCGGCGTTGCGGGCGAACGACAACCCGGCCTTCGGCTCCACCAGGTAGGTGACCGGCCCGCGGCGGGCCGCCGAGCGGACCACCTCGGCGGTCGCGTCGGTGACCGGCGCGTTGTCCACGACGAGCACGCGGAAGTCCGGGTACGCCTGGGCGAGCAGGCTGTCGAGGCAGCGGGCGAGCGCGCCGGGCCGCTCCCGGGTGCAGATCACCACCGTGATCGGCGGGGCGCCGGCGAGCACCTCGCGGCGCCGGGCCAGGAAGGCGGGCTCGGTCGCCGGGGTGATGCCGTCGACCGGCAGGGCGGTCAGCCCCAGCTCGGCGAGGCGCGGCGCGAGCGTGCCGCCCAGTTCGGCTCCGATCGCGGCGGCCAGGTCGGCCGGGCACAGACCCTGCTCCGGTACGTCGGTCAGCACGGTGCCCAGCGGCTCGGTGAAGAGCCGGACCAGCACCCACGCCTGGCGGACCCGGCGCCCGTCGGGGCCCACGGCGGCGATCGCCTGCAGCGGGTCCGCGAGGTCGACGTCCAGGACGACGGCCGGGCGGACGTCACCGGTGGCCTCGAACGCCGGGGCGGTGATCATCTCGTCGGCCCGCAGCGCCGGCTCCCACGCCTTGCGGTTGACGCCGTTCAGGCGGGCGGTCATCGGGCCGCCCCGATCGCTTCGGGCCGGTGCTCGGTGCGCCGGGCGGACACGGTCTCCACCACGCCGCCCCATCCGGCGGCGGCGACGCCGGCGAGCACCCCGCCGGCCTTGAGGACGTGGTGGCCGCCCCGTCCGCGCCCGGCGGCGAGGAGGTTGCGCAGCACGGCCTTCGGCAGCGAGCGCAGGTAGTCGCGCTCGGAGCCCAGGCTCTGCGAGCCGTCGAGCAGGCCGGCCATTGCCACCTTGCCGCGGCCTTCGGCGTAGCAGCGGCGCACGAACCAGGAGAAGGTGGAGCGGGCGGCGGGCACCTCGTGGCGGATCACCGCGTCCGGGACGTACATCCAGTGGCCGTCGCTCAGGGCGCTCATCCGCAAACACAGCTCGGTGTCCTCGGGGCGGTTCTGGCTGCCCAGCTTGCCGAAGCCGGTGCGGAAGCCGCCGACCGCCAGGAACGCGTCGCGGCGTACGACCATGCCTGCCGACCAGACGTTGCGGACCCGGCTGGTGGTGGTGGGCAGCCCGGCGTACGAGCCGCCGACGGCCCAGAGGAACTCCTCGGGCATCCAGCGCGGCTCGGTGCCCTCCCAAGCCGGGGCGATGCCGCCGCCGGCGCCGATCACGCGGGGGTCGGTGAACGGGGCGACCAGGTGCCCGAGCCAGTCGGTGTCCATGGCCACGTCGTCGTCGACGAACGCGATCAGCGAGGTCGAGGTGTGGAACGCACCGGTGTTGCGGTTGCCCGACACGCCCTGGTTGTAGAGGTTCTCCAGGACCGTCACGCCGCCCAGGTCGCGCCGGGCCCGGCGGTACAACGCCGGGTTGTGGTCGACCACGACGACGATCTCGGCCGGGGTGTACTGCTGGCACTTCACGGCCGCGACGGTCCGTACGAGCGACGCCCAGCGCTGCTCGCTGTGGGTCGGGATCACGATGCTGACGGCGGGGCGGGGGGTGGATTCCACGGGGGGTGCTCCTCGAGCGCAGGTGGTGAGCGGGGATGACGGCCGGGCGCGCAGGCGGGACGTCCTGCGTGCGGCGTCAGTCCTCGCGGGTGGAGCGGGCCTGCAGGGCCTTGATGTCGTCGGTACGCCGGGTGCCGACCTCGTCGCGGCGCAGGCCACGGTTGAGGTGGGCGACGTGCTGGCGCGAGTCCGCGGCGGGGGTGACGCCGGCGGCCGGCGGCCGGTTGACGACCTTGTTCAGAGCGTGGGTCGGCGCGGTGTTCGACGGCGTGGCGGTGGGGTGCTGGTGCACCACGACGCCGGTACGGGTGGCACCGCTGCGGCGCAGGCGGCGCATCCGGCCGTACTCGCTGAAGATCGTCCGCAGCACCCGGAAGCCGTCGCGGAAGGTGTTCAGGTTGCTCTGGCCGTGGATGCGGGCGTGCTCGATGCTGCCGACCTCGCCGACCTCCATGCCGTCCGCGGCGGCCCGGATGTTGATCATCGTCTCGATCTCGAACCCGTCGCCCCACAGCTTGGAGCCGTCGTTCGGGCGCGGCAGGCCGGTGTCCGGCAGGTCCAGCACCGGCACCACCCGGCGCCAGAAGGCGTTGTAGCCGTAGCACAGGTCGGTGAACTTGGTCCCGAACAGCACGTTGACCACCAGGTTCAGCCCGTCGTTGCCGAGCTTGCGCAGCTTGGTGATGTCGTGGCTGTGGCCGCCCTTGGAGAACCGCGAGCCCTTGACGAAGTCGGCGCCGCCGACGAGCTGCTCGACGAAGAGCGGGATCTCGGCCGGGTCGGTGGAGCCGTCGGCGTCGATCATCACGATGACGTCGCCGGTGCAGGCGGCGAAACCGCAGGCCAGTGCGTTGCCCTTACCGGTACGGGTCTGCTGCACGATCACGACGTCCGGGCGCAGCTCGCGCGCCACCTCGACGGTGCGGTCCACGGAGCCGCCGTCGACGACGATCACCTCGTTGATGCCCTCGGGAAGCTTCGCGAAGACATGCGGCAGGTTCCGCTCCTCGTTCAAAGCCGGGATGACGACACTCACCGTCGGTGACGACGTGTCGTTACGCGGCGTATTGCCGGGGGACGTGGCGTGCGGCATGTGGATCCCTTCGGGGCGGCAGACGCGACAGAATCGGAGGTTTCCGGGGGCAGAAACCCAAGTCGCTCGCTTCTGATGACAAATCTAGCGCCACGCTACGTAGCGTCAACTAACTAAAGGGCCAGGGTGACAATCTCCATACGTTGAACCCCAACCATACGTATGAGCAGGGGCTATTCACACGGGCAACAAGATCGTCCTGTCGCCCCATCAGTCACAGCGCGTAATGGACACTCGGGCATCGGCGACCACAGAATGGTCGCGAGGGGTCATTTCGGTAATTGGCGTTCGACAGGGAAACACCGAAGGCGATAATTACCAAGTCGGATTTATGATAGTGATCCACCTCACTTTGGGTAGTTATTACGATGCGTGAGGTCAAGGTTGCAGGACGGTTGTATCGGCGTGGCACGGGCACGAATGGCGGTCGATCCCTACGCTGTGACCATGACGAGCCGCCGGCCGAGAGCCGCTGCCGCGAGCCGACCGCACGGTGCGTGATCCGGTGATGACGACGGCAGCGTTGTGTGTCTGCGGCCATGAGCGTACGGCTCACGAACACCACCGCCGGGGCACCGACTGCGCCCTCTGCGGGCCCGAGGTGTGCCCGCGATTCCGCCGTCGGGCCTGGTGGCGTCTCCGCGCCTGAGCGCACGGGCGCCGCTCGCAGGGTGGACACCTGCTTCCCAAAGCCTACTAGCTCTGTAGGCTCACTTGTACTTCGCCGGGTGCCGTACCCCCCGTACGGCGCCGTGCCTGGCACGAGGAGGGAACCCCATGCCACTCCCAGACTTCCTGATCGCGGGCGTACCCAAGGCCGGCACCACCGCCCTGCACGCTGCGCTGGTCCGGCATCCCCAGCTCTTCCTGCCGGCGGTCAAGGAGCCCAAGTTCTTCCTCACCGACGGCCGGCCGCCGACGACCGGTGGCCCGGGCGACGTGCAGACCTATCAGGAGCACGTGTGGCGCCGTGCCGACTACGAGGCGCTGTTCGACCCGGCGCCGGCCGGAACGCTGAAGGGCGAGGCCACCCCCTTCTACCTGTACGACCACAGCACCCACCTGCGCATCCACGGCCTGGTGCCCGGTGTACGGCTGATCCTGCTCCTTCGTGACCCGGTCGACCGGGCGCACTCCAACTGGACGCACCTGTGGAACGCCGGACTGGAACCGGAGGCCGACTTCCTCACCGCCTGCCGCGCCGAGCCGGAGCGCAGGGCCGCGGGCTGGGCGGACTTCTGGCACTACGTCGGCCTCGGCCTGTACGGGCGCCAGGTGCAGCACCTCTTCAAGGTCTTCCCGCGCGAGCAGGTGCTGCTGCTGCGCTACCGCGAGCTGAAGGACGCGCCGGCCGCCACCCTCGACCGGGTCTGCGAGTTCCTCGGGGTGCGCACCGGTGCGCTGCGCGACATCCCCAAGGAGAACGTCAACCGGCACGTGGTCGAGGACACCACGGTCAACGGGGTGCTGAGAGGTCTGCTGCGCGCGGGTGGCGCCTTCGGGCACCGGTTCCCCGTGCCGTTGCGGCTCGCCGCCCGGGGGCCGCTGCTCACGCTGCTGCACCGCAAGCGGGGCAACCGGCCGGTCACCACCCCGGCCGAGCGGGCGGCGCTGCTGCCCCTGTTCGCCGACGACATCGCGCTGCTCCAGGACGTCACGGGGGAGCGCTACGACGACTGGCTGTCGGTGGACCGACACGCCAGCGCTTCCTAATCCCTATCTGGTCCATAGATGATGCACACTTGACCGCATACTCTTCGCTGTGCCGACGACGCCACGAAACGGAGCTGCCTTGTCCATCGGAACCCACACCCTGTCGCTGCCTGGCTGGGAGGACTCGACCGTGGTGGTCGAGCCGCCCGGTGACGAACCGGGTGCGTGGGCGGGCGCGCCATCCTCGATCGTTGCAGACGGTGACGTCTATCTTGCGTACCGTCTCCGGCTGCCGATCGGGGAGGGGCGCGGCATCTCCAACGTCATCGCCCGGTCGAGCGACGGCGTGACCTTCACGGTCGTTGCCACGGTGGACAAGGACCGCTTCGGAGCGGAGTCGCTGGAGCGCCCGGCCCTCGTACGCACCCCCGAGGGCCGGTGGCGGCTCTACGTCAGCGCGGCGACGCCCGGCACCAAGCACTGGCGGGTCGAGCTGCTCGAGGCCGACACCCCGGAGGGCCTGGAGACCGCGTCGCCGCGGACCGTCCTCGCCGGCGACGAGACGGCCGGCGTGAAGGACCCGGTGGTGCACCACGACGAGCACGGGTGGCACCTGTGGGCCTCGGTGCACCCCCTCGAATCCTGGGACGACGCCGACCGGATGACCACCGAGTACGCGACCAGCCCGGACGGCGTGCACTGGACGTGGCGCGGCACGGCGCTCGCGGGGCGCCCCGGCCGGTGGGACGCGCGCGGTGTGCGGGTGTCGTCGGTCTCCGTCGAGGGCGACACGATCCTGGCCGCGTACGACGGCCGCGCGACGGCGGGGGAGAACTGGGAGGAGCGCACCGGCGTGGCCCGCGGCGTCCGCCTGCCCGACGGTAGCTTCGGCGAGCTCACCGCCGAGGACGGCGAGCCGCTGGGCAGCCCGCACGCCCCCAACGGGCTGCGCTACCTGAGCCTGGTGGCGCTTCCGGACGGGCGCCGGCGGCTGTACTACGAGGCGACCCGTGCCGACGGTGCGCACGACCTTCGTACGGAACTGTCCTACTGAGAGCGACGTCACCCGGGCCGCCCCCCGAGGCCGGCCGTGATCCACTTCGCCTAGCGTCGATGGCATCACGCCCGGTCCTCCGGTGCCCGCCCTAAAAGCGGCGGCTGCGAATCCGAGTGACCACCCATGGCGGAGCCCGTCCCACAAGGACGTGCTCCGCCATGTTTGCTTTGGCGGCACTACTGCGCGTGTGCCGGTCAACGACCCCCTACTCACCGTGCCTGCACCCGTCTCCGGGCTGCGCAGTGAAGCCGTCGCGCACCGTAATCACAGTTGACGGTGATCTGCGCCACTGGGTCGTGTCGACCATGTGATCCCCGTCCTTGATCGCCCTCGGCGGGATGATCCGTTGCCCCCGGCCGGTTCTGGTTGATCGACGCTCGCATAGTCCGGAACCGCTGGGGCACCACGAGACAGCCGGGGCCGCTGGGGCGAAGAACGCCCCCAATTCGCCTCGGGCCGGCGGATGCCGAACCCGGCCGCGGGTCTCGGCGCAGGGTTGACGCTGCGTCATGAAGCGCTACATTCGTAACAAGTCCCGCCAAGCTCCCGAAACGGACTCGCTCTGACTGCTGGTGACGGCATCTGACAGCGGAGAGTCACATCCCCCGGTAAGGATTCACATGCTCGACTTCAAGGACCTCGCCCCGGCCATCCACCGTCAGCGCATGGTCGTCGAGGGCTACCCGACGTTCGTGATCACCGACGCGCACATCAAGGACTATCTGCAGCAGCTCTCGGACGTCACCGACATGATCACGATCATCGAACCGGTGACCCACGTCAGCGAGCTGTACGGCTGGGCCGGCTGGATCCACTGGGAGACCTCGGGCGCCCACTTCTACTCCTGGGAGCGCCCGATCTCGTTCTTCAGCGTGGACATCTACACCTGCAAGGCGTTCGACCCGCAGAAGGTCCTCGAGTTCACCCGCGAGTACTTCCGCACGACCGAGATCGTCGCCAAGGAGTTCTGAGCCGTGACCTCCGCGTTCCGCACCCGCTACGAGCTCTCCCCGGCGCAGGCGCTCCGGGTCACCGCCGAGTTCCTGGCCGCGCACCCCACCCCCCGCGGGCGCTTCGTCTGCGCGGTGGCCGGCCCCGAGAGCCCGCTCGCCGACGTCGGCCGGGCGCTCGAGCGGCAGGTCTTCGAGCACACCTTCGGCAACGACTCCGCGGTCATGGCCGCCGAGTACGGCCCGTACGAGGCGAACAGCCTGTTCTTCGTGGTCATCGACCGCCGCCGTGGCGTCCCCGCCGGGGTGGCCCGGATGATCGAGAGCACCGGGCGCGGCGTCAAGACCATCGACGACGCCCCGCAGCACATCGGCGTGGACGTCGACACGATCCTCGCCGCGCACGGCATGGACGGCGGCCGGGTCTGGGACTGCGCCACGCTCGCGGTGCTGCCCGAGTACCGCGGCGGCCGGTCCTCGCTGATCGTCAGCTCGATGCTCTACCGGACCTTCCTGGTGATCGGCCGGCGCCGCGGCATCCGGCACGCGGTCTCCATGCTGGACCGCGGCGCCTACCGCAACATCGGGCTGATGGGTACGCCGCTGGAGCCGCTCGCCGGTTCGGGGCCGTTCGCCTACCTCGGCTCGCCGGAGAACCGGGCGGTCTACATGGACTTCCCCGCGATCGCGCCGGCCGTCGCCGCGCAGGCCGCGGTGCACCGCCGGGCCGGCCGGATGCGCCTGTCCGCGCTGCGTCCCTCGGGCCTGCGGCGGATGCTGACCCGCCGCGTCGCCGCGACGGTGTCCGAGCGCGTCGGCACCGGCAGGGACATCGACGACCTCATCGTGGTGCCGGAGTGACACGGATGAGGTCGACCGGCGGCTGAGGCGTTTGTGCTGCGGGGGCCGAGGGTACCGAGGCTGAGATCGCGGTGCGGGCGGGCGTCGCGCGGGAACCAGGGGGTGGCCGATGCGCACGCTGGGCGGGCGGTACCAGCTCGTACAGCGCATCGGGATCGGCGGGATGTCCGAGGTGTGGCGCGGCCACGACCGGGTGCTCGATCGGCCCGTCGCGGTGAAGATCATGGCGCCCGCCGTCGAGGGCACGCTGGGTGACGTCAACGGCGTCGACCTGGTCCGGACCGAGGCTCGCTCGGCGGCCCGGCTCGCGCATCCCAACGTCGCCGGTGTGCACGATTTCGGCACGTCGCCGGCGCCGGACCGAGACGTCCCGTACATCGTCATGGAGCTGGTCGACGGCCAGACCCTCATGGAACATCTCGGCGCGGGCCGGCTCGACTGGCGCATCGCCGTGCGGATCTGCGCCGAGGTCTCGGCGGCCCTGGCCGCCGCCCACGCCGAGCACGTGGTGCACCGCGACATCAAGCCCGCCAACATCATGCTGACCCCCTCCGGGGCCAAGGTGCTCGACTTCGGCATCGCGGCCGCCGCGGGCAGTCACGACCCCGATCCGGACGGCCCGGTCATGGGTACGCCGGCCTACGTCGCCCCGGAGCGCTTCGACGGCCTGCCCGCGACCCCGGCCTCCGACATGTACTCGCTGGGCGTGCTGCTCTACCACTGCCTCTCCGGGCGGCTGCCCTGGCATGCCGAGTCGAACACGGAGCTCGTCCACGCCCAGCGCTTCCGCGAGCCGGACCCCCTGCCCGACGTCGAGGGCCTGGCGCCCGAGGTCCTCGACCTGTGCTCGCGCTGTCTGCACCGCGACCCGGTGGAGCGGCCGACCGCGCTGGTCGCCGCCCTGCTGCTGGCCGAGGCGGTCGACGCTCGCGTGTACGTCCCGCTGGCAGACCTCGGCACCCGGATGCCGCGCCCGTCGGCGGTGTCACCCTGGGACGAGCGCGCCGCGGAGGCGGCCACCGACGTGGCGCTGCCGTTCGACGACGAGACGGCGTACCAGGAACGACCCGGCCGGCACCGGGCCGGCTGACCGGCCGGCGGCCGGTCAGCCGCTGCGGGGCACCACGACGACCGGGCGGCGAGCGCGGCGGACCAGGCGCGCCGAGACACCGCCGAGCAGCACCCGCCGTGCCGGGCCGTACCGGCGCGAGCCGCAGAACAGCACGTCCACGTCGTCCAGCTCGGCGAGCTGATCCACCACGTCGCCGGTCCGGAGCTCCCAGTCCACCGGCGCGCCCCCGACCGACTCGGCCGCCCGGCTCAGCGCCTGCTCGTACGTCTCCCTGGCGGTGTCCATGAAGGCGTGCTCGGCGTCCTGACCGACGAGGAACGGGAGTGTCGCGTCGGCGTCGGCCACCACGGTGAAAAGGCGGACCGGGCTACCCGTCCGGGCCGCCAGCCGTACCGCCATCTCCAGCGCGGCCCTGCCGTCGGGGGTGTCCACGTACGCCACGCCGATGCGGCCGAGGGTGCCGGGCGGCTTCTCCATCCCTGCCGGCGCGACCGCGACCGGGCACACGCTGCCGGCGAGCAGCCGGTCGGCGGTGCTGCCCGCGAAGAGGCGGTGCCGCGGGCCGGCCCGCCCCGAGCCGACCACGATGGTCTCCGCCCTCAGCTCCTCGGCGAGGTCGTGCAGCCCGTGTGCCGCCGAGGTGGAGGCCACGGTCCGGTACTCGACCTCGCAGGTGGCGTCGGTCAGCAGGGAGCGCGCGCCGTCGAGCACGGCGGCCGCCGCCCGGTGCCGGTCGGCGACCCACTCGGCGTCCACCCGTCCCGACCCCAGCGCGGAGGGCGCGGGATGCACGACGGCGACGACCAGCGGGGCGCCGAGCACCGACGCCGCCCACCGGCCCAGCACCAGGGCGTCCTCGCCGGACGCGCCGCCGTCCACGCCGACGATCACCGGCGCGGTCATGGTTTGTCACTCTCCTCCCGGGCCCAGCCGGGAGTTCCCTCGGCGTGCTCGCGGCGCAGCCGCGAGTTGCGGTACCCGTACAGGAAATAGATGAGCATTCCCACGACGAGCCAGACGACGAACCGGATCCAGGTCGCGATCGGAAGGTCCGCCATCAGGTAGATCGCGAAGGCGACGCCGAGGATCGGCAGCACCGGCGACCACGGCACCCGGTACGGCCGGTGCATCTCCGGGCGGGTCCGGCGCAGGATGATCACCCCGATGTTGACCAGGATGAACGCGAACAGCGTACCGATGTTGACGAGCTTGACGATCTCGGAGAGCGGCACCAGGGCCGCCAGGATCGCGATCAGGACGCCGAGGCCGATCGTCAGCGTCGCCGGGGTGCCGTAGCGCTGGTTGACCGTGGCGAGCCGCTGGGGGAGCAGGCCGTCGCGGCACATGGCGAAGAAGATGCGGGTCTGGCCGTACATGATGACCAGGACCACGCTCGTGATCGCGACGACCGCGCCGAGCGCCAGGATGCCCGCCGCCCAGCTGATCCCCGCGCCCTCGTCCAGGGCCGCGGCCAGCGGCGCGTCGCTGCCCTCGAGCTGCTGCGGGGTGGCGATGCCGATCGCGCCGACCGCGGTCAGCACGTAGAAGATCGTGCAGATGATCAGCGATCCGATGATCGCCAGCGGCAGGTCCTTGGCCGGGTTGCGGGCTTCCTCGCTGCCGGTGGAGACCGCGTCGAAACCGATGTACGCGAAGAAGATGATCGCGGCCGCCGAGGTCACCCCGTCGACGCCGCTGGGAGCGAACGGGTGGAAGTTGCCGGTGCCGAAGTTGATAATCGCCACCGCGATGAAGAACAGCAGCACGGCCAGCTTGATCACGACCATGACCAGGTTGACCCGGGCGCTCTCGGTGACGCCCCGGACCAGCAGAAGCGTGATGGCCAGGACGATGAAGACCGCCGGCAGGTTGAACACGCCGCCGTCCTCCGGCGACTTGGCGATCGCGTCCGGCAGCGTGTACCCGAACGCGGCGTCCAGGAACGCGTTGAGGTTGCCGCCCCAGCCGACCGCGATGGCGGCGACGCTCACCCCGTACTCGAGGATCAGGTCCCAGCCGATGATCCACGCGACGATCTCGCCGAGCGTCGCGTACGTGTAGGTGTAGGCACTGCCCGAGACCGGGATCGACGAGGCCAGCTCGGCGTAGGAGAGAGCCGAGAAGGCGCAGGCCACCGCGGCGAGGACGAAGGACAGGATGACCGCGGGGCCGGCCACTCCGGCGCCTTCGCCGATGACGACGAAGATGCCGGTGCCGATGATCGCGCCGACGCCCATGGCCGTCAGCTGCAGGGGACCGACGGCCTTCTTCAGGCCGTGTCCCTCCTCGGCGGTCTCGGTGATCAGCGACCGGACGTCGCGTACCGCGAAGATGCCCGGCTTCTGGCCAGAGCTCGTTGCCACAGCCATCCTCCCCTTCCGAGGCCTTCGATGACCATCGTTGTCACCGTGTCCCCCACCTGCGGCAGCCGCAAGATGATCTGCGGGATGCGGGAAACTTTCCCCGTCCGCTTGCCGATCCGGCGGACTTCATGTCCGGCCCGCTCCCGCACCTGTGAGGCAGCCTGCGGTGGACGTCGCGGGCGTTGTACCGTGGGGCCACCGGGAAAAGAACTCCTAGAGGCGGAATGCATGGGCGAGGCCGTCATGACCACCCGGCGCCAGGCGGACGGCGCCATCGTGGTCGACGTGCGCGGCACGCTGGACGCGGCGACCGTCGACGCGCTGCGCGCCGCCCTGGTCGGCACCCTGCACGCCGAGCGCCCGGCCACCATGATCGTGGACCTCACCTTCGTGACCTTCATGGACTCGCAGGGCGTCGGCGCCCTGGTCACCGGCTACAACACCGCCCGCGAGACCGGCACCCGGTTCGTGCTGCGCAACCCCAGCGAGTTCGTGCACCGCCAGCTGCGCGTCACCGGGCTCGCCGACATGTTCGGGCTGCCGCCGACCGCCGTCAGCCCGCAGACGTACACCCCCTGATCGCTCGCGCAGCGGTTAAGGTTCCGTCATGGAACCGGCTGCCGGAGCGTGGTGCACGTCGACGGAGGTCGGCTTCCGGCTGCGGGACCACGACCGCCGGCTGACTTCGGTACGGCTGGAGTCGTCCGTGGCGTCCGGCGACTTCCGCTACCGCGACGACCTCCGCGCCTGGGAGCTGCGCCTGCCCCGGCCCGCCGTGCAGCGCCTCGAATACCGGCTCGCGCTCGGCTATCCGGACGGCGTGACCGAGACCGTCGACGACCCCGACAACCCGCGCCGCCAGGGTGACGCGTCCGTGCTCTGGTGCCCCGACTACCGCGAGCCCGACTGGCTGCATCTGCCGCACGGCGCCGGCCGGTGGCATGACGTCTACCTCCCGCTGTCCGCCGTACGCGGCGAGATGGTGGCCCGCATCTGGTCGCCCGACGTCGCCACCGACCGGGTCGTGGTCGCCCACGACGGGCCCGACTACCACCGGCACGGCGAATTGGGCCGCTACACCGCCGCCATGATCGCCGCGGGGCGCGTCCCGCCGTACCACCTGGTCCTGCTGCCGCCGGGGGAGCGGCTGGAGTGGTATTCGGCGAGCCCGGCGTACGCCCGCGCGCTGACCCGCGACGTCCTGCCGAAGATCGCCGCCGAGCTGGGCAGCGACCGGCCCGTGCTCGGCGTCGGCGCCAGCCTCGGCGCGCTCGCGATGCTGCACGCCCAGCGCCGGCGCCCGGAGGGCTTCGCCGGCCTCTTCCTGCAGTCGGGGAGCTTCTTCCAGCCCCGCTACGACCAGCAGGAGTCCGGCTTCCGCCGCTATCTGCGGATCGTGCGTTTCACCGGCCGGGTGATCCGCGCGAGCGACGGCCCCGGCGTGCCGGTGGCGCTCACATGCGGCACGGTGGAGGAGAACCTGGCCAACAACCGGGACATGGCGCGTGCCTTGCGGGATCACGGGTACGCCGTGTCGTTCGCGGAAGTGCCGGACGTCCACAACTGGACCGCCTGGCGCGACGCGTTCGACCCGCAGCTCACCGCGCTGCTGCAGAAGGTGTTCAACTAGCTGGGAGGCGCCAATGGCCGACGTCGAGCACACCATCGGACTGCTGCTGGGCACCGAGGACGACTGGCCGAGGGCGTACGAGGCGCTGCTGCGCCGCGTCGGGGTGATCACCGACGTCGCCGGGCGCAGCCACCGCATCCGCACCGTCCGGGTCACCATCGAGCCGTTCAACCTGCGCTACGAGCCCCGGCACGACCTGGTCATCGACCGGCTCGCCTACTGGTACTACCACCCGCGCGAATGGCTCAAGAAGGCCGCGCTGATGGACGACGTGTACCTGCTCAACAGCCCGTTCACCTTCCAGTCCATGGAGAAGCACGCCGCGTACTGCGCGATGATGCGGCTCGGCCTCAAGGTGCCGGAGACGGTCCTGGTCCCGTTCAAGAACCCGCTGGACAACTCCCGGTACGCGTACACGTCGGCGCGCTACAACCAGCCGTTCAACCTCGAGGCGCTGGCCGAGTCGGTCGGTTACCCCATGTTCATGAAGCCGTACGACGGCGGCGCCTGGGTGGGCGTCTCCAAGATCCGCAACCCGGACGAGCTGCACGCCGCGTACGACGCCTCGGGCGAGCGGCTCATGCACCTGCAGGCCGCCGTCGAGGACTACGACGTCTTCGCCCGCTCCCTGACCATCGGCCCCGAGACGATGGTGATGAAGTTCCGCCCCGAGCTGCCGATGCACGAGCGGTACGCCGTCGACCACAACTTCCTCAGCCCCTCGGTGGGCGACGAGGTCGTCACCATCTCCCGGCTCGTCAACGCGTTCTTCCGCTGGGAGTTCAACTCGTGCGAGTCGCTGGTCAAGGGCGACGAGGTCCACCCCATCGACTACGCCAACGCGTGCCCGGACGTGGCGGTCACCTCGCTGCACTACTACTTCCCGTGGGCGATGACCGCTTTGCTGCGCTGGACCGTGTTCTGCGTCGTCACCGGGCGCAAACCGCGGCTGGACATGGACATGTCCGCGTACTTCGCCGTCGCCGACGACACGTCGCTGTCGTACCAGGAGAAGCTCGGGCTGTATCGCAAGCTGGCGGACGACTACTTCGAGATCGACAGGTACGAGGAGTTCTGCGAGAAGCATCTGACGCACCTCGACGAGATGGTGCACGAGTGGGTCGGGTCGCCGGAGTTCCGGTCCCTGCTCACCGAGACGGTGCGGGCAATGTATCCGCCGCATGAGCACGAGCGTTTCCTCGGGCATTTCGGGGGGCTGATCGACGCTTGGTTGCGTGACAACGCGTGACTCGCCTTTCGGCCTCTCCGGCCGGGCCGGCCTGCTCTGCCGGCCCGGCCGTTGATCAGCGCAGGGGCGGGTTCGCGAGCTGGACCAGCTCCACGGCCTGTGCCGGGAACCAGGCGCCGGCTGCCGGGTCGGCCGTATTGCCCCGGGCCGGGTCGAGACCGGTTCCGGTGCCACGGTCGCACTGACCGTCGGACTCGCCGGGGATCTTGATCCAGAGAAAGGCGTCGGCGAGCTCGTTGCCGGTGCGGGTGGTGGGACGCAGCCCGAGACCCCGGTCCGGCGGGTTGCACCACGTCATCGGGTCCGGCCACGCCGTGCCGGCCGGCGGGGTCCAGGAGCCCCGGCCGTTACGGCTGGTGTCGAGGACGAAGTGGGGCAGCCGATCCGGGGCGACGGTGCCGACGTTGGCGTCGTACCAGGCGTCGCTGCGGTTCCAGGTGCTGAAGTCGGCCGGATCCGCCGGGTAGTACTGACTCGCGCAGTCCCGGAACGCGCCTCCGTGCGTACCGTAGTAGACGCATTTTGCGGTCCAGGTGCCGTACTTCAGCAGCCGCGGTGTCGCCTCGAAGTTGGAGACGTTCAGGAAGAAGCCGTCGGCCCGCAGCACCCCGGCCCGGACGAGGCGGTCGGCGGCGTCGCCCGAGCTCAGCCAGTTGCTGTTGGTGCCGTCGAGGTAGACGCTGGTGCGCTTGAGCGCCTTGAACAGGTCGACCGCGTAGTTCAGCATCGCGAAGCGGTCCTGCTGGGCGGTGACGGGGTCGGCCTCGGCGGGCTTGCACCACTCCGCGTTGCCGTTGACGTCGGTGTACCAGGGGATGATGCCCAGGCTGTCCGGCTCCAGCATCACGGCGGCCCTGGTGTTGCCGATCCCGGCGGCGAACGCGTCGATCCACGCCTTGTACTCGGCCACCGTGCGCGCGCCCCCGGAGGAGTAGGCGCCGCAGTCGCGGAAGGGCACGTTGTAGGCGACGAATACCGGCGTGCTGTGCTGGCGGGCGGCCTGCCGGACATGGGTACGGACGGTGCGGGTCAGTTCGGTGCCGGCGTACTGGGTGATCCAGACCGCCTGCGGGGTCTCGGTCATGGCGGCGAGCTTGCGGGCGAGGGGGCGGCGGCCCTGGGCGGTGAGGTCCGCGATCTGCTGGACGGCTCCGGGGTTCGGCGGGGGCGTGTAGAAGGTGGTCCGATGCGCGGCCGTGGTCCGATGCCCGGCCGTGATCCGCGCGGAGCGGGCTGCCGTCTGCGCCGGGCCGGTCGCGCCGGCCGCGGGGCCCGCCGCGTCGGCCGCTGTCGCCGTGAGCGGCATGAGCGCCGCCAGTGCCAGGACGGCCGCACCGGCGCGCATCCGGTGCGGACGGCGGATGGGGGACATCGCCACGTTTTCGCTCCTCAGGGGTCTGCCGAGCGCAAATGAAAGCGCTCCCATGATGGGAAGGGTGCTCGGCTGAGTCATCACTGTCAATGTCCCGAAATGTTTTGGACTTTGATGGAAGTCGGCGTCCGGGGAGGTGTCGGAATCGGCGGGCCAAAACAGCTCGGAACCGGGCATCCGGAAATGTCGGAGGGTCGGCCTAGAGTGCAGGGCGTGCACATCAGGATCGAGGGCGACGACCTGCCCGGACGCCGCGTCGGCGCCGAGGCGGACACCCTCCGGCGCGGCAACGTGCACGTCGGCGTGCAGCGCAAAACCGAGGTCGTCGACCGCTTCCCGGCCGACGCCGACGGGGCGGTGTGGGCGTTCGAGGTGGACAGCCGGGAGGTCGACGACCTCCTGGACGTGGGCGGCCCCTACGTACACGGCCGCCCAGGAGTCCGCTTCCTCTATCTGAGCTGGGGCGCCGTCCACGGCAACACCTTCGAGATGTTCCGGCGTGCGAAGCTGATGTTCGGTGACATCCCCACCGCCACGCTGCGCGCCGCCCACGACGGCGCCGGGGCGCTGGTCGGGCGCCTGAGCCTCACCGGACCGGACGGCGGTCCCCGGTGCGCCCGCGTGCGACCGCCCGACATCGCCTGGCAGGTCGAATGATCGGCACGGATCACGGGACCGCCGGGGAACGGCCGGTGCCGGACGTCGCCGTGCCACGCGTCGCCGTGCCACGCGTCGCCGTGTTGCACGGCTTCTTAGCCCGGGACGGAGCCTTGGCACTCTGGCTCGAGACCGACGAGGACGCGGCCGCCAGCCAACGGCCGCCACTCCGGCCACACCTCGGGCGAGAGCAGGCCCCGCCCCGACCCGGGGCAGGGCTTGCCCGGGGCGAAGTGGCCGATGAGCCCGATGGGCGCACGCGCGGAGGGGTCGTCGGAGCTCAGCGCGGTTGGCACCCGCGGGCGCGGGCCGCTATGGGTGAGCCCCGGCCCTCGACTTTGCTGCTTCCATCGACATCCGCCGGGCCACTGCCGTCGCCGCAGCTCGGACTGGCGCCTCGGAGGGGCAAACCGCGGTTGCGGCCGTGGCGGGTGCCCGCGGTGACGGTTCCGTTCGTGACCCTGGACCTCGCCGACGAGGTGGGCGCGCGCGCCGCCCCTTCACTGGAGTTCCTCGCCGACGTGTGTGCCTTCGCCGCCGACCTGGTGGCCCGGGGACGGGTGCTGCCTGCCGTACGCACCGGTGGGCCGGTGGCCCGCGCGCTCTGGCGGCCCGTGTTCACCGGTCCGGACGCTGCGCGGCATGCGGCGCTGGTCAGCGGGATGCCGGCGGCCTGCCGCGCCGAACGGGCGCGCCCGGGCGAGATCGATGGCCTGCCCGCCGCCGATGCGCTGCACGTCGCGCTGGAACGCCTGGTCGACGGGCTCGTCCGCACGCGGCTGGCCGAGTCCGGCATCACGCTGTCCGGCGCGCCGTGGTTGGCGGCGCTCACCGCGGACGACGCCCAGGTGAGTGGGCCGGCCGCGCCTTCCGCCGACGGCTCCGGCAGGAAGGGTCTGCCGGCCGGGACGGGCCCCGGTGGCTCGGACGGCTCGGGAGTGGGGGGTCGCGCGGATGGGGTGGATGCGGTCGCCGATGCGCTGGATCAGTGGCATGCCGAGGCGAGCCGCGGAGCTGCCGTGCGGGTCGTGTTCCGGCTGAGCCACCTGAACGAGCTGGACCCCGATGAGGAGCCCGACGCGACCACAACCCGCGACGCCACGACGGCCGATGCCGCGGCGGTGCCCGGTGGGAGCAGCGCCCATGACGTCGCCGAGGGCGGCGGTGGGGCCGCTCCCGATGCCTGGCTGCTCGAGTTCCTGCTGCAGCCCGTCGACGAGCCCAGCCTCCTGGTCCCCGCCGCCGACGTCTGGCGCGACGCCGTCGCGCCGTTGCGGAGGTGGACGCATCGGCCTCAGGAGCGGCTCATTGCCGGGCTGGGGCGGGCTGCCCGGCTGTTCGGGGAGCTCGACGTCGTGCTGCGGCTTGCCCGGCCCGCTGAGCTCGTGCTCGACACCGAGGGTGCCTACCGATTCCTCGGGCAGGCCGAGGTGCTCGAGCAGGCCGGGTTCGGGGTGATGCTGCCGGCGTGGTGGCGGGAGCCCCAGCGGCTCGGGCTGGCCCTGGACGTCCGTACCCCGCAGACCGCCGCGCCGGTGTTGCGGGACGAGGCCGCTGATCTTGCCACCATCGTCGGGTACAACTGGGGGCTTGCGCTTGGGGGGCGGGTGCTCACTGAGACCGAGTTGGGCGAGCTGGCGCGGGTGAAGGTGCCGTTGGTGCGGTTGCGGGGGCGCTGGGTTTATCTCGACGCCGAGCGGTTGCGGGCGGGGCTGGAGTTCCTGCGGCGGGGTGGCGGCACCATGACCGCCGGGGACGCGTTGCGGTTGATCCGCCTTCTGCCTCCTGAGGAGGTGCCGCTGCCGGTCGTCGAGGTGCGGGGGCGGGGGTGGGTCGCCGACTTGTTGTCCGGGCGGCTGGGAGAGCGGCTGGAGCTTCTCGATCCCCCGGAGGGGCTGACCGGTGTGCTCCGGCCGTACCAGCGAAGGGGTTTCTCCTGGTTGGCCTTTCTCGACGGGCTGGGGCTGGGTGCCTGCCTCGCCGACGACATGGGGTTGGGCAAGACCGTGCAGCTTCTCGCGCTGCTGCTGCATCGCCGGAGCGGGCCGGCGCTTCTTGTCTGCCCGCTGTCGGTGCTCGGCAACTGGCAGCGGGAGGCCGCGCGGTTCGCGCCGTCGTTGCGGGTGCGGGTTCTGCACGGTGCCGACCGGCCGGAGCCGGGTCATCTGGTCGACGGGGCCGACGTCGTGCTGACCACCTACGCGACCGCTACCCGGGATGCCGATGCGCTGGCCGCCGTGAGCTGGGACCGGGTGGTGCTGGACGAGGCGCAGCACGTCAAGAACAGCGCCGGCGGGGCCGCGCGGGCGGTCCGGCGGTTCCCGGCGCGCAGCCGGGTGGCCCTGACCGGTACGCCCGTGGAGAACCGCCTGGACGAGCTCTGGTCCATTCTCGACTTCCTCAACCCCGGGCTGCTCGGCACGGCCCACACCTTCCGCAACCGGTACGCGGTGCCGATCGAGCGCTACGCCGACGAGGACGCCGCCGCCCGGCTGCGCCACGCCACCCGGCCCTTTCTGCTGCGCCGGGTGAAGGCCGACCCCGCCGTCATCGACGACCTGCCCGACAAGCGTCACACCCGGCACCTGTGCGGGCTGACCGCCGAGCAGGCCACGCTGTACCGCGCCGTGCTCGACGACATGATGCTGCGGATCAAGGAGACCACCGAGACGCGGCGCAAGGGGCTGGTGCTGGCCGCGATGACCAAGCTCAAGCAGGTCTGCAACCATCCGGCCCAGCTGCTCGGCGACGGCTCGGCGCTGCCCGGGCGGTCCGGCAAGCTGGAACGCCTCGAGGAGATCCTGGACGCCGCCCTCGCCGAGAGGGAGAGCGTGCTGTGCTTCACGCAGTTCGCGCGGTTCGGGTCCATGCTGGTGCCGCATCTCTCGGCCCGATTCGGCGTGCCGGTGCGCTACCTGCACGGCGGCACGCCGCGGGGTGCCCGTGACGAGATGGTGGCCGCGTTCCAGGCCGACCGGCGGCCGGGGATCTTCGTGCTGTCGCTCAAGGCCGGCGGTACGGGGCTCAACCTCACCGCCGCCAACCACGTCGTCCACGTCGACCGCTGGTGGAACCCGGCGACCGAGGCGCAGGCCACCGACCGGGCGTTCCGCATCGGGCAACGCCGCGACGTGCAGGTGCACACCCTCGTCTGCCTCGGCACCCTGGAGGAGCGCATCGACCGGCTGCTCGCCGACAAGGGCGTCCTCGCCGAGCGGGTCGTCGGCACCGGCGAGAGCTGGCTGACCACGCTATCCACCGACGAGCTGCGCGACCTGACGCGGCTGGATCCGGAGGCCGTCGGTGACTGACCCGTTCTCCGCACCCTTCGTGGCGATGTTCGAGGCACTGCGGATGGCGCCGACCTTCGCCCGGGGGCGCCGCGACGCCCGCGCCGGGCACGTACGCAGCCTGACGATCTCCGGCAGCCTGATCACCGCGCAGGTCCGCGGCCCGGAGGACACCCACGCTTTTCGCGCTCGCATCGCGGTCCGGGCGTTCGGCGCCGCGGAGTGGTCGCGGGTCGAGGCGGATCTGGCGGCCCAGGCGCGCTACGTCGCCGATCTGCTCGCCGGGCGGATGCCCCAGGACATCGACGCGGTCTTCCGCGGCGCCGGTTTGACGCTGCTGCCGCTGTCACTCGACGAGGTGGCGATGGACTGCACCTGCGAGCGCTGGCCCATGCCGTGCGTACACCTCGCCGCGACCTGCTATGCCCTCGCCGCGTCGTTCGAGACCGACCCGTTCGGCGTGTTCGCCTGGCGCGGCCGGGGCCGGGACGAGCTGCTGACCCGGCTGAGCGACCTCCGCAGCACCTCGGTGCACGTGGCGGACGCGACGCCCGTGCCGGAGCAGCCAGCCGACGCGGGTCTCGGGGACATGACGGACTTCTGGGACTCGGGTACGCCCACAGCGCCGCACCCGCCCCCACCACCACTGCGCCCGGACCTGCTGCTCGACCAGCTGGACCCGCCACCACTCGCGTACGGCGGGGTGCCGCTCGCGGAGATCCTCAGGCCCGCCTACCGGGCCCTGCCTCCAGAGCCGTCACGGTAGGAGCCGCCGTCACGGTAGGAGCCGTCACGGGAGGAGCCAGCGCTGGTTCGCCGTGCCCGTGCAGGCGCCGACGCGGACCCCTTCGCCGGAGCGGGTACCGTCCGACGGGTCGGTGAGGCAGCCGCCCTTCGGCACGGCGACCAGGGACCGATCGGGTCCCGCCCGCCACTGCGCGGCCGTACGCCCGTCGCAGACCGCGATGCGCACGGTCCCGTCCTCCACGGGAGCGGCGCACATCCCGGCAACGCGCAGGGTGCCGTCAGTGGCGACGGTCCAGATCTGCGCGGGCGTGCGGTTGCACTCGTACACCTGGATGTGGTTGCCCTCGGCGGGCACACCGCCGTTGAGGTCGAGGCACAGGTCGCCGAGCCCGCCGATGGCGCCGATGCGGTCGGCGGACGGGGGCGGCGAGAGCGTCGGCGCCGGGCTCGGACTCGGCACGTCTGGCGCGAGACCGGCGGGCGGGCGTGTCGCCGCGGAGGAGGCCGTCGCGGCCGCCGGGGTCGACGTGCCGGAAGCCGGGGGGCTGCTGGTCCTGCGGGTCGACTCGGTGAGCGCGGTCGCCCGGGGCGCGGCGGGGGTCGCGCTGGCCGGGGGCGTGCCGGCGGTCGTGGGTGCCGGGTAGGGCGGCAGGCTGACGTCGGTGAAGGCCTGCGGGCCGCGGTCCGGGCCCGAGGGCAGCGCCGCGATCGAACCTGCCACGCCGAGACCCGTCACCAGCGCCACGACCCCACCGACGATCAACGCGACTCGCCGCCGCCGGAATGCCGCGAAGCCGCCGCCGGCCGCCGACGCGGCGGGATCAGCGGCCGCGCCCGGCCCGGAAACGGCGCCCGGTCCCGAAACGGCGCTTGGCTCAGAAATGGCGCCGGGCCAGGTCTCGGCTGAGGCGTCCGGCGCGGGGGTTCCGGGCTCGCCACCGAGGTAGGGACGGACCAGCAGCGGATCCCCGTCCTCCGGGTGCCGCCGCGCGTCGCCGTCCCGCTCCGCCATCCTCCGCCTCACCGTCCGATGCCCTTGCGGAAACCTACCCGCTACCGGCCCGGGGAGCAGCCCGGTTGCAAGCGCCGGGGGCGGACCGAAGATCGGCCGAACGGCCAGGGTGACGCTGCCCGAACGGCGTACCGGAGGCCTCGGCTCTTGGCCGATTTCTGGGGTACCTGACCTGAAAGGGCACCCGCATGCCGCTCTCCCTCCGCCTGCTCGCCTCGGGCGTCGCCGGGCTCGTCCTCGCGACCGCCGCCGCGGTGCCGGCCGCTGCCGTGCCCGACGTGCCGGATGCTCCGGTCGCCGCGATCGAGGCGGTGCGGACCGCGGGCACCAGCGCCGTCGAGGCGCGCCGGGTGGGTGCCGTCGCCACCCCGCACCTGCGGTGGTACGCGTGCTACGGCTGGGCGCAGTGCGCGACCGCCGAGGTGCCGCTCGACTACGACCGCCCGTACGGCGAGCGGACCACCGTGGCGCTGCTGCGGGTCCGGGCGAAGGACCAGGCGCACAAGGCCGGCAGCCTCTTCGTGAACCCGGGCGGCCCGGGCGTCTCCGCCACCTCGTTCGCGCTGGTGGCTCCCATGGTGCTCAGCGCCTCGCTGCTGGAGCGGTTCGACGTCGTGGGCATGGATCCGCGCGGCATCGGGGCCAGCGACAACGTCGCCTGCTTCACCGACACCGGCCGGCAGACGGCGGCGCTGAAGGGCATGTCCGTGGCGTTCCCGGTCGGCGCGAAGCAGACGAGGGCGTACCTGAAGAGCGTCCGGAAGCTCGCCGCCGGCTGCTCGACCACCGGGCGCCGGCTCGCCGGCGCCATGTCCACCGCCGAGGTGGCGCGGGACATGGACGTCATGCGCCGTGCGGTCGGCGACAAGAAGCTCAGCTACCTCGGCTTCAGCTACGGCACCGCGCTGGGCCAGTTCTACGCGAACATGTTCCCGGACCGCTTCCGCGCCATCGCGGTCGACGGCGTCATCAACCCGCGGTCGTGGACCGGCTCGGCCGCGACGCAGGGCGTCATCCAGGACGAGCGGCTGCGGTCGGCGCAGGGCGCGGAGAAGGCTTTGAAGCGGATTCTCACCCTCTGCGACAAGGCCGGGGAGAGCCGGTGCGCTTTCGCCGCGGGCGACCCGGTGCGGCGCTTCGCCACCCTCGCCGGGCGGCTCAAGGCCAGGCCCGTGACCCTGGAGGGCGCGACGCTCACCTACGCCACGTTCATCAGCATCGTCCTCAGTTCCCTGTACGCCGAGGACGCGCCCGACGAAGTCACCGGCCTGGCGCACGACCTGTGGACGCTGACCTCGACGCACCCGTCGGCTGACGCCGTGGCCGCCGCCACCTCCGGGGTGCTCCGCCGCCAGGGCCGGGCGTTCCCGTACGAGAACTCGACCGACGCGTACTCCGCGGTCATGTGCACCGACGGCCGCCACCCGGCCTCGGTGTCGTCCTGGCCCGCCAAGGTGGCGAAGGCCGTGAAGCGGGCGCCGTACTTCGGGCAGGCCTGGGCGTGGGCGAGCGCGCCCTGTGCCCGCGACATCTGGCAGGTCCGGGACGAGGACGCCTACACCGGCCCGTTCTCGCGGCAGACCCGCAACACCGTGCTGGTGGTCGGGAGCTACTGGGACCCGGCGACCAACTACTACCAGGCCGTCGGCTCCGCCGGGCTGCTCGCCGACGCCCGGCTCCTGAGCAGCGACAACTTCGGGCACACGGCGTACGGCACGTCGCCGTGCGTGACTGCCGCCATGGACGACTACCTGCTGCACAAGACGCTGCCCGCGAAGGGCGCCGTCTGCCGGGCCGCGCAGCCGTTCACCACGAAGCTGGAGGAGGTGGCCGCCGGGACGGCGACCCTGGACCTCGCCACGGCCACGAAGGCCGAGATCGCCGCCCAGGGCCTGCCGCCGGCGGACGCCCCGAAGCAGCGGCCGCCGGTGGGAACCTTCCCGTTCTGACCGGTACGAGCTCCCGTCAGCGCTTCCAGAACGCCTTGCGCTGCGGAGCCCCGGGCGCGAAGCCGTCCAGCACCTGGCGGGCGTACGCCCAGTCGGCCTCGGTGTCACCGCCGGCGCGCAGCCGTTCGGCGAGCTCGCGCACCGCGGTGATTTCCGGACCGGTCATGCCGTCCACCAGGGCGGCGAGCCGGGTGCCGAGGTCCGCCAGCAGCTCCCGGCGCTCGGCGACCGGCCGGTCCTGCGCCTCGCGGAGCCGCTTCGCCTCGACCGCCACGATGGCGGCGAGGTCCTGCGGCGTCAGCGCGGCGCCGCCCGGGGCGACCATCTTGCGGCTGCTGCCGCGCGCCATCATCGAGGACGGTACGGCCGCGAACGGCTGCGGCCCCCGGGCTCCCTGGGCCCGTACGGGCGCGAAGCTGGGCTGGGCGGGCGGGAGGCCGCCGGGCGCGGGCGCGGCGGGCGGCGGCAGCGGCGCGGCGGTCCCGGCGGCCAGGAACGACGGCGGTTGCGCCGCGTCGAACATGTCCCACCCGGACGGCGATTCGACCGGCTGGGTCACCCGCCGGGTCTGCCCGCCCTCGGTCACCACCCGGCTGTCCACGGCGACGTACGCGGTGAAGCGGCACAGCACCCCGTAGCGCAGGGACGTAGCTACGATCTGCGGCTCCAGGCCGTGGTCGCCGGCGGCGTACCGGTCCTCGAGCTCGCGCAGCCGCGTGCGTGCCCACTGGGCCGTCACCGCGGGCTCGTCGCGGCGCTCGACCAGCACCTCGACGGCGAAGTCGCTGTCGTCCCGGCGCCGGCCCCGAACCGTCACAGTGGACGGCACGGCGCCGGTGTAGCGGCCGAAGAGGACGAGCGGCACGCCGGGGAAGACGGACTGCGGCCGGCCCGGCTCCACGCCGCTGACGGTCACGTCGGTGACCAGCGGTGCGCCGATCCGCCGGTGGATCTGTTCCATCGCCTCGTCCAGCCGGTCCTCGCTCTCCACCAGCTCGCAGCGGCCGGCGCCGAGCGCGGCGAGCCGGCCGAGGAAGCCCGCGTTCACCGCCCGGTCGATGCCCACGGTGTGCACGCGGGTGGTGCCGATCAGCTTGCTCACCTCGGCGATGATCTGGTCCTCGTTGCCGACCTGGCCGTCGGTGACCAGCACCAGCACCCGGTCGCGCCCCTCCACCCCGGCGAGCAGGGACAGACCCTCGCGCAGCGGGGCGAGCAGCTCGGTGCCGCCGCGGGCGTCGGCGCGGGCCAGGTGCTCGACCGCACGGAAGCGATGCCGGTCGGTGGCCTGGGAAAGTCCCTCGCCGAGGTCGCCGGGGCGGTCGATCTGGTGGTCGAAGGTGAGCACCGCGAACCGGTCGGCGCCGGTCAGGGTGTCCACCACCCGGGCGGCGGCCCGGCGGGCGGCGACCATCTTCCAGCCGCCCATGCTGCCGGAGCGGTCGAGCAGCAGTACGACGTCCTTGGGCCGGGCGGGCGTGTCACCGTCGGCGGGCGGGAGCACCACGAGCTGGTACGTCCCTTCGTCGCCGTCGACCGGCGCGTCCGGCACGAACACCGCCCCGGAGCCGTCGCCGGCGTACGGCAGCCGCAGCACGAAGTCGCGGTCCGCGCGCTCGCCGGGCGCGATCTCCACCCGGCCGCCGGACGTGGTGACCGTGTGCAGGCTGGAGCGGACCTCGGCGAGGGGCAGGCCGGCGGTGTCGATGTCGACGCCGATCGACAGCCGCAGCGGGTTGGGGAAGCCCGGCAGCAGCACCGGGGGAGTGATCCGGGAGGCGTCCGGCACCGCGTCGGTGTCGCGCACCTGGCCGTCACCGACCGGGGTGCCCGCCAGCGGCGTGCCGGGGACGTAGCGGGGTGCCACCACCAGCGGGAACCGGAACGTCGCCGCGCCGTCCTCCCACGGCAGGGGTCCGACGAGGGTCAGCTCCACGACGACGCGCTCGCCGGGCAGGATGTTGCCGACCCGCATGGTGAAGACGTCGGGGCGGTCCTCCTCGGCGATGGACGCGCGCTGCCCGGCCTCGATCGCCCGGTCGTACGCCTCCCGGGCGGCCGCGCGTTCCTGCAGCTCGGCCCGGACCGTGCGGCCGTCGGCGGTCATGGTCATGCCGGTGACCGCGGCGCGGTCGGGCAGCGGGAAGACGTACGTGGCCTCCAGCGCGGTGTCGTACGCGTTGACGAACTCGGTGGTGACCGTGGTGTCCGCGACCAGCCCGCTGATCCGGGCCCGGACGTCCAGCCGGTCCAGCGGGAGGTTGCCGCGGTCGGTGCGCAGCGCCCCCAGGCCCGCGTCGGGCAGGATCCGGATGCGGCCGAGCTCCGCCGGCTCCATCGGCGTGACGGAAAGGGTCATGACGGGCTCCCATCATCGGGGTCGGGGGTGGCGTCGAGCAGGCCTCGGGAGGCGAGCAGGTCGAGCAGGGGCCGGGCGGCGGTCGCGATGGCCGCGCGGTCACCCGGCTGAGGGCGTACCGGAAGAATCAGGACCGCCCCGCCACCCAGCGCGACGCCACCGACCTCCGGGAGCGAGTTCTGCGGTGCGGCGGCCGGAGCGGCGGCCCAGAACTTCGGCCGAGCCGGCGCCGGAGCATCCGGCTCGCCGGCGTCCGCCAGCAGCTCCCGCGGCACCCGGGCCGCAGCGGCCAGCTCGGCGTCGCTCGCCCCGGCCAGCTCGGCCTGGATCGCGGCCAGCGAGTGGCCCTGTGCCTGGCGCCGCTTCAGCGCCACGAGCTGCAGCAGGTGCCGTGGGCCGTAGAGGGCGGTGCGCCCCCGCATGCCGGCGGGGCGGTCGACGAGGCCGGTCGTCGTGTACCACCGGATGGCCCGCCGGTCGGGCACGTCGCGGACCCGGCCGTTGGGCGCGCCGGGGTACTCCGCCGCCAGCGCCCGGCGTACCCGCTCCACGAGCTCGTCCATCGTCCACACGCCGACCATACTGACACTGTCAATATGACAGTGTCAATGTCGGGGTTCTCCTTCAGTCGCGCGGCGGACCGCCGATGCGACAGACATGCCCGACGCGAAGTTGACCGAGGCCGAGCGCGACGCGGCGTACGCCGAGGCCGTGGCCCGCCACCCGGACGCCTTCGTCAGCACGATCACGCCGTCCGGCGTGTTCACCGGCCTCCCCGCCGGCTTCGAGCTGGGCACCCTGCGCCCGGTGGTGGGACCGCGCTCGGCGCTGGACATCTTCGTCGCCGAGGACCACCCGGTGGTCATCGACGCGTGGCACGACTTCCTGGCCCGCGGCAGCGCCGCCTGCCGGGTACGCCCGGTCGCGGCCCCCGCCCAGCTCGTCGAGCTGCGGATCCTCGACCTCTCCCACCGGTACGGCGCGGCGCTCGTGCTCATCGCCGGGCTGAACGGCGACGGCGGCAACGGCCCGCTCGAGCACGAACCGATCAAGCCCCGCCTGGTCACCGTCCGCAAGGACCTCAACGCCGTCATCCTGGACGCCGGCCCGGAGATGGTCCAGGTGCTGGGCTGGAGCGCCGAGGAGCTGAAGGGCACCCGCGCCGTCGACCTCATCCACCCCGACGACCGGGTACGGGCGATCTCCAGCTGGATGGACATGCTCGCCACGCAGGACGGCGAGGCCCGCCGGGTACGCCTGCGCCACCTGCACCGCGACGGGCACGTCGTCTGGTTCGAGATCACCAACCACAACCACCTGGCCGACCCCGCGATCGGCGAGGTGGTGGCCGACATGCTCGACATCTCCGACGAGATGCTGGCCCAGGAGGCGCTGCGCGCGAGCGAGCAGCTCATGCGCCGGCTCACCGAGACCATCCCGATGGGCATCGTGCAGATCGGCACCGACCGGCGGATCGCGTACCAGAACGAGCGGGCCGCCCGGGCGATCGGTGCCGACCCCGGCGAGGTGCTCGGCGGACACCACCTGGACCGGATCCTGCCCGGCGACCGGCCCGCCATCGACGCGGCGATCGACGCCGTGCTGGCCGGGCGCGACACCGACGCCGAGTACGGCTACCACCACGCCGAGCGCGGCCCGCGCCGGGTCCGCGCCAACCTGCGCTGCCTGACCGGCCCCCGCGGCGAGGTGACCGGCGCCATCATCTGCCTCACCGACATCACCGAGGACGTGCGGCTGCGCGACGAGCTCAAGCAGCGGGCCACGTACGACGCGCTGACGGGGTGCCGCAACCGGGCCTCCACCCTCGCCGCCCTCCAGGAGTCGCTGTGCGGCCCCGGCCGGACCCGCGGCACCGCGGTGATATTCATCGACCTCAATGAGTTCAAGCAGGTCAACGACGTGCACGGGCACGCGGCGGGAGACCGCCTGCTCACCCACGTCGCGGACCGGCTGCGCGGCGCGGTGCGCGACGGCGACGTGGTCGGCCGGTTCGGCGGCGACGAGTTCGTGGTCATCTGCCCCGACGTCCCGGCCGCGCTCGACGCCCGGCACATCGGCCAGACCCTGGTGGCGGCCCTCGCCACCGGCGGTCTCGACCACGACGGCCACCGCCTGCTGCCGCAGGCCGGCATCGGCGTGGCATGGGGGGACCCGCGGACCGCGGCGGCGGACACGCTGATCGCCCGCGCGGACGCCGCCATGTACGCGGCCAAGAAGAGCCGCACCGGCCGCCTCGCCCTGGTCCTCGCCGACTGACGGCGTCCCGCACCGGCAGACTGACCCCATGCAGCTCGACCTCGTCAGCCTGTCGCACGTCGCGGACCCGGCGACGGCCTGCCTCTATCCGGGTGACCCGGAGTTCGCCGCCGACACCGTGGCCACCATCGCGCGGGACGGCTTCCACCTGCGCCACGTGCGGCAGGGCGAGCACACCGGCACCCACTGGAGCGCGCCGGGCCACTTCACCGAGGGCGCCGCGCTCGCCGACGACCTCGAGGTGCCGGACCTGTTCCGGCCGGCCGTGAAGATCGACGTCCGGGACCGGTGCGCCGCCGACCCCGACTTCACCCTCTCCGAAGCCGGCCTGCTGGCCTGGGAGGACGAGCACGGCCCGATCCCGCCGGAGTCGTTCGTGGTCCTCTGGACCGGCTGGGACGCCAAATGGGGCACGGAGGCGTACTACGGCCGCGACGGCGACGGCACGCTGCACCAGCCGGGGTTCGGCGTGGACGCGGTGCAATGGCTCATCGCGACCGGGCGGCTGGGCCGGCGCGGCGGCACCGGCACCGACACGTTCGGCCCCGACCCCGGCGTGGACCCCACCTACGCGGCCTCCCGCCTGGTCCACCGCGAGCACCGCCTCAGCCTCGAGGTGCTCGCCAACCTCGCCGCGCTGCCCGAGACCGGCGCGTGGATCCTGTGCGGCGGCCAGATCGTCCGCGGCGGCGCGGGCTCGCCGGGCCTGATCTACGGGGTGCTGCCGCCCGGCTGAACGACGCCGTTCACGGTGAGCGTGTAGGGCGCGTACTGGCCGACCTGCCCGGTCGGCTCGTCGTAGGCGACGATCGCCACCACCTTCGGGTACGCCCGCAGCGCCGCGAACTGCCCCACCGGCACCTGCCGCGCCCGCTTCCCGGCGCCGTCGATCCCGACCAGCCGTACGTTCCACGCGTGCACCGGCACCGGCGTGATCTGCGTGGGCGAGCGGAAGCCGCTCAGGGTCGTGCCGTCGCTGACCGCCGTGCCGCCGATCGCCACGTCGTCGACGTACCAGCCGCCCTCGTTCACCGCGCCGTCGCTGACGTAGCGGAAGCCGAGCAGGATCTGCTTGCCGGCGTACGCGGAGAGGTCGTAGGTGTGCTTCTCGAAGCCGTCCGTGCTGCCGGTGAGCGCCGGGCCGAGCGGACCCACCACGGTACGGTCGCCCGCCACGGCCCGGTACGTCCGGCCCCCGTCGGCGGAGACCGTCACGTACCCGTAGTCGTAGCCCTTCTCGGCGCCGTACCGGGCACGCAGCGTGAGAGTCGCCGCCTTGCCCGGGACCTGCACCGGGACCACCGCGGCGGCGTCGGTGTCACTGGCGTCGCCGGAGAACAGCGCGCCGTCCCGGAGCGTCCACTCCAGGGGGAGCGGCGGCAGCGTGCGAGCCCCGCGGAACCGCACCGACCGCAGGTCCGCCCCGCGCAGAGACCGTCCGCTCCCGTCGCGCAGCCGCACGTAGTCCGCGCCGTTCGGAGCCGCGCCCGGACGGTCGTACGACGCCGGATTGGCCAGGTTCACGGTGGACCGCAGGCTCGCGGCGGTCACCCGGTTCCGCGGCACACCGATCATCGTCCCGTCCCCGGCGACCTTGTCGACGAGGGTCATGGTCTGGAAGTCGTGCAGCACGCCGTAGAGGCGTACGTCCGGGCCGAGCGCCTCCTGCACCGCGGCGAGGCCCTGATGGCGGCCGTCACGGTGCAGCCGCGACAGCACCGCGGGACCGAACCGGTCATGCAGATAGAGCAGGAACTGGTACGCGTTGCCGTAATCGGCGAGCACCTCCGCCGGCGCGCCCTCGCCCCACAGATTCAGCGAGTTCTGCGCCCCGCCGCATGCCCGCGGATTCGCGTTGAAGGCGGTCTTCACCACGGCGAAACCCTGGAAGCACACAAGATGCGTGTCCGCGCCCGGGTGGTACACGGTGGCGGTCCCGTCGGCATAACCCACCAGGCTCTGGGCGTAGTCCGACAGCCCCTCGTTGATCCAGAGCTCCTCGCCCGGGTCGGTGTAGTGCTCGAGCAGATGCTGCCACTCGTGGGCGAAGGTCCCCTCGTACAGCCGGGGCCGGGCCGGGCGGCTCGTGCACAGGTCGGCGGTCGGCTCGTCCGGCGGGTTCACCCCGGTACGGTGCCGCCAGTCGTACGCGTCGATCGTCATGACGTTGCGGTCGACGAGATCGTTGAGCTGCTCCGAGAAGAAGCCCGCGATGTAGGTCGCCGCCTCGGGGAAGTCGTAATAGTTGTCGTCGCGGACGTTGTCCACCAGAGTGACCGTCCGCTGCCCGGCGCCGGTGTAGTCGCCGGTGACCTGCGCATCGCTGCCGTCACGGTCCGGCGGGGTGCTGAACGCCGCGGTCTCGCGCGGCTGGATCGTCCGGTCGAACTCCCGGATGAGCCCGGCGATCTGCGCGTCGGTCACGACCGTCGAGCCGGCCGGGCGGCAGTCCCCGGCCGGGAACTCGACGTCGGCGGCCACCCAGACCTCGATGTGCTCGCCGATCCCGCGCAGCGTGTAGTCCTTGCGGTAGAACCGGCCGTCGACGTCGTCGAGCGCGGGCCATTTCCGTACCGTGCCGGCCGCGGGCGTGGGCGCGCCCGCCGCGCGCCGCGCGAATCCGGCGCTGCGTTTCTCCAGGCCGGCGGTCGAGTAGGTCTTGCGGGCCGGCTCGCGGGTGTCGTTCAGCAGCGGGGCCGCGCCCGGCACCGGCGCGGCGACGCCGGCGGCCGCGGGCGGCACCAGGGGAGCGATCAGCAGGACAGTGACGGCGGCGAGACGAAGTGAGGCGCGCACAGCAAAGGACGGTACAGGTACTTACCGCCCAAAAGGGTCGCGACGCGGCCTACTCGAACAGCGAATGGTCGCGGCCGCCCTCGGCGCGGGAGCGCGCCCGCCGCCGAAGCTGCACCACCACCCCATCACCCACCGCGACCACCGCCCAGGCGGCCAGCAACCAGGCCGGCACCATCCACCCGGCACGGAACAGCAGCACGGACAAGACCGTGCACACGACGAAACCGAACACGGCCAGCACGAGCCGCAGATTCAGCGCGCTGTACGGCTCGTCGACCGTGCCCCGCCGGCCGCGGGGCTGCGGACCGATCGGCATACCGTCAGCCTACCGCCGCCCGGCCGCCGCGGACCTTCCGCGACGGCCGGAAACGAGCACCCTCAGGACACCTCGCGCCGCAGCACCCGGACTGTGCCCAGCACCATCGGCAACGCCACCCACAATGCGCACGCGACCCCGAGCCGGCCCCATTCGCCGGCGGTCATCGACGGCTCACTCAGCGGCACCGACGTCAGGTTGATGTCCAGCCACTTCGCGGCCGTGCCCAGCCATTTCACCATCGCGCCGAGCACCGTCCACACCGTCGGGATCGCGAAGTAGAGCACGATCGCCAGCGGTGAGTTCATCAGCAGCGCCCCGAACGCCGATCCCATCAGGACGAAGACGACCTGGTTGAGCAGGAGCCGGCCCACCTGGTCGGCCGTGATGTGCCAGCTGCCGTCGCCGCCGGTGCCGAGCGCGATCACGTTGGCCGCCGCGGACAGGGCCGCCGCCGCCGCGGTCGCCGCGATTGCGATGAGGACCGCCGCCGCCAGCTTCGCCAGGATGATCCGGCCGCGGGCCGGGGTCAGGGTGAAGGTGCCGAGTGCGGTCCGCTGGGACCACTCGCTGGTCATCGACAGGACGCCGAGGACCGGGAGCAGCACGCTGGCCGGCAGCAGGCCGAACGAGAACAGGTCGCGGAACGTCTGGTCCTGGTCCGGGCTCGCGGTGATCATGATCACGGCCGTGCCGGCCGCAGCCAGGCCGATCACGATCAGCAACCAGAGGCCCGCCCTGGTGTCGGCCAGTTTGCGCAGCTCCACCTGGGTGAGCCGGATCAAAGACACACCTTCATATGTACGGCTACGGCCCGCGCCAACCGCAGCACCGGCCGGAGAGGTCGACGGACTCTGCACCGCGGTCATCGCACGGCCTCCTTCACCGAGTCACCGGCGGTCAGGGTGAGGAACAGGTTCTCCAGCCCGCTGCTGCCCGCCGGGCGCAGCTCGAGCAGGACCAGGCCGGCGTCGGCGGCCGCCCGGCCGATGACCTCCGCGTCCGCCGGCACCACGACGCCCCCGTCGGTCGTGGCGGTGCCGGTGAGCCCGGCCCGGTGCAGCACCCGCTGCAGCGCGCCGGCGTCGAGCGCTCGGACCACCGTGCCGGACGCGGCCAGCAGGTCCGCCTTGTCGCCCTGGGCCACGATCCGGCCCCCGCCGATGACGACCAGCCGGTCTGCGACCGCCTCCACCTCCCGCAGCAGGTGCGAGGAGAGCAGAACCGTGCCGCCGCGGTCCGCGAAGTCGCGCAGCAGCCCGCGCATCCAGAAGATGCCCTCCGGGTCCAGCCCGTTCGCCGGCTCGTCCAGCACGAGGATGCCGGGGTCGCCGAGCAGCGCGTACGCGAGCCCCAGCCGCTGCCGCATCCCCAGCGAGTACGCCTTCACCCGGCGCTTGGCGGCGGTGCGGTTGAGCCCGACGCGCTCCAGGCTCTCGTCGACCCTCCGCTTGTCGACGCCCATGGTCAGCGCGGCCAGGGTCAGCACCTCGCGCCCGGTACGCCCGGCGTGCTGCGCCGAGGCGTCCAGCAGTACGCCGATGCGGCGCCCCGGATTGCCGATGCGGCGGTACGGCACGCCGTCGACGGTGGCCGTACCGGAGGTGGGCGGGGTGAGGCCGCAGATCATCCGCATCGTGGTGGACTTGCCGGCGCCGTTGGGTCCGAGGAAGCCGGTCACCGTGCCGGGCGCACAGGTGAACGACACGTCGTCGACGGCCGGGTGGGGCCCGTACCGTTTGGTGAGGTTCTCGACCGTGATCATGCGTCTCAGCGTGCCGGGGCCGCCCAGGTCGGCGCGTCGGCCGCCGGTCGCGGGCGGCGAACCTTGGTCTAGCGATGCCTACGACTTTGGTCGGTATCGGGGCTCGCGGGGCCGACCGTACGATGGCCGCCATGGGGGAGCTCGCACCGGCGCGCCCGGCGGGTCGGCCGCCGGAATATCGCTGGCTGCTCCCGGCCGTCCTGCGCGACGAGGCCGACGGGCCGCCCGGCCCCCGCTCGACCCGCGACTGGGTGATCGACGTCCTCTGCTTCGTCCTGAGCCTCGGCTGGACCCTGCTGGTGACGGGGGATCTGCTGAATCCGCACCCGGAGATGGTCCCGGAGTGGAGCAGCACCCCGACCTGGCTCATCGCGAGCGACCTCGCCATCGGCGTCGTGTTCTCCGTGGCGCTGTGGTGGCGTCGCCGGTGGCCGGTGCAGCTCGCGGCCGGCGTGATCGTCTTCGGGGCGGTGTCGGTCACCATAGCCGTCGCCGCCCTGGTGATCATGTTCTCCGTCGGGGTGCACCGCCGCTTCGGGGTGACCGCCGTCGTCACAGTGGCCGGCCTGGGGACCAACGCGGCCTTCTGTGTGATCCGGCCCGAGAGTGACACCCCGATCCTGGAATCGCTGGCCTGGAGCGCCGCCATCCTGCTCATCGTGCAGCTGTGGGGCATGATCGTGCGGGCCCGCCGGCAGCTCGTGGTGTCGCTGCGCGACCGCGCCGATCGGGCCGAGGCCGAGCAGCAGCTGCGCGTCGCCCAGGCGCGCGCGCTCGAGCGCACCCGGATCGCCCGCGAGATGCACGACGTGCTGGCCCACCGCATCTCGCTGCTCAGCCTGCACGCCGGGGCGCTGGAGATCCGGCCCGACTCGCCGCCTGCGGAGGTCGCCAGCGCCGCCGGGGTGATCCGCGCGAGCGCCCACCAGGCACTGCAGGACCTGCGTGAGGTCATCGGCGTGCTGCGCGAGCCGGCCGGCGAGGCCCCGCCGGAACGCCCGCAGCCGACCCTGGACCAGCTGCCGGCGCTCGCCGAGGAATCCCGGGCGGCCGGCGTCAAGGTCCGGCTGGACCTGCGGGTCGACGCGCCGGACGAGCTGCCGGCCGGTGCGGGGCGCACGGCGTACCGGATCGTGCAGGAGGGCCTGACGAACGCGCGCAAGCATGCGCCCGGCACGGCGGTGCAGGTGGCCGTCGGCGGCGCCGCGGGGAAGGGGATCACCATCGACATCCGCAACCCGGTGCCGGTCGGCCGCCCGGCGGCGGCTATCCCGGGCGCCGGCACCGGCCTGATCGGGCTGGCCGAGCGGGCCACGCTGGCCGGCGGGCGGCTGACGCACGGCCGTACCCCGGACGGCGACTTCCTGCTGGCGGCCTGGCTGCCGTGGCCGGCATGAGCGGGCCGATCCGGGTCCTGCTCGTCGATGACGATGCCCTGGTCCGGGCCGGGCTCACGATGATCCTCTCGGGCGCCGACGACGTCTCGGTGGTGGCGCAGGCGGCCGACGGGGCCGAGGTCCCGGCGGCGGTGGCGGCCCACCGGCCGCACGTCGTGCTGATGGACATCCGCATGCCGCGCGTCGACGGGCTCGCGGCCACCGAGACCCTGCGGGCGCGGCCCGGCGCACCGGAGGTCATCGTGCTGACCACGTTCGACGCCGACGAGTACGTGCTGCGCGCGCTGCGCGCCGGGGCCAGCGGCTTCCTTCTGAAGGACACCCCGCCCACCGAGATCCTGCACGCCGTACGCCGGGTGGCTGCCGGCGAGGCGACGCTCTCACCCACGGTGACCCGGCAGCTGATCGCCCACGTGGCGGCGCTGGACGGCAACACAGGCCGGCATCACGCCCGGCACCTGCTCGAACGGCTGAGCGAGCGGGAACGCGAGGTGGCCCTGGCACTGGGCCGGGGCCGGACGAACGCGGAGATCGCGGGGGAGCTGTTCATGAGCGTGGCGACGGTCAAGGCGCACGTCTCGCGCGTGCTGACCAAGCTCGACCTCAACAACCGGGTCCAGGTGGCGCTCCTGGTGCACGACGCCGGCCTGGTCTGAGCCGCGTCAGGCGCGGGTGCCGAGGGCGGCCAGTTCGGTCACGGTGGCGAAGCGGAAGCCCCGCTTCTTCAGGCCGTCGAACATCTCCCCGAGGTGGCGCAGCACGACCAGGCGGCGCTCGGCGCCCACGTCGTGCGCCAGGATGATCGAGCCGGGGCGGACGGATTCCACGATCGCGCGTACCTGGCCGGCGGGGTCGTCCTCGTAGTCGCGCTCGTGCATCTGGTCCGACCACAGCACGAGGTCGTAGCCCATCGAGTCGGCGGCGAGCAGGGTGGAGCCGCCCAGGTGGCCGAAGGGCGGCCGCATCAGCGTCGGCGCCCGTCCGGTCACCTTCGTGATCACGTCGTGGGTACGGCTGAGCTCGTCGGTCGTCGCCGCGAGGTCCAGCGTGGCGAGGTCGGGGTGCGACCACGAGTGGTTGCCGATCTCGTGGGCGCCCAGCCTCCGGCGTACGAGATCGGCATGGGTCTCGAGGTTGCGCCCCACCATGAAGAACGTGGCCGGGATCCGCGCCGCGTCCAGAGCGTCGAGCACCATCGGCGTCCACCGGGGCCCGGGGCCGTCGTCGAAGGTGAAGGCCACGACCGGTTCGTCGGTCTGCACGTAGTAGCGGACCCGCACCTCGGGCCGGCGCACGGCGGCGAGCCGGTCTGCCGCGGGGGCGTAGCCGCCACCCAGCGGCGGCTGGTCCCATCCGCACCAGTGCGGGAGCCGGTCGGCGCCGGCCGCGCCGAGCCCCAGCCCGGCCGCCGTCAGCAGCGCGCCCCGTAGGAGACTCCGTCGATTTCGCATGATGCGCTGCAGCCTCGCCGCCGGACGCGGGCGGGGGTATCCGGCTGCGGACGGAGATCATCTACGCCCGGTCTCGGCCCAAAGTCGTAGACGGCCACATCGCCTCGGTGGCCTGCTCCTCCGCCTCGCGCAGCACGCGCAGCACATTGCGGCCGGTCAGCTTCTCCAGATCGGCCCGCGTCCACCCGCGGTCCGCGAGCTCGGTGAGCAGGCGCGGATAGCCGGACACGTCATCGAGGCCCGGGGGCAGGCGGTCGCAGCCGTCGTAGTCGCCGCCGAGCCCCACGTGGTCGACGCCCGCGGTCTCACGGACGTGGTCGACATGATCGGCCACCTGGCCCAGGGTCGCCTCCGGGCGTGGATGGGCGGCCAGCCAGGGCAAGAAGGCGGCCGGCGGGTGGTCACCGCCGGGTCCCTGCTCCGGTACGGGCCGCGCCGCGATCTCCTCGCCCGGCCGGGGTGCCCGGGGCCACGCGTCCAGGTCCTCGGGCAGCCCCAGGCGCGCCCACTCCTGTCCGGCCGCCTCGGTCCAGGCGGCGACCTCGGCCGACACGAAGGGCGGCACGAACGTCACCATGCAGACGCCGCCGTTGCCGCGCAGCCGGGCGAGGACGTCGTCGGGCGCGTTGCGGCGGTGATCCGTGACCGCCCGCGCCGACGAGTGGCTGAAGATCACCGGGGCGGTCGCCGCGTCGAGTGCCGTGTGCATGGTGGCCGTCGCCACGTGGGACAGGTCCACGAGGACGCCGATGCGCTGCATCTCCGCCACGACCGCGCGGCCCTCGTCGGTCAGCCCCCCGTACCGGGCCTCGTCGGCGGCCGAGTCGGCCCAGGGCGTGTGGTGGTTGTGGGTCAGCGTCACGTACCGGACCCCGAGCCGCGCGAAGGCACGCAGCACGCCGAGGGACGACGCCAGGCTGTGCCCGCCCTCGATGCCGATCAGCGACGCGATCCTCCCGGCCCGGATCGCCGCGGTGACGTCCGCCGCCGTGTACGCGATCGCAAGATCCCCCGGGTAGGCGGCGACCAGCCGGTACACCGCGTCGACCTGTTCCATCGTGGCGACCACGGCCGCCGGCTCGGGCAGGTCCGAGGGCACGTAGACCGACCAGAACTGCCCGCCGACGCCGCCGGCCCGCAGGCGGGCGATGTCGGTGTGGAACTCCCGCCGGTCCGCGGCCAGCCCCTCGACCCGGTAGCCGGCGCGGGCCCGCAGCGCCATCGGCAGATCGTTGTGCCCGTCGATCACGGGCATGGCCGCCAGGACGGCGCCGACGTCGGTCACCAGGGGTCCCCTTCTCGGTCGATCATCGCGGCGAGCATATGGCCGTACGCGCCCGTGCGCGCCCCGGCTCGGACCCCGAAATCCTCAAGTCTCGCCGTTCGGGCGGTTCGCAACCGGCCCGCACCGTGACGGGCACTTCGCGCGCACCGTACGCCCCGGAATCTCTTCCCATGCCCGGCCGATATGCGGCCGGACAACGCGGGGGAGATGACAAGTGCGTCGTTCGAAGCTGACGAAGTCCGTGACGGCCCTGGCCGCCCTGGCCGCCGGTGCCGGATCCGTGACGGCGGGCGCCGCTCCGGCCGCCGCCGCTCCGGCCGCCGCCGCTCCGGCCGGTGCCGCTCCGGCCGGCGTCGAGCTGAAGCTGGCCGCGACCGACGACGCGTACGTCTCGAGCGTCCGCAAGAACGCCGGCTTCGGCGCCGAGGACAAGCTCGCCGTCGGCCGCCTGCAAGGCGACGCCAAGACCGCGTTCCTGCGCTTCCAGGTGCCGGCCGGCGTCAAGGTCACCGCGGCCCGGCTGCGGCTGACCGCCGTCGGCGCCGTGGCCGGCCGGCTCACGCTCAGCAAGGTCGCCGGCACCGCCTGGTCGGAGCGCTCGCTCACCTCGGCCAACGCCCCCGCGCTCGGCGCCGCCGTCGGCTCGGCCACCCCGGCGCCCGATGCCGCCGAGGTGACCTTCAATCTGAGCAAGGCCGTCACCCGCCCCGGCGCGTACACCTTCGCGCTCCGGTCGTCCTCGACTACCGCCGTGACCCGGCTGCGCTCGGCGGAGAACTCCGGCGGCCCCGTGCTGATCGTCTCCACCGCCGCCGCCACCCCCGCGAAGCCGGCGCCCGCCACCCCGACCCAGCCCGCGCCCGCCATCCCCGCCCCGCCGGCGCCAACCACGCCCGCCCAGCCCGCGCCCACGACCCCGGCCGAGCCGGCGCCGACGACGCCGGCCCAGCCCGCGCCGACCACCGCCGCGCCGACCACCCCGCCGGCCACCCCGATCGAGGACGAGGACATGCCGCCGCCCGCCGCCCCCGCGAACGGCGACTGCGTGACCGGCGAGCTGCTTGTGCCGTCGTGTGGTGTGCTGTGGGGCGCCGCCGCGGGTGGTTTCACCGACGCGCCGCGTGACGCCGCGCTCAAGGACTGGGAGAAGCTCAGCGGCCGCACCGCGAACATCTTCCACACCTACCACAAGGGTGATGAGCCGTTCCCGACCACGTCGGAAATGGCCATGGCCCGCGACGCCGCCCACCCGCGGGTGCTGCTGATGAACTGGAAGATCGCCTACGGCTCCACCTGGGCCAAGGTCGCCAAGGGTGAGCAGGACGCCCGTATCGACCGCTTCGCCGCCCGCCTCAAGACCTCGTTCAACGAGAAGTTCTTCCTGGTCCTCAACCACGAGCCGGAGAACGACGTCATCGCCAAGCCCGGCTCCGGCTGGCAGGCCAAGGACTTCGCCGCGATGTACCGCCACACCGTGACCCGGCTGCGCGCCCAAGGCGTCACCAACGCGATCAACGTGATGGCCTACATGGGTAACGAGAAGTGGATGGCCCAGTCCTGGTGGGCCGACCTGTACCCCGGTGACGACGTCGTCGACTGGATGGGCCTGGACTCCTACGTCAGCGCCGAGAAGAACTACTACCACTACGGCATGTTCGCCGACCTGCTCGACCGTAAGGCCGCGAACGGTCCGACCTTCTACGACTGGGCCACCCGCCAGCACCCCACCAAGCCGCTGATGGTCGCCGAGTGGGGCGTCTACCACCGCGTCGGCAAGGTCACCGACAAGACCGACGGCTTCAACAGCGTCCTGCCCGAACTCGCCAAGCGCCCCAACATCAAGGCCATCGTCTACTTCGACACCGCCCACGACGACCAGGGCGACCGCGACATCAGCATCAACAGCACCAAGGCCAACCTCGCGGCGTTCCGCGCCCTGGCCGCGGACAAGATCTTCAACGTGAAGCTTTCCTGACCCTCTTCGGACTCACGAGCCGCCCGGCGGGCCTGCCGGGCGGCTCGTGCCGTTTCCGCGAGCGTTCCGGAAGCTCTCCTCGCTGTGCCGCGGCGGATGACGGGTTGCCCGTCTCGCCACGGAGGGGCCCGCTGACCGTTACCGTGGGTTTTGACTCAGTACCGCTTCACCACCGCTCGGCGCGGTGAACAAGTCATGAGCAGCCTTGGGTGTGGGGCGCGACGGGCATGGCGCGGCCATCACTCGACGATCTGGTGAACGTTCGGTGAACTACGTCAGGCTCACGGGCATTGCCGTCGAACGGTGGTGCAGCGGGGCGTTACGCCGCGTCTTTTCAGGTGGTCAGGGACGGAGTCGACGTGGGCGCTTTGCGCTGGGTGCGGGACCGTGGGGTCACGACGAAGATCCTTACAGTGGTCGCGGTGGCGGTCATGGGGATGGTCGTGACCGGGGTGTTGAGCCTGACGGGGCTGAGCAGCCTCCAGGGCACCCGTTCGGACGAGCTGCGCCGTGCCGTGCCGTACTTGACCAGCCTGAACAGTGCCGCGCTGGCGCTCAAGGCGGCCGCGAACGACGAGCGGGGCTTTCTCATCGCCGGGGAGACCAAGTTCCGCGACGAGGCGCTGGGCCGCAAGGCAACCGTGGACAAGAATCTGGCCGCGGCCCGGGCGTTGGCCATCCCGGCCGAGCAGGGCACCATCGACAAGATCAAAACGGCGACCGATGCGTGGTTCGCCGCGCTGAACACCGAGTTCACCACGTACGGCACCGACCGGCAGGCCGCGATCGACGTCTCGCTTGGGGCGAACAGGGACCTGCGTAAAAGCTACGAGACGCTGATCGGTGACGAGATCGCCCGCGCGGACAAGGTATTGATCGAAGGCAAGGACTTCGACGCCACCGTGCGCGAAATCCGCCTGGTGGTGCTGACGGCGTTCGTGATCGCGGTCGCGCCGGCGGTGGTTCTGGCGCTGGTGGTGGCCCGCATGATCGTCAACCCGCTGCGCAAGGTCTCGTCGGTGCTCGACGCGGTCGCCGACGGTGACCTCACCCACGACGCCGTCGTCGATCAGCGTGACGAGCTGGGTCAGATGGCCACCGCCCTGCGGCGGGCCTCCACGACGTTGCGTCAGACGGTCAGCGATCTGGCCGGGCACTCGACGGAGCTGGCCGGCGCGGCGACCTCGTTGACCGCGACCAGCCGGCAGAGCGCGTCCAGCGCCGAGGCTGGAGCGCGGCAGGCGGCCAGTGTGGCGCAGTCCGCGGCGGTGATGTCCTCGACGATCCAGACCGTGGCGGCCGGTGCGGAGGAGATGGGCGCCTCGATCCGGGAGATCAGCGAGAGCGCGACGCAGGGCGCCGGTGTGGCGTCACGGGCGGTGGCAGTCGCGGCGAACACCACCGACGTGATGGCCAAGCTGGGCGAGTCGTCGGCCGAGATCGGTAACGTGATCAAGGTGATCACGGCGATCGCGGAGCAGACGAACCTGCTGGCGCTCAACGCCACCATCGAGGCGGCCCGTGCGGGAGAGGCGGGCAAAGGTTTCGCCGTAGTCGCCTCGGAGGTCAAGGATCTGGCGCAGGAGACGGCCAAGGCGACCGAGGACATCGGCCGGCGGGTCGCGGCGATCCAGTCCGACACCACCGGCGCGGTCGCCGCGATCGGGGAGATCAGCGAGATCATCGCCCGGATCAGCGACTTCCAGACCACGATCGCCTCGGCGGTCGAGGAGCAGACCGTCACCACCAACGAGATGAGCCGTAACGTCACCGAGGCCGCCGCGGCGGGCGGGGAGGTCGCCTCCACCATCACCGACGTCGCCGCATCCGTGCGGCTGACCACCGTCGGCGTCGGCGAGGCCGACCAGGCCGCCGCGCGACTCGCGCAGATGTCCACCGACCTCAACCGCATCGTCGACCGCTTCCGGCTCTAGGCCGACCACCCGGTGGTGGGCCGGGCCCACCACCGGGGATGTGAACCGGTCAGCTACCGAACGAGTTCACGACGACCGAGGTCGTGTCGACCGCCGGGCCGTGGCCCTGGTCGTGCGGCACGCCGACGTACACCGTGCCGGAGCAGCTGCCGCCCTTGCCGTCGCTGACGGTGAAGGAGACCCGGTAGACCCGGCCGTCACCGTTGCCGCTGCGCTCGGAGCGGAGCTTGACCTGATCCGGCGAGCCGGTCACCCGGGCGGCGTCGGGCGCGGTGTCGCCGTCGCCCGTACCGTCCAGAGCCTCGTCCTGGGTCACCGTGGTGATCGTCAGGGTCGTGGGGTCGCCGTCGGGGTCGGTGGCGCCGGACAGCCGGACCGTGACGAACTTGTGGTTCGGGGGCCACAGTTCACCGGGATCGGCCGTGACCCGGGTGCACACCGGCGGGTGGTTGATGATCGGATTGACCGTGTTCTCCTCGACGAACGCGGGTCCGCCGGACTGTCCGTTGAGGAGGAAAGTGACGGTGCACTTCAGCGGGGTCTCGCTGGTCACGCCCGCGCCGAGGGTGAGCGTCTCCACGAAGGTCACCGTGCTGCCGCTGGTCACCGTCCTGCTGGGAGCGTCGAATGTGGCCGTCAGGCCGGGCTGGCAGGTGGCCACCGGGGTGACGGTCACCGGCAGGCTGGTCAGGCCGGCGAGGATGGCGTCGGAGACATCGGACGGCGGGACGTCGGTGAACGACCTGCCCTGGGTGGCGGCGGCGATGCGGTTGGCCTGCCCGGCCGCGCCGCCCGGGTTGCCGCAGACGCCGTAGTCGGTGGCGCCCGCGGTCGGATCGCCGTTGAGGCCGTTGGGGACCCCGGTCGTGGTGGAGACCGCAATTACCTTGATCTTGGCAGCGACCAGCTCGGCCGTCACGGAGGCCTCGGTGACGGTGGGCTCGCCGGAGATCGCCGAGCAGACCGGGTCGTGGCCGGGCGCGTCGCCGAACCAGACGACGATCCGGCTCGACGTACTGCGGAAGCCGGCCGCCGTCACGAGCTTGTGCAGGGCGAACAGATTGGCCTCGGGGGCGTCGTTCCCGCCGGTCGCCGACCAGGCGCCGATAGCGGCCTGAGCGGCCGCACCGTTGTCGTCGGCCGCCGGGATGGAGGCGTCGTTGCGGTACGCGAACGCGCTGCTGGGAAAGTCCTTGTACTGCCCGGCACCGTAGCGCGGGTCGGTGGCGCCCGCGTCGACGGTCGTGAGGATGGCCCCGGCGTTGGCTTTCACGTCGGCGAGCACCGGCGTCATGCTTCCGGTGGTGTCGGCGAGGAAGTAGACGTCGGGCCGGGGCAGGATGCGCGGCGTCGTGACGGTCTTGGTGACGGTGTGGTGTTCACCGGGCTTGAGCGACACCGTGACGGTCGGCGGGGTCACGCCGTCCGCGGCCAGGGCGGGCGCGGCCGGTATGAGCAGGGCGGTGGCCAGCGCGCAGCCGGATAGTGCTCTAGCAGTCGACACGATGATCCCTTCGCGTGCATGGGATGGTGTGCGACCGGTACCGGAGTCGACATCGCGTTGCGTCCAACACGACCGTGAGTGACGCTACTCCCGGCCGACGGCGAACAAGTCGGCCGAACGGTCCGACCGCGGACCGATCGATCCGGTTACCGTCGAGATCGGACTGCCCGGACCTGTCCGGGACCGTCAGCGCCGGTTCTGCAGCCCGTCCATCAGCAGGTCGAGCAGGCGCCCGGCCTGGTCCCGCCGATCCGGCTCGCCCGCGGCCAGCGTGACCCCGCTGAGGCCGGTCAGCACGTCCAGCACCGGGACGTCGTCGCGCAGCGTGCCCGCGCGTACGCCGGCCTCCAGCAGGGGCGTCAGGGCGGTCACGAGCAGGTCTCGGCTGTGGGCGTACGGGTCGCCGCCGGAGGCGATGACCATGCGCAGCGCGTCGGCCATGCCGCGCTTGGTGGTCATGTAGTCGACGAAGCGGTCCATCCAGGCGCGCAGCGCCGCGACCGGTTCATGGGTACGCAGCAGCCGCGGCGCCCAGGCGCAGAGCCGGTCGAGCTCGTTGCGGTACGCCGCCTCCACGAGCGCCTCCCGGGTGGGGAAGTGCCGGTAGAGGGTGCCGATCCCGACGCCGGCTGTACGGGCGATGGTCTCGAGCGGCACGTCCGCCCCGTCGGTGGAGAACGCCCGCACCGCCACCTCGAGCAGCCGGTCGCGATTGCGCCGGGCGTCGGCGCGCAGCGGTCGGGTGCTCATCGGCGCCGTTCCTCCTTGTCGTGGACCCGCGGGCCGGATTCTCTCAAGTGCGCCGCCGGACGCCCGATTTCAGGGCGTGCCAGAAAGGCTAGACGGACCGGCGTACGGCCGGCGAGCATTCACCGTGCTCGTCGCCGCCCTCGTCGCCGGGTTTGTGGCCTGCATGCTCACCGGCTGGGGCGGCGCGTCCGTGACCCGGGCCGTCTCGGGTGGTGGCACCGTCGCGATCACGGTCGCCGCCGGGATCGCCTGCCTGGCCCGCGCCCGCGCCTGCCGCGGCCGTGACCGTACGGTATGGGCGCTCTTCACGGCCGGCGCCTTCGTCTACGCCTGCGGCGAGGCCGCCTGGGCCGGCATCGAGTCCATCGCCGGCCGGGAGGTCCCGTTCCCGAGCCTGCCCGACGCCGGCTACCTCGGCATGGTGCCCCTCGCCACCCTCGGTCTGCTGCTGGTGCCGATGCCCCGGCGGTCGGCGCCGCAGCGGCTCCGCGCCCTCGCCGACGCGGCGATGATCGCTTGCTCCCTGCTGCTGATCAGCTGGCTCCTCGTGCTCGACCCCCTGCTGGCCGAGGGCGGCACCGTGGTGAGCCGCGCGGTCGCCCTCGGGTATCCCGTCAGCGGCGTGCTCCTCGTCACCGCCGTGCTGCACGTGCTCGCGGTCCTGCGTCGCGACGATCCGCACGCCGGAGCGCTGACGCTCGTCGCCGTCGCCATGGTGGTGCTCGGCGTCTCCGACAGCGCGTACGCGTTCCTCTCCCTGCACGACTCGTACAGTTCCGGTGGGTTGCTGGACGCCGGCTGGTTCGTCGCGTTCGCGCTCGTGCTGCTCGCGGCCCGGTACCCGGCGAAGCAGGCTGCCGTCGCCGACGGCCCCGCCGAGCCGCGAACGTTCGCCCTGCTCGTCCCGTACGCGCCGATCCTGCTCGCCGTCGTCTGCAGCGTCCTCTTCTCTGCGGTCACCGGCCGCACGGACGGCTTCCACGCGGGCTGCCGGGCCGTCCTGATCCTGCTGATCGTCGCCCGGCAGCTGCTCACCCTGCTGGAGAACCGGCACCTGACCCGCCATCTGGAGGACCGGGTGGCCGCGCGCACCGCCGAGCTGCAGGCCAGCGAGCTGCGGTTCCGGGCGCTGGTGCAGCAGAGCTCCGAGTCGGTCGCCGTCATCGAGGCCGACTCGACCGTCCGCTACCAGAGCGATTCCATCGAGCGCATCTTCGGCTGGCCCGCCGGCCTGCTGCTCGGCCGCCGGCTGGTGGAGATCGCCGGGCGGCGGTCCGGGTCGCGCATCGCCGCCGCCATCGAGGCAGTCGTGGCGGGTCCGGAGACCGTCACGGTCCTCGAGGTGCCGATGCGCCACCAGGACGGCCGGGTCCGGCTGGCCGAGATGACCATCACCAACCTGCTCGGCGTCCCCGCCGTGGGCGGCCTGGTGCTCAACACCCGGGACGTGCACGACGCCAAGGAGCTGCAGGAGCGGCTGGTGCACGAGGCGTACCACGACGCGCTCACCGGGCTGCCCAGCCGCGCGCTGTTCCGGGAGCGGCTGGTCGAAGCCGTCGCCCGGGCAGCGGGTACGGACGACGTCGCGATCCTGTTCCTCGACCTCGACGACTTCCAGGAGGTCAACGACAGCCTCGGCCACGCGGCCGGCGACCTGCTGCTGTGCCAGGTCGCCGAGCGGCTGTCGGCGGCGGTCCGCGAGGGCGACACGGTGGCACGTTTCGGCGGCGACGAGTTCGGCGTGATCGTCGAGTCCGTCGCCGCCCGCGCCGACGCCGAGTCGGTCGCCGGGCGCATCGCCGCCGCGCTCGAGGCGCCGTTCCTCGTCGGCGAGCGGGAGTTGCCCGTCGCGGCGAGCATCGGCCTGGCGTGCGCGGCCGACGCCGAGGACGTGGAGCAGCTGCAGCGCAACGCCGACCTGGCCATGTACAGGGCGAAGTCCGGCGGCGGGAACGGCATGGCCGCGTACGACCCGGCCATGCTGTCCGGCCTGGTCCAGCGCCTGGAGCTGGAGGCGGATCTGCGCGCCGCGCTGGCCCGTGACGAGCTCGTGCTGCACTACCAGCCCACCGTCGACCTGCGGACCGGCGAGATCACCGGCTTCGAGGCGCTGGTCCGCTGGCACCACCCGGTCCGGGGCATGATCCCGCCGCTCGAGTTCATCGGCGCCGCCGAGGCGACCGGGCTCATCGTGCCGCTGGGCCGCTGGGTCCTGCGCGAGGCGTGCCGCCAAGCCGTCGCCTGGGGGGCGGGAACGACCCGGGAGCTCAAGATGGCGGTCAACGTCTCGGTCCGGCAGTTCGAGCACGGCGACCTCGCGGCGACCGTGGGCGAGGTCGTCGCCGAGACCGGCATGCCGGTCGGTCAGCTGTGCCTCGAGATGACCGAGAGCGTGCTGCTCACCGACACCGACGAGAACCTCGCCCAGCTGCGCCGCCTGAAGGACCTCGGGGTCACCCTGGCCATGGACGACTTCGGTACGGGGTACTCGTCGCTGGCGTACCTGCGCCGCTTCCCGATGGACACGCTCAAGATCGACCGCTCGTTCGTCGAGCGGCTCGGCGGCGACAGCGAGGACGAGGCGCTGGTACGGACGATCGTGCGGCTCGGGCAGAGCCTCGGCATGACCACGGTCGCCGAGGGCATCGAGGACGCCGCACAACTCTCGATACTGCAGGACCTGCGGTGCGACTACGCCCAGGGGTTCTATCTGTCGCGTCCGCTGCCGGCGGACGAGGCCGGCCGCGTCCTGCTGGAAGGGTTCTCGGCGAAGGTGAACTGACCGGCCGCGAGCCGGTGCCGGAGCGCGAGCTCCAGCCGCAGCCGGGCGTCCGGGTCGTCCAGGGCCGCGCCGAACACCTCGCGGATCTTGCGCATCCGGTAGCGGACCGTCTGCGGGTGCGCGTGCAGCGCCGCCGCTGCCGCGACGACCTGCCCCTGCTCCCGGAGCCAGGCGTGCAGCGTCGCCAGCTCCGGTTCCCGCAGCCCCGCCGCCCCGGCGAGCTCCCGCGCCGCGAAGCGGTCCATCAGGCCCGGCTCCCAGCCGGTCAGCAGTTCGAGCAGGACGTCGTCGCAGTGCACCAGCCCGTCGCCGGGCAGCAGCCGCAGCGCCCGCCGGGACAGCCGGTACGACACCCGCGCCGACGCCAGGGGCACCGCCGGGCCCAGAGCCGCACGCCGCCCGGCCAGGACCGCCGTCACGTGGGCGAGCCGCCCGGGCGTCGCGGGCGAGGGCACGACCATGCGGGTGGCGTCGTCGATGACGGTGGCGATCGTGCCGTTGCCCGCTATCCGCGCCAGGCGCTCGCCGTCCGTACTGTCGATGCTCACCACCGCGACGGTCGCCGGCAGTGGCCAGCGCGCGGCGTCCGCGGCCCCCTGCAGCGTCGCCTCGCCCGGCGGGTCCGGCTGCACCAGCAGGGTGATGAGCCGGCGGCGCACGGTGTCCCAGTCGCGGGCGTTCGCCTCCTGCTCGTGGAGATAACCCTCGGCGGCCGCCCCGGCCAGCGTGTCGAGGAACCCGAACAGCGCGGAGGCGAGCACGTAGAGGGCGTCCGGCGGCAGGTCCTGGGCGACGAGGAAGGCCCACAGGTCCCGGCCGCCGACCGTGAGCACCGCGCGCAGCGCGTCCACCCGGTGACCCTCGCGGAACTCCGTACGCCCCAGCTCGGCGAAGACCGCCCGGCTGGCCGCGAGGTCGTGGGCGGGCGATGCCACGGCCTCGACGAAGGCGTCGACCGCGGTCTCGACCCCGAGGGTCAGCCCCCGGCCCTGCCCACCGGTGAGCGAACGGCCCTGCGCGCTCATCACCGAGCGCACAGTGCCGAGCACGCGGTCCCGGAGCACGGGTCGCAGCGCCCGTAACCGCTCACCCACGGCGGTGGGCAGCTCGGCGACGCGCGGCTCGATCTCGGCGAACATTTGTCACCTCGGTGATAAAGCGGCCTCGAATCTGTGCGCCGCGGAAGCATCATTTTGGCAGCAAGGTTCCTACCGTGGGGAGCATGGATGCGGATGTGATCGTGATCGGCGCCGGCCTGGCCGGGCTCGTCGCCACCGCCGAGCTGGCGGACGCCGGACGCCGTGTGCTGCTGCTGGACCAGGAACCCGAGCAGAGCCTCGGCGGCCAGGCGTTCTGGTCGTTCGGCGGCCTCTTCATGGTCGGCACGCCCGAGCAGCGGCGCATGGGCGTCCGCGACTCGGAGGAGCTCGCCTGGCAGGACTGGCAGGGCAGCGCCGCCTTCGACCGGCCGGAGGACGACTGGCCGCGGCGTTGGGCGCGGGCGTACGTCCACTTCGCCGCCGGTGAGAAGCGGTCCTGGCTGCGCGCCATGGGCCACCGCTCGTTCCCGGTGGTGGGCTGGGCGGAGCGCGGCGGCGGCGCCGCCGACGGCCACGGCAACTCGGTGCCGCGGTTCCACATCACCTGGGGCACCGGGCCGGGGGTGGTCGAGCCCTTCGAGCGACGAGTACGCGCCGCCGCCGCCCGCGGCCTGGTCACGTTCGGCTTCCGGCACCGCGTCGACGCCCTGGTCACCACCGCAGGGGCGGTCACCGGCGTACGCGGGCACATCCTGGAGCCGAGCTCCGTCGCCCGCGGCGTCTCCAGCTCCCGGACCGAGATCGCCGATTTCGTGTACGCCGCCCAGGCGGTGATCGTCACCTCGGGCGGCATCGGCGGCGACCACGACCTCGTCCGCAAAGCCTGGCCGGCGCGGCTCGGCACCCCGCCGCACCGGATGGTCTCCGGCGTGCCGGCCCACGTCGACGGCCGGATGCTGGCTATCACCGAGGCCGCCGGCGGGCAGATCATCAACCCCGACCGGATGTGGCACTACACCGAGGGCCTGCAGAACTGGGACCCGATCTGGCCGGGCCACGGCATCCGCATCCTGCCCGGTCCGTCGTCGCTGTGGCTGGACGCGACCGGTCAGCGCCTGCCCGCACCGCTGTACCCGGGCTTCGACACCCTCGGCACGCTGAAGCACCTGCGGGCGACCGGCCACGACCACAGCTGGTTCATCCTCACCCAGAAGATCATCGAGAAGGAGTTCGCCCTTTCCGGCTCGGAACAGAACCCCGACCTGACCGGCCGAAGCGTGCGCCAGGTGCTCGGCCGCGTCCGCCCCGGCGCCCCGGCACCGGTCGAGGCCTTCAAACGGCACGGCGAGGACTTCGTCGTCGCCCCCGACCTGCCCGCCCTGGTCGAGGGCATGAACAAGCTGGCGGCGACGACCGGCGGCCCGCAGCTCGACCTCGAGGCCGTACGCCGTACCGTCGAAGCCCGCGACCGCGAGATCGAGAACCCGTTCGCGAAGGACGCCCAGATCACCGCCATCCACGGCGCCCGCCGCTACCGTGGCGACCGCCTCGTCCGGGTCGCCACCCCGCACCGCCTGCTCGACCCGGCAGCGGGCCCGCTGATCGCGGTCCGCCTGCACATCCTCACCCGCAAATCCCTCGGCGGTCTGCACACGGACCTCGACGCCAGGGTCCTGCGCGCGGACGGCAGCCCGCTGCCGGGCGTGTACGCGGCGGGCGAGGCGGCGGGCTTCGGAGGCGGCGGCATGCACGGCTACAACTCGTTGGAGGGCACGTTCCTCGGCGGGTGCCTCTTCAGCGGGCGCACCGCGGGCCGCTCTGCCGCGGCCGCCCTCGGCTAGGCTCGGCGGCCATGCTCCCGGACTCCACGTTCGTCTGCGGCACCTGCTCGGAGCCGCATCCCGGACCGCCCATTCGCCCGATGCTTCTCAAGAGGGGAACCGTCCGGAAAAGATCGGGACCGGGTCGATGTGGACCTTCGGGGCGGTGCCCCATGCCGGCGGGCGCTTGCCCGCCAGCACCGCATCGGCGTCGTCGAGGCCGACGGTGGCCGCCACCAGCGGGCGCGGGTCGACGGCTCCGGAGGCGTACAGGTCCACGGTGCCCGTCAGCGCCCCCGAGCCGCTGAGCACCCCCACCGCGGTCACGTCCTTGAGTACCAGCTCCCGCGTGTCCAGCATGCTGGCCTGCGCGGCAAGGCCGATGAACACCACCCGCCCACCGGGCTCCACGAGCTGCACCGCCCGCGCCGGGATCCCGGCGCCGGTGGAGGCGTCGACCACGGCGTCCCAGCGCACGTCCGGCAGGTCCTCGGCGGTCCACGCGTGCTCGATCCCGATCTCGCGGGCGAAGTCCGTGGTCTCGCCGAGCACGTGCACCTCGGCGCCCTGGGCGGCGGCGATCAGGGCGGTCAGCAAGCCGATCGTCCCCGGCCCCGCGACCAGGACGCGCTCGCCGGGGGACAGCGCCGCCGCGCGTACGGCCCGCAGCGCGTTGGCGCCCGGCTCCACGAGCGCACCCAGCGTCGGATCCATCGCGTCCGGCAACGGCACGAGCGCTTTGACGGGTACGGGCAACCGCTCCGCCAGCGCCCCCGGCCAGCCGTTGCGGATGCCGATCTCGTACCTGTCGGCGCACAGATGCTGGCGCCGGCCGCGGCACCGCCGGCAGTGGCCGCAGCCGAGCATGGTGTCGCCGGTGACCCGCCGCCCCAGCCATCCGCGGTCGACACCCGGCCCGGTGGCGGTCACCGTGCCGCACCACTCGTGCCCGATCCGCACCGGGTACGCCGCCTGCCCGGTGTGCAGGTACGTCATGTGCCCCGAGTAGAACTCGGCGTCGGTGCCGCACACCCCGGCCCGCTCGACGGTCACGATCACCTCGCCCCGCCCGGCGACCGGCTCTGCCACCTGCTGGACCCCGGCCGCGCCGGGCCCCGTGACGACGAATGCGCGCATAGGTCCATCCTCCCTGTGACCGGTTTCGCGCCCGGCGATTCACGGCGGGTCGCGGCGATCCGTGCCACGATGACACCGATAGTTCGGTTCAGGCGGGAGTCAAGAGCAGATGAGCGAACACGTTTCCGACAGCGCCGAATGGCAGGCTGTGCAGGGCCACGCCGAGAAGTTCGCGAGCGTGCACCTGCGTGAGCTGTTCGACAGCGACCCGCGGCGCGGTGAGCGGCTCACCGCCCAGGTCGCGGACCTGTACGTCGACTACAGCAAGAACCTGGTGACCGACGAGGTCGTCGCCGCGCTCGTCGCGCTCGCCGAACGGGCGAAGTTGCGGGAACGCACCGCGGCGATGTTCGCCGGCGAGCACATCAACCTCACCGAGGACCGGGCCGTCCTGCACACCGCCCTGCGGCTGCCGCGCGACGCCTCTCTCGTCGTCGACGGCCAGGACGTGGTCCGGGACGTGCACCAGGTCCTCGACCGGATGGGCGCGTTCACCGACAAGGTCCGCTCCGGCGAGTGGAAGGGCGCGACGGGCGAGCGCATCCGCACGGTCGTCAACATCGGCATCGGCGGCTCGGACCTCGGCCCGGTGATGGCGTACGAGGCGCTCAAGGCGTACGCGGATCCGGCGATCGAATGCCGTTTCGTCTCGAACATCGACCCGACCGATCTGCACGAGAAGACGCGTGACCTCGACCCGGCCAGCACGCTGTTCGTCGTCGTGTCCAAGACCTTCGGCACGCAGGAGACGCTGACCAACGCGACCGAGGCCCGCAACTGGCTGCTGGCCGGGCTGGGCGGCGACCAGGCGGCGGTGGCCAAGCACTTCGTCGCGGTGAGCACCAACGCGCAACGGGTCGCCGACTTCGGCATCGACACCGAGAACATGTTCGGTTTCTGGGACTGGGTCGGCGGGCGCTACTCGCTGCCGTCCGCGGTCGGCCTGTCGGTCATGATCGCCATCGGCAAGGAGCAGTTCGGCGAGATGCTGGCTGGCTACCACGCCGTCGACCAGCACTTCCTCACCACGCCGCTGGAGCGCAACGTGCCGGCGCTGCTGGGCTTGCTCAACGTCTGGTACGACACGTTCCTCGGTGCCCAGTCGCATGCGGTGCTGCCGTACTCGCAGTATCTGCACCGGTTCGCGGCGTACCTGCAGCAGCTGACCATGGAGAGCAACGGCAAGCACGTGCGCCTCGACGGCTCCACGGTCGGCTACCAGACCGGCGAGGTCTTCTGGGGCGAGCCCGGCACCAACGGCCAGCACGCCTTCTACCAGCTGATCCACCAGGGCACGAAGCTGATCCCGGCGGACTTCATCGGCTTCAGCGTGCCCAACCACGACACCGGCTCGATGCATGACCTGTTCATGAGCAACTTCTTCGCCCAGACCGGCGCGCTGGCCTTCGGGCGTACGGCGGAGCAGATCGAGGCGGAGGGCGTCGCGGCGGAGATCGTGCCGCACAAGGTGATGCCCGGCAACCACCCGACGACGACGATCCTGGCGGAGAAGCTGACCCCGTCGACGTTCGGCCAGCTCGTCGCCCTGTACGAGCACATCACGTTCACCCAGGGCACGATCTGGGAGATCAACTCCTTCGACCAGTGGGGCGTCGAGCTCGGCAAGGTCATGGCCAGCCAGCTCGCCCCGCTGCTGACCGAGGAGGCGGCCCCGGAGGCTGCGAACGACTCGTCCACCGACACCCTGATCGCCCGCTACCGCGCCCAGCGCGGCCGCTGATCATTCGTAGGGCGGCCCTTTTCTGTCAGAGGGTCGCCCTACGCTGCTCCTCGTGGACCTGACGACCGAAGAAGCCCTCGCCGTACGCATGCGCAGCCTGCTGCTCACCCCGGAGAAACGGTGCGGCAGCGTCGCCGAGATCGTGGAGTGGTTCGGCGCGATGCAGGCCCAGGACATGGCCAGCGGCCTGTGGTCGCTCGGAGTGCGCCTGCCCGGCTCGGCCGTCGGCGACGTCGAGGCGGCCCTGGAGCGCCGCGAGGCGATCCGCACCTGGCCGATGCGCGGCACCGTGCACCTGGTCCCGCCCGCCGACGCCCACTGGATGCTCGAACTGATGGGGGTCCGGGCCCTCGCCGGCGCCGCGAAACGCCGCGAGACGATCGGCCTGTCCGAGCAGACGGCGGACCGCGGGGTCGAGGTCCTGGCCGAGGCCCTCGCCGGCGGCAAGCGCCTGACCCGGGCCGGGTGCCTGGCCGCGCTCGCTGCCGGGGGAGTCGAGCTCAGCGGGCAGATGGGCTACCACCTGCTCTGGTACGCGAGCCAGCGCGGCGTCACCTGCATCGCCCCGCACATCGGCAAGGAGCAGACGTTCGTGCTGCTCGACGAGTGGGTGCCGGACCCGCGCCGCCCGTCCCGCGAGGAGGCGCTGGGACTCATCGCGCTGCGCTACTTCCGCAGCCACGGCCCGGCCACCAGGCAGGACTTCGCCCGCTGGACCGGCCTCACCATGACCGACACCAAGGTCGCGGTCGCGGCGGCCGGCGGTGCGCTGACCACGGTCGGCGTCGACGGCACCGAGATGCTGGTGGACCCGGCGGTGCTGGACCCGGCCCCCACCACCCTCGACGACTGGGCGGCGCTGCCGGGCTTCGACGAGTACATGCTGGGCTACAAGGACCGCGCGATGATGGTGGACAAGGAGCACCTCGACGCGATCGTGCCCGGCGGGAACGGCGTCTTCCAGTCCACTGTGGTCGCCTCCGGCCGCACGGTGGCGACGTGGAAGCGCACCCTCGGCAAGTCGGCCGTCACCGTGGACGTGTTCCCGCTGACGCCGCTGGCCCGGGCCGTCCGGGGCCGCGCGGAGGCGGCGCTGGAGCCGTTCGCCGCATTCGTCGGACTGCCGCTCAAGGTGCGCTGGGCCTAGATGACGGGGTCCGCGGGTCACTGCGGAAAAATGCGCCGTTGCCATCCCTCCGGGCGATGCGATCCAATCGAACGGCCGGCGGCATGCGCGGCTCATGCCGCGCCGCCGGGGAGCCACGCTCACCGCCGACCCTTGCGGCTGGGGCGCCGTCCCCGGCGCGCCCAGGGGACGGGGGATTCAGGGACGGGGGACTCATGCTGATCGTCGGCGAGGTGCACACCGGGCTGTTGCGCGGCCGGGACCCGGCCACCCTCGAAGAAGCCCGGAGGATGGCCGAGCTCGTCGCCGGTGAGGCGGTGCTCGTCTCCCAGCGCCCCATCGAGTACGTCCGATCGCCGGCGGCCCCGGTCGGTGTCGACTGTGAGCTCGTCGCCCCGGGCACGGGCCGCCGGCTCCGTGGGGTCGGCACAGTGCTCGGGCGATCGGCCATCACCGGCGGGCACGTGGTGCAAGGATCCGCCTGTACGACGCTCGTCCCCGGCAGTGGGAGCGCACGACGGCCCTGGTCGTACTACCTCACCTGCCCGGGCGTCATCGAGACCCTCGGCCGGCCCCGGTGGCCGGAGGTGGCCGACGCCCTTGCCGCGCCGGGTGCTGCTCCCGGCACCCTCGATCTGGGCGGCATCGCGGGCCGGGCGGTCGACAGTGTCCAGCGTTCCCGCCGTCAGGGTCGTTCCCGGCTGCCCAGCGCCCGTACCCGGCTGCGATGGGTCGCCACGCCGGGCGCCGGCCCGGTGGGTGTGCGGTTCGGCCTGTGCCGTGACGACGTGCGGCTGCTGCGGCTCTCCATTCCTGAGGCTTCCGCCGAGACCGTCGCGGCGGTGTGCGAGGACGTGGCGTTGCACGACTGGCTGCTCACCACGCTGATCGAGATCGTCCGCAAGGCAGCGATCGGCACCCTGGACCGTGCGGAGGCGCTGAGCCGGTTGCACCCGGCCGTCGACTACCTGCTGCACGTGTGGATGCCCGATGCACGCGGTGCGGACCTCGCCGGCGAGGTGTGGGCGCTTCTGGAGAGGCATCCCGGCTTCAGCCGGCAGTGGTCCACGTTGGTGAACCGCATCCGCGATCAGCTGTCGGTCGGTGCGGTGACGGCCCTGGCAGCGGCGAGCGCGCGGTGATGTCCGGGGCGGTACGGGCGGCCACCGACAGCTCCAGCGCGACCCGCAAGGCCCTGACCAAGAAGCGGCTCGCCACCGTGGAGGCGCTGGAGAGCGAGGGGATGGCCGACATGAAACGGCTGGTGGAGGACGCCTTCTCGCAGATCAACGAGGCGACCGAGCTGTTCGGGCTGATCGAGGCGTCGGCGCTGCAGACCGACCTGGTCACCCAGCTGGTCCGCAACTCGACCCAGATCTCGCCGAACTCGCCGCCGATCGTCTACCGGTTCGTCCAGGCGAAGATCAAGGAGACCTCGGACTTCCTGAAACAGCTGGCCGAGGGCGGCACGGTCACGTGCTACGGCGAGGACCGGGACTGGCTGCTCGGCCTGACCCGCAACGCCACCACCAGCATCGACGCGATCAGCCTGGCCGCCGTGGACCACGACCTGTGGCAGAGCGAGATCGGTCAGCGCTACCTCGACGCCCAGCGTCGCGCCACCCGCGACGGCCGGCGCGTACGCCGCATCTTCGTCCTGGACTCCGCCGACGTGGCCGACGACCCGGGGTTGCAGCGCGCCTGCTACGAGCAGCGCCGGATGCAGATCGAGGTGCGGCTGCTGGACCGGGGCGACGTGCCGCCCCCGCTCCAGGTGCAGGTCCGCGACCTCATAGTCTTCGACGACACCCTCGCGTACGAGACGACGCCGACCACGGTGGACCCCCGCCACGCGCAGACCTCGGAGACCCGGCTCGTGCTGACCGATTCGCGGGTCAAGGAGTGCGCTCAGCTCTTCCGGGAGCTCTGGGAGGTTGCCCGGGAACCCGACGAGCGGGACGTGCCGCCGCTCAGATGAAGGCGTAGCGGATCCGGTCGACGAACTCCTCCGGAAGGGTCAGCCCCTCGCCTTCGGCCCGCCGCCGGATCCCGTCGGTGATCGCCGGTGGGATCGCGACCTGGCCCAGGATGGTCCGGACCGCCAGCTCGATCGGCAGGAACCTGCTGCCGAGCACGGAGAACGTCCGGTACGCGCGGAACGGCGCGGCCTGCGGGCGCAGCTGCCCGACCGGCGGCAGGCCGTCCCACGTCGCCGGCAGGTCGTCGAGCGCCAGGGGGCGCGGCTCGGCGACCGGCTCGCCCAGGTGGCGCAGCAGGCCCAGGCGCTGGACCTGCCAGACCGCGGCGAGGAACGGGCAGGACCAGAGCCGGTCGTCGGCGGGTCCGCTCCAGAGCTCGATGTCCAGGAAGATGGAATGGTTCTGCACGGCGCTCTGGCGCGGCGGCTGCCACGGGCGCCGGCCGGCCATCGCGAAGTCGGGCTCCTGCTCCGGCGACCGCTCCCCGTTGGTGAGCCAGCCGGTCACCGACGGCGGGGGACGGGAGCCGTCGGTGCCCTCCCAGGGCTCGCTGACCAGGTGCTGCTCGACGAGCCGGGCCAGGTCGACGCCGTCGGCGAGGGCGCAGCCCGACTCCCGGGCCACGTAGTCGATCTCCAGGCCGGCCTCCGCCGCGGCCGCCACCAGCATGGTGATCACCTCGTCCGGGCTGCCGAACCGGGTGAAGTAGTCGTCGATCAGGAAGCACGTGCTGACCCGCGGCACTCGTCCCGCCGGCTCGTCGGCGGCGATCCGCCGTGCTGCGCCGGCCCAGGGGGCGACCCGGGCGAACTGCTCCCGCAACCGCTGCGGACCCGCCTTGAAGTCGTCCATATAGAGGTGGCCCAGCTCGATCGACAGGTGGGACAGGGCCACCGACCGCAGGACGGGCGCGGCGGTCTCCTCGGTGAAGACGCCGTCGGCGGCGGTCACAGCCCCACCCCCGCGTCCTCGTCGACGATGCGTCCGGCCGGTTCCGCGAGCGCTCCGGGGAGACCGAAGGTGGCGCCCGCCGCCGGACTGCCGAAGTCGAAGCCGAGGTGGCGGCAGTCCTCGTCCGAGATAGCGAAGAGCAGCATGGTCAGCTCGTTCCGGTGGTGGTCCGCCGCGTCGCCGAGAGGTGGTCGAGCTTGCGCAGCACCTCTTCGGTCACCGCCACCGCGACGCCGGGCCGTTCCCGGCGCACCGTCCGGGCCCGCTCGAGCTCCACCCCGATCTGGTTGAGCTCCTCGCGCAGCGATTGTCCGCTGGAGGCGGATCCGTTGAGGCGCTCCCGGTCGTAGAGGTGGTCGGCCTCGTCGAGCAGGCCGGCGGCGATCTGGGCGAGCAGGTCGCTGCGCACCGGCGGCTCGTTGATGACCCGGGCGGCGGTGACCAAACAGTCCACGACGCGCCTCGTGTAGTACCACGAGACCTCGTCGTACGTCACGGTCAACTGCGGATAGGCGCCGGCAGGCTGGTCCCACAACCCGTCGGGCAGCCCGCCCTCGATGATCCGCGACTGCAGGTGCTTCCAGACCTCGTCGGAGAGGTCGAGCAGCCGGCTGCGCGACGTACCCTCCGACAGCAGTCCTGTGAGGTTCAGGGCGCGCTTGAGCAGCAGCGGGGAGATGTCCGCGACCGTCCAGGCCAGCCGGGGGCCGCCGACGTCCTCGCTGCCCTGCAGCGGGAACCGCAGGCCCGGCTGGTGGACGTCGAGGGCCGGCTCGCGTTCGGACGAGCGGCGGGTGATCCGGCTGCGGTTCGCGACCTGCTCCAGCACGCTCGCCACGCGGGTGAGGTCCGCGCCGGTGGCTCGTACGGCCACCATGTTCTGCATCACCATGCCGCTGACCAGCAGGCTGAAGTAGTCGAACTCGATGCCGTCGGTCGTCCGCCAGGGCAGGTCCTCGAGCGGCCAGCGCCCGGAGCCGAACGTGGCGATCGTCGCCCAGTAGGACCGGGTCAGCTCGAACCGCAGCTGCAGCGACTGGGCCAGCTTGAGCTGAGCCTCGTCGAGCAGGCCGAGCAGCCGGGTGCGCTCCGATGACAACGCCTGGATCGCGTCCAGGGCCACGGTCGTGAAATACATGTACGGCGCGTTCTGCGCGACGCCGGGCCCCTGGACGCCGACGTCGGCGGCTGTCTCGATCTCCGGCGCGTCCGCGACGATGCCCCAGCTCCAGCCGCACTCGAAGAGCCGGTCGGGCAGGTCGAGCTCGCCGGCCTCGGCGGCGCCGGAACCGACGGTGACGTCGTCGCGCAGCCGGGCGTTGATCTCGCGGAGCGCCTCGCGGAGCTCCTCGACGACCTGCCGGACCGGCCGGCGCTCCTGGTTCACCATCCGGAGCAGCTCGCGGCCGAAGTCGGCCTCGGCGGGGAAGACGTTCACGGCGAAGCTGCGGAGCAGGCCCACCATGGCGGCGGTGAGGCGGCGCCCCGCCATGGTCTCCAGCGAGTCGACCTGGGTGAGCAGTGCGGGCCGGGTCACCAACCGGCGGAAGACCCGGGTGAAACCCACGATGGCGAGCATGAGGGTGACGGAGATGGAGAAGGAGTCCACGATGTCCAGGTCGTGCTGCTCCTGCTGGATCTCCTCGCCCTCGATCTCCGCCCGGAAGTATGTGCCCCCGCTGAACACCGGCCTGCCGTCCGGCGAGGTGTAACGCTCGATGTAGCTCGTCAGCGCCCCGATGAGCCGCTGCGGCACCTGGATGTCGTCTCCGAGGGACCGCAGCGCCTCGAGCACGTCCCTGTTCGCCGCGTCAGGGTCGTCCAGGCGGAAGATCGGGATCTCCGTCGCGGGCCCCATGATGCACAGCAGCTGTTCAGCGTCGCTGATCGAATTGGAGCCGTCGCGGCCACCGAATCGCCAGGTGCCGTCGGGACAGGACAGCCGGGCGAACGACCGCCAGACGTCGACAAGCTGGTGACGTGGCTGAATCTGCATCGGGGTGCCGTCACCTATCCGTCCGTGGGTTCGCTAGGCCCGCTTCCGCCCGGTAGCCACGATCATCCCGCAATAACCGTCGCGCAGGTCATCGCTCTCGACTGTCTGAATCTTGACACCCTGGGCGACCGGACTCAGCGCCAGCCACACGTCGCGTTCATCGACCGAGCATGCGGGGAAGGTCCGGCTCCCGACCCGGTAGCCGGAGGAGTCGCGCATGAAGGCGGCCGCGAACGGGGCGCGCGGCCTCAGCGAGTTGACGAACAGCTGGGTCGCTCGCTCGAACTCGTTGTTCCGAGTGGTGATCGACTCCGCGACGAAGAACATCGTGCCGATGTCGAACTGCCCGGGACGCAGGCTGAAGATGTTGCCCTTGACCACCGTGGCGCGGCGGTGCAGCAGATCGAACGGGCTCTTGATCGCCGCGTACTCCCTGCGCTCCGCGGGGCCGGTGGCGATGCGGTCCCAGAACTGCCACCAGGAGTCGTGATGATTCTTCAGCTCGCTCGTGAGCCACTCCCGGTTGGAGAACGCGCGCTCGTAGAGGACGACCTCGGCCGCGAAGGGGAGCATGGTCAACGCCGGATAGAGGTTCGCGCCGGCGCCTACATCGATCGCGCGCTCACTCCGATGTGATGCCGCGTCGTGGAAGAAGTCCGTGACGATGTCGATGATCGTCTCGTCGTCGTGACGCAAGGTGCCGTAGTTGTGATCGAAGTAGGCGTCGGAGTCGAACTCGTCCCAGTCGAAATCGCCGTTGCTCGGGGCCCACCCCACGTTGGCGAGCGTCAGTGGTGCGACGGGCTCTGCCAAGGAGGCCTCCAGAGGTGGACGGAGCGGAGGTCGGTCCCGACCTCCCGAATCGGCCGCTCGGCCGCCCTGCGCAGTGTTGTTCGCCGTTGCAGGGTCGCACATGGCGTGCTTGCCGCGCTGATCGCGAGTCGGCGTCCTATCTGCTCGCGGTCGTCCGGTCCACGGTATGTGGACCGGATCTGTCCGGCAATCCCTCGGCCGGGGACAGTGCCGTGCTCAGCTTTCTGTTAACAACCCTTGATAATGAAGTTCACGAACGTCAAGATGTGGTGAACCAGCCCTGGTCATCGATGTGTCAGGAGCCGCCATGAGGAAACGACGTACCGTGTTCGCGCTGGTAGCCGGCGCCGCGATGACCCTGACGACGGTGGTGCTCGCGCCCGCCGGCATGGCCGCCGTCTCCGGCAGTCCGCTGCAGGCGGCCGCCGTCGCATGCAGCGCACCGACCTGGGCGGAGGGAAATACCTACACCGTGGGTACGCAGGTCACCTACGGCGGCCACCTCTACTCGGCCCTGGTCACCCACACCGCCTACCCGGGCGCCAACTGGAACCCCGCCTCGACGCCGTCGCTCTGGCGTGACCTGGGCGCGTGCACCGGCGGCCCGACCACCCCGCCGACCACCCCGCCCACGACGCCGCCGACCACTCCGCCCACGACTCCTCCCACCACGCCCCCGACCACGACGCCGCCCGGCGGCACCTGTGCCGTGAAGTCGAGGCCGGCCGGCAAGGTTCTGGTCGGCTACTGGGAGAACTGGGACGGCGCGGCCAACGGCGTACACCCCGGTCTGGGTTGGATCCCGATCACCGACAGCCGGCTGAAGCAGCACGGCTACAACGTCATCAACGCCGCCTTCCCCGTCATCCGCTCCGACGGCACGGTGCTGTGGGAGAACGGCATGGACGCGGGCGTGAAGGTCTCCACCCCGGCGGAGATGTGCCAGGCCAAAGCGGACGGCGCCACCCTGCTCATGTCGATCGGTGGCGCGGCCGCCGGCATCGACCTGAGCTCCAGCACGGTCGCGGACCGCTTCGTGGCGACGATCGTGCCGATCCTCAAGCAGTACAACTTCGACGGCATCGACATCGACATCGAGACCGGCCTGACCGGCAGCGGCAGCATCGGCACGCTCTCGACCTCGCAGGCCAACCTCATCCGGATCATCGACGGCGTGCTCGCCCGGATGCCGTCCAACTTCGGCCTGACGATGGCCCCGGAGACCGCGTACGTCACCGGCGGCAGCGTCACGTACGGCTCGATCTGGGGCTCCTACCTGCCCATCATCAAGAAGTACGTCGACAACGGCCGCCTCTGGTGGCTGAACATGCAGTACTACAACGGCAGCATGTACGGCTGCTCCGGCGACTCGTACTCGGCGGGCACGGTGCAGGGCTTCGTCACGCAGACGCAGTGCCTGAACAACGGCCTCACCATCCAGGGCACGACGATCCGCGTGCCGTACGACAAGCAGGTGCCCGGCCTCCCGGCGCAGTCCGGGGCGGGTGGCGGCTACATGAGCCCGTCGCTGGTCTCCCAGTCGTGGAACAACCTCAACGGCAGCCTCAAGGGCCTGATGACCTGGTCGGCCAACTGGGACGGCTCCCGCGGCTGGACCTTCGGCGACAACCTGAAGTCGCTGCAGGGACGCTGACGCCGAAAGACGATGCCCCGCCGTCGCCGATCTCGGCGCCGGCGGGGCTTTCCGCCTGGAGGTGTCAGCAACCGGACAGTGTGCGACGCGGATCTGCGCGACGGTTACTAGCCGACTGATCGCCGATGCCGGGGCGTGAACGGTCCTGTGCCTACGGACGGGTGGGTGAGGCACACCGATGCAGATCCAGCCGCGTCACGAGATCATGGAGGCCTGGCGGGCCCTGGCCCGCTATTCCCACGAGAACGGCCGATGGCACTGGAGCAGGGACGAGGCACGGAGCTCCATCGCGGACGCCGAGCAGTTGCTCTGCATTCTGGCACCGGCGACCGAGGTTTCCCCTTTGCGGCTCGGCGAACCGGCCCACACCGCGCAGGACGTGCGCGAAGCGTTGTGCGCGATGGGCGACAACATCGACGTCCCGGTACTTCTGGTCCGGCTGCTCGCGGACTACCTCGGCACCTATACGACGGACGACGGCACCCCGGTCTTCGCCGGTGGCGCGCGCTTCACCCTCGGGCCCGGCCAGAGCGGGGAGATCACCGCGGAGCAGCGCCGGCTCGACGTCGTCGACTCCTTTTCCGTCAGCGTCACGCTGATGCTCTCCGCGCTCGGCTTTCTGCAGGAATTCCGGAGGTCGCTGACCCGGGAGGACCTCATCAAGGAACTGGAGGAGGTCCGCGACGGCGCTCGCCGCCGGCTCACCGCCGCGATGGTGGGTCTGATGCGCAGCTTCGCGGTCAACGTCTTCACGGTCGACGACGACTTCGGTCGCGAACAGCTGCGGCGGGTGGACGAGGAAGGCATTCCCGCACGCCAGGTCGTCGAGGAACTGCGGGCCACGATGCGGGCGATCCACGCCCGGCTCCGCGACGGCATCGTCAGCGGCTCCGGCGTCGCGGAGAGCCGTGCTCTGGAGAACCCCAACCATCTGTTCGAGTGCGGCTGGTCGTGGGGCGTTGTCCGGGACACGGAGACGATCGAAAGGTACGACGTCGGCCGGCAGCCCGCGGGTGTCGCCGAGCGGGCGCCGTACCTGTACTTCACGGCGGTGGCGCTGGACGCCATCGAAGGGCTGCTGTCGACGCGTACCCGTCTCCTCGGCTTGCTGGACCGGCACCAGGCGGAACTGGCCGAGGGATTGCGGATCCGGTCGGAGCTGACCAGGTCCTTCTGGACCGAGCTGGCCACCTTCGGGAGGGGAAGGTGGCCACTGGAGAATGTGCCGTGGCGCACGACCGACGGACTCGAGCACGAGTACTACAGCCTGCTGGTCGGTGGCATGGTGGTGCAGGGCCCGACGCTCGGCACGGCGGTCGATCAGCGGGATCTGATCAGGGTGGGGGATGTCCTGGTCAAGCTGGCGCAGAGGGTACGGGTGACGGAACGGGCGATCCGCAGCGACGTCGCGGTGGTCGGGGCGCACGTCCCCGGCGTCAAGGAGCCCCTCCGCGGCAGCGAGGCGGGTGGGGCGCCGCAACTGGCCTGGACAGTGTCCGACATCGCCCCCCGGCTGATGCGCGGTGCACTGCGGCTCGCCGGTCTGATGACGAACGGCCCGGCGCGTGACCGGGTCCTCGGGCTGGCTCAGGACACCTGGCACCACTTGTCGCTGCGCCGGCTGGTGGACGGTCCCGGCAGCGGGCTGTGGGATCAGCCGGCCCGGACCTTTCCGGGCCTCGTGGCGGACGGGGCGGACGGGGCGGACGTGTCCTGGTATCACACCAAGCGGGTCATCGACTGCCTCGTGGACGTCGGTCACCTTGTCAGCGGCCGCCCGCCGGCGAGTCCGCACCTGACCCGAACCGCCGCCGACATGCTCCGCGAGGCCGACCACGTCCTGCAGAGTGAGTACCTCCGCGGCACTGGGGGTGCCGGCGGGAAGCTGAAGGACGAGCTGTCCGGAATCGAGTTCGTGCTCGAGCGCGCCCATGCCGTGCTCGGAGAACGGCCGGGCACGGCGGTGTCGTGGGCTCAGGACGCCTTGCGGAGGCTCGACATGCTCGCCGCGGCCCGCTCGGCCCACCGGGGTGCGACCTGAGATGCTCGTGTTCGCGACCTCGGACAAGGGCGGTACCGGGCGCTCTGTGACGGCCGGGAATGTCGCCTACCGGCACGCGCTCGACGGCGGCGACTGCTGTTACCTCGACTTCGACTTCGGCTCCCCGACCGCCGGGGCGATCTTCGAACTTCCCGGCGTCCTGGTCGGCGTCCCGGACGGCAAGGGCCTGCACAGCCACATCGTGCGAGGAGAGCCGGTGCCCCGGGCGATCGACGTCTGGAAGGAATCCGACCGCCACGAGCTGCGGGAACGGCCGGCCGGGGCCGGGCGGCTCGTCCTTTACCCGGGCGACCAGGGAGGCGGCGAGTTCCGCAGCGAGAAGAACGCGGTCGACCGGTGCGTCCAGCTGCTGTTGCGCGTCGACGAGGAGTTCACGCTCGGCATCATCGATCTCAGCGCGGGTCGTTCGTTCGCCACGGACATCGCCCTGCAAGCGACGGCCGCCCCCGAACTCGCGAACGTGGACAGCCGGTGGCTCATCTTCCACCGCTGGACCCGCCAGCACATCGTGGCGGCGAACGGGCTCGTACACGGCCCGCAGGGCATTCTGGAGACCGCCGAGCGCCTGGGGCACCGGAGATCGTCGCTGCGGGACACGATCCGCTTCGTCCGTACCACCGTGGTACAGCCGGACGACCTCCGGCTTCGTGAGGAACAACTGGCCTGGCTGGAGACGTGCGAGGCGCAGCTCGACCGGCTCGCGGAGAGCGCCGGGCTGGGCAACGGCACCCGGATAGCCGACATTCCCCTGGATCCGGTTCTGCAGTGGCAGGAACAGTTGCTCACCGACCAGGACACCGGGCTGTACAGGACCGCGAATACGAGAACGGTCGAGGCTTTCCGGGGCCTGGCGAAGCGGCTCGTCGCCGATGAAGGCGTCGAGCGACTGTAGTCGTGCGCGACCTCACTCCTTCGTCGTATTCACCACTCTGTGTTATCCCTTGTCTTGCCCGTAGCGACTAGGGTCGGCGCATGTGCTCGGCCGGACCGGACGTGGTGGTGATCGGCGCCGGTGTCTCGGGTCTGACCACGGGGATCCGCCTGGCGGAACACGGGATGCGGGTGCTGATCCGGACGGCGGAGATGCCCCGGGACACGACATCCGCCGCGGCGGGAGCGATGTGGGACTTCGCGTACGCGACGCACCCCCGCGTTCCGGAATGGAGCAGCCACACCTACGACGTCCTCGTCGACCTCGCCGGCGACGAGGATGCGGGTGTTCGTCTCGTGGCCGGCAAGGAAGCCTCCCGCCGGGTGGTCGACGTGCCGGAGTGGGCTCCCCGGCTGCCGGGCTTCCGCGTCTGCGGGCCCTGGGAACTCCCGGACGGCTTCGTCAGGGGATGGCACTGCGAGCTTCCCGTCATCGACATGTACGCATATCTTCGCTATCTCGAGAAGCGGTTCTTCGCGCTCGGGGGGTCGATGGAGCTCGGGAGGCTCGCCTCGCTGGACGCGGCTCTCGCGCTCGCGCCGACGGTGGTCAACTGCGCGGGGGCCGGCGCCCGTGAGCTGGCCTGCGACGTCACGGTCAAACCGATCCGGGGCCAGCTGGTCGCCGTGCTCAATCCCGGTGTCACCGAATTCTTCGCCGAGTACACCGACAAGCTGGTCGACATGACGTACCTGCTTCCGCAGGGTGATGTCCTGCTGCTGGGTGGCAGCGCCGAGCACGACGTCGCCGATCCGGTGCCCGACCAGGCGGTCGCCCGCCGGATCGTCGAGCGGTGCGCCGCCATCGTGCCCGCGGTCGCCGACGCCGTGGTGCTCGGCAACCGCGTCGGCATCCGCCCTGAGCGGAGCACGGTGCGGCTGGAGGTGGAGGCGCGGCCCAGGGGTCGGCTGGTGCACAACTATGGGCACGGCGGCTCGGGCGTGAGCCTGTCCTGGGGGTGTGCGGACTCCGTCGTGCAGATGCTGGCCGCCGGCGCCGGCTGATCCGGCCGGATCACCGTGCCGTGGCGTCCCGCCACATCTGCTCGAAACGTTGTCTGCGGTCCTCGACCCGCCAGTCCACCACCAGCGTCACGCTGGCGATCAGGGGCCGGGCTTCCGGCCCGAGCGTGTACGCCGACCGCAGCTCGTAGCTCAACCGGCCGTCGAACAGGATGAAGTCGAACAGGTCGGGCTGCAGGAGGAAATCGAGTCCCGACTGCCGGAGGATCCGGGTCTCCACGCCGATCTTCTTGTGCGGCCGGACGAGGGCTTCGATCCGCTCGTCGTCCTCCGCGACGGCATCCTCGAGCAGAAACAGGCGCCGGACCTTGACCCCGCGCTCGATGGCCCGGCGTTGCCGGGCCAGGTAACGCTGTCCCAGATCGCTCGACCAGAACTGCCCCTCGTCGACGAAGCCCTTCGGGGTGTCGAAGGTCGTCATGCTCGTCGCGTCGATCGACTCCTCGACGCAGGCCGTGAGGTCCAGCAGCCAGTCACGATCCTCGCCCTCGTAGAAGGCCCAGCCGCTCTCGAGCCCCTCGAAGAGCTGCGCCAGGCGGTTGATCTCGTAGTCGGCGAAGCGGCGCAGCAGGTGGTCGTCCGGCTTGATGCTCGCCGCCGACGAGACCAGTCGCGTCATCTGGTCCTCCCGCAGCGCGGTGGCCTGCACGCGCCCGTACAGGGCGGTGGCCTCGCTGACCTGTTCGAATCTGCGATCCACGAGCTCTTCGGTGCGGCGGGTGTGCTCGGTCATCTTCGTCTGCAACTCCGTGACCGCCAGGTCGTAGTCGATGAGAACCTGGACGACGAGGACGATGCCGCCGACGAACACCGACATGGTGAGCTGCCAGATCTCCGGTTGCCCGGTGGCGTTGGTGAGCAGATACGTCAGGCCGCCGGCAATCGCCGTGACCAGGATCTTGATCCGGACCTTCACGCGGTCTCCCCACGTTGAGTGATTGATCGAGCGCTATCAGTCAATTGCAGGGCATGACCGCCACCCGCGGCAACGGGAGGAGCCGGCTATGTCTTTGACTATGAAATAATTGCTCAGTCAAGTATGTTGTGCAGGACGATCCGGGGCCGGTGGTCCCGACAGAGAGCTCAGGAGCGGGTCATGCAGTTCGGGATCTTCACCGTCGGCGACGTCACGCCCGACCCCACGAACGGGCGGCAGCCGACCGAGCACGAGCGGATCAAGGCGATGGTGACGATCGCCCGGAAGGCCGAGGAGGTCGGGCTCGACGTCTTCGCGACGGGAGAGCACCACAACGAGCCGTTCGTCCCCTCCTCGCCCACGACGATGCTGGGCTACATCGCGGCGCAGACGGAGAGGCTGCTGCTGAGCACGTCCACCACGCTGATCACGACCAACGACCCGGTCAAGATCGCCGAGGACTACGCGATGCTCCAGCACCTCGCCGACGGGCGGGTCGACCTCATGATGGGCCGCGGCAACACCGGCCCGGTCTACCCGTGGTTCGGCAAGGACATCCGCGCCGGCATCCCGCTCGCCGTCGAGAACTACGCCCTGCTGCACCGGCTGTGGCGCGAGCAGGTCGTCGACTGGAAGGGCAAATACCGCACGCCGCTCCAGTCGTTCACATCCACCCCGCGCCCGCTCGACGGCATCCCGCCGTTCGTCTGGCACGGCTCGATCCGCAGCCCGGAGATCGCTGAGCAGGCCGCGTTCTACGGCGACGGCTTCTTCGCGAACCACATCTTCTGGCCCGCCTCGCACACCCAGCGCATGGTGGCGCTGTATCGCGAGCGCTTCGCCCACCACGGCCACGGCGACCCCGACCAGGCCATCGTCGGCCTCGGCGGGCAGGTGTTCCTGCGCCGCAACAGCCAGGACGCGGTGCGGGACTTCCGGCCGTACTTCGACAACGCCCCGGTCTACGGCCACGGCCCGTCCCTCGAGGACTTCAGCCGGGAGACGCCGCTCACGGTCGGCAGTCCCCAGCAGGTCATCGACCGTACGCTCGGGTTCCGCGACTACGTCGGCGACTACCAGCGGCAGCTGTTCCTCGTCGACCACGCCGGGCTGCCGCTGAAGACCGTGCTGGAGCAGCTGGACCTGCTGGGTGAGGAGGTCGTACCGGTGTTGCGCAAGGAGTTCGCCGCCCTCAAGCCGGCGCACGTGCCCGAGGCCCCGACCCACGCGTCGCTGCTGGCCGCCCGTTCCCAGGCCGCCGAGGAGGCCATCGCATGAAGCAGCGCTCGCTCGTCGTCGTCACGGCGGGGGTGAGCCGGCCGTCGTCCACCCGCCTGCTCGCGGACCGGCTGTCCGCGGCGGCGGTGGACCACGCCGCCGGCCTCGGCGTGGACCTGACCGTACGGGTCGTCGAACTGCGCGATCTGGCTCACGATCTGATGAACCACATGCTCACCGGCTTCCCGCCCGAGGCCCTGCGCGACGTCCTGGACGACGTGGCGGCGGCCGACGGCCTGATCGCCGTGACGCCCGTGTTCAACGCCTCGTACAGCGGGCTGTTCAAGTCCTTCTTCGACGTGCTCGAGAAGGACACGCTGGCGGACAAGCCGGTGCTGATCGCCGCGACGGGCGGTACGGCCCGGCACTCGCTGGCGCTGGACCACGCACTGCGGCCCCTGTTCGCGTATCTGCGGGCGGCCGTCGTGCCCACCGCGGTGTTCGCTGCCTCGGAGGACTGGGGCGGCGACGAGGCGGAAGGCCAGTTGCGCGGCCGGGTCGACCGGGCGGGCCGGGAGCTCGCCCGCGAGATCGAGCGCCGGGAGCCGGCCGGCGTCGTGGACCCGTTCGCCCTCACGACCTCGTTCGAGGAGCTCCTGAGAAGCTAGGACGATCCTGGCTCGCTCCAAGGCCGCGGCCGGGACGACGGCAGGACCGCGAACGGACAGGGGGCTTTCATGGCGGAGATCGTGCTCATCCGGCACGGGCAGACCGAGTGGAGTGCGGCTGGCAAGCACACCTCGTACACGGATCTGGATCTGACCGGGACCGGCGAGCAGCAGGCCCGGGCGGCGGGGGAAAGGCTGGCGGGCCGCACCTTCGCGGCGGTGCTGTCGAGTCCGCGAAAGCGGGCGCTGCGGACCGCCGAGCTGGCCGGCCTGACCGTCACGGAGATCACCGACGACCTCGTCGAGTGGAACTACGGCGAGTACGAGGGCATCACCTCGGCGACGATCCGCGAGACCCGGCCCGCCTGGTCGCTCTGGACCGACGGCTGCCCGGGCGGCGAGACGCCGGAGCAGGTGGGCGAGCGCCTGGACCGGGCGCTCGCCCTGGCCCGCACCCATCTGGACCGGGGCGACGTGGCCCTCATCGCCCACGGGCACAGCCTGCGGGTGGCCGGGGCCCGCTGGATCGGCCTCCCGCCCAGCGGCGGCGGCCTGCTGCGGCTGGACACGGCGACCTTGTCGACGCTGGGCTTCGAGCACGGCAACCAGGTCGTCGGCACCTGGAACGCCGCGACCTGAGCCGTCGGCTACGTCTAGGCCTGGATCAGCAGGGCGGCGCCCGCCAAAACGAGGGACACGATCGCGGTCGCCGTCAACGCCCATCCGAGGTTGACGAACTGGTGCTTCCTGAGCACCACGTGCGACAGGTTGACCAGGTTGTACGACAACGCGGTGACCTCGAACCGCCGGTCCGCATCGCGGCCGAGACCATCGCGAAGATCCTCGCCTCCCCACCGACCAGCCGCGCGGCGCGGTCGGCGGGCCCGGCCCTGCCGGTGAGAACGGCGAAGTAGACGGTCACCAGGACTCCGTTCACCGTGAGCAGCAGCTGGGCCTTGGACTCGGCGACCTTGTACCAGTCGATCGCCCTGTCGTAGGCGCGCCGCACGTACTCAGCATCGGGCTCCGGGGTCGCCGTCGTCTCCGCCTCGCCGGTAACTCCCGGCCGCCGCGGTGCGCGATCGCGGAACACCGCCCTGATCCTCGACCACATACCGCCAGTGTGCGCCGGTTCACGCACGGTGGACAGCGGCGTCATCCGTACATGTGACGCGGACGTAACAGGTCATCCTTTTTCGCTGACTAGGGTCCTGCCGCATGAGTGTCCGGAGGATCGCGATCGCGACCGTGCTCGCCGTGACCGCGGCGACAGCCGTCGGCCGGCCCGTGAGCGCCGAACCACCCCGCCCCGGGGCGCCGGTCCCGGCCGCCGGTTCCGGGCACCTGCCGCCGGGATGGTCGGCCGCCCGCCGCGGCGCCGGTCTGCTGCTGACCTGGCGGGCACCCGCGAGGCTGCTGATGGGCGACGCGACGGTCGAGTTCTCCGCCGGCGACCGGGTGCTGGGCCGCGCGCGCGGCGACGCCGATCTGCGGACCTTCACCCTCGAAGTGGCGGATCCGCGGGGGATCGGACTGTCCACATTGCAGGCGCGGGCCGGCGGGCGACGGCTCGACGGCCCGGCGGCGGCTCTGCCGTCGTCAGCGGGCTCGCCGCGCGGCGTGGCCCGCCGGGCGGCGCCGGCGGCCGTGGATCCGGGCGTCCGCGGTCCCTACCGGCCCGTGACGGGCGAGTACACCCTCGACCCGGTCGTCCTGCCCGGGTTCCCGCAGCCGGTGGAGATGACGGGCGTCGTGGTGGGCCCGGCCGATGCGCCCGGCGAACGACCGCTGGTCCTGATCCTGCACGGCAGGCACTTCACCTGCTTCTCCGGCGCCGATCCCGGCGAGATCAGCGGCGAGTGGCCGTGCCCGGCGGGGTCGGCGCCGGTGCCGAGCCACCGCGGCTTCGCGGAGCTTCAGCAGCTCCTCGCGTCGCAGGGCTATGTCACCGCCAGCATCTCCGCCGACGGGGTGAACGCCCAGGACGGCCTGACCGACGACGGCGGCGCCCAGGCCCGCTCGTCCCTGATCCGGTTGCACCTCGCCCGATGGGCCCGGTGGGCGGGCGCCGAGCGGTCCTCCGCCCCGGAGGTCGTCCGCTCGGTCGCGCCCGCGGACCTGTCCCGGGTGCTGCTGGCCGGCCACTCCCGGGGCGCCGACGGGGTCAACCGGGCGGCGCTGGACAGCCTGGCACCGCCCCCGGAGGACCGGGACGGCTACCACGGTGCCGTGCGGTGGACGATCCGCGGCACGGTGCTGCTGGCGCCGACGATCCGGGGACACAATCCGGTCCCCGACGTGCCGTCCGTGACCGTCCTGCCCGGCTGTGACGGCGACGTGGCCGATCTCCAGGGCCAGATGGCCGTGGACGCCACCCGCGGGGTCAGCCGGGGCCGCGCGCTGCACTCGGCCCTGTACGTGGTCGGCGCGAACCACAACTTCTTCAACACCGAATGGACCCCGGGCCAGGCCGAGGCGCCGGCCTTCGACGACGCCGCCGGCTCCGGGGACGCCGCCTGTGCCGGGTCCGCGCCGGGACGGCTGAGCGCCGGCGCCCAGCAGCGGATGGCCGCCACGTACCTGGCCGCGGCGGCGCGCCTGTTCGTCGCCGGCGACGACGCCGTGCGGGGGCTGCTCGACGGATCCGGGCTGCGGGCACCGTCGGCCGACCCGGCGCGGGTCTTCCAGCACGCCCTCGGCGGGAACCGCAGCCCGCTGGTGCTGCCCGGCGCGTCCACCCGGGTGACCGGCGGGCGGCTGTGCGCCCAGGTCAGCACCGACCCGTCCGCGCTGTGCCTGGCCCTCGGCCGCTACAACCCGCCCTCGCCGCACTTCGTGCCGTTCGCCTCCGGCACAGACCCGGACCGGTACGCCGTCGCGATGTCCTGGTCGCAGGCCGGCGCCTCGGTCACCGTGCGGCCGCCCGGCCCGGTATCGGTGCGGGGCGCCACCGACCTGGCCCTGCGCCTCATCGTGGCGCCGAACCTCGTGGGTGCCCGGATGGACCTCGCGGTCACCGACACCGGCGGCCGCCGCGCAGTCCTGGGAGAGGTCACCGCCGACGGCCTGCCCAGCTCGGGGCGCACCACGGCGCACTGGGCCCAGGAGGTGCGCGTACCGCTGGGCGCCGCCGCATCGGCCGGTGTGGACCTCGGCGCCGTCGCCGCCCTGGAGCTGGTGCCCCGGAGCGCGAGCGGCCAGGCGTGGCTCATCGACGCCTGGGGCTGGCGGGCGGGCACGCCGCGTTCCGAACCGGCAGAGCTGCCCCGAGTGGACGTCGGCCACGTGACGATGGACGAGGGAGACGGCGGCGAGCGCTCGGTGCGGATCCCGGTCGCCGTCACCGGCGAGGGTTCCGGCGCGGTGACCGCTTTCCTCAGCGACTCCGGTACGTCCACGACGACGGCCACCAGGCTCGACGTCAGGGCCGGCAGCACCACCATCGACGTGCCGATCACGATCCAGGGCAATCAACGGTACGGGTACGACCACGGCTTCGGGCTCCGCGTCCGGGCGCTGCGCGGAGTCGTCGTCGGTGCGTACGACGGCGGGCTGCTGGTCCGCGACGACGACCCCCTCCCGGCCGTCACGGCGTCACCTCCGCCCCACGCGGCCGAGGGCACCGCCCTGCGCTGGCACATGAGTCTGTCCGCGCCGGCGGACTGTCCCGTCACCGTCGGTTTCGTCGCCGAGGCGCCCGCAGGCTCCGAGGTGTCCACCACCGACGTCGAGCCCGGCTGGCTGTTCGAGCTGACCGGGCAGCCGGCGGCACCGCCGCGTCCGCTGTCGCGTACCGACCTGCGGACGTCGCTGGTGGTGCCGCCGGGGGAGACCGGTGCCGACTTCGTGGTGCCCACGGTCGCGGACGGCGTCGCCGAGCCGGATCGGAGCCTGCGGTTCGCGACGACGTCCTCGGGGCCCGACGCCGCGATGTCGCTGCCGGGCCCGTCGCTGACCGGGACGCTCACGGATGGACCGTGACGGGCCTCAGGGGACCATCCAGTCGAGCACCGGGCTTGCCTGGAGCGTCACCAGCAGGCACATCACCAGCAGCAGCCCGAGGCTCCACCCCACCACCCGGCGGAAGATGTCACCCTCGCGGCCCGCCATGCCCACCGCCGACGCGGCGATCGCCAGGTTCTGCGGGCTGATCATCTTGCCGAGCACGCCGCCGGAGGAGTTGGCGGCGGCGAGCAGCAGGGGGTCCAGACCGGCCTGCTCGGCGGTCTGCACCTGCAGCGCGCCGAACAGCGCGTTGGCCGACGTGTCCGAACCGGTCACCGCCACACCGATCCAGCCGAGCATCGACGACAGGACCACGAAGAACCCGCCCGCGGCGGCCAGGAACTCGCCGAGCGTGGAGGTCTGGCCGGACTGGTTCAGCACGTACGCGAGAGCCAGCACCGCCATCACCGTCACGATCGCGTGGCGCAGCTCGACGTACGTGGTGACGTACGCGCGCAGGGCGCGGCCGGGCCGGATCCGCAGCACCACCGCCGTCAGGATGCCCGCGAGGATCATCAGGGTGCCGGCCGCGGGCAGCCAGCCCAGGGTGAAGGTCGTCGACGCCAGCGGTTTGCCGCTCGCGGCGAGGACGTGCAGGCCGGGCCAGCCGAAGGCGACCGTCCACGGCTCCTTCGTCAGCGCCGCCTTGATCGGCCCGAGGTTCGCGAGCGAGAAGATGACGATGATGATCAGGTACGGGGCGTAGGCGCGAGCCACCTCGGCTGCGGTGTCCCGCCGCTCGGCGGTGCCGACAACGGCCCGCCCGCCCGCCGCAGCGCCCTCAGTGGGCGAGGTGCCCCCGGTGGGCGCGGCGCCCACAGCCGGTGCAGCGTGCAGGTCGGGTGATTCCGCGGGGCGCCAGAACCGCAGCAGCACCATCACCGCCGCAGCCGCCAGCAGCGCGGCGATGATGTCGGTCAGCGGGACCGAGACGTAGTTGGAGGCCAGGAACTGGGCGACCGCGAAGACCGCGCCGGCGACCAGCGCCGCGGGCCAGGTCTGCCGGATCCCGCGGCGGCCGTCGATGACCGCGACCAGCACCAGCGGTACGACCACCGCCAGCAGCGGCGTCTGCCGGCCCACCATGGCGCCGAGCGTCTCGGTGGTCAGCCGCGGGTCGTCGCTGGCGCCCGACGTCACCGTGCCGAGCGTGACGATCGGCGTCGCGAGCGCGCCGAACGCGACCGGCGCGGTGTTGGCGATCAGCGCCACCGAGGCCGCGCGCAGCGGCGGGAAGCCGAGCGCCATCAGCATCACCACGGTCACCGCGACCGGGGTGCCGAAGCCCGCGAGCGCCTCCAGCAGCGCGCCGAAGCAGAACGCCACGATGATCGCCTGGATGCGCATGTCGGGGCTGACCCGTTCCATCGAGCGGCGCAGCACGTCGAAGTGTCCGCTCACGACGGTGAGGTTGTAGACCCAGATGGCGTTGATGACGATCCAGAGGATGGGGAAGAAGCCGAACGCCGCGCCCTCGCTCGCCGACAGCAGCGCCTGGCCGACCGGCATCGAGTAGATCGCCACGGCCACCACCAGGGCCACCGCGAGGGAGATCAGCCCCGCCAGCCAGGCCCGCATGCGGACCGCGCCGAGCAGCACGAAGAGCGTCAGCATCGGCAGCACCGCGAACAGCGCCGAGAGCGCCACGGAGTCGCCGACGGGGTCCGTCACGATCGTGAACTGATCGGCCATGGGTGCCATCCAGGATCGTCTATTGCGCCTGGAGGTCAAGTTACGGGGAAACGGTCACCTGCGCCAGCGCTGCCCGGATGTCCCCGCCGGCCTCGAGGGCCCGGCGCTGACGGGCCGCGCCCGTACCCTGCTCGCGGATCCGTTCCAGCTGGGCCGCCACGAGCTCCGCGTCGCCCAGCCGGCGCAGGGCCGGGGTCACCAGCTCCACCAGGTCCCCGACCAGCTCCCAGGCCGGCCGGGTCACGCCCGTACACGCGTCGAGCAGGGCGGCGTCCATGGCGGTGTGCGCGGCGTTCCAGTGCGCGGCCTCGAGCAGGTGGTCGGGGATCCGCGGGGCCGGACCGTCCGCGGTGGAGACCGTGGCGACCAGGGCGCGGACGAGCCCGGCCAGCAGCACGGCGTCCTCCGCCGTGGGGCAGACATCGGCTACGCGGATCTCCACCGTCGGGTACGTGGCCGACGGGCGGGCGTACCAGAGGATCATGCTGTGGTCGAGCATGGTGCCCGAAGAGACCAGGACCGCCACGGTCCGGTCGTAGTCCTCGGCGGAGTCGAAGTGCGGGGTGGGTCCCAGCGCCGGCCAGCGCGTGAGCTGGATCGACCGCCAGCTGGCGTGGCCGGTGTCGGAGCCCGCGTAGAAGGGCGAGTTGGCGGTCAGCGCCTGGAGCACCGGCAGCCACGGCCGGAGCCGGTTACTGACCCGGATGGCGGTGTCCCGGTCCGGCACCCCGACGTGGACGTGGCAACCGCAGACCGCGGCGTCGTACGCGATCGGCCCGTAGTGCCGGGCGATGGCGTGGAAGCGAGCGTTGTCGGTCGGCTCCCGGACCGGGTCTGCGATCGGGGTGGCGCCGACGGCGACCAGCCGGGCGCCCGCCTCCTCCGCCGCCTCGGCCGCCGCGCGGCGCAGGCTGGTGAGCTGCCGAGTCAGATCCGCCAGGCCGGTGCAGACCGGCGTGACCATCTCCAGCATGCTGTGCCGGAACTCCAGCCGGCTCTGGCCGCGGACCGCGTCCGGCAGTGCGGCGATGACCTTCTCCACCACGGGCGCGTTCTGTCCCGTTTCGGGGTCGAGGAGCAGGAACTCCTCCTCGACCCCCAGGGTCGGTGCCGCCGTCACGGGCGGGTCGCGGTGAGGACGACGACGGCGATGCGCTCCGCGTGTGCGTACGCGTCACCGTCGAGCTCCTCGCCGTAAACGTCGGGGTCGACCTCGCGGTAGGTCCAGGCCAGATCCGTGTCCGCGAGGCGCTTCTCGGCCGCGGCGCGCAGCGGGTCGTGACCGTCGACGATGCCCGTACCGCTGAAGAGCACGAGGGATCCGCCCGGGGCGAGCCGCTCGACGGCCGTGCCGAGGATGGCCAGGGACAGGCCGTGGCCCTCGGGGCCGCCGCCGTCGCGGTACGCGCGCCCGGCCGGGTCGATCATGAACGGCGGGTTGGAGATGATCAGGTCGAAGTCGCCGTGCACGCCGGAGAGCAGGTCGCTGTGGCACGGACGGACCCCGGTGGTGCCGGCCAGCGCCGAGTTGACCTCGGTGTAGCGCAGCGCGGCGTCGTTGATGTCCACGGCGAGGACCTCGGCGCCCGCTGCCCGCTTGGCGATCGTGATCGCGCCGGCGCCCGTGCCGCAGCCGATGTCCACCGCACGCCGCACGGGCCGCGCCCGGCCCTCGACGTGTGCCGCCGCGGCGTCGGCCATCCGGTAGGTGTCCGGGCCGAAGAACACCGAGTCGGCGGCCGTGGTCGGGAACGCCGAGTGCACGAAGAGCTCTCCGTCGTACGTGGAGAACCGGACCCGGCTGCGCCAGTGGTCACCGCCGCGGTCCAGCACCCCGGCGGCGTCCATCAGCTCGAGGATGCCGGCCGGCAGCATTTCCGGGTCGAACGGCCGGCTCCAGCCCAGGACGTCGCGCAGGTCGCGGGCGAGCGCGTTCTCCGGCCGGGCGTTGACCCGCGCGTGCGTAGCGGGGGTGACGGTGGTGAAGGCGTACCCGGTGTCTTTGAGAAGCGTGCCCAGCTCGCGGAGCGCGGCCACGGCGGTCGTCGTCGTGATCATGCGCGCTGGGTGCCCAGCTCCGCGCCGGATAATCCCCTCAGCCGATCGGCAGGACGGCCCGGATGTCGCCCAGGCCGCGGGCGACCAGCAGTTCGCCGCCGTCGGCCACCCTGCCCCACGCGTTCGCCTCGGTGTCCCACTTGCGCCACATCCGGCGGTCGGTCTCCACGGTGACCCGGGCGGATTCGCCGGCCGGCACGGTGACCCCGGCCCACCCGGCCAGGCGTACCGGCTCGGCCAGGTTGGCGGGCTGGAGGTAGACCTGGACCACCTCGCGGCTCTCCCGGTCGCCGGTGTTGGTCACCGTGACGATGACGGCGAGGGAGTCGCCGCTGATCAGGCGGGCGTCCGCGTACTCCCAGCGGCCGTAGCCGAGGCCGTGGCCCAGCCAGAAGGCCGGTTCCGGGGCCCGGCCGGCGAAGTGCCCGCGATAGCCCAGGAACGGGCCCTCCTCGTATGCGAGGACGCCGTCGACGGGGGTCACCGACCACGCCGGGCTTTTGCCGTCGTCCTTGGGGAACGTGGTCACCAGGCGCCCGGCCGGCTCGACCGTGCCGAGCAGGGCCGCCGCGACCGCGTGCCCGGCCTCCTGTCCCGGCAGGCCGGCCCAGAGCACCGCGTCGACCCGCTCGCGCCACGGCATGATCACCGGGGTCGCCGCGTTGACCACCACGACCGTGTGCCGCGCGGCCCCGGCCACCGCCTCGACGAGGGCGTTCTGCGCGCCGGGCAGGTGCAGCGTCTGCTTGTCGACCGCCTCGGTCTCCTGCTCCTCCGTGAGACCCACGACGACCACCGCCACGTCGGCCGACGCCGCGGCGCGGACGGCTTCGTCGATGACGTCAACGGTCTCGCGGGAGGCCTCGTGCCCGATGAGCCCGAACTGCCCGGCGCCGCCGAACACCTCCGTGCCGGCGGGGAGCTCGACGGTCGCCTCGAACAGGGTGCCGGTGCTCACCTCGTACACGTGGGTGGAGATCGGCGGGGTCAGCACCTCCTCGCCGAAACCCTTGCCGGAGGTGCGCAGTTCGAACGACCGCTCGTCGCCGCCGGTGCGGACGGTCCACCGGCCCACCCCGAGCACGCCCAGCTCGACCGCGCCGGAGCGGGTGACGATCCCGGACAGGACCGCGGTGGCGACCGTCCCCTCGAAGTCGTCGTCCATGCCGACCATGGTGGTGGCGGCCGCGACGTGGCGCTGCTCCAGCACGGTGCCGGTCGCGTCGCGCAGGACGACGCGGATGCCGGGCTCGCCGGTGACCGGGTCGGTGAGGAAACCGCCGCGGGCGGGCACCGGCCGGGTCCGCACCTCGACGCCGTCCACCACGGTCAGCCGGTCGCCGAGCACCGCGCCGAGGCCCTCCGCCACGCTCACCTGGTACGGCGGGTTGACCTGCGCGGAGCCGCCACCCATCCCGATCGTCTCGACGGCGTGCCGCCCGGCCAGCGCCACCGTCAGGGACGGGTCCAGGGGCAGGACGCCGCCCTCGTTGCGCAGCACCGTCATGCCCTGGGCGGCGAGGCGGGTCAGTTGCTCACGGCGTACGGGGCTGTCCGGGGCGGGCAGGTCGCCGGGGTGGTCGCGAGGGGTGCCCAGCGCGCCGACCCGCTCGGCGAGCAGCAGCAGGCGGCCGACGTGATCGTCGATCACGGACTCGTCCACCTCGCCGGCGCGGACGGCCGCCACCAGCGCGTCGCCCCAGGGGCCGTCCGGACCCGGCATGACGAGGTCGAGTCCGCCGTTGGCCGCGGCGGTCGCGGTCCGGGTGGCGAACCAGTCAGACATGATCAGGCCGCGGTAGCCCCACTCGCCCTTGACGATCCCGGCGTTGACGTGCCGGTGCTCGGTCGCGGTGACCCCGTTGACCGAGTTGTACGCCGCCATCACCGACCACGCGTCGGCGTCGTCGATCGCGATCTCGAAGGGCAGCAGGTAGACCTCGCGCAGCGTGGCCTCGTCGAGCACGCAGTCGACGGTGTTGCGGTCGGTCTCGCTCTCGTTGGCGACCAGGTGCTTGAGCGTCGCGCCGACACCCAGCTCCTGCATGCCGCGCACGTACGCGGCGGCGAGCCGGCCGGTCAGCAGCGGATCCTCCGAGTACGCCTCGAAGAGCCGCCCGCCCAGCGGGGAGCGGTGCAGGTTGACGGTGGGGCCGAGCACGACGTGGATGCCCTGGGCCAGCGCTTCCTCGGCGAGCAGCCGGCCCACCTCGGCCAGGCTCTCCTCGCTCCAGGACGAGGCGAGCAGGGTGGCGTTGGGGAGCAGCGCCACGACCCGGCCGCCGCTGAACTTGAGGCCGCGTACGCCGGTGGGGCCGTCGGAGAGCCGTACCTCGCCCAGCCCGACCGACTCCCGCGGCGCGAGGGTGAACGCCGTCGCGCCCGTCAGCAGGGCGACCTTCGCCGGCAGGTCCAGCGACTTCACGAGGGCGGCGGGCTCGGACTCAGGTGCTGTGCTCATCGGCCCTCTTCGGAACTGACACGTGTAACTTGCTCGTTTCAGTACCGTAGACAGCAGCGAGCGGCCACGGCAAGACCGCCGGGAGGTCAGTGCCATGAACGACGTCACGCCCCGCCGCGTCACGAGCGCCGACGTCGCCCGCCTGGCCGGCGTGTCCCGGGCGACGGTCAGCTATGTGCTGAACAACACTCCGCACCAGACCATCTCCGCCGGCACCCGTGCCCGCGTCCTGGACGCCGCGGCGGGCCTCGGCTACGCCCCGTCCGCCGCGGCGCGGACGCTGCGCACCGGGCGCTCGGACGTGGTGCTCTGCCTGCTGCCGGACTGGCCCATCGGCCACGAGGTGGGGGCGCTGCTCGCCAACCTCTCCGCCGAGCTGGACCGCGCCGGCCTGACGTTCCTGGCCCACCCCGGCACCCGCCGGCCCGCCGGCCACCTGTGGCGGTCGATCAACCCGGCCGCCGTCCTCTCCTTCCGGCGCTTCTCCGCCGAGGAGACCGAGTCCATGCTCGGGGCGGGGGTCGCGCCGGTGGTGGCGCCGCTCAGCCGTCCCGACACCCCGGAGGGTCCCCAGCAGCGCATCGGGAACCTCCAGGCGGCCCACCTCGCCGCGGCCGGTCACACCCGGATCGGGTACGCGTACCCGGACGACGACCGCGTCCGCGCCTTCGCCGACCCGCGCCTCGAAGGGGTGCGCGCCCGGTGCGCGGAGCTGGGGCTGGCGCCGCCTCTGGTGCGTACGGTCCCGCTGGAGCCCGAGCCGGCCGCGGGGGTGGTCCGGGAGTGGCGCGCGTCCGGGGTCACCGCGGTGTGTGCGTACAACGACGAGGTGGCTCTGGCGGTGCTCGCCGGCCGCGAGACCCCGGACGGCCCCGCCGTGATCGGGGTCGACGACATCCCGGCGGCCCGGCTCGCCACCCCCGCCCTGACCACGGTCACCACCGACCAGGCGGCGGTGGCCGTACACCTGGCGACTGCTGTCCTCGCCGCCGTCCACGGCGAGCCGGAGCCCGTGCTGGACCTGGCCTGCGCGATCCGGGTCGTAGCGCGCGCCTCCGCCTGAAAGCCGCATGCCGGCTACAAGGGCCGGGCCGGCGGCCAGGGCCAGCGGCCGGGCTCGCCGAGGCCGCCCGCCGCCGCGAACGCCGCCGCCACCTGGTCCCGGTCCGCGCCCGCCACCAGCGTCGCCACCAGCAGGATCCTGGCCTTCCACGGATTCAGCAGGCCGGCCGGGACGAGCTCGCGGGCGAGCAGGTCCTTCTCCGAGCCGGGATAGGCGTACGTGGCGGACAGCACCGGCCCGGCGAGCGTGCGCGACGCCAGGACGACCGGGATCCGCGACGCGGCCGCGGCGAGCGGCTCGACCCACCACCGGGGCAGGTGCCCGGCACCGAACGCCGCTACCACCAGCCCCTCGGCGTCCGCGGGGACCTCGGGCGCCTCCTCACCGAGCGCCGCGACGACCACCGGGACCCGCGGCACCCGCTCACCGCGGGGCACCACGAACCGCCCCGGCGGCGGGGCGGCGAAATGCACGACCCCCTCCACCAGCTGCCCGACCGGCCCGCCCGCCGCCGACGCGAACGCCGTCACCCGCACCGAGTGGGCCTTGCGGACCCGCGCCGCCGCGTGCACCTCGTCGGCGAAGGCCACGAGCACCCCACGCCCGCGCGCGGCCGGGGAAGCGGCGACGGTGACCGCCGCGAGCAGGTTCGCCGGCCCGTCCGGGCCGGCCAGCGCGGGGTTGCGCATCGCGCCCGTGACGACCACCGGCTGCGGGCCGTCGTGCAGCAGATCCAGCAGGTACGCGCACTCCTCCAGCGAGTCCGTGCCCTGGGTGACCACGATCCCGTCCGCGCCTTCCGCGAGCAGCCGGGCGACCGTACGGGACAGGGCGATCACATCCGCCAGCCGCAGCGACGAGCTCGGTTCGTTGCAGACGTCGACAAGGCCGAGGTCCACCCCGAGTGCCGCCAGCCCGGGTATCGCCGCGGTGAGCTCCCGGGTGGTGAGCGCCGGAGCGACGCCTCCGCCCGCCGTGGTCGTCATCGCGATCGTCCCGCCCATCCCGCACACCATGATCCGCGTCATGACCGCGACCCTACGAGGCGACGGCACTGGTCAGGCATTGCCAACAGACGCACAGGTGCCGCACAAGACCACCCCAGCCTGGGAGCGAAGAGTGGGCGCCGACGGTGAGGAACGGCTTGGGGGAGTCCGAGATGCTTGTGCAGCTGAACCGCAGCGACCAGAACCGGGCGTTCGCGCCGAACTCGACCGCCGTGCCGGTGCCCGGCCTCGACCGGCAGCGCGCGGATCCGGTCGTCGCCGTGCTCGGGCAGCCGCGACGCGTCGCCGCGCTCGGCTCGCACCTGCCCGCGGGCTGGACCGTACGGTTCGCCGCGGACCCGGGCGACATCCGTGCCGACGAGATCGTGCTGATCAGTGGCGCCCGGGAGGCGGACGTCCGGGCCGCGCGGGCGGTGATCTCCGCGCGGACCCGGGTGGTGGCCCTCGTCAACGAGGACGCCCGGGCCGACCTCGTGGCTGCCGTGCTGACCGCGGGCGCGGACGCGTGCGTGCGCGGCGGCCAGCCGGCGATCCTCGCCAGCCACCTCGTCGCGTGCCGGCGGCGGCAGCTGACCGATCGCTGGCTGAATCTGGAGGCCTCGCTGCCGGGCCGCTGACCAGCGGCTTCATGATTGACACATGCGAAGGCATTGATGCTTTCCTGAGAACTTCCTTAGGCTGAGGCCCTTGATGGCTCTCACCGGGGGAGACGGCCCTGGACACCGAAGCGCGGCCCGCGGCGACCACCCTGTTCGGCAGGGGGCCGCTGCTCGCCGCTGTGGAGGACCGCCTCGCCGCGGGCGGTGGGGTGGCACTGCGCGGGCCCGAGGGGACCGGGAAGACGGCGGTGCTCGACGCGGTGGCCTCCGCTGCCACGGCGCGGGGCGAGCTGGTCGTGCGGCTGCGGCCCGCCGCGGCCGAGGCGCTCCTGCCGTACGCGGGGATCGCCGACCTCGTGGCGCAGATGCCGCCGGACGCCGTCGCCGCCCTGACCCCGGCGCACCGCGCGGCCCTGGCGATGCTGCGTCAGGGCGCGGCGCCGCGGGCGGGTGCTCCCGCCCTGGCCCGCCGGATGGTACTGCCCGGCCTGCTCGCGCACTGCGCCCGGACCCGTCCCGTGCTGCTGGTCCTCGACGACGTGCAGTGGCTCGACGCCGAGTCCGCCGAGCTGATCGGCTTCGCGATGCGCCGCCGTCCCGGGCCGCGGGTCCGGGTCGTCGCCGCGCAGCGCTTCCCCGGCGAGGGCGGCCGGCACCGGGCGACCCGGCTCTGCCCCGCTCCGGTGGCGGATCTGCCCGTCCCGCCGCTCGGTGCCGGCGACCTGACGGCCCTGCTCGAGGCCCGGGGCCTGCCCTGCCGCACCGCCGCCCGCCTGCACGAGGCCAGCGGCGGCAACCCCTTCCTCGCGTTGGCGCTCGGTGCCGTCGAGCCGGGACCCGTCTGGCGGCCGGCGCCGCTGCCCGAGGCGGTACGCGCCCTGCTGCGCCGCCGCGTCGCCGCCCTGCCGCCCGCGGTCACCGGCACGCTGCTGGTGGCCGCCCTGGCCACCGAGCCGACGCTGACCGTGCTCGTGCGGGCCGGTCACGAGGACGCCGACCGCGACCTGCGGATCGCCGCCGAGGCCGGGATCGTGGAGATCGACGGCGAGCTGATCCGGTTCACGCCGCCCGCGCTCGCCGCAGTGCTCGCCGAGGACGCGGGGGCCGCCCGCCGCGCCGGGGTCCACGACGCGCTCGCCAACGCGGCGCTGGACGAGACGGTGGCCGTCCGGCACCGGGCGCTGCGCAGCGGACGGCCGGACGCCGACGTGGCCCGCGACCTCGTCGACGCCGCCGCGCGGGCGCAGCGGCGGGGAGCCGGGCGTACGGCCGCCGAGCTGTTCCTGCTCGCCGCCGACCGCTGCCCGCGCAGCCTCGCGGCGCAGCGCTTCGACTGGCTGGTCACCGCGGCGGGCACCGCTGCCACGGCCGGGGCACCCACGATCGCCGGGCGCGCCGCCGAGGCCGTCCTGGCAGCCGCCGACGCCCCGCCCGCGCACCGCGTCCGGGCCCGGCTCGTGCTGCTCGACCTGGCCGGTCAGGCACTGGCCGGCATGGGGGAGATGTTCGCCGGTGCGCTCAACGACGCCGGTGCCGACCCGGCCCTGCTCGCGCCGGTCCGGCTGCGGCTGACCTGGGCGGCGATGATCGGCGGGGACGCGGACGCCGCCGCGATCTGCGCCGCCGAGTCGGCCGCGGCCGCGCGTACGGCGGGGGACCGGACGACCGAGGCGATGGCGCTGAGCGCCCTGGCCCAGGTGCAGCGGCTGCGAGGCGAGTCCCAGTGGGCCGGCACGCTACGGCGGGCCCTGCTGCTGCCCGCCCCGCAGGTGCCCGGCTGGCTGCACCTCAGCCCCCGCTACCTGGCGGCGCGCTTCGCCATGATGGACGATCGCCTGGACGAGGCCCGGGCCGAGCTGCTCGTTCTGCTCGCCGTCGCCGAGCACGACCGTACGGGCGAGGCCCTGGTCGAGATCCTGCGCAGCCTGTCCGAGGTGGCCACCCGGGCCGGCCGCTGCCGGGACGCCCTGCGGTACGCCCACCGCGCCGTGGCCGCCGCCCAGGACGCCGGCCTGAGCCCCGGCCCGACCTGGTACACGGCCGCCGTCGCCGAGCTGGCCGGGGGCAGCCTCGCTGCCGCGTCCGGGTACGCCGACCGCGGGGTGCGAGCCTCCGAACAGGAGGGTGACAGCCTCTACCTGCGCCGCAACCTGCACGCCCTCGGCCAGGCCCAGCTTCGCGCCGGCGAGACCCGGGCCGGGGTCGCCACCCTGCGCCGGCTGCGCGACCTCGAGGGCGGCGCCACGGACCCGATGATCGTGCGCTGGCAGGGCGATCTCGCGGCCGGCCTGGCGGCGCTCGGCGAGCACGACGAGGCGGTGACGGTGCTGGCCGTGGCCCGGGCAGGTGCCGAACGACTCGGCGCCACCCCGGGTCTCGACGGCTACCTCGACCGGGCCACCGCGATGGTCCTGTCCGAGCAGGGCCGGGCCGACGCGGCGGTGGTGCTGTCCGCCGCGGCCGCCCGGCACTTCGCCGAGCTGCGCCAGCCCCTCGAGCAGGCCCACGCGCTGCTGGTGCAGGGCGGGGCGGAGCGGCGGCGCCGCCGGTACGCGGCCGCCCGCGGCGCCCTCGGTTCGGCACTGGCCCTGTTCCTCGCCGCGGACGCGAAGCCGTGGACCGAGCAGGCGGAGCGGGCGCTGGCGCGTCCGGAAGGATCCGCCGCGCCCCCGTCCGACCTGGGTCTCACGTCCACCGAGGCACGCATCGCGGCGCTCGTGCGCGACGGGGCCAGCAACCGCGAGATAGCCGGCCGGCTGTTCCTGAGCGTCAAGACCGTCGAGGCCACCCTGACCCGGGTCTACCGCAAGCTCGGCGTGCGTTCGAGGACCCAGCTGTCGCAGAAACTGCCGACAAGGGTTTTCCCTGATTCGGTGACCGCCATCGATGCATAGCGTCACTGCTGGAGCAGCCTAGGTGTCCCCAACCCCCGGGGACACCGCGCTCAGGCCTCGCCCTGATCGGGTCGAGAAAAGGAGTACGAGCGTGGGACGCAGAAAACTCATCCCGGCCGCGGCGGCACTCGCCGCCGGGGCCGCGCTGACGCTGGCGGCGACGCCGGCCTCGGCGCAGCCGCAGGCCCCCAGCCCCGCACCCGCCCCCGCGGCCCTGGCCGCGTCGGCCGCCGACCGCCTCGTCGGCAGCGCCGGAACCTCGTCGCTGCTGCGCCGTGCCGACGGCGACGCGCTCAAGCGCACCGGCGTCGTGCAGGGCACACGCGGGCTCCAGTACGTGACCTACGCTCGGTCCTTCAAGGGCCTGGCCGTGGTCGGCGGTGACGTCGTGGTGACCACGGACGCCGCCGGCACGGTCAAGGACACCGCGGTCGCGCAGACCGCCCCGATCGCCGTCGGCACGACGCCGGCGGTCACCGCCGCCCGGGCCGCCGCCACGGCCCGGGCCCGGCTGGCCACTGTGGACACCGCCGCCGCACCGGAGCTCAAGGTGCTGGCGTGGGGCACCCCGAAGCTCGTCTACGAGGCCGTCGTCAAGGGCCGTACGGCCCAGGGCCGGGCGAGCAACCTGCACGTCTTCGTCGACGCCCGCACCGGCAAGGTGGCCGACCAGGTCGACTACGTCCGCGAGGGCACCGGCAACGGCTACTACTACGGCAACGTCACCATCAACACGTCGGGCTCCGGGTCGTCGTACTCGATGACCGACCCCACCCGTCCCGGCCTCAAGTGCGGCGGGCAGAACGGCGCGGCGTACACCGGCACCGACGACGCGTGGGGCAACGGCTCGGGGACGAACCTCGAGACCGCCTGCGTCGACGCGATGTGGGGCGCGCAGCGTGAGATCGACATGCTGGGCGCCTGGTTCAACCGCAACGGCATCCAGGGCAACGGCAACAACGCGCCGATCCGGGTCGGGCTGAACGACGTGAACGCCTACTGGAACGGGTCGTACGTCAACTTCGGCCACAACCAGGCGAACACCCGCCAGGCCACGCCGATCGACGTGGTGGGCCACGAGCTCGGCCACGCCGTCTTCCAATACACCCCGGGCGGCGCCGGCAGCGGCAACGAGAACGGCGGCATCAACGAGTCCACCGGCGACATCTTCGGCGCGCTGACCGAGGCGTACGCGAACAGCCCGCTCGACCCGCCGGACTACAGCGTCGGCGAAGAGGTGGATCTGGTCGGCGACGGCCCGATCCGCTACATGTACAACCCCTCGCTGGCCGGCGACCCCAACTGCTGGTCCACGTCGATCCCGTCGACCGAGGTGCACGCCGCGGCGGGCCCGCTGAACCACTGGTTCTACCTGGTCGCCGAGGGCACCGCGCCGTCGAACGGCCAGCCCGCCAGCCCGACCTGCAACTCCTCGTCGGTCACCGGCATCTCGGTCCGCAAGGCCGGTGAGATCTACTACAACGCCATGCAGGCGAAGACCTCGACCTGGAAGTACGCGAACATCCGTACGGCCACGCTCAACGCGGCGAAGAACCTCTACCCGAACAGCTGCACCGAGTTCAACACGGTGAAGGCGGCCTGGAACGCGATCAGCGTGCCGGCGCAGAGCGGCGAGGCGACCTGTACGGGCACCCCGTCCAACGACTTCTCCATCTCGGTCTCGCCGGCGTCGGGCAGCGTCGCCGCGGGTTCGTCGGCCACGACCACCGTCGCCACCGCCACCACGGCCGGTTCGGCGCAGACCGTCGCGCTGAGCGCCTCGGGCCTGCCCAGCGGCGCCACCGCGACGTTCAGCCCGGCGTCGGTGACCTCCGGGTCCTCGTCCACGCTGACGATCGCGACCAGCGCGTCGACGCCGTCGGGTACGTACACGGTGACCGTGACCGGCACCGGCTCGGCCACGCACACGGCCACCTACACGCTGACCGTCACCGGTGGCCCCGGCGGCTCCTGCAGCGGCGCCAACGGCACGGACGTGTCCGTGCCGGACGCCGGCGCGGCGGTGACCAGCACGATCACGATCAGCGGCTGCGGGCGTAACGGCACGGCCACCTCCACTGTGGCGGTAAACATCGTCCACACGTACCGCGGTGACCTGGTCGTGGATCTGCTGGCGCCGGACGGGACGTCGTACCGGCTGAAGAACAGCAGCCTCTTCGACAGCGCGGACAACGTCGACCAGACCTACACCACCAACCTGTCGAGCGAGGCGGGCGACGGGGCCTGGAAGCTGCAGGTCCGCGACGTGTACAGCCAGGACACCGGCTACATCAACACCTGGACCCTGACCCTCTAGGTTTTTGCTCCGCTGTGGCGCAAAACACCGACGGCGTCTGACCAGGCATTCAGCGACGGAGAGTGACCCGGGCTACAGCATTCCGGTGGCCCGGGTCACTGTTGGATCGAATGTTTTACCTGCTTGATTTGTTGCCGTGGTCCGGAACCAGGAACCTGGTAGGGGAGAGCGACGACGCTTCTCTTCATCACTTTCCGTAAGGAGACGGACGATGGCCCTCAAGAACAGGATCAAGGACGCGCGCGTCAACCTGTCGAACCGCCGGATCGAGCGGCGGGCTCACCGCCGGCTGAGCGCGGAGCTCGCGGCGTTCCAGACCCCGGCCGAGCGCGCGGAGCTCGACCTCATCCTCGGCCGGCACGACGAGGCCGACACGACCCGGATCCGCGAGATCCTCAACCAGCAGGACTACGAACGACAGCGCACGCGTACCGCGATGGGCGGTTATCGGGCCTGACGGGTCCACCCCCAGACGACAAGACCCCGGCGGCGCCGCCGGGGTCTTTCCGTGTCAGTGCTGGGCGCTGTCCTCCTGCGGTGCGTGGGCCCGCAGGCTGCCGGCATGGGCCTTGGCGGACGGGTCTCGGCGGGTCTTCGCCAGGCTGGCCACCGTCGTGATCACCAGGACCACCAGGATCACGCCGAGCGAGAGCGGGGTGCCGATCTGCGGGGCGCCGTGCCAGACGTCCTCGTGCAACCAGTGCAGCACCAGCTTCACGCCGATGAACGCGAGGATCAGCGACAGCCCGGTGGACAGGTAGACGAGCCGGTCCAGCAGGCCCTTCACCAGGAAGAACAGTGCTCGCAGGCCCAGCAGGGCGAAGGCGTTGGCGACGAAGACGATGTACGCCTCCTCGGTCACGCCGAACACCGCCGGGATCGAGTCGAGCGCGAACAGCAGGTCGGTGCTGCCGATGGCGATCAGCGTGATGAACAGCGGGGTGGCCATCCGCCGGCCGCCGGTCCGGGTGAACAGCTTGCCGCCGTCGTACTCGTCGGTCACCGGGAACAGCCGCTTGCTGGCCTTGACCAGGGCGTTGTCGTCGACGCTGGGATCCTCGTCGCGGTGCCGGAAGAGCTGCACCGCCGTGTAGATCAGCAGCAGGCCGAAGATCAGGAACATGAAGGAGAAGAGCGACAGCAGCGTCGCGCCGAGCGCGATGAAGATGACCCGCAGCACCAGCGCGATGATGATGCCGAACGTCAGCACCTTCTGCTGGTACTTCTCCGGCACCGCGAAGGTGCTCATGATGATGACGAAGACGAAGAGGTTGTCGACCGACAGGCTCTTCTCGACGATGTATCCGGCGAAGTACTCGGTGCCGTGGTCCCACCCGGCGACCTGGGCGAACACGACACCGAAGGCGAGGGCCACGGCGATGTAGAAGACCGACCAGGCGGTGGCCTCGCGGAATCCGACGGCGTGCGGGCGCAGCACGCCGAGGGTCAGGTCGAGGGCGAGCAGGGCGACGATGACCGCGATGGTCAGCGTCCAGCCGAGCGCGGTGACCTCCAGCATCAGGGAGAAACCTCCGGGTGTCGTGGGGGGATGTCCCAGAATCCCTGGTCACGCTGGGAGAATCCTGAAAACCCCCGGTTCAGTTCGCCTGGAACGAGCGCTTCGCCAGGCCCATCCAGAAGCCGTCGATCGGCTGCTCGGGGCTCTGCTCGGGGTTTCCGGAGGCGCCCAGCGTCAGAAACATCGGGGCGAAGTGCTCGATCGTGGGGTGCGCGTACGGCATGCCGGGCGCCCGGTTGCGGAAGTCCGCCAGCTCGTCGACGGCGCCGCGGGTCAGGGTCTCGGCGGCCCAGGCGTCGAACTCGCGGGACCAGCCGGGAGCCTCCGCGCCGGTGCGGAAGTCGCGCAGGAACGGTAGGCCGTGGGTGGTGAAACCGGACCCGATGATCAGGACGCCCTCGTCCCGCAGCGGGGCGAGCCGGCGACCCAGGTCGAGCAGCCGGTCGGGCTCGAGGGTCGGCAGGGACATCTGCAGCACCGGGATGTCGGCGTCCGGGTACATGACGGTCAGCGGGACGTACGCGCCGTGGTCGAGGCCACGCGCGGTGCGGGCGACGTGCTCGCTGTCCGGCATGAGCTTCTCGATGCGGTCGGCGAGCTCCGGCGCGCCCGGTGCCCGGTACTGCACCTCGTAGTAGCGCCGGGCGAAGCCGCCGAAGTCGTACACCAGCGGGACGGTCTCGGTGGCGCCGAGCATCAGCGGCGCCGACTCCCAGTGCGCCGACGCGACCAGGACGGCCTTCGGCCGGGGCAGGCCGGCCGCAAGGTCCTGGAGCTGGGCCACCCAGGCCGGGTCGTCGACCAGCGGCGGGGCGCCGTGGCTGAGGAACAGCGCGGGCATGGTGCTCATGGGAACCTCCGTTGACGCTTCAACTAACTGACGTCCACGGTACGCCCATTTACTTGAGCCGTCAACTAAATGCCAGGCGCCCCCGCCAGCCGCCGAGGATCGTCTCAGGATCGGCCCGGAGCACGTCGGCGAGCAGCATCGCGTACACGTCGCGGAAGTCGGTGGTGTGGCGCAGGTCGCCGTCGTCGAGGTCGGTGAGGCTGGGCGGCTCGCCGTACATGCCGCCCGGGATGCCGTCGCCCATCAGCAGGACCGAGGAAGCGGTGCCGTGGTCGGTGCCGTCGGAGGCGTTCGCGCGTACCCGGCGGCCGAACTCCGAGTAGACGGCGACCACGACGCCGCGGCCGGCCATCCGCTCCGCGAACGCGGCGAGCGGCTTGTCGAGGCTCGCCAGGATCGCCTCCTGAGCGCTCTTCTCGTCGGCGTGGAAGTCGAAGCCGCCCAGCGACACCGAGTAGACCCGGGTGGCGGCGCCCGCCTCGATGCAGCGGCTGACCAGGGCGAGCTGCCGGTCCAGGGGCGGGGCCTGCCCGCCGGTCGCCGTCGCCGGCTGCTCGCCGTCGTCGTCACCGTCGTCGGGCACCGTCTCGTCCATGAGGTCCTGCACCCGGATCAGGTCGGCGAAGCAGGCCGCGGCCCGGGCCCGGCCGGCCGACTCGCCCGCCGCCGGGGCGCCGAACCCGGCCAGCACCGCCTGGTCCACGCCGTGCGGCAGCTTCAGCGCCCCGCCCGGCACGGTGGCCCCCGCGCTCGTCGCGCCGGCCAGCATCGGCGGGAGCACCGGCTCGAAGGAGACGGCCAGGCGGGGATCGGCGCCCGCGCGGTCCAGCCAGCGGCCGAGCCACCCGGTGTTCTCCGGGCGCTCCGGGTTCGCCGTCTGCCAGATGTCCATCGAGCGGAAATGGCTGCGGTCCGGCCGGGGATAGCCGACGCCGCGTACGATCGCCAGCCGGTCCTCGCCCCACATCCGGTGCAGCCCGGCGAGGCTCGGGTTCAACCCGAAGCCGTCCGCGAGCGGCAGCACCTGGCCCTCGCCGTACGCCATCGACGGCCGGTTGGTGGCGTAGGCCGGATCGGCGTACGGGATGACGGTGTTGATTCCGTCGTTGCCGCCGTAGAGCGTGACGAGCACGAGGATCCGCCCGGCGGCCTCGTCGTCCCGGAAGCCGAGGATGTCCCGGAGGCCGTACGCGGTCCCACCGGCCGCGAGTGCGCCCGCCGCGACGACGCCGCTGGCGGTCAGGAACCTTCGCCGCGTGATGCTGTCCATGCCGCTCTCCTCAGTGGACGGTGTATTCGGGAGTGGCCAGGCCGAGCGCCAGCAGGCGGCGCGGCTCGGCGGCGCCCGCGGTCAGCACGGCCCGGGTCCGGTCGCTCCAGGCGTCGACGACGAGCATCCGGGCCAGCGCGTCGACCCGTTCGCCCCGGGCCGCGCCGTCCAGCTTCTCGACGGCCTCCGGCGCGAGCGCCGCCAGCGCCTGGCCGGAGCGGAGTCGCGCCTGGGCCGAGGACGTCGTGAGCCAGGCGGCGCCGACCGGCCAGCCGCCCACGCTCGGTGGCCGGAACGGGATCTGGCCCAGCGCGCGCAGTCCGCCCACGATCGGGCCACGCTTGTTCTCCGGCAGGGCGCCGAGGTCCAGGCCCAGCTGGCGGACCGCGCCGACCATCCACTCCACCGGCTGCTTCACCAGGGTGCCGTTGGTGGCGGCGAACGCCTCCGCGCCGACCAGGGCGCGCAGCATCCCGGTCGTGGTGCGATCCGGGACGGACGTCAGCTGCGCGGTGGTGGCCGCGTCCGGGCTGGTGCCCGAGCCGTACCGGATCCACAGCCGTCGCGCCAGGTAGGGCAGGTGCGCCGGGTGGCGTACGAGCAGGTCGGCGTACGAGTCGGTGTCGAGCGTTCCGGTGTGCCCCAGCAGGGTGACAGGTCCCGGGTCGTGGCGCGCGGGCACAAGGGTCGCCGTGGTGGCCGTCCGGGCGGCGCGCCAGCCGGTGAGCACGCGCGCCCCGGCCTTGACGTCGTCCTCGGTGTAGGCGCCGACGCCGAGGGTGAACAACTCCATCAGCTCGCGGGCCAGGTTCTCGTTCGGCGCCTTGCGCGTGTTGCGCTGCCCGTCGAGCCACAGGATCAGGGCGGGGTCGCGCAGCATCGCGCGGACGAGCGGGCCGGTGCCGCCTCCGCCGTACTGCCGCAGGGTGCGGTGCTGGGCGAGCATCAGCGCCGCCGAGCGCACCTTGCGTACCGAGGTCGCCCAGTGGCCGTGCCAGAAGAAGGCCAGCTTCTCGGCCGCTCCCGGCGCCGCCGCCATCCGCGAGACCCACCACCAGGTCGCCTCGGTGGCCTGCCGGCGGGCGTCCTGCCGGCCGTCCTTGCCGGGTCGGAACGAGCCGGGGTCCGGGATCGGCACGGTCGCGCCGATCGGGGCGAGTGCCTTCTCCACGGTGGCCGTGACGCCGGCCCGGACCGCCGCGTCGACCTCGGCCGCGGTCGGGCCGAGCGTCAACCGGCGGAGCAGGTGGGAAACCGTGCTGCGGTCCGTCATGCCGCTGACGCTAGGCCCGTCGTGTAAGCGATCGGTAAGGGCGATATTCGATGCCCGTCAAGACTTCCGGCCATGACGTCCTGGTTAATTCTGTCCACAGTGTTGGAGACATACAGGCAGGTCAGAGCCATCGTGCACGATGCATTGAAGCTTTGGCCACTCTGGACATTGCGCCGGGTAGTCGGGCGCTGGCAAGCTACGCGGTGTCGTGCGTACGCCGCTCACCGTAATGGTCCGCGGTGACGGCGCCCTGCTTCCATCCGTACCCGTGACTGCCGGTGACCGCGACCGGCGGTCATTCCGTGATGCCCGAGGGATTGATTCCGTGTCGTCATCGCAGCTCCCGCTCGCCGATGACCTGTACCTCGCCGCCCACGACTCGCCCCGCGGCCGCTGCGTGCTGACCCCGGCCACCCTCGGGCTCGGGCTCGCCGCCGCGCTGCTCGCCGAGCTCGTCCTGTGGCGCCGTCTCGACCTGCGCGAGAACCACGTCGTCGTGATCGACGACGAGCCCACCCCGGACCCGGCCACCGCCGCCGTCCTCGGCCAGCTCCTGCGCGAACCGCACCACCGGCGGATCCGCGACTGGATCTCCTTCCTCGCCACCGGGGTCGCCACCGACCTGGTCGAGCGCCGCCTCGCCCGGGCCGGCCTGGTGCACCGCAGGGAGAAGCGCGGCCTGCTGGGCACCAAGGTGCGCTTCGAGCCCGTCGACTCGACCACCGCCGGCTGGCCGGGCACCCGGATCCGCATCTCCGCGACCCGGGGTGAGCTGCTGGACACCTCCGATCTCGTGCTGACCGGGCTGGTGCTCGCCACCGGCCTCGACCAGCACGTGCTCGTCACGCTCGAGCCCCACGAGCGCGACCACCTGTTCGACCAGCTGCGCCGGCGCCTGCCGGCGATGCTGCAGCACCTCGTCGGCCACGCAGAGGCCGCCGTGGGTGACGCCGTGATGGCCCGACGGGCCTGACCACCCCTCCTCCCCGCTTGGAGACCCCCGTGTCCGCAACCACCACCCCCGCGAGACCCAGCCAGCTCTCCACCGCGCTCGCCCGCGACCGCCTCGGCGTGGCCGCGGTCGTCTTCTTCGTCATGTCCGCCGCCGCGCCCCTCACCGTCGTCGCCGGGGTCGTCCCGACCGGCCTCGCCGTCACCGGCCTCACCGCGATCTCCATCGCGTTCCTGGCCGTCGCCGTCGTGCTCGCCGTGTTCGCGGTCGGCTACGTCGCCATGGCCCGGCACATCGCCAACGCCGGGGCCTTCTACGCGTACATCTCGCAGGGCCTCGGCCGGCCGCTCGGCGTCGGCGCCGCGTGGGTCGCGCTGCTGGCCTACAACAGCTTCCAGCTCGCCTCGTACGGCGGCTTCGGCGCGATCGCCTCCCCGCTGTTCGCCGACTGGTTCGGCGTCGACGTGCAGTGGTGGGTCATCGCCCTGGTCGCCTGGGCGCTGGTGGCGGTCCTCGGCGTCCGCGACGTAGCGGTCAACGGCAAGGTCCTCGCCACCCTGCTGGTCGCCGAGATCGTGCTCGTGGTCGTCTTCAGCTTCGCCGACCTGGCCGCGCCCACCTTCGAGGCGTCGTCGGCGCCGCTCAACCCGGGCAGCCTGGTCGGCACCGGGGCCGGAGCCCTGCTGGTCATGGCGGTCACCGGCTTCGTCGGCTTCGAGCAGTCGGTGGTCTTCAGCGAGGAGTCCCGGGACCCGCGCCGGACCGTACCCCGCGCCACCTACATCGCGGTCGCGCTGATCGCCGTCCTGTACGGCTTCTCCGCCTGGGCGATGATCTCGGCCTCCGGCGGCCAGGCCGTCGAACGCGCCGGCACCGAGGGCCCGGAACTGTTCTTCAACCTGGCCTCCGCCCGGCTCGGCGGCACCGCCATCCACCTCGGCCACGCGTTGTTCCTGACGTCGCTCATCGCGGCGATGATCTCCTTCCACAACATCATCGCCCGCTACACGTTCTCGCTCGGGCGCGAGGGCGTGCTGCCGCGGGCGTTCGGGCGTACGGTGCCCGGCACGGGGGCACCCAAGAACGGCTCGCTGGCCCAGTCGGCGCTCGGCCTGGTCGCGATCCTCGTGTACGCGGTGATGGGCTGGGACCCGCTGGTGCAGCTCTTCTTCTGGGGCGGCACCACTGGCGGCATCGGCGTCCTGGTGCTCATCACCGTCACGTCGGTCGCGGTCATCGGCTACTTCGCCCGCAACCCGCACGGTGAGGACGTCTGGCACCGCCTCGGCGCCCCGGCGATCGGCACGGTGCTGCTGCTCGTGATGACGTACCTCGCGCTGACCAACATCGCGACCCTGTTCGGCGTCGAACCGGGCTCGAAGCCGACCTGGGTGGTGCCGCTCGCGTACGCCGTCCTCACCCTGGCGGGCGTGGCCTGGGCGCTCATCCTGCGCCGCACCCGGCCGACGGTCTACGAGGGCATCGGGCTGGGCGCCCGCAGCGCCGCCACCTACTCGTTCACGGAGGCGATCCGATGACGCCGATCCGCCCCGCCCGCGTCGCCGAGGTCCCGGCCGTCGGCCGGCTCATCGCGGCCTCGTTCGACCACCTCCCGCAGAACCGCTCCCTCGTACCGGACGAGGGCGAACGCCTGACGGTGATGGGCGACTTCTTCGCGTTCCTGTCCGAGTCCGCGCCCCAGGGCGGCAAGATCGACGTCATCGAGGATGCGAACGGCGGCCTGGTGGCCACGGCGGTGTGGTTCGACCGTACGCGGCAACTGCCGGAGATCCCCGCCTACGAGGAGCGGATGACCGCCCTCGCCGGCCGCTGGCTGCCCAACTTCCAGGCGCTCGACGAACTGTTCGAGAAGCACCATCCGGAGGAGCCGCACTGGCATCTGGCGTTCCTGGCGGTCCACCCGGATCATCAGGCCGCCGGGCTGGGCAGTGCGCTGATGCAGCACACGCACGACCGGCTGGACGTGCCCGCCTATCTCGAAGCGACCAACGAGGACAACATCCGCCTGTACGAGCGGCACGGCTACACCCGGATGTCGCCGTTCGACATCCGGCTCCCGGACGACACGCCGTTCTTCCGCATGTGGCGTCCGTGAGGGCCTGCGGGGTGCGGTCCGCCGGGCCGTACCCCGCCGCCGGGATCAGCCACCCACCAGCACCCGGCGCACGATCGCGGGCCGCAGCAGCCGGTGCGGCGGGTCGACCAGGTTGAGCACCCGCAGGAACGCGGTGCCGAGCACCGCGTCGGTACGGGCGGCGGCGTGCAACCGGTGCACGTACGCGTTGACGAGCCGCACCCGCAGCGTCCGCCGCCCCTCGACCTGGGGGAACCGCAGATCGGTGCCGACCGCGATGGACCACGGCCCGTCGATCAGCCGCGCGGCGCCGCGGAAGAACCGCCGCCACAGGTTGTTCTTGTCACCCTGGAGCAGCTCCCGCAACAGCAGGCCCTCGGTGGCGGCGACTGTCATACCCTGCCCGTAGATCGGGTTGAAGCTGCACAGGGCGTCCCCGGTCACCAGGTAACCGAGCGGGAACCGGCGCAGCCGCTCGTAGCGCCGCCGGAGGCTCGCCGGGTACCGCATCCGGGCCGGCTCGCCGACCGGGACGGCCTCGCGCACCAGGCTGCTGATCATCGGTACGCCCAGCGAGTCGGCGAACCGTACGAACCCCTCGTCGTCGGTCGGCGGCTGCTCGCCGAGCACCCCGCTGAGCGCCACCGCGAACCGGTCGTCCTCCAGCGCGGCCACGATGCCGGTACGCGGACGCTGCGGCACGGCGTTCGTCAGCGCCCCGAGCAGCCCGCCGAGATGACGGGACTCGCGCTCGTAGCACCGGGTCACGTACGTGACGTCGATGGCGACCCGGTCCTCGGCCGGAGCCGGATAGCCCAGCGCCGCCAGCCACACCGGGCTGCGGGACGCCCGCCCGCAGGCGTCGACCACCAGGTCGGCGTCGAGCCTTTCCGGGGCGCCGTCGCGCGGCGTCACCAGTACGCCCGTCACGCGCCGGCGGTCGTCGGTGCTCAGCAGTCCGGTGGCTTCTGTGGCGGGCAGGAAGCGGACGTTCGCCAGCTTCTGCACCCGGGCCCGCACCGTACGCTCCAGCAGCGGCCGGCTGACCCCGACCCCGATGAGCGAGGAGGGGGAGCGCCGCATCCGGTAGCCGTCGTTGACCCAGTGCACCCCGGCGTTGAGGTCGACAAGGGGGGCGCCGCACGCGTGGAGTTCGTCGCTGAGACCGTCGAACAGCTCGTCGAGCGCCTGCCGTCCCCGTGCCAGCAGGACGTGCAGCTGGCGTGACTGCGGCACCCCGCGCCGGGGCTGCGCGGCCTCGGGCAGGTCGTCACGGTCGACGACCGTGACCGTCTCATACGCCTCGCTGAGTACCCGCGCGGTGATCAGACCGGCCAGGCCGGCCCCGAGCACGACAGCATCCCCCATGCTTGTCGACGGTAGACCGTCCCGGCGCCGTCGTGTTCTTCGAGGATGCGCGTCCTTATATCGACGTTCTTGACTGTCCGCCCGCGGGCCACCAAACTCTCAACAATGTTTTCCGTACCCGGAAAGAGGGCGGCGGGGCTCGCCACCGCCGCACTGGCCGCCTGCCTCATCGTGACGCCGGGCGCCGCCGGCGCCGGCGCGGCACTCAAGGAGTGCGCGACCCCGTCCATCGACCGCTTCCAGCAGTGGCTGGCGAGCGGGGAAGGTACCACCGTCCCGGCGACCGGCAGCCTGCTCGTCCCCGTCCGCCGCCATCAGTACGCGGCCGAGGTGACGTTCCTCAACGCCGAGTGGCACGTGGTGGTCGTCTGGCTCGCCAACGAGTTCGAGGCGCAGGTCGACCTGTCGCAGTCCCGTGGCTTCTGGCTCACGTACAGCGCGACCGACGACCTGTACGTCCAGCTGCGGCCGGCGTCGCACTGGAGCGGCGGCGCCCAGTGGCTCACGCCGGTGCCCTCGACGCAGGGGCGGATGGTCACCAGGTTCTTCAGCCTCCGGCCGGATGCGTGGACGTCGCTGCCGGAGCTGGGCACGCCCACGTTCCCGTTCGACGTCGCCGTCGGCGAGGCCCGGGGCCTGGTGTTCGTCGGCAAGACGGCGAACGAGCGGACGTCCGCGGGCTGCGAATCAACGGCTACGTCCCGCCCTGCCTCTGACGCGCTTGATCGGTCACGGCAGGACCTCGACGTAGCCGCCGGTGCCGTGCACGCGAATCCGCTGTCCATCGAGGATCAGCCGGGTGGCGTCCGCCACGCCGACGACGGCCGGCAGGCCGTACTCCCGGGCGATCACCGCGCCGTGGGTCATCATCCCTCCGACCTCCGTCACCAGGGCCGCGGCGGCGACGAAGAGGGGCGTCCAGCTGGGGTCCGTGTGGGCCGTGACGAGGATGTCGCCCGGTTCGAGATCGGCGCGTGCCATGTCGAGGATGACGCGGGCCCGCCCCTCGACGGTCCCGGCGGAGACCGGCAGGCCGATCAGCGCGCCGGCCGGCACATCGTCGCGCCGGTACGCCCCGGAGATGACCTCGCCGTCCGAGGTGAGCACCCGGGGCGTCGTGAGCGCCTGATACGACCGGAACTCGTCCCTGCGCCGGACGATGAGGTGGTCCTCCACCCGCTGCGTGCGTACGACGTCGTGGAGCTCCTGGAAGGTGAGGTAGAAGATGTCCTCCTGCTCGCGCAGGACGCGGGCCCGGACGAGACGCTCGGCCTCCTCCATCAGGGCTCGCTTGTAGACGAAGTAGCGGCTGATCATGCCGTATTTCGGATACTCCCGGTACCCGATGAAGGTGCGGACCAGGTCGATCTTCCGCTTCGTCTCGTCGGCCTTGTCGTCACCGTCCGGCAGGGTCCGCAGGCGCTCCAGCAGCTCCTGCTCCTTCTTCCAGGCCTCCTGCCGACCCTGCTCGAAACGTCGCCGGCTCTCGCCCGGCTCGAAGTTCCTGACGTTGCCGAGGATCATCGGTACGAGCGTGGCGGGGCGCTCGCTCCACCGCGGACGCGTGATGTCGATCTCGCCGACGCAGCGCATGCCGTACTCGTGGAGCCAGGACTCGATGGCGTCTCGCGCTTCGCGCCCGCCCGCGACCTCGGGAAGCTTGTCCAGGAAACCGTCGTCCTCGACGTGCTGCAGAAACGCCACCACGTCCGGATGGGGGCGGATCGCGTCGGCGACGTCGAGCAGTGCCAGCCCCATCTCCGACGTGACGTTGTGGGGAACGGACTGCGTGAGCGTGTCCGCCGCGTTGTTCTCGCCCAGCCACTCCTCCAGCCGCTCGTTGAGCCACCACGTGGCCTCCATCGCCGACATGAACACCCGATGGCTGCGCGGATCGAACAGGATCCGCCTCAGCTCCTGGATGTCCGCCCGGATGAAGTCGAGCAGCGCCTCTCCGGACTTCGTCCGGATCTCGCGTTCCGAGGCGGCGACGGATGCCTCGCCGAGCCCGATCAGCTCGGTGACGATGGCCGGGTCCGCCTCGATCGGTGCGGCCGCGCCGCCGAACAGCGGCCCCGGGGGACCCTCGTCGGGAATCGGCCGGATGAAGCCGTCCCGTTCGAGGACGGTCCGCAGGGCGTCCCCGGTCAGCGGATCGGACTTCCCGATGAGCTCCAGGAGGCCGGCCCGGCTCGCCGGCGACGCCAGCCGCTGGGTGACGTCGACGAACAGGCGGCCGCCGGCCTCGGCCATGGGCGCGGGAGTCGTCATCTGCCAGAAGGACAGCCCCAGAGGCTTCATGGGGTCGGTCATCATCTGCTGATGGCCGACGGAGAGATAGACGTGGTTCTCCCCGTCGCCGGACTCGGGGATGGGGAACAGCGTGGTGATCGGCCGGCTCTGGACGAACTGGAAGCCGTCGTCGTCCAGGCACCATTCGATGTCCTGGGGGCGGCCGAAGTGCGCCTCGATCCGCCGGCCCAGCCGGGCGAGCCGCACGACCTGCGCATCCGTCAGCGGCGGCTCGGCGGCGATCGTCCTGGCGACGACCTCGCCGTCGCGCACCTTGTAGACGTCCGGGTTCACCAGGCCGGAGACCAGGGCCTCGCCGAGGCCGGGGACGGCCTCCACGGAGACGACCTTCCGGTGGCAGGTGACGGGGTCCGCGGTGAACAGGACGCCGGACACCTGGGGGAGGACCATCTGCTGCACGACCACGGCCATGTGGACAGTACGGTGGTCGATCCCGTTGCGCCCGCGGTACGTCACGGCGCGCTCGGTGAACAGCGAGGCCCAGCACCGGCTGACGTGCCGGAGGATCGCCTCGGGCCCCACGACGTTCAGGTACGAGTCCTGCTGGCCGGCGAAGGAGGCCGTCGGCAGGTCCTCCGCCGTCGCGCTGGACCGGACGGCGTAGGCACCCTGCTCGCCGAGCCGGGCGAGAGCGCGGGTGATCTCCGCCGCGAGATCGTCCGGGACGGCGGTTGCCTCGATGGCCCGGCGGATCGCCGCGCTGAGTGTGCGGATCGCCTCCCGGTCGTCCAGGTTCAGACGCGACAGCTGGTCGAGTTCGTCGCCGATGGCGGGTGTCTCCGCCATGACCTGCCGGAAGGCGTCCGTCGTCACGCAGAAGCCGGCCGGCACGCGGATGCCGTCGATCCGCGACAGCGCCCCCAGGTGCGCGCCCTTGCCGCCGACAACCGCGACCTGATTCTCGCCAACGTCGTGAAGGCCCAACACGTACATATCAGCCTGCCGACAGGTTGAGTTCGAAGCTGTAGCGGCTCGCCCGGTAGACGTGGGATCCGTACTCGAGCGCTCGCCCGCTCACGTCCCAGGCCGTACGCGTCATCGTCAGCAGTGAGGCCCCCCGCTTCTCCTGCAGGATGCGCGCCTCGCCGGCCGCGGCCGAGCGGGCGCCGATGATCTGGGTCGCGATGCGGGGCTGGAAACCCGCCCGGCGCAGCAGCTCGTAGAGGCCGTGCGTGGCGAGGTCGCCGGCCTCGAGGTGGATCAGGCCGAGCGGGATCGCGTTGTGCATCAGGGCCAGCGGTTCGCCGTCCGCGTAGCGCAGGCGTTCGATCCAGGTGACCTCGGTGCCCGGCGGCAGCTCCAGCGCCTCGGCGACGTGCGCGGGGGCCGGGATCACCTTCAGGTCCAGGACCTCCGTGCGCGGCTTGCGGTCGGAGCTGAGGAGGTCGTCGTACAGGCTGGACAGTTCGACCGGGCGGCGGACCTTGGGGTGCACCACCTGGGTGCCGACGCCGCGCTTGCGGACCAGCATGCCGCGTTCGACCAGGTACTGGATCGCGCGGCGGGTGGTGGGGCGGGAGACGCCCAGCCGCTCGGCGAGGTCGACCTCGTTCTCGATGCGGGCGCCCACGCCGATCTCACCGGCTTCGATGAGTTCCTGCAGACGGCTGGCGACCTGGAAGTACAGGGGCACGGGGCTGCTCCGGTCCACCTCGACCGGGCGGACCGGACTGCGTGGGGCAGAGAGATCGGATGCCACGGGACCCCCTGGTTTTCAGTTTGTCAGGACAAAGTATTGACGTGGAAGCACTCACGTTATTACATCGAAACCAACCGAGACAGCCCCGCCGGGGTGAGACCCCGCCGCCGGTCTCTCCCCACCGCTCAGCCTCTCCATCGCTCTCTCCGATCGCTCTTGGCAAGGGGGACGCATGCCCGCCGACGAGGTACTGACGATGGGACGTACCGGCGTTGATCTGTATCCACAACAGATCGGCGTATCGCTCCGGGAGGTCCGGACGTTCGAGAAGTTCCTCGGTGGCAGCCCGACCAACGTAGCCGTGGCCGCCGCCCGCTACGGGCGCCGCAGCGCGGTGATCACGCGGACCGGTGACGATCCGTTCGGGGCCTGGATCCACGACGCGCTGCGCGGATTCGGGGTCGACGACCGGTTCGTCAGCCCGGTGGCCGGGCCGCCCACGCCGGTGACCTTCTGCGAGATCTTCCCGCCCGACGACTTCCCGCTCTACTTCTACCGCTATCCGAAGGCGCCCGACCTCGAGATCGCCGCCGCGGAGCTGGACCTGGACTCCGTGCGTACCGCCGAGATCTTCTGGGTGACCGGGACCGGCCTGTGCCAGGAGCCGTCCCGGACGGCGACGCTGACCGCCCTGCGGGAACGCGCGAAGGCCGGCACCACGGTGCTCGACCTCGACTACCGGCCGATGTTCTGGGAGTCGCGCGAGGAGGCGCGGCGCTGGGTCCAGGAGGCGCTTGCGTACGCGACGGTCGCGGTCGGCAACCTCGACGAGTGCTTCACGGCCGTCGGGGTCCGGGAACCGCGCAAGGCCGCGGCGGCGCTGCACGACATGGGCGTCGAACTGGCCGTGGTCAAGCAGGGTCCCGACGGGGTCCTGGCGTCCCGTGCCGGTGAGGAGGTGGAGGCGCCGTCGATACCGATCGAGGTGGTCAACGGGCTCGGCGCCGGCGACGCGTTCGGGGGTGCGCTCTGCCACGGCCTGCTCGCGGGCTGGGAGCTGGCGGAGATCATGCGCTTCTGCAACGCCGCGGGTGCCATCGTCGCGTCGCGGCTGGCCTGCGCCGACGCGATGCCGACCGAGGCCGAGGTCCGGGAACTGCTCGGATCGGGGGCCGGCCGTGGCTGAGCTGCACGACATCGTCGCGACGCGGGTCGACCGCCCGTACGCGATCGCCTCGGCCGCCAGGCGCCGCCGCAAGCCGCCCTCCTGGCGCGGGGAGCACGGCCGCATGATGGTCATCGCCGCGGACCACCCGGCGCGGGGTGCGCTGCGTGCCGGCGCCGATCCGCTGGCCATGGGCAACCGCGCCGACCTGCTGCGCCGCATCTGCACCGCGCTGGAACGCCCCGGCGTCAACGGCGTGCTCGGGACCCCGGACCTCCTCGAGGACCTGCTGCTGCTCGGCGCGCTCGACGACAAGGTGGTCATCGGGTCGATGAACCGCGGCGGGCTCGCCGGGACCAGCTTCGAGATCGACGACCGTTTCACCGCGTACGACGCCGGCAGCATCGCCGCGTCCGGGTTCGACGGCGGCAAGATGCTGGTGCGCATCGACCCGGCCGACGCGGGCACGGTGAGCACATTGGAGAGCTGCGCGCGGGCGGTGAGCGAGCTCGCCGGGCGCAAGCTGATGGCGATGGTGGAGCCGTTCATCTCGCACCGCGTCGACGGGCGGGTCCGCAACGAGCTGAATCCCGAGGCGATGATCCGGGCCATGACCGTGGCCGCCGGGCTCGGCACCACGTCGGCGTACACGTGGCTCAAGGTCCCCGTCGTCGACGAGATGGAGCGGGTGATGGCAGCGACCACGCTGCCCGCCCTGATCCTCGGCGGCGAGGTGGCGTCCGACGCCGACGCCGCGTACGCGCAGTGGGGCAAGGCGCTCGCCCTGCCGACGGTGCAGGGCCTGGTCATCGGGCGCAGCCTGCTCTATCCGCCCGGCGGGGACGTTGCGGGCGCGGTCGACCGGGCGGTGAGCCTGCTGTGAACCGTCTGCTGCGCCGCGGCCAGACCGCGGTCACCCCGTTCGAGCTCGTCGTCACGCCGCAGAACGCGGGCTGGGGCTACAGCGGCCTGCGCGTCCTCGACCTGACGATCGGTCAGCGCGCCAGCTTCACCACCGGCGACGACGAGATGATCGTCCTGCCGCTCTCCGGCGGCTGCGACGTCACCTGCGACGACGAGCGGGTCACGCTGACCGGGCGCCGCTCGGTGTTCTCCCGCGTCACCGACTTCGCGTACCTGCCGATCGGATCCGCCGTCACCATCCGGGCGGTCAACGGCGGCCGGTTCGCGCTGCCCTCGGCGCGGGCGACGCAGCGCCTGCCGTTCCGCTACGGCCCGGCCGAGTCGGTGCCGGTCGAGCTGCGCGGCGCCGGCCAGGCGAGCCGGCAGGTCAACAACTTCTGCACCCCGGAGTCGTTCGAGGCGGACCGGCTCATCGCCGTCGAGGTGCTCACTCCGGGCGGCAACTGGTCGTCGTACCCGCCGCACAAGCACGACGAGGCGGGGGCGGGGGAGACGGCCCTGGAGGAGATCTACTACTTCGAGGTCGCCGGTTCGCCGTCGGGTGCGCCGGGGGCCGGCTTCCAGCGGGTGTACGGCCACCCGGGGTACGACATCGATGTCTGCGCTGAGGTGCACAGCGGGGACGTCGTGCTGATCCCGTACGGCTGGCACGGCCCGTCGATGGCCGCGCCCGGCTACGACCTCTACTACCTCAACGTCATGGCCGGGGCGGGGGAGCGCAAGTGGCTCTTCTCCGACGACCCGGCGCACGCCTGGGTCCGCGGCTCCTGGGAGCATCAGCCGATGGACGCCCGGCTCCCGCTGACCTCCACCACGGAGAGGAGACGACCGTAAGGCTCACCGTCGCCCAGGCCGTCGTGCGGTTCTTCGCGCCACGGACGGCGGGCGCCCGGCCCGGACGCCCGCCGCGATGGTCAGCCCAGCAGCTGTGGCCGCTGCCACTCCTCGCCGCGCACGTGGTGTGCCAGGAACGCGAGCACCGTGGCGTACCAAATCTCCGCATTGCCCGGTTTGAGGATCCAATGGTTCTCGTCGGGGTAGTAGAGGAACTTGTGGCGGCTCGACCCGTCCTCGTCCTTCGACCGCGACAGCAGGTCCCACCACAGGCGCAGGGCCTCACCGATCGGCACCCGGTAGTCCTTGTCGCCGTGGATCACCAGCATCGGCGTCGTGACGGCATCGGCGAACCGGTGCGGCGAGTGCGCCTCGAGCCGCTCCCCGGTCAGCTCACGAACCCAGTAGTAGGGCGCGTCGGTGGTGGTCATCATCTGATCGAGCGCCCACAACGACGCGTGCGTGACGATCGCGGCGAAGCGGTCGGTGTGCCCGGCGATCCAGTTCGCCATGTAGCCGCCGAACGAACCACCCATCGCCGCGGTGCGCTCGGCGTCGATGTCCGCGCGTTCCTCGGCGGCGTCGGTGAGGGCCATCAGATCGGTGTAGGGGGCGTCGCCCCACGCACCCCAGCCACGCTTGATGAAGTCGTAGCCGTACCCGGTGGACAGCGCGGGGTCGGGCATCAGCACCGCGTACCCGTGCGCCACCGGAATCCACGGATTCCAGCGCCAGGACCACGCGTTGAAGGACCAGAGCGGGCCTCCGTGAATCCACAACACCAGCGGCACCGGCGCGTCCGCGCCGGCCCCGTGCGGCACCGCGAGCCATGCCCGCAGCGGGGTACCGTCGGCGGCCGTCGTGGTCACCTCCTCCAGCCGACCGGGTACGCCGGGAGCCGCAGCCGGACCCCGCAACGTCTCCGCGCCCGCCGACCCGTCCACCGGCACCCGTACCGGCATCGGGGGACTGTCGATGGCGCTGCGCAACGCATAGATCCACCGCCCGTCCGGCGAGACCCGGATGTCGGTGTACGCGCCGTCGTCCCGAGTCAGCCGGGTGACCTCCCCGGTGCCCGCATCAACTCGCCACAGCGGCGACCGTCCATTGTCGTCAGCCGCCACGATCAGCGCACCCCCGTCGGGCGTCCACCGGGCGCTGTGCGGCCACCGATCCCAGCCGCCGGTCAAATCCTCGACGACCGGCCCGCCGCCGAGCGGCACGACGGCGAGCCAGATGTCCCCCGGCTCCTCCGGCGACGACCGGCGGCGGACTACGACGGCCACCCGGGTGCCGTCCGGCGAGATCTGCGGCGACCCGTACTCGTGCTCGGCGTCATCGGCGAGCGTGCGCCGCTCCCCGGTCGCCACATCGATCGCGACCAGCGTGACCCGCTGCGAACCGCCGCGCTCGGCAACCGTCCAGGCGGCGACGACGGTACGGCCGTCCGGGGCGATGTCCCAGCCGCTGTCGTGATCCAGCGCGCGACCGGCGTGGCCGGTGAGGTCCCGGAGCTCGAGCTCGGCGTCCCCGTCGGCGGCATCCGTCACGTCCGCGCCGCTCCGGTCCGCGCTGATCTGGTCCGCGTCGGTTTGGTCCGCATCCGTTTGGTCCGCGCCGGGCAGGTCGGCGGTCAGCAGGCGGGGCCGGTCCGGTCCCAGGTCGTGATCCCAGAAGCGGACGGGATACTCCTCGTGCAGGATCGCCGAGACCCCGGCCTCTTTCCGCTGCTTGCGGGCCTCCTCGTCGGCGTCGGCGCCGGTGGACGACGGCATCAGCGCCGAGCCGGTCACCACGGTGCCGGACGCGCTGGCGAGCACGCCGTGGACGCCGCCGGGCAGCTTCGCCAGCACGCGGGCGTCACCGCCGCCGGCCGGCTGGAGCCACAGAGCCGCCCGGTCGCCGGTGTCGTCCTTGCCGTCCGGCCCCGGTCGAGTCGACGTGAACAGCAGATCGCCGGTCGGCGTGAAGGCGGCCGCGGACTCGCCCTTGCTGCTGCGGGTGAGGCGCCGCGCCGGTCTCTTCCCGTCCGGGTCGACCTCCCACAAAGCCGTGCTGTAGCGGGTGTTCTCGCGATCGGGCGTCGCCACGCCGACGACGAGCCTGCGGCCGTCCGGAGACAGCCACAGCCCGCCGAGCCGGGGGAGACGGACGTAGCTGTCGAGGTCGAAGAAGGGGCCGGGGGTTTGCTCGTCCGAGCCGGTATCGACGGTCACCGAGCCTTTCTACCATTCCTCCCTTTCCGGGGTGTGCCCTTGAAGTGACCTCTGCGACTGTCCGTTGAGCACGATCGCCGGTCGGTCGATCCGTCCTCGGCGGCGTGCTGGTGGCCGAGCCTGACAGCGGTGGGGCGCCCCGACGACCTCATCCCGCCGTCACCAGCAACAACCCCAGAACGCATCGACCCTGCCTGTCACCCTGACGTCATTGGTCTTTCGTAGTGGACTCCGGTGGCGGGTGTCGGACGGTGATCAGGTCGCTGGGTTGGCAGTTGAGCGCGTCGCAGAGTGCGGTCAGGGTGCTGAACCGGATGGCGCGCGCACGTCCGTTCTTGAGGATGGACAGGTTGGCGAGGGTGAGGCCGACCTGCCCGGCGAGCTCGGTGAGGGTCATGCCGCGGGCGGTCAGTAGCCGGTCGATGTGGATGTCGACCCGGTGCTGCTCCTCGGGAGGCATCAGATGACCTCGTCGAGCTCGGCGCGTAGTGCGCAGCCGTGTCGCACTACAGCGGCGAACGCCAGCACGGCGAGGCCCAACGGCAGCCACCAGTAGCTGAGGTCGTCTGTGACGGGGCCCATGTAGGAAGAGGACGGGAACACGCTGTGGTACAGCGCGTACGCCGCCGCCCCGCGGATGATTTCTGCGAGACCACCGGCGGCGAGGATGACGATGCCCAGGCGGCGGATCTGGTCGGCGGTGGAGACGGTGAACGGATCTGTGCGTAGGGCCGAGGTGACGATCCGGCGGGCCAGGATGGCTATCACGAGCAAGGCGACCGCGCCTACCGTGCCCCCGGCGATGACTTCCAGCGCTGTCTGCGCGGTGGTGGGGTCGGCGACCGTGACCGCCACGTCGACATCGACTTTCGCCGTGATGGCTGGCTGCAGTGGGTCGGGCACTGGGTTGGTGAGCGCGTCGAACGGTGCCCAGAACTGTACCGGTGTCCGCCCACCAGTGATCCAGTTGATGGCCGTGACGAGCAGGAACAGGATGTTGCTGATGACGGTGAAGGTCAACAGGGCCCGCAGCGGGCGCAGGGCGCCAGAGCGGCGAGGGGATGGCGCCACGAGAAAACTCCTTATCGAAGGTCGATGCATCGAGTATCGATAAGAGATCGTGGCGTGTCAACACGGGCGTCAGGCTTGTGCCGCTCGGTGCAGCCGCGAGACCGTGTACGCCTGCCTGCGAACCGATGCCCCGCTCCGTTCAGCAAACTGAACGTCCAAGCGGTGCTGACGGAGCCGTTGTTACCGGCACCCCGTACAGGGCGCCCCGCCGGGGAGATGCCCGGACAGGCGGCGCTGAGCTCAGTCGTCGCCTCCCAGCCCCGCCGTGCGCGCCGCGGTGAGGAGGTTTTCGGCTGCCAGCCGGAGACCTTCGATCTGGTCGAACGCCTGGTCCTCGTGCTCGATGTTCACCGCGATGTCCGGGTCGACGGCGTGCAGGGCCCGCAGGAAAGGCACCCAGAAGTCCTCGACGCCATGGCCGCGGCCCACTGCCACGAATTCCCAGGACGGGTTGGTCGGCCACTGGTTGAGGCTGTTCCGGCCGCCGAGATCGAGCGGGTTCTGGTCCGGCGGCGTACGGGTGAAGCGATCGTCGAGCACCCCGTAGACCTTGGCGTGGACGGGATTGATGCGGGTGTCTTTGGCGGCCGCGTGGAAGACGAGGTCGCCGAGGTGTTCGACGCAGGCGACCGGGTCCATGCCCTGCCAGAAGAGGTGGCTGGGGTCCATCTCGGCGCCGACGTGGGTGGCGTTGGTCTGCTCGACGAGGCGTTGCAGTGTCGGGGGGTTGAAGACCAGGTTGTGCGGGTGCATCTCGATGCAGACCTTGACGTCGGCGGCGGCCGCGCGGGCGTTGATGTCTTTCCAGAACGGGATTGCGACGTCGTTCCATTGGTAGTCGAGGATGTCGAGGTATTGGCTGTCCCACGGGTTGACCACCCAGTTGGCCGTGGTGTCCCCGGGGTGGCCGTGCGGCAGGCCGGACATGGTGACGACCCGTTTGACGCCGAGGGCGGCGGCCACGTCGATGGCGCGATGCAGGTCGGCGGCGTGCTTGGGGCCTACCTGCGGGTCCGGGTTGAGCGGGTTGCCGTTGACGTTGAGGCCGGTCAGGGTGATGCCCGACTGGGTGAACCGGCCGAGGTAGTCCTCGCGCGCGCCGGCGCTGGCGAGCAGGTCGTCGATCGGTAGGTGGGGTGCGGGGATGAATCCGCCGGCGTTGATCTCCGCGCTGGTGAGGCCCAGTTCGCCGAGGATCTTTAGGGTCTCGTCGAGGGGGCGGTCGTGCAGGCAGGCGGTGTACGCGCCGAGCTTCATGAGCGGACCTTCCGGGAGGGGCCGAAGCGGGAGAGGGCGGAGCGGGACGGGACCGGCACGTGGCCGGTCACAAGTGGACGGCCTTGTCGGTGGCGGCGACCACGGCGTCGAGGACGCGCAGGTTGTGCAGGCCGTGTGCCAGGTCGGGGCATGGCGGCAGCTTGTCCTCGCCGATGATCTGGCCGAGGAACGCGCGGGCCTGGTAGACGAAGAAGTCGTTCTGCCCGTGGCCGACCGTGGGGAAGTCCATGGGCAGGCCGCGGGCGACGTACGGGTGCCAGGGGCCGATGAACACCTGCCGTGCGCCGTTGACGGCCTCGCCGGGCGTGCCGTCGATGATGCTGAACTCGGCGGGACGTGTCAGGTCGAACGAGGCTGTCCCGTTCTCGCAGAACAGGTCGAGCCGCAGCGTGTTCGCGTGCCCGTACGCCACCCGCGAAAGCGAGAACGTGCCGAGCGTCCCGCCGTCGTAGGCGGCGGTGAACGTACATATGTCCTCGTTGCCGACCGGGACCCGCTCGTCGCTGAGCTGGACCCCGCCGGCGTGCCCCACCGCAACGCCGAGGGGTTTGGGCCGGGAGGTGATGAGCGTGGTCATCGATGTGCCCTGCACGCCCGTGGTCGGGCCGCAGAAGAACTCGGCGAGGTCGACCATGTGGCTGCCGATGTCGGCGAGCACGCCGGAGCCGGGACCGCCCTGGTAGCGCCAGCTCATCGGGCGTTGGGGGTCGAAGCCGTAGTCGGTCCAGTAGTTGCCGACGATGTGCCGCACCCGGCCGAGGCGACCGCTGACGACCTCCTCGCGGATCGCGTTGATGGCGGGGGAGCGGCGGAACGTGAAGCCGACGGCGCCGACCCGGTCGGTGGCCGCGGCGGCGTCCACCATGGCCTGGGCGTCGGCGATGCTGGGCGCGAGCGGTTTCTCGCAGAGCACGTGCTTGCCGGCGGCGAGGGCCGCCTCGGTGATCTCGCGGTGGAGCTCGTTGGCGACGGCGACGCTGACCGCCTGGATGTCCGGGGCGTCGATCACGGCTCGCCAGTCGGTCTCGGCGCGCTCGAAGCCGTAGCGCCGGGCGGCGTCGACGGCGAACGGCTGGTGGACGTCCGCGATGGCGGCCAGGCGCACGGGCGGCAGGCCGCTGTCGAAGACGGTGGAGGCGTTGCGGTAGGCATTGGCGTGTGCGCGGCCGACCATGCCGGCCCCGATCACCGCCACACCGATGGACGGATCGGTCATGCGAGGACCTCCGGGGAGGGGAGCCCGGTGCGCTTTTAAAGCGCTTTAATTGCTAGTACTATCCGAGTCGATCTCGATGTCTGTCAAGGGGTGCTTCCGTGGATCAACGGCCAAGGCTGGAGGACGTCGCCGCGCGGGTCGGCGTCTCCACGGCGTCGGTGTCGCTGGTGCTGCGCGGGGCTTCCGGGCCGAGCGCGGAGACCCGGCGCAGGGTTCTCGAAGCGGCCGCTGAGCTGGGATATCGCGCCGATCGCACGGCGAGCATGCTGGCCCGGCGCCGACGGCATCTGCTCGGTGTGATGCTCGACATCCGCAACCCGTTCCACGCCGAGCTGGTCGAGGAGATCCAGGCCGAGGCCGATCGGGTGGGCTACGAGGTCGTGTTGTCGACACTGACGCGCCATCGCGGCGAGGAGCGGGCGGTGGAGACGCTGCTCGACTTCCGGTGCGAGGCGGTCCTGCTGCTGGGCCCGGACTGCACCGACGAGCGGCTGGGTGTGCTGGCCGGCCAGATTCCGGTCGTCACCATCGGCCGGCGGGTGGCGGACCCCGGCGTCGACGTGGTGCGCTCGGCGGACCACCTCGGCGTCGCGGAGGCGCTGACCCATCTGATCGGCCTCGGGCATCAGCGCATCGCGTTCCTCGACGGCGGCCGCGGAGCGGTGGCGGCCGCCCGCCGCCGCGGCTACCGCGACGCCATGCGCCGGGCCGGGCTGCAGGACGAGATCAGGATCATCCCGGGCGACCACACGGAGGAGGGCGGCATCCGTGCCGGGCGGCTGCTCGCGGCCGCCCCCGGCCGCCCGACGGCGGTCGTGGCGAGCAACGACCGCCTGGCCGTCGGTCTCATGGATGCGTTCGTCCGCGCCGGCCTGGAGACACCCCACAACCTTTCGATCGTCGGGTACGACGACAGCACCATGGCCCGCCTCGCCCACATCGACCTGACGACGATCAACCAGGACGCACCCGCGCAGGCGAAGTTCGCGGTGAGTGCCGCGGTCCAGCGCCTCGACGAGGACAGGAGGGAACGGATGGAAATGGTCCTCACGCCCCATCTGGTGATCAGGGGCAGCACGGGGCCGCCGCCCTGACCGGTCAATCCTTCGGGCGCTCGTCCACGACCCGGCGCATCTTGCCCACGGACCGTTCCACGCCGTCGGGATCGATCACGTCGATGGCCACGCTGACCCCGATGGTGTTCTTCACCAGCGTGGCGAGTTCGCGTCCCGCCGTCTCCGCCGCCGCCGGCTCGACCCCGTGGCGGCGCTCCACCTTGACCGTCAGCGTGTCGAGGCGGCCGGCGCGGCTCAGCACACATTGAAAGTGGGGTGCGAGCTGGGGCGTACGCACGATGAGCTCTTCGATCTGGGTCGGGAAGAGGTTGACGCCGCGCAGGATGATCATGTCGTCGGTGCGGCCGGTGATCTTCTCGATCCGGCGCATCGGGCGGGCCGTGCCGGGCAGCAGGCGGGTCAGGTCGCGGGTGCGATACCGGACGACGGGCATCGCCTCCTTGGTCAGCGAGGTGAAGACCAGCTCCCCGGCCTCGCCGTCCGGCAGCACCTCACCGGTCGCCGGGTCGATGATCTCCGGATAGAAGTGGTCCTCCCACACGTGCAGACCGTCCTTCGTCTCCACGCACTCGGTCGCCACGCCCGGACCCATCACCTCGGACAGTCCGTAGATGTCCAGGGCATGGATGTCGAGCTGCTGTTCGATCTCAGTACGCAGATCCTGGGTCCACGGTTCCGCGCCGAAGATGCCCACCGCGAGCGACGTGCCGCGCGGATCGACGCCCTGCCGGCGCATCTCGTCCACGATGGCCAGCATGTAGCTGGGCGTCACCATGATGACGTCCGGTTTGAAGTCGTTGATCAGCATCACCTGGCGTTCGGTCATGCCGCCCGACACGGGGATCACGGTGCAGCCGAGCTCCTCGGCGCCGTAGTGCGCGCCGAGGCCACCGGTGAACAGGCCGTACCCGTAGGCGACGTGCACGCGATCGCCAGGTCGCCCGCCGGAGGCGCGGATGGAGCGTGCCATCAACCGTGCCCAGGTCCTGAGGTCGTCCCGGGTGTAGCCGACGACCGTCGGCCGGCCCGTCGTCCCGGACGACGCGTGCAGGCGGGAGATCCGGTCCCGGGGCACCGCGAACATGTCGAACGGATAGTTGGCCCGCAGGACCGCCTTGTCGGTGAACGGGAACTTCGCCAGGTCGGCGAGCTCGCGCAGGTCGTCGGGGTGGACCTGGCGCTCGTCGAACATCCTCCGGTACTGCGGCACGTTCTCGTAGGCGTGCCGCACCGACCATTGCAGCCGCTGGAGCTGCAACGCGCGGAGCTCGTCGATGGAGGCGCGCTCGACGGGTTCGAGGTCCTCGGGTCTGGGGGAGCGGTCCTGCATCGCCTACTTCTCCTAACGGAACCTCACTGCCTCGTGCGCAGGCCGTGGAAGGCGAGCGCGCTGACGGTGACGGCCAGCTCGTCGGCGCCGCCGCGCTCCGGGCTGTACCACTCGATGAGGGAGTTGACCATGCCGAAGACCAGGCGGGCGGCGGTGGGCGGATCCACGTCGGCGCGGATCGCCCCCTCTGCCTGGGCCTGCCTGACCAGCGCGGTGACCTGCTGGTCGAAGACCCGGCGGCGGAACAGGGCCTCGGTCTCGACGTCGGTGTTGCCGCGTACGCGCAGCAGCAGCGTCACGTACGGCAGGCGCTGGGCCAGCACCACCACGCTCAGCTCGATCAGCTTCTCGAGGCGCTCGAGGGCGGTGGCCTCGGTCATGCCCTGCACCTGCGCCATGGCGTCGTCGAGCCCGTCGAGGGCATGGTTGACCGCCAGTCGCAACAGCTCCTGCTTGCTGCGGACGTGGTGGTAGACGCTCGACTTCGTGATCTTGAGGCGTCTGGCCAGGTCGTCCATGCTGGTGGCGTCGTACCCGCGCTCGTTGAACAGCTGGACGGCGGCGGTCAGGACCGCCTCCAGGTCATGGCCGGGGCGGCCGCGGCGGGTCCGGGCGGCCTGCTCGATCAGCAGGCCGAAGGTCTCCTCCATGCTGCTCATGCCGGCCGTCCCGGGCTGATCATGCGGCTGCGGCCGCGGAATTCGGCGACCACGTCACCGGCGCGCGTCACCGTGACGTCGTAGATCCCGCTGCGGCCGCTGATGGACCGTTCCCGCGCGTGCGCCTCCAGCTGGTCGCCGGCTGCGGTCGGCCGCAGGAAGGTCACGTCAGCGCCGGCCGCGACGGTGACCGGTCCGTGGCTGTTGCAGGCACACGCGAAGGCCGTGTCGGCGAGTGCGAAGACAAAACCCCCGTGGGTCATGCCATGACCGTTCACCATTGACTCCGTGACCTTCATCCGTACGACCGCAGCACCGTCACCTGCGGATACAAGCTGCATCCCGAGCTGCTGGGAGGCCTTGTCCCGCGCGAACATCTCGTGCGCCGCCGTCTGTGCCATCAAACTCCGATCTTGGCCCGCCCCTTGATTACCGACCGAATGGACGGTAAATATTATGCACACCCAATCGCAAAGGAGCGCCGGTGACAACCCCCGCCGAGTTCTACGAGACGCACCGTGAGCTGCTCGACAAGGCGATCGAGGCCGCCGGTGCGCGTGACCACTGGTCGGCCTATCCCGAGTCGCCGAGCAAGTCCGTCTACGGCGAGGACGCCGCCGGTGCCGGGGAGCAGGCGTTCCAGGCGCTGCTGGGCAAGGACTTCCCGGTGGAGGTGCCCGGCGCCACCACCTCCGTCGCTACGGAGCGCTCGCCGTACGGTATCGACCTGGGCATCCGTTATCCCAAGGGTGAGCCGGCCGACCTGGTCGCCGCCGCCCGCGCGGCCCTCCCAGGCTGGCGGGCCGTGGGACCGCAGGGGCGTGCGGGCGTCGCCGCCGAGATCCTCAAGCGCATCAACGCGCGGATCTTCGAGATGGCGCACGCGGTGCAGCACACCTCGGGCCAGGCGTTCGTCATGGCTTTCCAGGCCGGCGGCGCCCACGCGCAGGACCGCGGGCTCGAGGCCGTCGCGGTCTCCCTCGCCGAGTCGACGCGGATTCCCGCCACCGCCACCTGGACCAAGCCCCAGCGCGGCGACGCCCTGCGACTCGAGAAGACCAGCACGGTCGTCGGCCGTGGTGTCGCCCTCGTCATCGGTTGCAACACCTTCCCCACCTGGAACGGCTACCCAGGGCTGTTCGCCAGCCTCGTCACCGGCAATCCGGTCATCGTCAAGCCGCACCCGGGCGCCGTCCTGCCGCTCGCGATCACCGTGCAGATCGCCCGCGAGGTGCTCGCCGAGGCGGGGCTGGACCCGAACGTGGTCACGCTCGCCGTGGAGGAGCCCGGCGACGGCATCGCCGCGACCCTGGCCACCCACCCCGACGTGCGCATCGTCGACTTCACCGGCTCCAGCGAGTTCGGCAACTGGCTCGAGGCCAACGCCCGGCAGGCCGTCGTCTACACCGAGAAGGCGGGGCTCAACACGGTCGTCGTCGACTCCACCGACGACTACAAGGCGATGCTGCGCAACCTGGCCTTCTCGCTGTCGCTCTACAGCGGCCAGATGTGCACCACCCCGCAGAACCTGCTCGTTCCCGCAGGCGGCATCGAGACCGACGCGGGGCACCGCAGCCCCGAGGAGTTCGCCGCCGATCTCGGCGCCGCGCTCGACAAGCTGCTCGGCGATTCGAAGCGCGCCGCCGGCACGCTCGGCGCGATCGTCAACGACGGTGTCCTCGCCCGTCTCACCGAGGCCGGATCACTGCCGAGCGTCGTCCACGGCTCGACCGAGGTCGCCGACGAGCAGTTCCCCGGTGCGACGATCCGCACGCCGCTGATCGCCCGCCTGGACGCGGCCGACGAGAAGGCGTACACGAGGGAGTGGTTCGGGCCGATCTCCTTCGTCATCACGACCGAGTCCACCGAGCACAGCCTGCGCCTGTTCACCGAGACGGTCAGCCACCACGGTGCCCTCACCGCCTCGGTCTACTCGACCTCCGACGACGTTCTCGCCGCCGCGCGCGAGGCTGCGCTGGACGCGGGGGTGCACCTGTCGCAGAACCTCACCGGCGGTGTCTTCGTCAACCAGACCGCGGCCTTCAGCGATCTGCACGGCACCCCGGCCAACCCCGCCGCCACCGCGGCGCTCAGCGACGCCGCGTTCGTGACCGGCCGCTTCTTCACCCTGCAGTCGCGCCGTCACGTCGCCGAGGAGAGCAATGCCTGACGCGTTCCTGGTCGGCGGCGTCCGCACCCCTCAGGGCAAGTACGGGGGCGCGCTGTCCGGCGTGCGCCCGGACGACCTCGCCGCGCTCGTGGTCGGTGAGGCCGTCCGCCGCGCGGGCGTCGCCGCCGAGGCGATCGACGAGGTGATCCTCGGCGCCGCCAACCAGGCCGGCGAGGACAACCGCAACGTCGCCCGGATGGCCGCGCTGCTGGCAGGCCTGCCCGAGACGGTGCCCGGCTACACGGTCAACCGGCTCTGCGCCAGCGGCCTGACCGCGATCGTCTCCGCCTCCCGCGCCATCCGCAGCGGCGAGGCCGACGTCGTCGTCGCCGGCGGGGTTGAATCGATGACCCGGGCGCCGTGGGTCATGGCCAAGCCCGGCACGCCGTGGGCGCGGCCCGGCGAGATCTTCGACAGCTCGCTCGGCTGGCGCTTCACCAACCCGAGGTTCGACGCGCAGCAGACGCTGACCATGGGGGAGACCGCGGAGGAGGTCGCCGCCCTCGACGGCATCACCCGCGAGGACAGCGACGCGTTCGCCCTGCGCAGCCACGAGCGGGCGGTCGCGGCGATCGACGCGGGCCGCTTCGAGGCCGAGATCGTCCCGGTCCCCGTCAAGGACGGCGAGGTCACCCGGGACGAGGGCCCGCGCCGCGGCAGCACCCTCGAGCGCCTCGGCGCTCTCAGGCCGGTCTTCCGCAAGGACGGCCTGGTCACCGCCGGATCGTCGTCACCGCTGTCGGACGGCGCGGCGGCGATCGTCGTGGCCAGCGGCGAGGCCGTCGAACGGTACGGCCTGACGCCGCGTGCCCGCATCGTCGTGTCGGCGAGCGCGGGGGTGTCCCCGCACATCATGGGCATCGGGCCGGTGCCCGCCACAGAGAAGGCGCTGGCCCGGGCCGGGTGGGGCGTCGGCGACCTGGACGCCGTCGAGCTCAACGAGGCCTTCGCCGCGCAGTCGCTCGCGGTCATCCGCCGGCTCAAGCTCGACGAGGACCGCGTCAACGCCGACGGCGGCGCGATCGCGCTGGGTCACCCGCTCGGTTGCTCCGGGGCGCGCCTGGCGGTCACGCTGCTCGGCCGCATGGAGCGTGAGGACGCCCGGCGGGGCCTCGCCACCCTCTGCGTCGGCGTCGGGCAGGGCGTGTCCATGCTGGTGGAGCGCGTCTGATGGCAGAGACCCTTCAGGTCGAGGAGCTCGACGACCGGGTCGTCGTGACACTGCGGCGCCCCGGGTCGCGCAACGCAATCAACGCGGCCATGGTGCGGGAGCTGCACGACGTGTGCGGGATGCTCGAGGACCGGCCGCGGCTGCTGCTGCTCACCGGCGACGACGGCACCTTCGCTGCCGGGGCGGACATCGCGGAGCTGCGGGAGCGCGGCCGCGAACAGGCGCTGCAAGGCATCAACAGCCGGCTTTTCGACCGCATCGCGCGGCTGCCGCTGCCCACGCTCGCGGCCGTCGACGGGTACGCGCTGGGCGGCGGCGCCGAGCTCGCGTACGCGTGCGACCTGCGGATCGCCTCGCCCACCGCGGTGTTCGGCAACCCGGAGCCCGGGCTCGGCATCCTCGCAGCGGCGGGAGCCTGCTGGCGTCTGCGGGACCTCGTCGGCGCCTCCGTGGCCAAGCAGGTGCTGCTCGCCGGCCGCCGGCTCGATGCCGACGACGCCTGCCGGCTCGGCCTGGTCGCCGAGGTCGTGCCCGCCGGCGAGCTGCTCAAGCGGGCCCACGCGCTGCTCGACCGGATGGCCCGTTCCGGCCCGCTGGCCCTGCGCCTGACCAAGCTCGTCGCCGACGCGCCGGGCGGCCACCCGGTCACCGACGACCTGGCGCAGGCGATCCTGTTCGAGTCCGACGACAAGCGTTCGCGCATGGACGCGTTCCTGGCGGGAGAGCGGCGATGAGCGGCGTACCGAAGCGGGTCGGCGTCATCGGCGGCGGGCGGATGGGTGCCGGCATCGCCCAGGTCTTCGCCGCGGCCGGCGCCGTCGTGACGGTCGTGGAACGCGACCCGGGTGCCGCGGCAGCCGCGCGGGAGCGGGTCGCGACGGGGCTGCAGCGCGCCGCCGAGCGCGGCAAGCTCGCCGAGGACGCCGTGGTGGTCCTCGAGCGCGTCGAGCTGTCCGGCGAACTGCCGGGCGACGCCGGGCTCGTCGTCGAGGCCGTTCCCGAGGATGCGGCGCTCAAGGTTCAGGTGCTGGCCGCCGCGGAGAGTGCCGTCGGCGAGGGGACCGTGCTGGCCACCAACACCAGCTCGCTGTCCATCGCCGGGATCGCCGAGGGGTTGCGCCACCCGGAGCGGTTCGTCGGCATGCACTTCTTCAACCCGGTGCCTGCCAGCAGCCTGGTCGAGATCGTCGTCGGCCCGCAGACCGCGGACGCCGTACGCGACGCCGCGGCCTCGTGGGCGGCCGAGCTGGGCAAGACCGCCGTGGTCGTGCGGGACTCGCCGGGGTTCGCCACCAGCCGCCTGGGTGTGCTGCTCGGCCTCGAGGCGATCCGGATGCTCGAGGAGGGCGTGGCCGACGCGGCGTCGATCGACCGCGCGATGGAGCTCGGCTACCGCCACCCGATGGGACCGCTGCGCTCCACCGACCTGGTCGGCCTCGACGTGCGGCTCGCCATCGCCGAGCACCTGCACCGCGAGCTCGGCGAGCGGTTCGCGCCGCCGCGGCTGCTGCGGGAGAAGGTCGCGCGCGGTGAGCTGGGCCGCAAGGCCGGGCAGGGCTTCTACAGCTGGGAGGCGTCATGACCGACGGCGAACAGGTCTTCGCGGACACCATCGCGAAGGACCAGCGGGTCGAGCCGCGCGACTGGATGCCGGACGGCTACCGCAAGACGATGATCCGCCAGATCGCCCAGCACGCGCACTCCGAGATCATCGGCATGCAGCCCGAGGGCGAGTGGATCACCCGGGCGCCCTCCCTGCGCCGCAAGGCGATCCTGCTGGCCAAGGTGCAGGACGAGGCCGGACACGGGCTCTACCTCTATTCGGCCGCCGAGACGCTCGGCGCCGACCGGGGCGACCTCACCCGCCGGCTCATCGAGGGCCGGCAGAAGTACTCGTCGATCTTCAACTACCCGACGCTGTCGTTCGCCGACGTCGGCGTCATCGGGTGGCTCGTCGACGGCGCCGCCATCTGCAACCAGGTGCCGCTGTGCCGCAGCTCCTTCGGGCCGTACGGCCGGGCCATGATCCGCATCTGCAAGGAGGAGTCCTTCCACCAGCGGCAGGGCTACGAGCTGCTGATGACCATGATGGGTGGTACGCCGGCGCAGCGCGAGATGGTGCAGGACGCAGTGAACCGCTGGTGGTGGCCCTCGCTGATGATGTTCGGGCCGCCCGACGACCAGTCGCCCAACTCGGCGCAGTCGATGGCCTGGAAGATCAAGCGGCACAGCAACGACGAGCTGCGGCAACGCTTCGTCGACATGTCCGTCCCCCAGGCCGAGGCGCTCGGCGTCACGCTGCCCGACCCGGAGCTGGCCTGGAACACCGAGCGGGGCCACTACGACTACGGCACGCCGGACTGGGACGAGCTGAAGCGGGTGATCTCCGGGGACGGGCCCTGCAACGCCCAGCGGATCGCCCACCGGCGCAGGGCGGACGAGGACGGCGCCTGGGTGCGCGAGGCGGCCGCGGCGCACGCGGCGAAGAGAGCGGGAGTGCCGGCATGAGCGGCGAGATCAAGCACGAGTGGCCTTTGTTCGAGGTGTTCGTACGGGCCAAGCGAGGGCTCAATCACGTCCACGTCGGTTCACTGCGCGCCGCCGACCACGAGATGGCGCTGCACCACGCGCGCGACCTCTACACGCGGCGCAACGAGGGCGTGAGCATCTGGGTCGTACGCTCCGACGACGTCGCGGCGTCCAGTCCCGACGACAAGGAGGCGTTCTTCGCGCCGAGCGGCGACAAGATGTACCGCCACCCGACGTACTACGCGATCCCCGACTCCGTACCGCACATCTGAGGGGATCGCCATGTCCTTCGACGCCGCCTACGAGGCGCTGACCGATCACGACGACGATGCGCGGTGGGCGTACGGCACCGGGTTCGCCGATCCGCTCGCCGGGGTGGACACGGCCGTGCCCGCCGGCGTGGACCGGGCTGAGCTGGGCGCGTACTGCGTCATGCTGGGCGACGACGCGCTGATCATGTCCCACCGGCTCCAGCAATGGGTCACGCGTTCGCCCGAGCTCGAGGACGAACTGGCGATCGCCAACATCGGCCTCGACCTGCTCGGCCAGGCCCGGCTCCTGCTCAGCCGCGCCGCCGAGGTGGAGAGCGCCGGTCGCGACGAGGACGCGCTCGCCTACCTGCGGGACGAGGGCGACTTCCGCAACGTACGGCTGACCGAGCGTGCCGACCCGGACTTCGCGCACCTGATCGCCCGCCTGCTCGCCTTCGCCACCTGGCGCCTCGCGCTGCTCGACCGGCTGACCGCGTCGGCGGACCCGGTGCTCGCGGCGATCGCGGCCAAGGGTGTCAAGGAGGTGACCTACCACCGTGACTACGCGGCCCAGTGGGTCGTCCGCCTCGGCGACGGCACCGACCTGTCCCACGAGCGCATGCAGGTGGCCATGGACGCGATCGTGCCGCTGCTCGACGAGCTGTTCGTGGCGCACGAGACGGAACTGCGGCTGGCCGAGGCCGGGGTCGCAGTGGACCCGTCGGGCCTGCGGGAGGAGTTCGACGCCGTGTGGGCGCAGGTGATCGAGGCCGCGACCCTGCGCCCCGCATCCGGACATGCCCCCGCGCCGGTCGTCGGCGCCCCGGCGGATCCGGCGGCTGGGGCTGTAAGTCCGGCGGTGTCTCAGGCGGCGGGTTCCGCGGCCGGTGGGGCGGCGGGTCCGGCGGCGGGGGGGCGGCACGGGGTGCACACGCCTGCCATGGCGGAGATCCTCGCCGAGCTCCAGGGAATCGCACGATCGCTGCCCGGAGGTGCGTGGTGACCCGCGCGTCCGCCACCGCGGTGTCCGGTGTCGCCGCCGGTGGGGTCGGCTGCACCGCGGCGGTTGCGGTGCCCAGCGCCCGCGAGGTCGCCGGGCGGGTCGCCGATCCCGAGCTGCCGATGCTCACCCTCGCCGACCTCGGGATCCTGCGCCACGTCGAGGAGACCCAGGACGGCGTCGTCGTCACCATCACCCCGACCTACTCCGGCTGTCCCGCCATGGACGCGATCCGGGACGACCTCACCGCCGCCCTGCGGGGGGCCGGATACGCGCGGGTCGACGTGCGTACCGTGCTGACCCCGGCCTGGACCACCGACTGGATCACCGTTGCCGGGCGGGAGAAGCTTGCCGCCGCCGGCATCTCTGCGCCCGGGCCCGCGCCGCGCCGGGCTGGTGGGCCGGTGCCGCTGACGCTTGGGGCGTCCCGCCGGTCCGTGCCGTGTCCCCGATGCGGGCACCCGGGCACCGAGGAGATCGCCGCGTTCAGCGCCACCGCCTGCCGTGCCCTGCGGCGGTGCCCCGCCTGCCGGGAGCCGTTCGAGCACGTGAAGGAGATCTGACCGTGGTGGTGCGGGAGTTTCATCCGCTGCGGGTCGCGGCCGTGGAGCGGCTCTGCGAGGACGCCGTCGCCGTCACCTTCGACGTGCCAGGGGACCTCGCCGACCGGTACGCGTTCCGGCCGGGGCAGTCGCTGACGGTCCGGCGGGCACGGGGAGGGGCGGACGAGCGCCGTACCTATTCGATCTGCGCGCCCGCGGGGGGCCGGCCGCGGATCGGGGTGCGGGAAGTGCCGGGCGGGGCGGTCTCCTCCTGGCTCGTGCGCGAGGTGCGCGCCGGCGACGAGGTGGAGGTGGCGCCGCCCACGGGAGCGTTCACCCCGGACCTCGAGGCCGGCGGACGGCATGTGCTCATCGCCGCCGGCTCCGGGATCACCCCGGTGCTGTCGATCGCCGCTTCCCTGCTGCTCCGGCCCGAAGCCCAGGTCACCATCCTGTACGGCAACCGGCGCGCCGACACGGTCATGTTCGCCGAGGAACTCGCCGACCTGAAGGACGCGTACCCGTCGCGGCTCGAACTCGTGCACCTGCTCTCGCGGGAGCCCCGCGAGGTCGAGCTGCTGACCGGGCGGCTCGACGCCGACAAGCTCCGCACGCTGCTTCCGCTGCTGATCGACGTGATGGCCGTGGACCACTGGTGGCTGTGCGGACCGTTCGGCATGGTCACCGACGCCACCGAGGTGCTCAGCGAGGCCGGGGTGGCGCCGGAGCGGATCCACCGGGAGCTGTTCTGGGTCGACGAGGCCCCGCCCGAGCCGCTGCGCGACGAGCGGGAGCCCTCCGGCCCGAGCAGCGACGTGACGGTCATGCTCGACGGACGGTCGACGACCGCGGCGGTGCCGGAGGGCCAGACCATCCTCGAAGGCGTCCAGCGGTCCCGGCCTGACCTGCCGTTCGCCTGCAAAGGCGGGGTGTGCGGCACCTGCCGGGCTCGGGTCATCGAGGGGGACGTGCGGATGCGGCGCAACTTCGCCCTGGAGCCGGGCGAGGTGGCGGCGGGGTTCGTGCTCACGTGCCAGTCCGTGCCGGTGTCGGCCAAGGTGATCGTCGACTTCGACGACTGACGAGCCCGATTCCGGGCCGCCTCCCGGGCTGGCTCGCGGGTCGGGCTGGCCGCGGCCCACTGAGCCGGGCAACCCCGGGCCGTCGGCCATCCATGGCGTGCCGAAACTCTCACAACCCAGCCGCAACCGCCGATGGTGCAGGGCGTGCAACCGGTCGAGATCGACGACCACACCGCGGAGTACTGGGCGCGCCAGATCCGGATGGGCGCGTTCATCGCCGCTGGTGTGACGCTGCTGGGCAGCATCCGCGTGGCGGTTTCCTGGCCGCCGGATACGCGCTGGTGGGTGCTGCCGCTGATCCTGGCCGCCGTGGTGCAGGCGGGAGCCCTGGGTCTGCCGTGGGCGCGGTACGTGCGCAGCTCCCGTACCCGTAAGTGGTTGGTGCTCTGGTGGGTTGCCGAGTTGCCGGCGATCTGGTTGTTCGGGGCGACTGACGACGAGGGGCCGATGGCCTACCTGCCGTGCGTCGCTCTGGTGCTGGTCACCGCCGCGGCGCTCTACAAGCCGGTGGTGGTCGTGGCGCTGGGTGTGGCGTCGGTCGGCGGGTACCTCGTGCTGTTGCCGCTGCGTACCGAAGTCGATGTCATCGCGATGGTGGTCTTCACCGCGATCATGGCCAGCGTCGCGGCCGTCTGCGCGGTCAACGCGCAGAGCCGGCGGCGGCTCGACGCCCGGCGGCGGTCCAGCGAGCGCCGCACCGAACTGCTCCTGGAGGCGTCGTCGGACGCGGTCTTCGCCATCGACGTGCACAACACGGTTCGGTTCGCCAGCAGCTCGGTGCGGTCGATCCTCGGCCTGGCGCCGGGTGAGCTCACCGGGCCGAAACTCGGCGACCTCCTCCACCCGGACGAGGTGCCCGGCGCCCGGGCCTGGCTGCATGCGCTCTTCGCCGCGCCGGCCGGGCACACGTCGCGCACCGAGGTGCGCATGCGGGCCGCCGACGGGTCGTGGGTCTATCTCGACGTCATCGGCACCAATCGGATCGACGACCCGGACCTGCGGTCGGCGGTCATCAGCCTGCGTGACATCGGTACGCGCCGCGCGCTCGAGGAGCAGCTGACCCGGCAGGCGTTCACCGACTCCCTCACCGGGCTGCCCAACCGGGCGCTCTTCCGGGACCGGCTCGAGCAGGCGGTGGCGCGGGTCCGCGGCACCGACGTGGCCGTCCTGCTCATCGACCTCGACGACTTCAAGCTGGTCAACGACAACCTCGGGCACAGCCTCGGCGACGAGTTCCTGGTCGCCCTCGCCACCCGGCTGCGCTGCGAGATGCGGCCCGGCGACACCCTCGCCCGGCTCGGCGGCGACGAGTTCGCCGTGCTCCTCGAGGACATCGACGAGCCGTCCGCGGTCGGGCTCGCCGAGCGGCTGCTGCGGGCCGGCCGGGGGCAGGTCCGGCTGGGCAGCCGGGAGGTGAGCTGCTCGCTGAGCATCGGCATCGCCGGCGGCACCCGCCCCGCCGAGCAGCTCCTGCGCGACGCCGACCTCGCCATGTACGCGGCCAAGCGCGCCGGCCGCAACGGGTACGCAGTGTTCGACCCGTCGATGTCGCGCTCGGTGCTGGAGGAGGCGCAGCAGCGCGTCGACATGGAACGCGGGCTCGCCGAGAACCAGTTCCTCGTGCTCTACCAGCCCGTCGTCGACATGCGCACGCAGCGGCTCACCGGGGTGGAGGCCCTGGTGCGGTGGGAGCATCCGGAGCGGGGGCTGCTGGGACCGTACGAGTTCATCGCGAACGCCGAGGCGAACGGCCTGATCGTGCCGCTCGGCCGCTGGGTCCTGCGGGAGGCCTGCGCGCAGCTGGCGCAATGGCGCCGCGAGACGCCCGCGGCGGCCGATCTCCGGGTGAACGTCAACCTGTCGGCCCGGCAGTTCCAGTACGAGGGCCTGGTGGACGACGTGGCCGCGGCCCTGGCCGATGCCGGCATCCCGGCGAGCTCGCTCACCCTCGAGATCACCGAGTCGATGCTGATGGAGGACGTGGCCGCGGCCATCGAGACACTCGGCGCTCTGCGGCGGCTCGGCGTGCGTCTCGCCATCGACGATTTCGGTACGGGCTACAGCTCCCTCAACTACCTCAAGCAGCTGCCGGTCGACATCATCAAGATCGACCGTACGTTCGTGGAGCAGGTCGACACCGACGCGGACGACGTGGCGCTGGTGGACGCGGTCGTGGGACTCGGGCAGGCGCTGCGGCTGCAGACGGTGGCCGAGGGCATCGAGACGGACGGGCAGTGGGAGATGCTCCGCCGGATCGGGTGCGACCAGGGTCAGGGCTACCTGTTCGGCCGCCCCGACGACCCGGCGTCGGTGAGCGCACTGCTCGCGCGGCAGGCGGACGTCGCAGCGGTCAGCTGAGCGGCGGGTGCCGGCTGAGCGGCGGCCGTCCGGGGCATCATGAGCCTCAGTCGGGGCGGCGGGCGAGGATGAAGATCTGGCTCTCCTGCGGGCCGCCCGCGGGGGTGAAGTCGACCGTCTCAGCGCTCTCCACGACGAGACCCGCCTCGGCGACGCGCGCCGCCAGCTCGTCCTGCGGATAACCGGAGACGGTGACCGGCACGCCGAGGAACTCGATGGGCAGGCTGTCCGCGTCCATGTTGACCATGCCGAGCCCGAAGTAGCCGCCCGGCTGCAGCCAGCCGGCGATCTTCGCGAGGGTCTGCTCGATGTCCGCGCGGCTGAGCATGAGCAGGGAGAAGAACGCGGTCACCGCGCCGAAGTTGCCGTAGTCGGCGGGCAGCTCGCGGACGTCGGTCTTGACGAACTCGGCGGCCGGGACCTGGTCGCGGGCCAGCTTCAGCATGCCCTCGGAGATGTCCACGCCGACGACCCGGTGGCCGGACTCGGTGAAGATCTTGGCGGTGGGGACACCGGTGCCGCAGCCCAGGTCGAGGATCGGGGCCGTCGCGGGCACGAGCGAGTCGATCCGCTCGATGAGCGCGGCCTGATGCGGGTTGTGGCTGTGCTCGCCCTGGTAGAGCTCCGCGAGCTGGTCGAATGCCTCCATGCGGCGCAACCTACCGGGTCACCCGGACAGGATCCATGGTCCCAATGTCCTCTTCGGACGACCATCCGGCGCACCCGTGGAGCGAAACGGCCCGACATGCCGCCAGTGGTCCCTGCATGGAAACGGCCGGACGTGCAGCCGGTGGCTCGGACAGGGAGACGGTCCGGGTCGCCGGTGGCGGCCCGGACCGTGTCGTCCGTGCGGTGCTTGCCGATCAGTCCTCGCGCATCTCCGCCCGGCGCTTGCGCGTCGCGCTGAGGGCGAGCAGGCCGGCGAGGATCAGCACCGCTCCGCCCAGGCCGACCGTCGTCACGTTGGCGCCGGTCAGCGCCAGCCGGTTGTCGCCGGCCGCCTCGACGTCCCTGACCTCGGTGGTGTCCGTCGCCTCCGGCTCGTCCGGGGCGCCGGTGTCCTCGTCATCGTCGCCGGCCGCGGTCGCCGCCTGCGTGGACTCGCTCGGCTTCGGAGCGGTGGTCTTGCCGGACTCGTTCCGCGCCGGGGTCGTGTCCGAGTCGGAATCCGCCGGAGCGGTCGTCGTCTTCACCGGCTTCGGGGCCTTGGTGGGCTCGTCGTCCTTCTTCGGCGGGATGGTCACGGTCGGAGCCTTCGGCGGGGTGGTGCCCGTCTCGGTCTTGGGCGGGGTCGTGGCGCCGCCGTTGCCACCGTCGCCCTGGTCACCACCGTTGTCGCCCTGATCGCCGTTGTCGCCACCGTTGTCGCCCCCGTTATCGGCCGGGGGAGTCGTGGGCTGGTCCTGGCCGCCGCCGTTGTCGCCATCGCCCTGGTCGCCACCGTTGTCGCCGCCGTCGACGAGGACGCGGACCGCGTCGATCGCCGGGGTCTGGTTGGCGCGCTGCATCATCGGCACGCGGTGCGAGCCGTCACCGGCCCACGACGCGCACTGGGCGACGCCCGCCTGCGGCATTCCCGGCACCTGGATCGTCACGGTGTCCGGCTCGGCGCCGCCCTTCTTGTCCTCGGTGGCCACGAAGAACGCCGGCACCGGGGCCGGGTCGACCGCCTCGTCGGTGCTCTGCAGCATCCGGCACGCGGTGTGGAAGTGGCCGCGGACCAGGCCCTGGTCGGTGAGGACCGAGCTCTCCACGTAGTAGCCGCCCTGCCCGGCCGCGAGGAAGCGGTCCCGTACGAGGTTGCGGGTGCTCACCTTCAGCGTGAAGGGCTCGCCGACCTCGACCTGCCGCGGGAACTCGGTGATCAGCAGGGTCGGGTTCTTCGCCGCCTCGCCCACCTCGCCGAACTCGGTGGAGACGCAGCGGTTGCCGTTCTGGAAGCCGTCGTGCGGGGTGAGGCGGCTGTCCTCGCACGTGTCGGTGGTGATCTCGAGGCCGTTGACGGTCTTCTTGACGGTGTTGCCGTCCTTGCACTCGGCGGCCGGCTCGGGCGCGTTGGCCCGCTCACCCTTGGCGAGCTGGCCGTCGCCCTTGTGCTGGACGTCGCCGTCCTTGTCGGTGTAGGTGCCGACCTTGGGGTCGGTCGCCGCCTTCGAGCCCGTGGGCGCCGCGGTTCCGGCGGCGGGCGCGCAGGCCGCGACCTTGTTCTCGCCGGCGTCCGAGATCTGGGTGATGCCGATGACACCGCCGAAGGCGACGAGGACCGCCACCGCGGCGATGAGACGACGGTCGGGGCCCCGGCGGGTAGCGGCCCGGCGGTAAGACGACCTTCGCATGGGTGATACCTCTTCTGTAGTCTCGCGCTCATCGTCAGCAACCATTCGCAGGTCTGCCGACAGCCGTTTCCGGCCCCCTTCTGAGCTGGCCCCCAGACGGTAAGTTCCGAGGCATCGGAAAGCCATTCTCGGCCATATTTTTCAGGCATTCTTAGGGATGAATTAAAGAAGAAATATGGGGTCGTCCCAGAACCGCGGGCATCATCCGAACGGATGATGCCGGAGGGTTCAAAGCCGGGCCGGATTTTTTCGGAATTTCGTCGGCCACCAGAAGCGGTCACCGAGGAGGGTGGCCAGGGCCGGGACCAGGAGGGTACGCACGAGCAGCGTGTCGAGCAGCACCCCGAGGCCGACGATGACGCCGATCTGGGTCAGCGTGATGATCGGCAGCACGCCGAGCACCGCGAAGACCGCCGCGAGCAGGATTCCCGCACTGGTGATGACCGCGCCGGTCGCCGAGAGGGCGTGCATCATGCCGTCCCGGGTGCCGCGGTGGGCGGCCTCCTCCCGGGCGCGGGTGACCAGGAAGATGTTGTAGTCGACGCCGAGCGCGACCAGGAACAGGAATGCGTACAGCGGGACCTGGTTGTCGAGACCCGTGCGGAACAGCAGGGAGCCTGCCCCGAGCGCTGCCGCGAAGCTCGCGATGACGGTGGTGATCAGCAGCAGCGCCGCGACCACCGCGCGGAGCAGGAGTCCGAGGACGAGCAGGACCACGAGCAGGATGGCGGGCACGATGACGGTGAGGTCGTGCCGGGACGCGTCACGGTTGTCCAGGTCCGTCGCCACGCTTCCGCCCACCAGGGTTCCGGGTACGGCGTGGACGGTGCTGCGCAGCGTACCGATGGCGGTGTAGCTCTCGGGCGTGCCCGGCGCCGCCTTGAGCACGGCGTCGATCCGGACCACCGCCGGGGTCTGCTCGGCGATGCGGGACCGGGCCACGCCGGGCGCCGAGGCGACCGCCGCCAGCACCTCCCGGGCGCGGTCCGGGGGTGTCAGGACGACGACCGGGCCGGCGGTCCCGGCCGGGAACGAGCGGCTGAGGGTGTCGAGGCCGTCCACCGACTCCGCCTCGACGCGGAACTGCTCGGTCTGGGACAGGCCGAGGCTCGTACCGGGGATGCCTGCCGACAGCGCGCCCAGGACCACGATGGACACGGCGGTGACCAGGCCGGGGCGGCGGGCGACCGCGGCGCCGGCGCGCGACCAGAGGCCGTGCGAGAGGGTCGTGCCGACGCGGGGGACGAAGGGCCAGAACAGTCCCCGGCCGCACACCACCAGCGCCGGGGGCAGGACCACCAGGGCGAAGAGTGCGGCCACGCCGATGCCGAGGGCGGCGGTGACGCCGAGCGCGACCGTGTCGCCGAGGCTTGCCAGCAGCAGGGTGATCAGGCTGAGCACGACCGTCGCCGCGCTCGCCGCGACGGCGGGTCCGGCGCCGCGCAGAGCTTGTCGCATCGCCTCCCGGCGGTCCTCGTGCTGGTGCAGTTCCTCGCGGTATCGGGAGATGAGCAGCAGCGCGTAGTCGGTGCCGGCGCCGAAGACGAGCACGGTCACGATGCCCACCGTGGAGTCGCCGATCGTCAGGCCGGTGTGCCGCGACAGCACCGCGATCAGCCCGCTGCTGACCTGGTCGGCCAGGCCGACGACGGCGAGCGGTGCGAGCCACAGCACCGGGCTGCGGTACGTGATGAGCAGCAGCACGGCCACCACGACCACGGTGACGATCAGCAGGTTGGTGTTGGCGCCGGTGAAGCTGTCGGCGATGTCCGCGGCGAATCCGGCGCCGCCGGTGACCTGCGCGGTCAGTCCGGTGGGCAGACCCGCCCGGGCCGACTGCCGCAGGGCGCCGACCTTGGCGATGAGGTCGGCGGCGGGCAGGTCGGCCGGCAACGGTACGGCGATCAGCGCCGCATCCCGTCCCGGAGAGAACACCGGCGGGGAGGACGCCCGCAGAGCGCCCGCGTCCGCGGTGATCTTCCGCGTGTCCGCCTCGGTCAGCGCCCCGCCGCCACGGCTGTAGACGATCAGCGCCGGGTTGCTCTGCCCGGACGGCAGCTCGCGTTGCAGGGCGGCGACCCGGGTGGATTCGGCCCCCGCGGGCAGTGTGGCGGTCGGATCGTCGGACGTCCGGACCTCCCCGGCGCCGCCGATCACGGCCCCGGCGGCCAGGACGGCGACGAGCAGCACGAGCCAGGCCGTCAGCCGGCCGGTGAGAGTACGCAGCACCGTGGATCCCTTCGCCGTGAAGTATCTCGACCATCGAGATTCTCCGCGACAGGCCCGCGATCTGCAACACTGGCGGCGTGTACCGGGCGCGGAATTCGGAGCGGGATCGGCTCCGTGAGGAGATCGTCAGCCTGCTGCGGTCGTACAGCGTGGAGGCCCAGGAGGTGGGGCATGCGTTCGCGCAGCGGCAGGGGCTGCACCCCACCGACCTGCAGGCGCTCATCGCGGTGATGCATGCGGAGGGGCGTGGCGACCCGCTGACGCCGGGACGGCTGGGCGAGGAGATCGGGCTGTCGTCGGGCGCGACCACGGCCGCGATCGACCGCCTCGAGCGAGCCGGGCACCTGCGGCGCAGCCGGGAGAGCACGGACCGCCGGGTGGTGCACCTGCGCTACGGCGAGCCCGGGATGGCGCTCGCGACGGCGTTCTTCGGCCCGCTGGGCCGGCGTACGGACGAGGTGATGGCCGGGTTCGGGGATGCGGAACTCGAAACGGTGCACCGCTTCCTCGCCGGCATGAGCGAGGCCTTGGCGGCACACCACCGTGAGGTCCGCGAGGCCGGCTAGGACTCAGTCCAGGACGTCGTCCAGCGGCCGTCGCGGCGTGACGCGCCCGGCCTGGCCGAAGCCGACCCGCAGCGCTATCTGCGGCACACCCGTGCGGCCCAGCGACCGGCGCAACTGCCCGCGGGCGGCGGGCACCTCGATCGGCTGCGAGATCATCGAGGTCGCCAGGCCGGCATCGGTGGCGGTCAGCAGCACGCGCTGCAACGCCTGGCCCGCGGCGACTTGATCCACCGGCCGGTCCGCGTCCGTGCCGAGCACCGCCAGCAGCGGTTCCGGCTCGAAGTCCCGGCCGGCCGCCCGGCGGCGCTCGGAGTAGGGGCGCTGCGGCAACAGGTCGTACGACTCGGCGGCGGGTGCACCCGCGGTCACCGGTACGCCGTCACGGGCCGCGTCGGCGTGCGCCCAGGCGAAGAACTCGGCCTGGTAGCGCGGGTCCCGGCGCAGCACCCGGTCGGCGCTGCGCGCGATCTCACCGAACGCCGTCAACGCGGTGCCGCCCACCAGGAGGTCCAGCCACGCCGTCTCCTCGCGGGCCGCCTCGATCAGCCGTACCCGGATCTCCGACGGCACCGCGTCCGGCCAGAAGGGGCGCCGGTTGCTGTAGCGCCGGGGGATCGCCGCCGCGAGATCGGCCTCCGCGTACGTCGCGGGCCGCGGCGTGGCCGGCGTGAGCCGGGCGATGAGATCGCCGTGCGGGTGCAGGAGCACCTGCGCCGGGCGGCCGGCCACGGCCAGCGCCATCCGGGCGTTGAAGGTCGCCGCGCCGCAGGCGATCCGCACCGCCCAGCCGGCCGAGTCGGCGACCGTGAGCTGTCGCGAGCGGTCCGCGAGCACCTCGATCATCCCGTCGTGCAGCCGGAACCGCCACGGCTGGGAGTTGTGCAGCGAAGGGGCGCGGACCGCAGCCGCGACGGCTGTGCGCAGGTCGTCGCCCGTGTAGCCGGTCATGGTCGGCTCTTCTCGATCACGTCGGACGGCTCACGCCGCGGCGCCGGCGGTACTGGCGTGGCGCTCTCCGGGTAGCCGAGGCGGACGCCGATGCAGGGTTCGCCGATGCCGGCGAGCAGGCCGCGCAGCAGCCGTGCCTCCAGCGGCGCGGCGGGGGTGCTCACGGTAGGAACCTCCAGGTCGGTCACCTCACCACGATCACGCCTGCGGCCCCGGAGCGTTCAGGGCCGAAGGTCCCGACCTCAGGCCCCCAACGGCACGCGCCAGCTCAGCACCGTGCCGCCGGTCGGTCCCGGGCCGATCTCGAAGACGCCGCCCAGGTCACGGGCCCGCTCACCCATGTTGATCAGGCTGCCCCGGGCCGCCGCCGGGTCGGTGCCGACGCCGTCGTCCTCGATGCGGATCACCACCTCGCCGTCGGCGGCGCGGACCGATACGCGTACGGCGGAGGCCTGGGCGTGCCGCGCGGCGTTCGACAGCGCCTCCCGCAGGACGGCGAGCAGCTCGGGCACCACGTCGTCGGGCACCGCGCTGTCGACCGGGCCGGACACGTCGAGCGCCGCGCGGAAGCCCAGCGCGTCGGAGGCGGCCTCGACCGCGTCCCGCAGCTCCGTCCGCAGCGAGGTCCCGACCGGGCCCGCAGTTCGAAGATGGACCGGCGGATGTCGCGGATGGTGGCGTCCAGGTCGTCGACGGCGGCGTTGATGCGTTTGGCCGCCTCGGGGCGCAGCGCGTGCGGGGCCACGCCCTGCAGCTGCATGCCGGTGGCGAACAGCCGCTGGATGACGACGTCGTGCAGGTCCCGGGCGATGCGTTCGCGGTCCTCCAGCACCACCAGCTGCTCGCGTTCCTCCTGGGCGCGGGCGCGTTCGAGGGCAAGGGACGCCTGCCCCGCGAAGCTCGACAGCAGCGTCGTGTCGTCGACCCCGCCGACCGCGGCCCCGGCGACGATGAGCACGCCCTGAGGCAGGTCGACGCCGGCCAGCGGCGCGACCGTCGCCGGGCCCTGCGGATCCCCGCGCTGCGGCCCGACGTGGCGGTCCTCGACGCCCGGTTGCCCGACGGCAACGGCATCGACGTGTGCCGGGACGTGCGCGCGGTCGACTCGTCGATCAAGGGATTGATCCTCACCTCGTACGAGGACGACGAGGCGCTGTTCGCTGCGATCATGGCGGGGGCGTCCGGGTACGTGCTCAAGCAGATCCGCGGCACCGACCTGGTCGACGCCGTACGCCGGGTGGCCGGCGGCCAGTCGTTGCTGGACCCGGCGGTGACCCAGCGGGTGCTGGAGCGCATCCGCAACGGCGTGGAGCAGCCTCGTGAGCTGGCGTCACTGACCGACCAGGAGCGGCGCATCCTCGAGTACGTGGCGGAGGGGCTCACCAATCGCGAGATCGCGGGGCGGATGTTCCTCGCCGAGAAGACCGTGAAGAACTACGTCTCCAGCCTGCTGGCCAAGCTGGGCCTTGAGCGTCGCACCCAGGCCGCCGTCCTCGCCACCCGGCTGCTGGGCGAGCACCCGCGCTGAGGTCAGCTCCCGGCCAGGACGAGCCTGCGCAGCACCGGCCCGGCCGGCTCGGTGAGCGACAGGACGACCCGGGTGCGCGCCGCCACGGCCGGGTCCTCGGCGACCCGGCCACGCGTCGTCTCCGCGTCCACCCGCAGCCCCAGCATCGGCGCGTCGGCGGGGGTCACCGCGCCGGTCAGCACCGCCGCGGCCAGCGGGTCGTGCAGCGGCACCCGCCGCTCACCCAGCACAGGCTCGTAGTAGTCGAAGTACGCCGTCAGCATCTCCGCCAGCGCCGTGCCGAGCGGCGTGCCGTGGGCCCGCAGCGCCTCCTGGTCCTCGACGGCGAAGCAGTGCCGCATCGTGACGTCCAGCGGCACCAGGGTCACCGGCCAGCTCGCGGCGAGCACCTCGGCGGCGGCCTCCGGGTCGTTGGCGATGTTGGCCTCGCCGTGACCCGTGACGTTGCCCGGCACCCGGACGGCCCCGCCCATGACCGTCACGTCCCGGACCAGCTCCGGCAGCCTCGGCTCGCGGCGTAGCGCCATAGCCAGGTTGGTCAGCGGCCCGGTGGCGAGCACCCGGAGCGTGCCCGGGCGCGCGCGGGCCAGCGTGATCAGCAGGTCCGCCGCGGCGACCGGGATCGGGTCGGCGGCGGCGCGGGGGAGCACGACCCCGCCGATGCCGTTGCCGCCGTGCACGACGCCGGCACCGCCGCCGAAGCGGCCGTCGAGCGGGTGCCGGGCGCCCACCGCCACCGGTACGTCCCCGCGCCCGGCCAGGGCGAGCAGGTCCAGTGTGTTGCGCGCCGCCTGGTCGGCTCCGGTGTTCCCGCTGACGGTGCCCACGCCGAGCAGCTCCGTGGCGCCGAGCAGCAGGGCCAGCGCGAGGGCGTCGTCCACGCCGGTGTCGCAGTCGAGGTAGACGGGATCGGTCATGGGAGCCACGTTAGGGCAGAGGGTGTACCGGGGTACGTACGCGGCCCATGACGGACTACGGAATCCACTGCTCGCACGAGCAGATCCCGCCCGCCGACCTGCTCGCCGCCGTCGTCGCCGCCGAACGGGCCGGCTTCGACGCCGCGATGTGCTCCGACCACTTCTCGCCGTGGAGCGAACGGCAGGGACAGTCCGGCTTCGCCTGGTCCTGGCTGGGCGCCGCCCTGCAGGCGACGTCGCTGTCCTTCGGCGTGGTCAACGCGCCCGGCCAGCGGTACCACCCGGCGATCATCGCCCAGGCGATCGGGACGCTGGGCGCCATGTTCCCCGGCCGGTTCTGGGCCGCGCTGGGCACCGGCGAGTACAGCAACGAGCACGTCACCGGCGGTCCCTGGCCGCGCAAGGAGGTGCGCAACGCCCGGCTGCTCGAGTGCGTCGGCGTCATCCGCGACCTGCTGGCCGGCGAGGAGGTCACCCGCGACGGGCTGGTCACCGTCGACCGGGCCCGGCTGTGGACCCGGCCCGCCGAGCCGCCGCCGCTGATCGGTGCCGCGGTCAGCACCGAGACCGCGGCGTGGTGCGCCGGCTGGGCGGACGGGCTGGTCACCGTCAACGCGCCCGGGGAGCATCTGCGCGCGATGATCGCCGCGTACCGGGAGGCCGGCGGGCGCGGGCCGGTCTGCCTGCAGGTCCACCTCAGCTGGGCGCCGACCGAGGCCGACGCCGAGGCGATCGCGTACGACCAGTGGCGCAGCAACGTCTTCGCGCCGCCGGTCTGCTGGGACCTCGAGCTGGCCGAGCACTTCGACGCGGTGTCCGAGCACGTCACGCTCGAGCACGTACGGGCGAAGGTGAACGTCTCCGCCGACCTCGACCGCCACGTCGAGTGGCTCCGAGGCTATGCGGCGCTCGGGTTCGACCGGATCTACCTGCACCACGTCGGGCAGGATCTGATGCCGTTCGTGGAGACGTTCGGCGCCAAGGTGCTGCCGGCGTTGCGTTAGGCCGTACCGGAAAGCCGGTTGTATTCGGCGGCCCGCTCCTGGCCCGACAGCGCGGCGATCGCGTCCATGATCTGGTCGGTGGCCTCGCGGCGGGCCCGGCCCGGGCTGCCCGACGGCGGGCCGAAGCGGATCGGCTCGCCGAACCGGACTGTCACCCGGCCGGGCCGCGGCAGCCGTGCGCCGACCGGCTGCACCCGGTCGGTGCCGATCACCGCCACGGGCACGACCGGGGCGCCGGACGCCAGGGCCAGCCAGGCCACCCCGGTACGCCCGCGGTAGAGCCGGCCGTCACGCGAGCGGCTGCCCTCCGGGTGGATGCCGAACGCGTGCCCGTCCTTGAGCACGATCAGGGCCGCCTCCAGCGACGCCTGTGCCGCCCGGTGGGCGCCGCGCGGCACGGGAATGGCGTTGACGGCGGTCAGCGTGGTGCGGCTGAAGAGTCCGCGCAGGCCCGTACCCGTGAAGTATTCGGCCTTGGCCAGGAACGCGACCGGGCGCGGCGCCATCAGGGGAATGATGAAGCTGTCCAGGAAGGACACATGGTTCGCGGCCAGGATGACCGGGCCGTCGCCGGGGATGTGGTCGAGTCCCTCGACGACCGGGCGGAACATGACGCGCGACAGCGGGACGAGGACGGCGCGGGCGATGCGGGGCAGCAACATCAGGCCTCCAGGTACGCGTCGACGGCCGTCCGCAGCAGCACGTCGGCGTCGTCGGTCCCGACCACCTCCAGGCTGCCCCACAACGAGAGCTGCGCGATGCCGTGCAGGTTGGCCCAGAAGGCGCCCGCGGCGGCCAGCGCACCCGGACGGTCGGGGCCGAGCAGGCCGGCGAGGACCGCGAACAGCGGCTTGCTCGCCTCGCGGAGCCCCTCCCGGTTCCCGCTGAGCAGCTCGTGCCGGAACATCAGTTCGAACATGCCGCGTTCGGTACGGGCGAAGTCCAGGTACAGCCGGCCGAGCGCGAGCAGGCCGTCCCGCGGCTCGCCGCGCAGATCCAGAGCCGCGACACGGGTGGAGAACCGGTCGTAGCCGACCCGCGCCACGGCGGCGAGCAGGTCACGGTGGGTGGGGAACCATCGCCGCGGCGCACCGTGCGAGACCCCGGCGCGGCGGGCGATCTCGCGCAGGGACAGGGCACCGGTGCCTCGTTCGGCGACGAGCTCAGCCCCCGCGGCGACCAGGCGGGCGCGCAGATCGTCGGACATAGACAGTGTCTACCAGGCGGCGTAGACAGTGTCTACCTCTCGTCATCCTCTGGGACGGTCCAGCAGCTGGGCCAGGTGGACGGCCGGGCGGTCGCGCAGGTCGGCGACCTGGGTGCGGCAGGAGAACCCGTCGGCGAGCACGACCGCGTCCGGGGCGGCGTCGAGGGCGGGCAGCAGGTTCTGCTCCGCCACGGCCACGGAGACCTCGTAGTGGCCGATCTCGACCCCGAAGTTCCCGGCCAGGCCGCAGCATCCGGCCAGACGGCGTACCCGGGCACCGCCGGCCCGGAGCAGGTCGGCGTCGGCCTTCCATCCGAGGACGGCGTGCTGGTGGCAGTGCGGCTGGGCGACCACGTCCACGCCGGACAGATCGGGCGGGGTCCAGCCGCGGGTCTGCGAGAGCAGCTCGGCCAGCGTGCGTACCGAACCGGCGACCGCCGCCGCGTCCTCGTCGCCGGGCAGCAGCTCGTGGACGTCGGAGCGCAGAACCGCCGTGCAGGAGGGCTCTATGCCGACGATCGGGACGCCGTCGCGGGCGTCGGGGGCAAGAGCAGCGACGGTACGGGAGAGGATCCGCTTCGCCGAGTCGAGCTGGCCCGTGGTGATCCAGGTCAGGCCGCAGCACACCGGCCCGGACGGCAGCCTCGGCTCGTATCCGGCGGCGCGCAGCACCCGTACCGTTGCCTCGGCGACCTCCGGCGAGAAGGCGTCGGAGAAGGAGTCGGCGAAGAGGACGACCGGTTTTCCGCCCGCCGCGGGCCGGAAGGTACGCCGGAACGGCCGCCGCGCGAAGGCCGGTACGGATCGGCGCTTGTCGACCCCGGCGAGCCACAGCAGGAAGCCGCCGAGCACGGGCAGCCGGACACCGAGGTTCGCCAGCCGCGGCGTCCAGCCGGCCAGCCGGGCCCAGAACGGCAACCTACCCAGCGTGTAGTGCGAGCGGGGCCGCAGCCGCCGCCGATAGGTCTGGTGCAGCACCTCGGACTTGTAGGTGGCCATGTCGATGCCGGTCGGGCAGTCCGAGGCACAGCCCTTGCAGGACAGGCACAGGTCCAGGGCGTCGTGCACCGACGGGTCGGACCAGGCCAGCTCGCCGCGGACGACCTCCTGCAGCACCCGGGCGCGCCCCCGGGTGGAGTCCTTCTCCTCGCGCGTCGCCAGGTACGACGGGCACATGACGCCACCGGCGGCGGAGTTGTCGGCGCGGCACTTGCCCACGCCGGTGCACCGGTGCACGGCCTGGGCCAGGTCGCCGTCGTCGTGCGGGTACGCCAGCGCCAGCGCCTTCAACGGGAAGCGGCCGGCGGGACCGACGTCCGCGTCGACGGGATCGGGGTCGACCAGCACGCCGGGGTTGAGCAGGTTGCCCGGGTCGAAGGCGTGCTTGATCCCGCCGAACAGCGCGATCGCGTCGGTGGAGTACATGTGCGGCAGCAGCTCCGAGCGGGCGCGGCCGTCGCCGTGCTCACCGGACAGCGAACCGCCGAACTCGCCGACGAGCCGGGCGGCATCGGTGACGAAGTCGCGCATGACCTTCGTGCCGCCCGCCTGGTCCAGCGGGTAGTCGAGGCGTACGTGCATGCAGCCGTCGCCGAAGTGGCCGAACGGCGCGGAGGTCATCCCGTACGAGCTGACGAGCTCGTCGAACCGGGCCAGGTAGGCGCCGAGCTTCTCCGGCGGCACGGCGGCGTCCTCCCAGCCGGGCCAGGCCGGCCGGTCCGACGGTGCGCGCCCGGCCAGCCCCGCGCCGTCCTCGCGGATCCGCCACAGCCGCGCCTGGGTGGCGGGCTCGGTGACGACCAGCGCGTCCTCGCCGATGCCGTCGGCGGCGAGCCGCCGGGCCCGCGACTCGACCTCGGCGGCGTCGTCCCCGGCCAGCTCGACGAAGAGCCAGGCGCCGCCGCGCGGCAGTGCCGGGACGGCGTCCGGGCCGCGCCGGGCGCGCAGCACGTCGAGCAGCCGGGAGTCGAGCCCCTCGCAGGAGGTCGGGCCGTGCGCGACCACGGCCGGGGCGCCCTCGCCGGCGGCCACGATGTCGCGGAAGCCGAGGACCACCACCACCCGGACCGGGGCGTCGACGACCAGCTTCACGGTCGCCTGCGTGATGACCGCCAGCGTGCCCTCGGAGCCGACCAGCGCCTGCGTGAGGTCGAACCGCTCGGGCAGCAGGTGCTGCACGGCGTAGCCGGAGACCTGGCGCCCGAACCGGTCGAACTCGGTGCGGGCCGTGGCGAGGTGCCTGCCGATCACCGCGCGTACGGCGTCGACGACCGGCTCGGCGCCCCGGACACCCTCCGGCCCGGTGACGAGCCTGTCGCCCGCGGCGGTCAGGAGCTCCAGCCCCGCCACGTTGTCGGACGTCCGGCCGTACGCCAGCGAGCGGGAGCCGCAGGCGTTGTTGCCGATCATTCCGCCGATCGTGCACCGCGGGTGGGTCGACGGGTCCGGTCCGAATCGGACGCCGTGGGGGATGACGGCCTTCTGCAGGACGGCGTGCACGGTCCCGGGCTCCACCACCGCGGTCCGGGCCTCCGGGTCGATCTCGAGGACCCGGTTCAGGTGGCGGGAGAAGTCCAGGACGATGCCGCGGCCGACGGCGTTCCCGGCCACCGAGGTGCCGGCGCCCCGGGAGGTGAGCGGCACGCCGGTCTCCCGCGCGACGGCGAGCGCCGCGGCCACCTCGTCGACGTGCCGCGGCCGGACCACCGCCAGCGGGGGGATCCGGTAGAGCGAGGCGTCGGATGCGTACATGCCCCGGGTGCCCGCGTCGGACCGCACCTCGAGCCTGGCGTTCTCGAGTGCCGCCACCACGTCAGTCATGAGTAACATGTTACTCATGCCTTCGCTTCGCCTCCCACCGGCGGCTCCCTCCCTCGCCGATGCCGTCGCCCAGGCGGTGCGGGACGGCATCGCCGCGGGGGAGCTCGTGCCCGAGCAGACCTACTCCGTGTACCAGCTGGCCGACCTGCTCGGGATCTCCCGCAGTCCGGTCCGCGAGGGGATGCTCCGCCTGGCCGAGGCGGGCCTCATCGAGATCCGGCGCAACCGCGGCTTCCGGGTCCTGCCGCCGCGGGCCCACGACGTCGAGGAGATCATCGAGATCCGCCTGGCCCTCGAACCGCCGGCTGCCCGCAAGGCGGCTCTTCACGGTACGGACGAGCAGCACGCCGCCATCCGCGCAGCCCTGGACACCATGGCGATCGCGGCGGCACGTGGTGACGACACGTCCTTCTGGCCGGCCGACCGCACCCTGCACGACCTGCTGCTGCGCGCCTCCGGCAACGCCCGTGCCGCCGCCGTCGTCGCCCAGCTGCGCTCCACGACCGCCCTGCTCGGCCCGCCCACCACGGCCAGCGGCCGGACGCTGACCGAGATCCACGCCGAGCACGAGCCGGTGGTGGCCGCCGTCCTCGTCCGCGACGGCGCCGCGGCGGAGGCCGCCATGCGTGCTCACGTGGCGGCGACCGGAGATCTGCTGGTGGCCAACCTGCGGCCATGACAGTTGTGTCACTCGGTGCCATACACTGGCGGCCATGACCTTGCGGGAGCGTACGCGTCAGGCCGTGCAGGCGGACATCGCCGCGACCGCCATGCGGCTGTTCCTCGAACGCGGATTCGACGCGACGACGATGGAACAGATCGCCACCGCGGTCGGCATTTCCCGCCGCTCGCTGTTCCGCTACTTCGCCACGAAGGAGGACATCGTCGTCGGCGACCTGGTCGAGCGGGGCCGCCGGGTGCAGGTGGCGCTCGAGTCCCGGCCGCCCGGCGAGGGTCCGTGGGAGGCGCTGCGCGCGGCGCTGGAGACCATGGCCCGCGAGCCGGCGTACTCGACGGAGTGGGCGAGCAAGGTGTTCAGGATGCTGGCCGAGACCCCGTCACTGCGCGCTCGCCAGCTGGAGAAGCGACTGCAATGGCTGGAGATGCTCGTGCCGGACATCGAGCGGCGGCTGGGCGTGGCACCGGGCAGCGCCGGCGACCCGCGGGCGGCGGCGATCGTGTCCAGCGCCCTCGCCTGCCTGGACGTGGCCGTGGAGGCCTGGAACCGTGGCGGGGGCGAGGGCTCGATCGAGGACCTCTACGACGCCGCCGTCGCCGCCGTACGGGGCTGAAGGTCGAGCTGGTAGAGCACCGAGCGGTGGGTGGGGGCGTACCCCAGGCTGTCGTTGATGCGCCGCATCGCCACGTTGTTGTCGGCGGTGTCCGTGAGCAGGCCGGCGATCTGCGGGTGGGCCTCGTGGACGTGCAGGATCGCGGCGGCCTTCATCCAGCGGGCGAGGCCCCGGCCGCGGTGCTCGGGCAGGACGCCGGTGCCGTAGTGCTCGGCGTCGCCGCCCTTCCCGCCCGGCACCACCAACTCGGTGAATCCCGCGACGGCGCCGTCCTTCTCGTCGACCGCGGCGACCGTGCAGAGCAGGTCGCCCCGCTTGTCGACGGCGGCCGCGATGGCGCGGACCCGGTCCACGTCCCAGGTCTCGGCCGCGACGTCGGTCTCGTCCATCGGCATGTCGTCCATCGCCCGCCGGGAGGCGGCGAAGCTGGGCGCTAGATCGCCGGCGACCGTGCCCTCCCAGCTGATCAGCCGGTAACCCGGATGCGCCGCCTCGACGAGGGCGGTCACCCGCGCCGTGTCCACCTCGGCCACCGCCAGCCGGGCGAAGGTCAGGTGGAGCACCGGCCGGAGCCCGAGGGCGACCAGGAAGGGCGATCCGCCGGCGACCGGCCCGGCCATGACGGACCGGCGGCCCAGCTCCCGCGCCGTACCGGCCGCGGCCTCGAACAGCGCGGTCCCGACCCCGCGTCCGCGTTCCGCGGGGTGCACGCGCACGTCGGCCTCGGCCCGGTGGGTCGCCCCCGGCGCGGTGAAGACCCGCAGGTATGCGATGCCGAGCGGGTCGCCGTCGTCGCCAGTGGCGATCCAGGACAGGCGGTAGGACGACGATCCGGGCTCGGGCTCCCGCCACGGGGTGATCAGCACCGTCCCATTATCCGACGGGTGGTGCCCACCCCGGACGGGGGATCAGGCAGAAGGGATGCCCGGCCGGATCGGCGAAGACGTCGCCGCCGAGCCGGCTCGCGCCGAGGGCGAGCACGGCCTCGGCGGCGGCCGCCTGGTCGTCGACCATGACATCGACGTGGATCTGCTGCGGCGTCGCCGGATCCGGCCACGTGGGGGCCCGGTGGCCGGGCGCCCGCTGGAACGCGATGCCCGAGGTGCGATCATTCACCGCGACGACCGCGAAGTCGTCGTCGTGGTAAGTGATCGGCAGGCCGAGCAGGCGGCTGTAGAACGCCGCCAGTGCGCCGGGATCGGGGCAGTCGAGGATCACGTGGTGCAGGCGACCGATGGCCATGGGCCGGATTATGCCGGGTCGGTCAGAGGGTGTTGTACCGGCGCCTGGCCCAGAGGTAACCGCCCAGCGCGATGGCGGCGCACCAGGCCACCGACGCGACCAGGTGTTGCCCGGCCGGCGCGCCGGCCAGACAGGCCCGGATCGTCTCCATGATCGGCGTGTACGGCTGGTACTCGGCGAACTGCCGCAGCCCCGCCGGCATCGTGTCGGTCGGCACGAACCCGCTGCCCAGGAACGGCAGGAGGCTCAGCGGCAACGGCGTGTTGCTCGCCTCCTCCACCGTCTTGGCCACCATGCCCAGGGCGACGGCGAGCCACGTGAAGGCGAACGTGACCATGGCGAGGACGCCGGCCACGGCCAGCCAGTCACCCGGACCGGCGCCGGGGCGGAAGCCGACCGCGAAGGCCACGCCGAAGACGATCGCCAGGGCGATGAAGGTCTGGACGACGCTGCCGAGCACGTGCCCGGTCAGCACGGAGACGCGGGCGATCGCCATGGTGCGGAAACGCGCGACGATGCCCTCGGTCATGTCCATGGCCACGGACACCGAGGTGCCGGTCGCCATGCCGCCGATCGTCATCATCAGGATGCCCGGCACCACGTAGGTGAGGTACTCGGCGCGCCCGCCGCCGAGCCCCGCGCCCAGCGTGCCGCCGAAGACGAAGACGAAGAGCAGCAGGAAGATCACCGGCATCCCGGCGACCATCACCGTCATCGAGGGATACCGGATCATGTGCCGCAGGTTGCGGCGCAGCATGGTGTGCGAGTCGCGGACGGCGTAGGACAGGGTCGTCATCGCACGGGCTCCTTCGTCGTGGCGGTCAGGGCCAGGAAGACGTCGTCGAGGTCGGGCGTGTGCACGGTGAGCGCGTCGATGTCGACCGTCGCCTCGTCCAGAGTGGTCAGCAACATCCGCAGGTTCTGCACGCTGCCGTCGCCGGGCACGTCCAGGGTGAGCCCGTCATCGGGTACGGGCATCCCGAGCGCCCGGGCCGCCGCGTGCAGCTGCGGCGAGCCGGTGAAGGTCAGCGTCACGTGCCCGCCGGGAACCAGCCGTTTGAGCTGCTGCGCCGTGCCGTCGGCGACTATCCGGCCGCCGTGCAGGACGGCGATCCGGTCGGCGAGCTGATCCGCCTCCTCGAGATACTGCGTGGTGAGGAAGACGGTCGCGCCGCCGGCGGCCAGGCCGCGGATCGTGTCCCACATGGCACGGCGGCTGCGCGGGTCCAGGCCGGTGGTCGGCTCGTCCAGGAAGACGATGCGCGGCGTACCGACCAGTCCCATCGCGATGTCGAGCCGGCGCCGCATCCCGCCGGACAGGGTGGCGGCCGGCTTGCGCGCCGCGTCCGCGAGGTCGAACACCTCCAGCAGCTCGGCCGCGCGCCGGCGGCCCTCGCGCCGCGGAAGGTGGTGCAGGTCCGCCATGAGCATCAGGTTCTCCTCGCCGGTCAACAATCCGTCGACGGCCGCGAACTGCCCGGTGACACCGATGGCGGCGCGGACCGCGTCGGGCTCGGTGCGGACGTCATGGCCGGCCACCCGGATCTCGCCCGCGTCGGGGCGTACCAGAGTGGTCAGGATCGCGACGGTCGTGGTCTTGCCGGCCCCGTTCGGCCCCAGCAGGGCGAAGACGGACCCCGGCGGCACCTCGAGATCGATGCCGGCCAGGACCGTGTGGTCGCCGTACGCCTTGCGCAGGCCGGTCACGGAGATCATGCGGCTTCCTTCCGGAGGGAGCGGACGACCGCGATGTCGCCGAACGACGTGCGGGCCCGGACCGTGACGCTCTGCTCGCCCGACTCGGGGGCGGTGCCGTCCTGGAGCTCGTTGCGCACCTTGCCGAAGGAGGTGTGCAGGTCGAGGTACGCGGCGGTGCCCGGGGCGACGCCCACCTCCAGCGAGCCGGCGGCCGTCTGCACCGAGACCGTGCCGCGGACGACCTCCTCCACGCGGATGCTGCCGTTGGCGGTGGAGGCGGTCACGTCGCCGCCCACGTGGCCGACGAGCACGTCACCGTTCGCCGCCTTCACCCGCAGATCGCCGCGGACCCGGCCGACGCGGCTGTCCCCGTTGGAGTTGCGGACGACCGCCGCGCCCCCGATGTCGCCCAGCTGGATGCTGCCGGAGGCGGTGGTCGCGTGCGTCTCCCCGGCCGCGATGTCGAGGACGATGGCGCCGCTGGAGGTGTGCAGGTGCACGGCCGCGGTGTGTTCCAGGCGCAGGTCACCGGTCGCCGTCTTGATGCGGGTCTCGCCGAGGACGCCCGTGCAGTGGAACGCCGCGACGGAGGCCTCCGCCTCCAGCCGGGAGCCGGCCGGCAGACAGATCTGCAGGTCGACCGATCCGGTACGGCCGAAGAGCCCCAGGTTGCGCGCCTTCGGCGTCTTCACGAGCAGGCGGCCGTCGGCGTACTCGACGCGGGTCTGCCCGGCGGCGCGCACGTCGGCGTCGGAGGACGGATCGGTGGGGCGGACGTCGACGACGGTGTCCGTACGGTCGCCCGCGGCGATGCGCGCGTCCCCGACGAGCAGCTCGACGACGGCGGTGATCGGTCCGGGAGTGTCGAACGAGGGCATGACTGTCCCTTCCGGGGTGGGTGACGGGTGGTCTTCAGGGGTGGGTCAGCGGGCCCAGCCGGTGTAGCGCTGGCCGCCGATCGGGGCCCGGTGCGTGACCTGCCCCGCGTTGTCACGCACGGCGGCAGTGGTGGTGCGGACGAGCCACGCGTTGACGGACATGCCGTCGCGCCCGGCGGCGTCCTCGATGCGGGACTTCAGCTGGTCGGAGAGGCGGAAGTTGATGCGTGACACGGCACCGTCGTCGCCCTCGGGCGCTGATGGCACCGGAGTGGCGTCAGATGGCGCCATGGCGGCGTCCGGCTGGTCCACCGGGGGAGGGGTGACGACGAAGGTGGGATCGCCGGCGCGCAGGCGAACCTCGACGGAGCCGGGCGCCAGGTCCCGGGTGATCTCATCCGCCGCGGCGCTGAGCGCGTCGAGCATGGCCAGGCGGAACGCCGATTCGAGCGGCGCGGTCAGCCGTTCCGCGAGGGCCCGGGTGTCGGGGCCGCCGAGCTCGGCGGCGGAGGCGAGCTCGTCCCGCAGTCGCGAGACGTACGTCGTGAGGTCCATGGCACCACTATGGCATCACTATGGCGCCACGGCAAGAGTGTCGTACCTCGCCGGCACCATCCCGGCATGGACTGGGTGGCCTGGCACGATGCCTACGACGATCCCGGGTCGGCGCTCGCGCGGCGGCTCGGATGGGTGCAGCAGGAGATCCGGACCGTGCTCGCCGCGGCGCCGCCCGGCCCGGTCACCGTCGTCAGCATGTGCGCCGGCCAGGGCCGGGACCTGATCGGCGCGCTCGCCGGCCACCCCCGCGCCGGCGACGTCCGGGCCCGGCTGGTCGAGCTCGACCCCGCCAACGTGAACCGGGCGCGCGAGGCGGCGCAGGCATCGGGCCTCGGCGGCATCGAGGTCGTCCGGGGCGACGCCGGACTGACCGACCACTACCTCGACCTGGCGCCGGCCGACCTGGTGCTGGCCTGCGGCGTCTTCGGCAACATCCCCGACGCCGAGGTGGCCGCGACGATCGACGCCTGCGCGGCGCTGTGCCGGCAGGGTGGCGCGGTGATCTGGACCCGCCACCGGCGGCCGCCCGACCTGGTCCCGGTGATCTGCTCGTGGTTCGAGACCCGGGGCTTCGAGCGGGTGGCGGTGGCCGGCATCGGGTTCGGGGCGGGCGTGCACCGGCGGGTGGTGCAGCCGGCCCGGGCCCGGCCGGGGGTGCGGATGTTCCGCTTCACCGACCGTTCCGGCAGCCGGCCGCAGGAACCATCTGTCTCGAATGATTTCCGCCCGCGTGGTTCGACATAGCGTCGTGGCCACCACTCGGGCGGGAGGAGCCGCAGATGAGCCACTGGCGCGACCATCGCCGGACAGGTGTCGCCGCCGTCCTGGCAGGGCTCCTGGTCGGCGCCGTCGTCGGGCTGGCCGCCTGCGACGGCGAGAACCCCTCCAGCCTGCCGACGGCCCGGTCCTCGGAACGGCCCGCCTCGGGAGAGCCAGCAACCACGCGATCGCCGGAATCCGGCCGCGCGACGTCACGAGAAGCTGCCCGGGCGACGTCGGCGGAGCCCGGGCGGACGACGACGCCGGCCCCCGCCACCCGCACCACCAAACCGGCCGAGACCGTCACACCGGCCGAGACCACGACCCGGCTGCCGACATCGACCCGGCCGCCGACATCGACCCGGGCGGCGACCTCGACCCGGCCGCCGACATCGGCTGCCGTCGCGGGACCGGGACCGGCGCCGGCCCGGACCACCACGCCGGCCGCGACGACGCCGACGCCCGCCGGGTCCGCCTCCGCCCTGGCTGTGGCCGCCGGTTCGCAGGGCCTCGAGCCGTTCGGATGGCTGCTGCTGATCGCCCTGATCGTCGCCGTGGTCGTCGGCGGGATGCTGGTCTACCGGTCGCAGCAGAGGTCGGCATGGGACACCGAGGCTCGCGCGCTGGAGTCGGAGACCCGCGCCTTCGTGAGCACGCGGTTGCCGCCGCTGCTGAGCACCACGACCGTCGATCGGAGGGGCCTGTCGTGGCCTCCGGTGCGGGCCGGCCTGGCCGATCTCGTGGTCAGCTGGAACGCCCTGACCGCGCGGGCCTCCGGCGAGGACCGGCGGACCTGGTCGCTGCGCGTCAGCGCCCTGCTGGAGGACCTGATCGCCGCCGTGGACGCCGAGAACGACGCGCTGGCGGCCGGGCGTGACCGGATGCTCCTGCGTTCCCGGGTCGACCGGGCCGAACAAGCGCTCGCCGCCGTCCTCACGGGGCAACCGCAGCCCGAACCACCCGCGGCGGGGGAGCCGGGGCCGCCGGCGTTCCAGACCTGACCACCGCCGATGGCGTGCCCCGGGCCGGACGGCAAGATAGACGGGGATCGTCGGAGGAACGGAGCATCGATGCGCGCCATCTGGATCACCAAAGCGGGCGGGACCGAGGTCCTCGCGGTACGCGAGAGTCCCGACCCGCAGCCGGACCGCGGGGAGGTGCGCATCGCGGTCCGCGCCGCCGGACTGAACTTCGCGGAGGTCATGGCCCGGCAGGGCCTCTACCCGGACGCGCCGAAGCCGCCGTGCGTCGTCGGCTACGAGGTGTCCGGCGTCGTCGAAACCCTGGGGGCCGGGGTCACCGGCCTCGAGGTCGGTCAACGGGTGCTCGCCCTGGTGCGGTTCGGCGGTCACTCGGACACCGTGTGCGCGCCGGCCGAGCGGGTGCTGCCGATGCCCGACGATCTCAGTTTCGTCGACGGGGCCGCGCTGCCGGTCAACTACCTCACCGCGTACCACATGCTGTTCCGCGTGGCGAATCTCCGGCCGGGGGCCCGGGTGGTGGTGCACATGGCCGCCGGCGGCGTCGGCATCGCGCTGCTGCAACTGTGCCGGACCGTGCCGGACGTCGTCACCTTCGGCACGGCGTCCGCGGCCAAGCACGACGTCCTGCGGGAGGAGGGGTGCACCTATCCGATCGACTACCGCACCGAGGACTACGTACGGCGGGTGCGGGAGCTCACCGGCGGCGAAGGTGTCGATCTCGTCCTCGACGCGCTGGGCGGGCGTGACTGGAAGCGCGGGATCCGGCTGCTGCGGCCGGTCGGGCAGCTCATCGCGTACGGTTTCGCGAACCTCAGTTCCGGTGAGCGGCGCAGCGTTCCCCGGCTGGTGAAGCAGCTCAGCGGCGTGCCGCTGCTGACACCCTTCGGGATGATGGACCGCAACCACACGATCAGCGGCGTCAATCTCGGGCACCTGTGGGACCGCTCCGACCTGCTGCGCGAGGAACTGGCGGCCCTGCTCGACCTGTGGCGCGAGGGCGCTGTCCGGCCGCGTGTCGACGGGGTGTACCCGTTCGAGGAGGCCGCGGCGGCCCACCGCCGGATCGGCGAGCGCCGCAACATCGGCAAGGTCGTCCTCGTCCCCTGACGACGGAGTTCTCGGCGACGATGGAGTTCCCGGCGACGAGGAGAGAGGCGTCAGGTGAGCCGGGCGAGAACCGCGGCGCCGTGCATCTCGGTGGCGCCGTCCTGGGCGCGCCCGTGGTGGGCCGTCCACAGGGCGGACTCGACCTTGCGAGCCACACACCATGCCGCGATCCGGGCCGGGTCGAGGTCGAGCTCGCCGGCCAGCAGGGCGATCCGCTCGTGCAGCGTCCGGACCGGATCCGGGTACGCGTACGGGTCGTCGACCTGGTCCAGCAGCGGCCACAGGTCGTACGCCGGATCGCCGATCATCGGCTTCGGGTCGATCGCCAGCCAGCCGTCCCCCGTGGACAGGATGTTGCCGGGGTTGAGGTCTCCGTGCACGACCACCTCGTGCGGCGCGGACGCCGGCAGGTCGTGCAGCAGGCGGACGCCCTCCGCGACGAGGCCGGGATCGTAGGCGGGCCGCAGCCGCGCCATGCGCTCCTCGGCCAGGTCCGCCCAGTCCGCCGTCACGTCCACCACGGACTCGATCGGGTCGGCGGGGGACGCCTCGGGCAGGCCTGCCGACCACAGGCGGCGCAGCACCGCGGCGCCGATGCGCAGGCGGTCGGGTGCCGGCAGGTCGTCGGCGGCGAGCGGGCCGCCCGGGTCGCAGCGTTGCAGGATCAGGGCGTGCCGGTCGGGGTCGTGGGCGAGCAGGCGGACCGCGCCCCGGCCCGCCCACAGGCGCAGGGCGGCCGGCTCGCCGTACATCTCGCGGTGCGGCCAGCCGATCTTGGCGATCACCGGGGTGCCGCCGGGCAGCGTCGCCGGCGCCACCCAGCTGCAGCTGCCGCCGGGCAGTGCGGTGCCGAGGGTCAGACCGAAGGCGTCGCGTACCTCGTCGATGAGGCCCGGCAGCCGCTCCAGCCAGCGCCGGGCGTCGGGGTTGCGGGACAGCTCCCGCACCATCGGCAGATCCGGGGGGACGGTCACCATGCGATCGGCGCGTAGTCCTTGAGGAAACAGCCGTAGAGGTCCTCGCCGAGCTCGCCGCGGACGATCGGGTCGTACACCCGGGCGGCGCCGTCGACCAGGTCCAGCGGGGCGTGGAAGCCCTCGTCGGCGAGCCGCATCTTGGTCGGGTGCGGGCGCTCGTCGGTGATCCAGCCCGTGTCCACGCTGGTCATCAGGATGCCGTCGGCGAACATGTCGTCGGCGCTCGTACGCGTCAGCATGTTCAGCGACGCCTTCGCCATGTTGGTGTGCGGATGCCCGGCGCCCTTGTATCCGCGGTTGAAGACGCCCTCCATCGCCGACACGTTCACCACGTACCGGCGGGGGAACGGGGATCGGGTCATCGCCCGGCGCAGGCGGCTCACCAGGATGAACGGGGCGGTGACGTTGCAGAGCTGCACCTCCAGCAGCTCCAGCGGGTCGACCTCGTGCACCCGGTCACTCCAGCTGTTCGTGGGAGCGAGGTCCGGTACGAGCCCCCCGGCGTCCACGGCGGTGGACGCGGCGATGCGCTCGGGGCTGGCCGAGCCTCCCGTCAGGGCGAGCGCCGTCAACGCGTGCGGGCTGAAAGTGGCCTGCTCGACGGCTCCGGTGAGGGCCTTGGGGTGCAGCGCCGGGTCGTGGCCGCCGAGGTACTCCAGCTCCGGCAGCGGGCCGTCGGGCAGCGGCGCCGACTCGGCCGCCACCAGGGCGCCGTACGAGCCGGGCGAACGGCGTACCGTCTGGGCCGCGTTGTTGATCAGGACGTCCAGCGGGCCGCGGGCCGCGACCGAGTCGGCCAGGGCGACCACCTGGGCGGGGTCCCGCAGGTCGATGCCCACCACCCGCAGCCGGTGCAGCCAGTCGGCGCTGTCGGGCATGGCAGCGAACCGGCGGACCGCGTCGTTCGGGAACCGCGTGGTGATCGTCGTGTGCGCCCCGTCGCGCAGCAGCCGCAGGGCGATGTACATGCCGATCTTCGCCCGCCCGCCGGTGAGCAGCGCCCGCCGCCCGCTCAGGTCGGTCCGCGCGTCGCGGCGCGCGTGGTTCACGGTCGCGCACGCCGGGCAGAGCTGGTGGTAGAACGCGTCGACCTGGGTGTATCGCTGCTTGCAGATGTAACAGCCGCGTGGCTGCTTGAGGGTGCCGGCGACCCGGCCGGTGGCCGCGGTGGTGAGGGCCAGGCCCGCGGTCTCGTCGTCGATCCGGCTGGGTGCGCCGGTCGCGGTGGCGGCCGTGACAGCCCGGTCGTTCTCCAGTACGGCGTCCCGGCGGTCGCGGCGGCGGCGCAGCTTCACCGTCTTGAACAAGCCGGCGGTGGCCCGGCGTACGGCGACGGCATCCGGGTGCTCGGGATCCAGCGCCTCCGCCTCGGCGATCACGGCGAGGCACTCCGCGAGCCGCCGGGGGTCGATACCGGCCGGCTCGGCTCCCGCGGTGTGCGGCGGCGCGGCCTCGGCGCGGCCGCCGGGGGTGGCGGTCTCGTCAACTGTCGCGGTCATGCTCATCCCGTTCCGGTAGAACCCCAATACTCGCAGGGCACTGTACTGACCTCGCCGCCCCGACGGCTCCTCTGCGGGGGAGGAACGGGGCCTTTCCGCCCGTATCTACCGCGGGATCACCACGCGGGGCCGGTCAGGGCGTGGGGTCGCCGGGCGGCGGGGCCGGTCGCGCCGCGAGGTCTGCCGTCGGCCGGAAGTCGCCGAGGATCTGCTCCTCGACGGTGATCCGGCCCGGCCCGGGCACCGGCGCGGACCCGGCCACGGGTAGGCCCGCGACCGGCAGCCCCACCACCGCCGCCCAAGGCTGGTGCGCCTCGCGAAGCGGCTGGTGCGCCTTGCGTGCCGGCGTGCCGGCGTCGGCGGGGACGAGCTCCAACGGCGGAGCGGGAGCGGTGTCCGGGGGCTGGGGAGCGGGAGCGGTGTCCGGCGGCTCGGGAGCGGGAGAGGTGTCGGGCGCCGCGTGCCGGCCCACCGACACCGTCGGGAACAGCTCCTCGTCCTCGTACTCCGCCAGGCCCGCCCGCTGCTGGAGGCGGCGCAACGGGCCCGGCGCCCACCAGGCCGCGTCGCCCATCAGGCGCAGGACGGCCGGGACCAGCAGCATGCGGACCACGGTCGCGTCCAGGAAGAGCGCGATGATCATGCCTACGCCGACGAAGCGCATCGTCGACACCGAGGAGAGGGCGAAGGCGCCCGTCACCACGATGAGCAGGACGGCCGCCGCGCTGATCACGCGGCCGGTGCGGGCCAGGCCCGTCGTCACCGCCTCCGCCGTCGACGCGCCGCGGGTGCGGGCCTCCACCATGCGCGACAGCAGGAAGACCTCGTAGTCCGTGGAGAGACCGAAGACCACCGCCGCCATGAGGACCACGATGCCGGCCTCGAGCGGAGCCGGAGTGATCCGCAACAGGTCCGCGCCGTGGCCGTCCTCGAAGATCCAGACGAGGATGCCGAACGTCGCGCTCAGGCTCAGCGCGCTCATCAGCACCGCCTTGATCGGCAGCAGGACAGAGCCGAACGCCAGGAACATGAGCAGCAGGGTCGCGCCGACCAGCAGGGCCACCATCAGCGGGAGGCGGTCCGCGGTGGCGGCCAGGCTGTCGACGTTGCGGGCCGTGGTGCCGCCCACGAGCAGCTGCGAGCCGGTCGGCGGGCGCAGGTCGCGGATCCGATCGACGGCCGTCCGCGCCGCCTTGCTGAACGGGTCCTTGTCGGCCAGGGTCGCCGTGTACGTGACGACGTCGCCACCCTTGCCCGCCGGGGTGACCGCCGCGATGCCGGGGACCTTCTGCACCGCGTCCGCGAAGGCCTCGGTGTCCGCCAGGCTGCCGCGGAGCACGACCTGGATGCCCGCGCTGCTCAGGGCCGGGAAGTCGCGCTTGAGGGCCTCGACCGCCTGCCGGGCCGGTTCGGTGGCCGGCAGCACCCGCTCGTCGTTCTCGCCGAACTGCACGCCGCGGATCGGTGCCGCCAGCACCAGCAGGCCGGCGAGGATCGGCAGGGCCACCAGCACCGGTCGGCGCAGCACCGTGTCGGCGAGGGCGGCCCAGCCCGTACCCGCCGGACGGCTCCGGCGGCGGCGCGGGAGGCGTACCGGAAGCTTGTCGACCCGGTGACCCAGGACGGCCAGCAGCGCGGGCAACAGGGTGAGCGACAGCACGGCGGCGAGCGCCACGGCGGCGAGGCCGCCGTAGGCCAGCGATTTGAGGAAGCCCTGGGGGAAGAGGAGCAGCCCGGCCAGGGCGATCATCAGCAGCGTCGCGGAGAAGACCACGGTGCGTCCGGCGGTGGCGACGGTACGGGTGACCGCCTGCGCCGGCGTCCGCCCGAAGCCCTGCTCCTCCCGGAACCGCCCGACCATGAACAGCCCGTAGTCGATGGCCATGCCGAGCCCCAGCAGGCTGGCCACGTTGACGGCGAACGAGTTGACGTCGTGGGTGTTCGCGATCGCGTTCAGCACCCCCAGCGAGCCCAGCACGGCGCAGCCGCCGACCAGCACCGGCAGCGACGCGGCGACCAGCGAGCCGAAGATGAGCAGCAGCAGGATCAGCACGACGGGCAGCGAGACGGCCTCGGCGAACGCGAGGTCCTCGGTCGAGCGGGCGGCGGACGCGTCGCCCAGGGGTGCGGCGCCGGCGAGTTGCACGGTGGCGCCGGTGACCGAGAGCTTGTCGCCCACCTCCCGGAACGCTTCGAGCTTGTCGCCGTCGTCCTCGCCGGTCAGCGTCAGGACGGCCACCGCGCTCTTCTTGTCCGCCGCGGCGTACTGCTCGACCTTGCCGGGCCAGTAGCCGGCGACCGCGGTCACCGACGACTTCGGCAGCGCGGCGAGCCGGGCCTCGATGCGCCGGCCCAGCGCCGGGTCGTCGATCGAGCCCTGGGTGGGCCGGTAGATCACCACGACGTCGCCGTCCTGGGGGCCCAGTTCCTCGCGGACCACGGCGGCGGCCCGGCTCGACTCGCTGCCGGGGTCGGTGTAGCCGCCCTCGGAGAGCCGGTCGAACACGCCCATGCCCCACACTCCGGCGGCCGCGACCGCGATGATCGCGCCTGCGAGCACCGCCCAGCGGAACCGGGCCACGAATGAGCCCCACCCGGCGAACAACGACACTCCCTACGGGGTCAGCGCAGCGTCGCCGCTTCCAATGCGACACCGCCACAATCAGAGCTGAACGAGTCCTCCGTGACCCAGCTGACGTTGATCTTGCCGTCCTTCGGCGCCCTGTACGTCACCACGAACGCGACCGTGTCCAGGTTGTTGCCGCGCTGCTCGAAGCTGCCGCCGCCGGCCGGGCCGCCGGTGGACAGCTTGGCGGTGAGCCTGCCGCGCCCGGCGAGGGCGCCGACGTAGATCTTGAGTGTGCGCGTCGACGTGCTCGCCGGTGCGGAGATCGTGAAGCCGTTGCCCTTGCCGCAGGTGCGGATGCCGGTCGGGGTGCCGTCGGAGTTGCTCACGGGCGAGCCGCCCCGCCAGGAGAAGCGCTGCGAGCTGAAGCCGTGCCGGAACCGCGGGGCGGTCGGGGCGCCCTCGAGGATGGCGAAGTCGCCCTCGGCCTTGCGCTCCAGGGAGAACGTGCTCTGCTCGCCCCAATGCACCCAGTCGCGGGTGCCCTCGTTGGAGAGGTCCACGACCGCCGTTATGCCGGTGCGAGCGACGGAGACCGACCCCGCGAACGCCGGCGAGGGGTTCTCCTTGCGCTCCGGCGGCTTCGTCGTGGTCCCGCTCGGCGACGGCGACGGGCTGTCGGAGGCGCTGGGCAGCGGGATCGGGAACTGGTCGGGCGGGTTGAGCGGAACGTCGCCCAGCGCCGGCGGCTGCACCGGGGGGATGGCGTTCGTGTCGTCGTCGCGGACCGCGCGCGTGATGATCAGGCCGAACGCGATGACGATGAGCACGCCGGCGAGGATCACGGCGGCCGGCATGAGGAACTCGCTCATCCGCCGGGTCCGGTCCTCGAGCAGCTCGGGCGGCACGGCCGCGCCGCGGCGGCCCGCGGTGCGGTAGCCGTAGCCACTCCGGGGTGCGGCAGCCGGATAGGCCCTGCGGTGCGCGGCGTCGGACGGGCGCTCCCCGGGCTGTGGCTGGCGACCTGTCGTACGGTCGTCGTCCGGCAACCGACCCTCCCCGGTCGTTCACGGGGCGCACGCCGGTCGCTGCTGGCGGCCGGGCGGGTTGTCCCTGGTCCTGGTGCTGTGCTCAATCGGTACGGGCGGTGAGCGGCCGCCGTCATGCGGTTGGGGGAGTACACCGTCTCACCTTCTGTGAGTGACGGAGAAGAGCGAATTGAGTAACCAGCCGTTGAGTTGATCACCCGGGTCGGCGGTTCGGCGGAGGTCCGGGCGGACCGATGTCCGGCGAGGAAGTACGGTGTCCGAAGTTTCCTATCCGACAGGAGAAGCGGTACAGATGAGTGGTCAGGACCAGACCGCCGGCAAGCGTCGCGGCCAGGCGCTCACGGGCGCGCTCGCCGGAGTCGCGGTGATCGCCGTGCTCGTCGCGGTCTTCGTCGGCATCCAGGTGTCGGACGACGACAAGGGGAAGCAGAGTGCGGCCCCGGCCGCCGCCACCGAGCCGGCCCAGGCCCCCAGCGAACCGGCGGCTGCCGAGCCGAGCGCGCCGCCCGCGCAGACCGCGCTCGACCCGGCGCTGAAGGAGAAGCCGGTCGTCAAGGCGGGCAAGGGCGACGTCACCAAGCTGGTCGTCAAGCAGCTCGTGGCCGGCAAGGGCCCCAAGCTGACCGCCGGGCAGACCATTCAGGCCAACTACGTCGGCGTGACGTACAAGGACGGCAAGCAGTTCGACTCGTCGTGGGACCGCGGCCAGCCGGCCGAGTTCCCGGTCGGCGCGGGCCGGCTGATCAAGGGCTGGGACCAGGGCCTCGTCGGGGTCCCGGTGGGCAGCCGGGTGCTGCTCGACATCCCCGCCGACCTCGCGTACGGCGAGCACCCCACCGACGGCAGCCCCGCCGGTGACCTGCGCTTCGTCGTCGACGTGCTGGCCGCGCAGTAACCCTCAGAGTTCGCGTACGACGACATCCGCCTGACGGGGGCGGCCCGCCGCGACGGGCTGCTCCTCGACGGTGTACTTGAGGTCCCGCAGCGCCGTGAGCAGCTCGTCCACCGAGCCCGGCGCCGCGCCCTCCTCGGCCAGCGCGCGCACCAGCCGGCCCTTGGTGGCCTTGTTGAAGTGGCTGACCACCGAGCGGCGCGGCTCGCCGCCGACGATCCGCTCGTGCAGCACCCGCAGCGCCACGGCCTGCGGACCCGGCGCCCACATCGCCGCATAGGCCCCCGAGCGCAGGTCCAGGACCGGCCCGGCGGCGGGCAGGTGCCGGGTCAGGGCGCTTTTCCAGTACGGCGTGAGCCCCCCGATTCCCGGCAGCGTGACCCCGGCCGAGCACCGGTACGCGGGAATCCGGTCGGTGAGCCGTACGACGCCCCACAGCCCGGAGAACACGACGGCCCGGTCCGTCACCCACGCCCGCGCGTCCGGCGCGAGGGTCGCCACGTCCAGCGCCTCGTAGAGCACTCCGGAGTAGACCTCGGCCGCCGGGGCCGCGGGCGCGGTGGCCAGCCCGGCGTTGCGCTCGAGCTCGCCGCGCTGCCCGGCGCTGAGGCCGAGCACCTCCAGCGACTCGGCGACCGCGCGGGGACTGCGGCGCCGGCTCATCGCAGCGAGCTTGCCGAGCACCCGCCTGCGAGCGGTGGCGAGCTTCGGCAGCCAGAGCGCGGCCGGGTCGACCGGCTCTCCGGCGGACGGCGCGGTCTTTCCCTCGGACGGCGGCAGCAGGATGAGCACGCCGCGAGGTTACAAGCCCGGGCCCGCGGCACCGGCGTGGCCGCACCCGCGCGGGACGCCACTCACTCCTGCGGCGTCCCGCCGAGCGCGTCCGCCACGCTCGGATAGACGGCGAGGGCGGGCACCAGGCCGACCGTCCGCAGCAGGCCGTGCAGCCAGTCGCCGGGGCCGGCCAGGCGCACCCAGCCGCCGGACGCCGCGGCCCGCTGGTGCCCGAGCGCGAACGCGCTGAGCCCGGTCGAGTCGCAGAAGTCGACGCCGGACAGGTCGACGACGACCCGCGGGTGCGGGCGCTCGAGGACCTGGTCCATAGTGGTGCGCAGGACCGGCGCGGTGTCCAGGTCGATGTTGCCGCGGACGGTGACGACGACGGTGTCGTCCGGATTGCCGATGACGGACACGTGCACGATCGGTCTCCTCGCATCGACGGAGACTTCCCTCTGCCCACTCAGGGTCGCTGCGGAACCTGCGGGACCGTGATCGTCGTACGGACCGTCGCCTGGTCGATCTCCGTGGTCCGCACGGTGAAGGTGAGATCGTAGGTCCCGGGCAGCGGGAACGTCAGCGCGCCGACCGCGTCGTTGCGCGGATTCAGCGGGAGCATCGGCTGGGTGACCGGCTCCAGATCCTGCCCGCGCAGCCGCGTGGTCACGGTCCACTCCTGGGCCGGCAGCGGCTTGCCCTCCGGCGTGTACGTGAACCCGTGCACCGTGTTGTTCTCGCCGAGCTCGACCGGATACACGTAGTACTGCAGCGTGAACAGGTCCGAGGTGAGGGTGCTCGACACCCCCTTCTCGGTGTCGGCCTCGCGTTCGGCCGTCGCGTTGCGGCCCGGCGTGGTCTGCACCAGCACGGCGCTGAGCCCCAGCACCACCACGGTCGCGGCGACCTCGATGCCGACCGTGCGGCGCAGCGGCCCGGGTCCGGCCGTGGTCACGCGCGAGCGCTGCACGAAGCGCCGGGCGACCGCCGCCACTGCGAGGACGCCCGCCAGAATCGTGATCTTGCCGAGCAGGATCCGGCCGTACGGGCTGCTCCAGAGCGCGCCGACCGAGCCCACCTGGACCACGGCCTGCACCGCGCCGGCACCGGTCAGCCAGACCACGGCCAGGGCGGCCCACCGTGACCAGACCGGCAGGATCCGGCCGAGGACGCGCGGGTGCACCCGCCGCAGCAGGAAGACCGACAGCGTCACGAGGCCGCCGAGCCATACGGCCATCGCGGCGATGTGCACCACGTCGGCGGCGACGATCGCCCCCGGCAGCGGCGACTCGGCGGCGTGCCCGGTCAGCGGCCAGGTCGTCAGCCCGCCGAGGCCGAGCGCGATCAGGGCCGCGCCGCGCCGGCGCCCGCCCGTGCCGTGCAGCACCGGCGGCAGCAGCGCCGCGACGGCCGCCAGCACCGCCAGCCGGGCCAGCAGCGCCAGGCCGTACGGGCTGGCCAGGACGTCGGCGAGCTCGGTCACCGACACGTCCCACCAGGGCGCCCCGCTGCTGGCGGGGGCCTGGGTCCACAGCGCGCCGAGCGTCGCCGCGGCGGTGCCGATCAGGCCGGCCCGGACCAGCACCGTGGGGCCGCGCCGGGACAGCCGACGGGGCCAGAGCAGCGCCAGCAGCAGCGCCGGACCGACGATCAGCGTCAGGCCGGCGTACCCGGCGATCCGGAAGGCGGGAGCCGCGACCGCGACCGACGGATGCACGCCGGTGGGATCACTCTCGGCGGGCCGCGCCGAGGGCGCGCCGACCGAGAAGGTCATGGCGCCGCCGACCGGGTGGCTGTCGGCCGAGATGATCCGATAGCTGACCAGGTAGGTGCCCAGCGGCCGGGCGGCGCGGCGGACCTGGATGCGCAGCACCGGGCCGGCCGCGGTGACCGTGCCGGTGATCCGCTTGCCGTCCGGTGCGAGCACCTGGGTGCGCCCGGCGACCGGCGTGACCGCCTCGGAGAAGCGCACGACGATCTCGGCCGGCGGCGTGCCGACCACACTCCCCGGCTCCGGGCTCGCGGCGACCAGCGACGCGTGCGCGCTCGCGGGCGCGGCCGGAACCACGACGGCGAGACCCATCAGGAGCATGATGAGTACGCGTAGAGCCCGCGGCCCCCCGACCGCCCTCACCCCTGTCACGCGAGGTAGTTCGGATCCGCACGGGGAAAGGTTCAATCCGAGCAGCGACGATACGATCCGGGCAGTTCCACGCCCTCAAGGAGGCCCCTCGATGTCCGTGCACCCCCGCGCCGGCACCCCCGCCGACTCCCGCGACACCATCGACGTGCCCCGGGTGGTCCTCAGCTACTACACCGAACACCCGGACCCGCAGGCGGTCGAGCAGAAGGTCGCCTTCGGCACGTCCGGCCACCGCGGCTCGAGCCTGCGGACGGCGTTCAACGAGGACCACATCGCCGCCACCAGCCAGGCCATCGTCGAGTACCGCCGCGACCAGGGGACCGACGGCCCGCTGTTCCTCGGCCGCGACACCCACGCCCTGTCCGAGCCGGCCATGGTGACCGCCCTGGAGGTGTTCGCCGCCAACGAGGTCAAGGTGCTGATCGACAGCCGGGACGGCTACACCCCGACGCCGGCGCTGTCGCACGCCATCCTCACGTACAACCGCGGCCGCACCGGGGGGCTCGCCGACGGCGTGGTGGTGACGCCGTCGCACAATCCTCCGGACGACGGCGGCTTCAAGTACAACCCGCCGAACGGCGGCCCTGCCGACACCGACGCCACCCGATGGATCCAGGACCGGGCCAACGCGCTCATCGCGGCCGGGCTCAAGGACGTCCGGCGGGTCGGTGCCGCCCGGGCCCGCGCGTCCGAGCTGGTCTCCGGCTACGACTACCTGTCCGGGTACGTGGACGACCTCGGCTCGGTCATCGACATGGAGGCGATCCGCGCCGCCGGCGTGCGCATCGGCGCCGACCCGCTGGGCGGGGCCTCGGTGGCGTACTGGGGCGAGATCGGCGAGCGGTACGGGCTCGACCTGACCGTGGTGAACCCTGACGTCGACCCCACCTTCCGGTTCATGACGCTGGACTGGGACGGCAAGATCCGGATGGACTGCTCGTCGCCGTACGCGATGGCGTCGCTGATCGCGCAGAAGGACAAGTTCCAGCTGGCGACGGGTAACGACGCCGACGCCGACCGGCACGGCATCGTCACCCCCGACGGCGGGCTGATGAACCCCAACCACTACCTGGCCGTGGCGATCTCGTACCTGTTCCAGGTCCGCACCGACTGGCCCGCCACGGCGGCGATCGGCAAGACGCTGGTCTCCTCCTCGATGATCGACCGGGTCGCGGCCGACCTGGGCCGCACGCTCGTCGAGGTGCCGGTCGGCTTCAAGTGGTTCGTGCCCGGCCTGCTGGACGGCTCGGTCGGCTTCGGCGGCGAGGAGAGCGCCGGCGCGTCGTTCCTGCGCCGCGACGGCAGCCCGTGGAGCACCGACAAGGACGGCATCCTGCTCGACCTGCTCGCCTCGGAGATCCTCGCGACCACCGGGCGGACGCCCAGCCAGCACTACGCCGACCTGACCGCGAAGTTCGGATCGCCCGCGTACGCCCGCATCGACGCCCCGGCGACCCGCGACGAGAAGGCGATCCTGGGCAAGCTCTCGCCGTCGCAGGTTTCGGCGAAGGAGCTCGACGGCGACCCGATCACGGCGGTGCTCACCAGCGCCCCCGGCAACGACGCCCCGATCGGCGGCCTGAAGGTGGCCACCGAGTCCGGGTGGTTCGCCGCGCGCCCGTCGGGCACCGAGGACGTCTACAAGATCTACGCCGAGTCGTTCAAGGGGCCCGAGGCGCTGGCCCGCATCCAGGAGGAGGCCCGGGCGGTGGTGTCCGCCGCGCTCAAGGGCTAGGCCGCACCAGGCCGAGGTTGTAGGCGACGATCGTCGCCTGCACCCGGTCGCGGACGCCGAGCTTGGCGAGCAGGGCGTTGACGTGCGCCTTCACGGTGCCGGTCGTGATGCCCAGCGCCGCGCCGATCTCGGCGTTCGACAGGCCGCCGGCGATGCTGACCAGCACCTCGCGCTCGCGCGGGGTCAGCCCGGCCAGGCGCGGATCGTCGCCGGTGGTGGCGACCACCCCGCCGGTGGCGAACGCGTCGATCAGGCGGCGGGTGACGGCGGGGCTGAGCATGGCCTCGCCGTCGGCCACCACCCGGATGGCGGCGAGCAGGTCGGCGGGCTCGGTGTCCTTGAGCACGAAGCCCGACGCGCCCGCCTTGAGCGCCTCGTAGACGTACGCGTCCTGGTGGAACGTGGTCAGCACCAGTACCTTCGGCGGCTGCGGCGTGGCGGTCAGCCGGGCCGTGGCGGTCAGCCCGTCCATGCCCGGCATCCGGATGTCCATGAGGACGACGTCGGGCCGGACCCGGGCGGCCGTCTCCAGGGCCGCGGCACCGTCGCCGGCCTCGCCCACGATCGCCAGGTCCTCCTCGGCGTCCACGATGGCCGCTATCCCGGCCCGCACCATCAGCTGGTCGTCGACGACCATCACGCGGGTTGCGATGTCGCCACCTCCCCGTTCGGCAGTGTGATCTCCGGACTCGCTCCGGTGGTCAGCGCGCCGCCGACGGCCGCCAGGCGGGCGCGCAGCCCCGCCGCCACCTCGCCTCCGGGGTCGGCGGGCATCGGCGTCACGCGGATCCGCAGCGGGTCACCGGTGAGGTCCACCCGTACGGTGACCGGCCCGGTGTCCCCGGCCAGCAGCAGCTCCACCACCCGGTACGCGGACAGGTCCAGGTCCGGGCTCAGCGCCCGCCCCGCGCCGGTCACCTCGAGCGTCACCGTGCGGCCGTTGGCGCGCCACCGCTCGGCCAGGTCCGGCAGGGCGGCCAGCGTCGGCTGCGGGGTGCGGCCCCGATCGGCCGGGTCGGCGGCCGGCGCCTCGCGCAGGTCGTTGAGCAGCCCGCGCATGGCGTCCAGGGCGGTCCGCGCCGACCGCAGCACCTGGTCGAGGTCCCCGCGGTCGGCGGCCTCGGCCACGCAGGCGGTGTCGCGCAGCACCGCGGCGCGCAGCCCGGCGGCCACCCGGGCCCGCTCGGCGCCCGCCTCGGCGACGGCCCAGGCGGTGATGGCGGCGACCGCGTGGTCCTGCCGCAGGCGGTCCCGGTCGCGGCGGCGGCGCACCAGGAAGCCGGTCAGCCAGGCGCTGAACAGCGGGAAGGCGAGCGGGACGCCGGCGATCACGGTCATCAGGACCAGCAGGAACGCGGGGGAGTCCCCGGCGTCGTCGGGCGGTGGGTCGAGGACCAGGATCAGGGTGAGGGCCGGGATCGCCGTGAACAGCACCGCGACCATGGACAGCCAGTTGAGCGCCGGCTCGCGGCCGTAGCGGGCCACGGCGTGCACGGCGAGCACCTCCGTCCCCAGCGCGGAGGCGGCGATCCAGCCGTGGGTGAGGGAGAGGACGCCCACCGCGACCAGCGCGGGCCACACCCAGGTCGTGCCGACGGCGGCCGCCAGGACGATCCACGGCCGGTCGCGCCGCCACATCAGGGGCGCGGCGTGCGCGATGATCAGGAGCGCGGCCAGCGGGGCCTGGCCCGGGGTCAGGGAGCGCTCGCCGAGCAGCACCAGCAGAGCGATCACCGGCCCGACCAGGGCCAGCAGCAGCACCGCCGCGTCGATGAGCCGGTCGGCTCCCGGTCGCCGGCCGCCCGCCGACCCGGAGGAGGGATCGGTCGGGAGCACCGCCCGCACCTGCCATCCGCCGCCGGCGCGCGGGCCGGCCTCCAGGGAGCCGCCGAGCGCCTCGGCCCGCTCCCGCATGCCGGTGAGGCCGCGACCGGAGCCCAGCCGGTCCGCGGACGTGCCGTCCGATGCCGCGGCGCCGTCGTCGGCCACGGTCAGCTCCACGCCGCCGGAGACGTCCTCGAGCCCGATGGTGACGGCCGCACCCGGCGCGTACCGCAGGGTGTTGGTGAGGGCCTCGCGTGCGATCCCGTACGCGGCGTCGGCGACGGCTGGTGCCGGTGCCGCCCCGGCCGTGACCGTCACCCGCTGACCCAGCCTGCGGAACCCCTCGGCCAGCTCCTCGAGCCGGGCCGCAGCGCCGTCCGGCCCCACGTCCGGGCGCTGCAGCAGCGCGACCAGCCGGTGCAGCGCCGCGAGCGTCTCCCGGCCGGTCCGGGCGGCGAAGTCGCGGGCCTCGGCCACCAGCTCCGGCCGGGCCGCCCCGATCCGCTGGGCGGCGGAGGCGATCACCACGATCGACGTCAGGTGGTGGGCGGTCACGTCGTGCAGCTCGCGGGCGAGCCGGTGGCGCTCGGTGTCCGCCGCCCGCGACCGGCGGTCCTCCGCCTCGGCCAGTTCGGCGACCGCCCGGGCCCGGTCGGCGTGCCAGCGGTGCCGCGCGCGCCCCAGCGCCACGACCGTGACGTAGAACGCGACCAGCAGCGCCACCGCGGCCGGGTAGTCGGCGCCGAGCTCGCCGGTCGCCGCCACGAGCGCGCACTGCCACCCGATCAGCGCGAGGAGGGTCAGGACCGTGGTGCGCTGGCTGCGGAGCACCGCCACGCCGTACAGCGCGACGAGGTCGGCGGCGCCGATCGCCGACAGGGTGTCGGTCGGCAGGCCCCACTCGCCGACGGTCAGCGCGATCACGATCACCCCGGTCACCGCCAGCGGTGCCGTACGCCGCCACAACAGCGCCACCGCGGCGACCACGGTGACCACCACGGCCGTCGCCGCGGCCACCGCGGAGACCCGTTGCCGCTCGAGGTAGGGCAGGCCGGGCCAGCTCGTGAGCTGCAGGACAGCGAGCACGACGGGCAGCACCCAGACCGGAATCCGTTTCATGACGCCTGCGACCCTAGGCGCCGCGCGCACGCGCGCACATCGGTCTGCGGGTCCACCCGATCTCTATCGCAGGTTAGGGCCGGCAACCCGGCCCCGGACGTGCCTTCCGTCACGCTCGCGGGGGAGGCGCACGGAATGCGGTAATTCTCAGCTTCCCTGCCCGAACGCCGACTGGAACTCCGCCAGGACCAGCACCGACAGGGAGTCGTACCAGCATGACCACGCCGACCACGCGGGTGGGCCGCCGGCGCGCGCCGAGACAGGCCCGTCCGGGTCTGCTGCCGCTCGCCGCCGCCCTCGGCGCCGTGGTGTGGGTGCTGGTGTGGCTGGTGATGCGGGACGCGGACGACTCCATGCGCGGCGGGTACGCCGCCGGGCTGGTCGCCATGGCCGCCGCGTACCTCGGCTGCCGCCGGATCGGCGCCATGATCGTCGTCGCCCGGCCGATCCGCGGGTTCTGGCGGCTGTTCTCGCGCGCCGCGCTCAGCATCGGCATCGGGTCGGCCACGATGATCGCCCTGTCCAACAACCGGCCCGGCATCTCCCCCTTCGTGGCCGGGCCGGTGCTGATCGGTGTCGTCCTGCTGATGCTGGCGTTCCTTCAGCTCCCGCGCGAGAAGCGGTCGATGCAGCGCTGGGCGCAGCTGTTCCTCGACGGTGCCACGGTCGCGGTCGCGGGCGCCCTCATCTTCTGGTACGTCATCTTCGAGCTCGCCCCGCCCGCCATCGACCGGGTCACCCAGCACGGTGCGGCCGTCGTCGGGGTGGGTGGCCTCATCGCCCTGGTGGTGATCGGCCGGGCCGCGATGAGCCCGGCCAGCGTCGTGGACTCGGTGGCGCTGCGCATCGTCACGGTCGCCCCGCTCACCGGGGTCGTCGTCGCGGTGCTGCTGATCACCGGCGGGGAGACCGGGCGGCTCTGGCTGGCGATGCTGGCCGTACCGATCGTGGGCGGGGCCATGACCCTGGCCGCGTACCGTCAGCAGCTCGTCCTAAGCCGGCCGGGCGCGGCGAAGCCGGCGGCCGGGCGCAGCATCTACAACGCGCTCCCGCTGGCCGCGGTCATCGCGACCGCGGCCCTGGTCATCACCGTCTCGGCCCGGCAGCTCGACGCCGACCAGCGCGTGGTCATCATCGGCGCCGTGCTCATCGCCGCGTTCGTCGTCGCGCGCCAGCTCCTCGGGCTGCGCGCCAACGAGAAGATGCTGGCCGGCATCCGGCGGCAGCAGGCGGAGCTCGAGCATCTGGCGATGCACGACCCGCTCACCGGGCTGGCCAACCGGGCCCGCTTCGGCGTGGTGCTCGGCGAGCGCCTGGCCGGCCACCTTCCCGCCACCGCGCTGCTCATCGACATCGACGACTTCAAGATGGTCAACGACACCATGGGCCACGCCGTCGGCGACCAGCTGCTCTACGAGGTGGCGCAGCGGCTGCGCCACCACAGTGCGGTAACCCATCTGCCGGCGCGGCTCGGCGGGGACGAGTTCGCCGTCCTGCTGGACACCGAGGATCCGGTCCAGGCCGAGGCAGCGGCGGCCCGGATCCTGGCCGCGCTCGCCGTGCCGGTCAAAGTCGGCGAGCACCAGCTGCTGGCGAACGCCAGCATCGGCGTGGCCCTGGCCGGCCCCGGTGACAGTGCCGACGAGGTGCTGCGCAACGCCGACATCGCGATGTACGCCGCGAAGGCCGCGGGCAAGGCTTCCTGGGCCCGCTTCGAGCCGCGCATGCGCAACGAGGTGGTCAACCACGCCCGCCTCGGCAGCGAACTGCACAACGCGATCATCCGGCACGAGCTGTACCTGGACTACCAGCCGGTCTTCGACATCACCTCGGGCCGCATGGCCGGCGCGGAGGCCCTGGTCCGCTGGCACCACCCGGTGCGCGGCACCGTCTCACCGGCCGACTTCATCCCGGTGGCGGAGCGGTCCGGGCTGATCATCCCGCTCGGCGCCTGGGTGCTGCGCGAGGCCTGCGAGCAGCTCTCCCGCTGGCACGCGGAGTACGGCCCAGCCGCCATCCAGTCGATCAACGTCAACGTGGCGGCCCGGCAGCTGCGCGACTCGGGCTTCGTGGACGAGGTCGCGGCCGTGCTCAGCGACACCCGCCTGGGGCCGGGGAACCTGGTGCTGGAGGTGACCGAGTCCTCGGTGCTCGACGGCCGGCAGGTGCGCGACACCCTGCAGGCCCTGCACGAGATGGGCGTACGCCTGGCCCTGGACGACTTCGGCACCGGCCAGTCGAGCCTGAGCCTGCTGCGCGCCTTCCCGGTGGACGTCCTGAAGTTGGACAAGTCCTTCGTCGACGGCATCTGCGAGGGCGAGGACCGCGGTCGCCTGGCGGTGGCCGCGGCCGTCGCCCAGCTCGCGGAGTACCTCGACCTGTACGCGGTGGCCGAGGGCATCGAGAGCGCCGAGCAGATGGAGCGGCTGCGCCGGATGGGCTACCGGCTGGGCCAGGGCTACCACATGGCCCAGCCGCTGCCACCGGCGGAGATGGCGGCCCTGATGGTCCGGACCGCCACCGCCGTACCGGTCTGACTCAGGCCTGCACCTCGTTGCGGTCCGCGCCCCACATGGTGTGGAAAGCGCCCTCCTTGTCGACGCGGTGGTACGTGTGCGCGCCGAAGAAGTCGCGCTGGCCCTGGATCAGCGCGGCCGGCAGGCGCTCGGCGCGCAGGCCGTCGTAGTAGGCCAGCGCCGACGCGAAGCCCGGCGCCGGGATGCCCTGCTGGGCGGCGAGCGCGACGACCCGGCGCCACGCCTCCTGGGCGCCGCTGACCGCGTCGAGGAAGTAGTCGTCGACGAGCAGCGTCTGCAGGTTCGTGTCCTTGTCGTACGCCTGCTTGATGAAGTCCAGGAACTTGGCCCGGATGATGCAGCCCGCCCGCCAGATCTTCGCCATCGCGCCCGGGTCGATCTCCCAGCCGTACTCGGCGCTCGCCGCCTGGATCTGCTGGAAGCCCTGGGCGTACGCGACGATCTTGGAGGCGAAGAGCGCCTGCTCGACGTCGGCCTGCAGGTCCGCGCCGCCCGCGCCGGTCTGCGCCGACGGGCCGGGGAGCCGGCCGGCCGCCGCCTTGCGGACGTCGGCACCGCCCGACAGGGCCCGGGCGAAGACGGCCTCGGCGATGCCGCTGACCGGTACGCCCAGGTCGAGCGCCGACTGCACGGTCCAGCGGCCGGTGCCCTTCTGCTCCGCCTGGTCCACCACGACGTCGACGAACGGCTTGCCGGACTCCGCGTCGACCTGCTTGAGCACCTCGGCGGTGATCTCGATCAGGTACGAGCCCAGCCGCCCCTCGTTCCAGCCCCGGAACACGTCGGCGATCTCCGCGGGGGAGTGGCCGCCGGCCTGCCGGAGCAGGTCGTACGCCTCGGCGATGAGCTGCATGTCGGCGTACTCGATGCCGTTGTGGACCATCTTGACGAAGTGGCCGGCGCCGTCCGGGCCGACGTGCACGCAGCACGGCTCGCCGTCCACCTTGGCCGAGATGTCCTCGAGCAGCGGGCCGAGCGATTCGTACGACTCCTTGGAGCCGCCGGGCATGATGCTCGGGCCGTTCAGCGCGCCTTCCTCGCCACCGGAGACGCCGGTGCCGACGAAGTGCAGGCCCCGCTCCTTGAGCGCGGCCTCGCGCCGGCGGGTGTCGGCGAAGTGCGCGTTGCCGGCATCGATGATCATGTCGCCCGGCTCCAGCAGCGGGGCGAACTCCTCGATCACCGCGTCCGTCGGCTTGCCGGCCTTCACCATGATCACCACGCGCCGCGGGCGCTCGAGGCTCGCCACGAAGTCCTCGGCGCTCTCCGCGGGGAGGAACGTGCCCTCGTGGCCGAACTCCTCGACGAGTTCCTTGGTCCGGCCGTAGCTCCGGTTGTGCACGGCGACCGTGTGGCCGTGGCGCGCGAAGTTGCGGGCCAGGTTGCGCCCCATCACCGCCAGGCCGGTTACGCCGATCTGAGCCTTCTCCGTCATGAACGTCCTTCCTCCACGCGAGAGGCGGGCTGCATCCCGTCAGTCGCAAGCCGTCACCGCCATTGTTACGGATTCACAACGCCGGGAGTTCGATCGGTCATGAGGAAGGCTCACCCTGCGGGACGTCCCTGCGTACGCCGCCCGCGCCGGGCCGGACGCGCGCGCCGCGGAAGATCGGTCCGACGGTACGCTCGGCGCGTGAAGCGCGGCGAGATCTGGACCATAGGCAGCCGCACCGACCTGCGCTACCGGGTCCTCGTGCTCTCGTCCGACAGCTACAACGAGAGGTCGAACGCCTCACCGTTCTGCGCGCCGATCGTGCGCCAGCGCGGCGTCACCGAGCTGCCGCCGTACGCGGTGGCCCTCACCGAGCAGGACCCGATCACCGGTGTCGTGGTGATCAACCGGATACGCCGCCTGCCCGCCTCGGTGGGTGCGGAGCGCATCGGGATGGTCACCGGCGCGAGCATGGCCCGCCTGACCGAGGCCATGCGCACCCTCTTCGAGCTCTAGCCACCACCGTGACCGCACGGTAGCCCGTCCGGGTGATCCGGTCGACGTAGCACCGCTGGTCGGATGAGGGTGGGGGTGTTCGGGGGATGACGGCGTCGCGCGGGCTGGCGTATCCAAGAGGGCGACGGGACCGGCGTGGGAGGGGGCAGTGACCTGGATGGGCGGGCGGCAGGCGTACATCGAGGCGGTGGAGAGCCTGCGGACGGCCGCGAACCGTCCCTCGGGTGACGCCGCGCGCTCAGTCGTCGACCGGGCGGTGGGCCTGATGGCCGGGCGGACCCGCTGCCGGCTCGCCGACGCCCACCGGCACCTGCTGCAGATGAGCGCCGAGCAGGGCCGCGACCTCCTCGAGGTCGCCGCCGGCGTCATCGGCCTGCTGGACGTCCCCGACCAGCAGGAGCGGCGCGGCACGCCCGCCGTGCCGGCATCGATCTTCCCGCCGGCCGTCGGCGTCGCGCCGGTGCGGCACACCGCGGACTGGGTGCCCGTGGTGCGGGGGGTCCTCGACGCGATGCCGGGTCAGCACTCGCTGCTGATCCCGGTCCGGGACTCCACCGGCCGCCTCCACGACCTCGAGGTCGCCGCGGCGAGCCCGGAGGCGGTCGCCGCCGACGGGCTGCGCGGGCCCGCCCTCGTCGGCGCCCGGCTGGGTGAGCATTTCCCGCAGGCGCTGGTCAGTGAGCGCTGGCCGATCTACGAGCGGGTGCTCGAGACCGGCGAGCCGGCCGAGATCGGCCCCTTCCACAACGCGTGGGGCTGCTACAGCGTGCGCGTCCACCGCCTCGGCCCGGCGCTGCTGGTGACGTGGGAGCGGCACGAGGACGACCAGGTGGAGAGCGAGCGGATCGCGGCCACCGAGCGCCTCGGCAACCTCGGCTGGGGGGAGTGGGACCTGGTCAGCGGCGAGGTCCGCTGGTCCGAGCAGCTCTACCGGATCTACGAGCGGGACCCGCTGCTCGGGCCGCTGCCGAGGGAGGAGTCCGAGGCGCTCTCGCTCGCCGAGGACCTCCCGCTGAAGCTCGCGGCGGTCGAGGCGTTCGAGCGCGGCGAGCAGGTCGACCTGACCACCCGGGTCCGCGTCAACGGCCGGATCAAGCACCTGCGGTCGGTCGCGGACGCGGTCCGGGACGCGTCCGGAGCTCCGCTGCGCATCTTCGGCATCGTCCAGGACGTGACCGCCCGCGAGGCGGGCCTCCAGCGCCTCGCCGAGGTCGAGCGCCAGCTCGCCGAGCAGCGCCGGTCGCTCGCCGCCGAGCATCAGCTCGCGGCCAAGCTGCAGCAAATCATCCTGCCCATCCCGGACGGCCCGATGGCGCTGCCCGGGCTCAAGGTCGCGGTCCGTTACCTGCCCGCGGAGCAGGAGGGCATGGTCGGCGGCGACTGGTACCACGCGGCGGCACTGCGCGACGGCTCAGTGCTGCTCGCGGTCGGCGACGTCGCCGGCCACGGCACCCACGCGGCGACGACGATGGCGCAGCTGCGCCACTCGCTGCGGGCGCTCGCGGTCACCACCGCCGACCCGGGTGTCCTGCTCGGCCACCTCAACCGGCTGACCTGCGACCTCGACGAGGAGAACCCGGAGACGGCCGCGACCGCGATCGTGGCCAGCTTCGACCCGGTGCGCCGCCGCCTGACCTGGGCCCAGGCGGGTCACCCGCCGCCGCTGCTGTCCCGCGGCGGCCGTACGGCGCCGCTGCCCCGCCCGTCGGGGCCGATGCTCGGGGTGGTCGAGGACGCGACGTACGAGTGCGCGGTGCTCGACCTGGAGATCGGCGACGTGCTGCTCTGCTACACCGACGGGCTCGTCGAGCATCGCCGCCGCAGCCTCGACGACGGGTTGAACGCGGTCATCCGCGCCGTCGACGAGGCGGTCGCGGCGTCGCCCCGCCAGCCGCTCGGGGAGCTGCTGAGCCGCCTGGAGCAGGCCAACCCGGACGACGACACCTGCATCCTGGCCGTCCGGCCGGTGACCGGAGAGACCCAGGACCTGCGGCACTACCTGCGGGGGCGGTGAGCAGTACTGCCCTCGGTCTGCTCGCCGACGGGAAATGACGGACGTATAGGGGGCTTTCGGGGCGGGTAAGCGGCGACCATGTCCCGCTACGGCGATGAGGTCGCGTCGCTGGCGACCGAGCTCACGGACCCGGGGGATCTCGACGCCCTGATCGACCGCGCGTCCTCCGCGCGGATCGTGATGCTGGGCGAGGCCAGCCACGGTACGCACGAGTACTACTCCTGGCGCGCGGCCGTCACCCGGCGCCTCATCGAGGAGCTGGGCTTCTCCTTCGTCGCCGTCGAGGGCGACTGGCCGGACTGCGAGCGTGTCGACCGCAGCGTTCGGGGGCTGCCCGGCTCACCCGGGGATCCGCGCGAGGCGCTCATGGCGTACGACCGGTGGCCGACCTGGATGTGGGCCAACGAGGAGGTCGTCGACTTCTGCCGGTGGCTGCGCTCCTGGAACGCCGTGCGGGAACCGAAGGTGGGCTTCCACGGGCTCGACGTGTACTCGCTGTGGGAGTCGTTGCGCGAGATCCTGGTGTACCTGCGCGAGCACGACCCCGACCAGGTGCCCCGCGCGCTGGCCGCGTACCGGTGCTTCGAGCCCTACGCGGAGGATGCGCAGTCGTATGCGTGGGCGACCCATCTGGTCGCCGCGAGCTGTGAGCGGGAGGTCGTCGACCTGCTCGTGGACCTGCGCGAGCGGGCCGCGGGATCGGCGGGCGACTTCGCCGCCTGGCAGAACGCCGAGGTGGTGGCCGGCGCCGAGCGCTACTACCGGGCGATGGTGCACGGCGGCCCCGAGTCGTGGAACGTGCGGGACCGGCACATGGACGAGACTCTGGACCGGCTGCTCGGGCGTTACGGCCCGGACGCGAAGGCAGTCGTGTGGGCGCACAACACCCATGTCGGTGACGCGCGGGCGACCGAGCAGTCCGTGCACGGCGAGGTGACCATCGGCCAGCTCGCCCGGGAGCGCTACGGCTCCGGCCACGTGCTGCTGGTGGGCTTCGGCGGGCATCGGGGCACGGTGATCGCCGGGCGGGAGTGGGGTGCGTCGATGGAGGTGATGGGTGTGCCGCCGGCCCGGCCGGACGCCCTGGAGGACGTGCTGCACGCGACGGCTCCCGGACAGGCATTGTTCGTCTTCCCCGAGTGGGGGGACCAGCCGCCGCTGCTGACCGAGCTGGTCGCGCACCGCGCGATCGGCGTGGTCTATCGCGCCGAGCGGGAGCGGTGGGGCAACTACGTGCCGACGATTCTCGGCGAGCGCTATGACGCGTTCCTGTGGTTCGACGAGACCACCGCTGTCCGCCCGATGCACACCTTCCGCGTCGACATCCGCGAGCCCGAGACGTTCCCGTCCGGTGTCTGACCTCCGTTTCACCGACCGCACCGCGGCGGGCCGTCAGCTGGGCGTCATGGTGGCGCGCCACTTGGGCACCCACGGCCTGGACCGGCGCCCGCTGGTGCTGGCGCTGCCCCGCGGCGGTGTCCCGGTGGCCGCGGGGGTGGCGGCGAGCATCGGCGCGGACCTGGACCTCGTCATCGCCCGCAAGATCGGCGCGCCGGGCCGTCCGGAGCTCGGCGTCGGCGCCATCGCCGAGGACGGGCAGCCGGTCTTCGACGAGGAGCTGCTCGGCGAGCTGGGGCTCACTCCGCCGGACCTGGCGGCGACCGTCGCGGCCGAGCGGGAGGAGCTCGCCCGCCGGATCCACGCGTACCGCGGTGACCGGCCCGCGGCCGACGTCGCCGACCGGCTGGTGATCGTCGTCGACGACGGCGTGGCCACCGGGGTCACCGCCCGGGCGGCGCTGCGCTGGCTGCGCGAGCGGCGAGCACACGGGCTGGTGCTCGCGGCGCCGGTGTGCTCGCGCGACGCCGATCACGCCTTGGCTGCGGACGCGGACCTGGTGATCTGCCTGGAACGGCCGGCGCGCTTCGGCGCGGTGGGCCGGTTCTACGAGGACTTCGCCCAGCTGACCGACGCCGACGTCCTCGCCGTCACCTCTTGACATAAAAACCCTGAGCAGTAGTCTAAACCTGTCGGTTGATAAGCCGATCGGTTTACAAGCCAGGTGGTTGAGAGCATGACGACAGCGGACCCGATCGGTGGCGTCTTCGCCGCCCTCGCCGACCCGACCCGCCGGGCGATCCTGGCCCGGCTTGCGCAGGGCGACGCGACCGTCGCCGAGCTCGGCGCCCCGTTCCCGATCAGCGCCCAGGCGATCTCGAAGCACCTCAACGTGCTCGAGCGCGCCGGCCTGATCGTGCGGACCCGGGAGGCGCAGTGGCGGCGGGTGCGGATCGAGCCGACCCCGCTGCGCGACATCGCCGGCTGGGTCGCGCAGTACCGGCGGCTCTGGGAGGAGCGCAACGACGCGCTGGGCAACTACCTGGACACCCTGCAGAAGGAGAAGAAGTCGTGAGCACCGTCGCCATCAGCACCCCGTCCGACACCGAACTCGTCCTGAGCCGTACGTTCGACGCCCCGAAGGAGCTGGTCTTCGCCGCGCACACCGAGGCCGACCACATCCGGCACTGGTGGGGCCGCGGCAACCCGCTCGACGTGACGATCGACTTCCGGGTCGGCGGCACCTGGCGCTTCGTCGAGACCGCGGACGGCCAGGAGCACGCGTTCCGCGGCGAGTTCCGCGAGATCCAGACCCCGGACACCTTCACGTGGACCTTCGAGTACGAGCCGATGGCCGGCCACGTCGCCGTCGAGCGCTACGTGTTCACCGAGCAGGCCGGGCGGACCACCGTGACCAGCACGACCACGTTCACCTCGCAGGCGGACCGGGACGGCATGATCCAGTCCGGCATGGAGGCGGGCGTCGAGCAGAGCTACGCCGCCCTCGACGCCTACCTCGCCAAGATCAAGTAGTGGGGAACCCGCCGGGCGCCGCTCGCCGTGCGGCGCCCGGACCCGTGGTCTAGTGTCGATCTCATGGGCGTCCGCACCTGGATCGAGGGCTGGCCGGTCTACCGGCAGCTCACCGGCACCGACCCGCTGGGCCGGGGTGCCGCCGCGCAGTCCGAGCGCTCGAAGACCCTCACGGCGCGCACCGAGACCGCCGATTCCATGGCCCGGTCCGTGTGCCCGTACTGCGCGGTCGGATGCGGCCAGCGGATCTTCGTCAAGGACGGCAAGGTCGTCCAGATCGAGGGCGACCCGGACAGCCCGATCTCGAAGGGCCGGCTCTGCCCCAAAGGTTCGGCCAGCAAGAGCCTGGTGACCAGCGACCGCCGCCAGCAGAAGGTGCTCTACCGCCGGCCGTACGGCACCCGGTGGGAGGAACTCGACCTCGACACGGCGATGAGCATGATCGCCGACCGGGTGCTCGCCGCGCGGGAGGAGACCTGGGAGGACGCCGACGAGGACGGGCGGCCCCTCAACCGCACGCTCGGCATCTCGAGCCTCGGCGGCGCCACGCTGGACAACGAAGAGAACTACCTGATCAAGAAGCTCTTCACCGCCATGGGTGCCATCCAGATCGAGAACCAGGCGCGTATTTGACACTCCGCCACCGTCCCCGGTCTGGGGACCAGCTTCGGCCGTGGCGGGGCCACCAACTTCCTCCAGGATCTGGTCAACGCCGACTGCATCATCATCCAGGGTTCCAACATGGCGGAGGCCCACCCCGTGGGCTTCCAGTACGTGGTGGACGCGAAGAGGCGCGGCGCCAAGGTCATCCACATCGATCCGCGCTTCACCCGTACCAGTGCGCTGGCGCACAGTTATGTGCCCGTGCGTGCCGGTGCGGACATCGCCTTCCTGGGTGGGGTGATCAACTACATCCTCACGAACGAGAAGGACTTCCGGGAGTACGTGCTCGCGTACACCAATGCGTCCATGCTGGTCAGTGAGGACTTCCAGGACACCGAGGAGCTCGGCGGGCTGTTCTCCGGCTACGACCCCGAGACCCACGCGTACGACCAGAGCAGCTGGCAGTACGAGGGCCAGCAGGAGCACGGGCAGGACGAGGGCGAGTCGCACGTCGACCGCGAGACCGCCTCCGGGCTCGAGCAGGAGTCCCACGGCCCGCCGGTGCCCGCGGACGTGCCGCGTGACCCTTCCCTGCAGAACCCGCGCTGCGTTTACCAGGTCCTCAAGCGGCACTATGCCCGCTACACGCCGGAGATGGTGGAACGGCTCTGCGGCGTGCCGCAGGACAAGTTCCTCGAGGTCTGCGAGGCGTGGACGGCGAACTCCGGCCGCGAGCGGACCACCGCCCTGGTCTACTCCGTGGGCTGGACGCAGCACAGCGTCGGCGTGCAGTACATCCGCGCGGGCGCGATCATCCAGCTGCTGCTCGGCAACATGGGCCGCCCGGGCGGCGGCGTGATGGCGCTGCGCGGGCACGCCAGCATCCAGGGCTCGACCGACATCCCGACCCTGTTCAACCTGCTCCCCGGCTACCTGCCGATGCCGCACCACAGCCAGCACGAGACGTTCCGCCAGTGGGTCGATTCGATCCGGCACCCCGAGCAGCAGGGCTTCTGGGCCGACGCCGAGGCATTCGCGGTCAGCCTGCTCAAGGCGTACTTCGGTGACGCTGCCACGAGCGAGAACGACTTCGGGTACGGCTGGCTGCCCCGGCTCACCGGCGACCACGGCACGTACCAGCAGGTCCTCGACATGATCGACGGCAAGATCAAGGGGTACTTCCTGCTCGGCCAGAACCCGGCGGTGGGCTCCGCGCACGGCCGCGCCCAGCGCCTGGGCATGGCCAACCTGGACTGGCTGGTGGTCCGCGACCTGTTCCTGATCGAGAGCGCGACGTTCTGGAAGGACGGCCCGGAGGTCGCCACCGGCGAGATCGTGCCCGAGCAGTGCAAGACCGAGGTGTTCTTCATGCCGGCGGCCTCGCACGCGGAGAAGGAGGGCACGTTCACCCAGACCCAGCGGCTCCTGCAGTGGCGCGAGAAGGCCGTCGAGCCGCCGGGCGACTGCCGCTCCGAGCTGTGGTTCTTCTACCACCTCGGGCGCATGCTGCGGGAACGGCTGGCCGGCTCCACCGCGCCGCGCGACCAGGGACTGCTCAACCTGACGTGGGACTACCCGCTGCACGGCGAACGCGGCGACGAGCCCAGCGGCGAGGACGTGCTCAAAGAGATCAACGGCTGGGAGATCTCCACCGGTCGCCCGCTGTCCGCCTTCACCGAGATGAAGCCGGACGGCTCGACCGCGGGCGGCTGCTGGATCTACACCGGCGTGTTCAAGGACGGCGTCAACCAGGCCGCCCGCCGCAAGCCGGGCCGCGACCAGGACTGGGTGGCCCGCGAGTGGGGCTGGGCCTGGCCGGCCGACCGGCGCACGCTCTACAACCGCGCGTCCGCCGACCCCGACGGCCGCCCCTGGTCCGAGCGCAAGAAGTACGTCTGGTGGGACCCGGAGACCGGCCAGTGGACCGGCCACGACGTGCCCGACTTCGAGAAGACCAAGCCGCCGTCGTACCGGCCGCCGGAGGGCGCGACCGGCGTCGAGGCGATCTCGGGCGACGACGCGTTCATCATGCAGGGCGACGGGAAGGGCTGGCTCTACGCGCCCAGCGGGCTCATCGACGGCCCGATGCCGACGCACTACGAGCCGGCCGAGTCGATGGTCCGTAACCCGCTCTACGAGCAGCAGGCCAACCCCACCCGCAAGGTGTACGACCGCTCGGACAACCTCACCCACCCGAGCGCGCCGGAGAAACACCTCGAGGTCTTCCCGTACGTCTTCAGCACCAGCCGGCTCACCGAGCACCACACGGCCGGTGGCATGAGCCGGCAGCTCGCGTACCTGTCGGAGCTGCAGCCGGAGATGTTCGTCGAGGTGTCGCCGGAGCTCGCCGGCGAGCGCGGCCTGGAGCACCTGGGCTGGGCGCACGTGGTCACCGCCCGCGCGGCGATCGAGGCGCGGGTGCTGGTGACCGACCGGCTCACCCCGCTGCGCATCGAGGACCGGATCGTGCACCAGATCTGGATGCCGTACCACTGGGGCGGCGAGGGGCTGGTGACCGGCGACTCGGCCAACGACCTGATCGGCATCACCCTGGATCCGAACGTGCTCATCCAGGAGAGCAAGGTGGGCACGTGCGACATCCGGCCGGGACGCCGTCCCACCGGTCCGGAGCTGCTCGAGTACGTGCGCGGCTACCGTGAGCGGGCCGGGCTCTTACCGGATCGCCGCACGCCCATCCTCACCACCGAGGTCGACCAGCCGGAGGAGAGCTGACGTGGCCGGACCGAACAGCCTCTACGGCCCGCTGGACCCGGCCCCCGACGCGGGCTATCTGGACCCGCCGCCGCGGATGGGGTTCTTCACCGACACCAGCGTCTGCATCGGGTGCAAGGCGTGCGAGGTGGCGTGCAAGGAGTGGAACCTCGTCCCGGACGACGGCTTCAACCTGCTCGGCACGTCGTACGACAACACCGGCGGCCTGACCGCCAACTCCTGGCGCCACGTCGCGTTCATCGAGCAGCCGGTGGCCGGCTCCGGCCACGGCACGGACACCCCGGGCGCTTTCGAGGGCATGCCCACCGGACCGTCGGTGAGCGCCCGGACGGCCGTCGTCGCGGCGGGCACCGGACAGGACACCGGCACTTCACCGGGCGTGCCGCCGGCTGCCGACGCCCTCGCCGCGGCCGGCACGCAGTTCCTGGGCATGCCGATGTCCGACCTGCCGGGGCGCACCCTCGACGCGCCGCGCAGCGACTTCCGCTGGCTGATGATGTCCAACGTGTGCAAACACTGCACCCATGCGGCCTGCCTCGACGTGTGCCCCACCGGCTCGCTGTTCCGCACCGAGTTCGGCACGGTCGTGGTGCAGGAGGACATCTGCAACGGCTGCGGCTACTGCATCCCGGCCTGCCCGTACGGTGTCATCGACCAGCGCAAGGACGACGGCCGCGCGTGGAAGTGCACGCTCTGCTACGACCGGATCGGCGACGGCCTCACCCCGGCCTGCGCCAAGGCCTGCCCGACCGAGTCCATCCAGTACGGCGAGCTGGACGAGCTACGCGGCCGCGCCGCCCACCGCCTCGAGAAGTTGCACGAGCAGGGTGTCGCCGAGGCCCGCCTGTACGGCCACGACCCGGAGGACGGTGTCGGCGGCGACGGCGCTTTCTTCCTTCTCCTCGACGAACCCGAGGTGTACGGCCTGCCGCCGGACCCGGTGGTGACCACCCGGGACCTGAAGGCGATGTGGAAGCGGGCCGGTCTGGCCGGCCTCGCCATGGCCGCCACCGTCGTGGTGTCGTTCGCGGGACGGCGCTCGTGAGCCCCCGCAAGGGCGGCGACCGGTCGATGGTGCCGCCGGCCGAGTTCCGGTCCTACTACGGCCGGCCCATCGTCAAGGCGCCGGTGTGGCACCACGACATCGCCGCGTACCTGTTCACCGGCGGGCTCGCGGCCGGCTCGGCGCTGCTGGCGGCCGGCGGCGACGCCACCGGCCGGCCGGCCCTGCGCCGGGCCGGGCGGCTGACCGCACTGGGTGCCCTCACCGCCAGCTCGTACTTCCTCGTCCACGACCTCGGCCGCCCCGAACGCTTCATCAACATGCTGCGGGTGGCGAAGCCGACGTCACCGATGTCCATGGGCACCTGGATCCTCAGCGCGTTCGGTGCGGCCGCCGGCGCGTCGGCCGTCGCGGAGGCGGCACCGCTGCTGCCGCGACGCGGTGTGCTGGGCCTGGCCCGCCGCGTCCTGCCCCCGCTCGGCACCGCGGGCCAGTACGGCGCCGCCGTCTTCGCGCCGGCGCTGGCGACGTACACGGCGGTGCTGCTCTCCGACACGGCCACGCCCAGCTGGCACGAGGCGTACCCGGAACTGCCGTTCGTCTTCGCCGGCAGCGCCCTGGCCAGCGGCGCCGGGGTCGGCCTGCTGGCCGCGCCGGCCGACCAGGCGGGCCCGGCCCGGCGGATGGCCGTGTGCGGCGCGGCGCTCGAGCTCTACGGCGCCCACCGCATCGAGACCACCAAGGGCATCCTCAGCGAGCCCTACCGTGAGGGCAGGGCCGGCCGTCTGCTGCGGACGGGCCGGCTGCTGACCGTGGCCGGGGTCGTCGGGGCGGTGCTGGGACGGCGCAGCCGGCTGGTGTCGGCAGTGTCGGGGCTCTCGCTGCTGACCGCGTCGCTCGCCACCCGCTTCGGCATCTTCGACGGCGGCGTGGCCTCGGCGAAGGACCCGAAGTACACGGTGGTCCCGCAGCGCGAACGCCTGGCTTCGCGGTCGCCGGCCGGGTCACCCCCGCCTGCGGACACCGTGGCTCCCGACGAACCGACGGCGAAGACGTCCGGTGCTCCGCGGCGGGGCGCCGTCGGACACTGATCCTGCTGCTGTCGCGGGCCCGGCATCCCGACCCCTCAGCGGATCTCGAGCGTCTTCCCGTCGGCGCGGGCCGGCACCAGTTCGCCCACGACGGGGTAGCCCGGAACGACTCCGGCGACCAGCAGCCCGCCGGAGGTCTGCGCGTCCGCCAGCAGCAGCAACTCCTCGGTGGACACGGTGCCGGTGTCGGCGTGCGGCGAGACCCATTCGAGGTTACGGCGGGTGCCGCCGCTGACGTACCCGCCGGCCAGTGCCTCCCGCGCGCCGTCGAGGTAGGGCACGGCTCCCGCGTCGACCCGGGCCGTGACCCCGCTCGCCCGGGCCAGCTTGTGCAAGTGGCCGAGCAGCCCGAACCCGGTGACATCGGTCGCGCATACCGCGCCGGCTTCGAGGGCGGCCTCCGCGGCGTCCCGGTTCAGCTGGCTCATCGCCGCCACGGCCTGCGGGAACACCTCGCCGGTCGCCTTGTGGCGGCTGTTGAGGACCCCGATGCCCAGCGGCTTGGTCAGCGTCAGGGGAGTGCCGGCCACCCCGGCGTCGTTGCGCATCAGCCGGGCCGGGTCGGCGACACCGGTGACCGCCATGCCGTACTTGGGTTCCGGGTCGTCCACGCTGTGCCCGCCGGCGACATGACACCCCGCTTCGCGGGCGACATCCAGACCGCCCCGCAACACCTCGCCGGCCAGCTCCATCGGCAGCACGTCACGCGGCCACGCCAGCAGGTTCACGGCGACGACGGGACTACCGCCCATCGCGTACACGTCGGACAGGGCGTTGGCGGCGGCGATGCGGCCCCAGTCGTACGCGTCGTCGACGACCGGCGTGAAGAAGTCGGCGGTTGCCACCACGGCCATACCGGCACCCAGCTTCACCACGGCGGCGTCGTCCCCGTCGTCGAGCCCGACCAGCAGCTCACCGGGCCCCTCGGGCGCCGCGGAACCGACCAGGCCGGCGACCACGGCTTCGAGCTCGCCGGGTGGAATCTTGCAGGCACACCCGCCGCCGTGGGCGTACTGGGTCAGCCGCTGGGGTTGCGTCGTCGTCACCCCCGCACTGTCGCACGGGGCCGGGCCGCGCGCTCGGTCCGGGGAGATCCCGCTAGGGTGATCGACGGAGGCGTTCAGGTGGCTGGTGCCCCTCCCGGTCTTCAAAACCGGTGTGGCTCGGTATCCGAGTCAGGCGGGTTCGATTCCCGTCCGCCTCCGCTCACCAGCATCTCCCATGGCTGAAGGGTGCGGCGGCGGCAGGAGTTGCCGGTCCTTCGCACCTTCTCGCGATGGTCTTCGGTGTTACGGCGTGGCTGCGCTACCGGCATACCACATCTCGGCCGAGACCCGCCGCCTCTTCGAAGATTGTGATGATTGCGCAGCGCTACCGGAATGGTCGGGTGACTAGCCGATTGACAACCGCATCGATTGCCGCTGAACGTCAGTGGATCACGACGGACCGTCGTCGCAGCTCAGCTTGCAGCCCGCTGCTGGTCGACGCACCGGAATCGTTCCTTGACGGAAGCGGTCACTCGATCCAGAGATCCGCACGATGCTCTTTGATCCATTTTTCGACGTCCTCACGTCTCCACGCCCTTTCCTGCACCAGTTCGTCGAGGCGCGGCCCGGACCGACGAACTGACGAGGTTCCGGAGTGAGCGGGCTGACCTGGGACGTGGGCACAGGCGGCTAGGAAGCTGCGGAAGTAAATCGTCGCCGGGTTGCGACTTGGGCTCAGTGCTTGCAGTTCGGGTTGTTGACCGGTGCGTCTGCGCCCGGCCGCTCCACTCCCGGCGAGAGCTTCGTGGCGTCGGTGACGTAGGCGCAGCGCAGTTGCTCGGGCCTCAGGCGCGCCCCGGTCAGGTTCGCGTAGTTCAGGTTTGCGCCGGTCAGGTTCGCGCCGGTCAGGTCCGCGCCGGTCAGCTCCGCGCCGAGCAGATGGGCGTCGGTCAGATCCGCGCTGCTCAGGTGCGCGCCGCTCAGGTCCGCGCCGGTCAGGTCCGCGCCGGTCAGGTGCGCGCCGGTCAGGAACGCGTCGGTCAGGTGCGCGCCGGTCAGGAACGCGCTGCCCAGGTGCGCGCCGCTCAGGTCCGCGCCGGTCAGGTTCACGTAGCCCAGGAACGCGTCGCTCAGGTACGCGCTGCGCAGGTACGAGCCGGTCAGGTCCGCGCTGGTCAGGTCCGCTTGGGTCAAGTTCGCGTAGGCCAGGTCCGCGTCGGCCAGGTCCGCGCGGGTCAGGTCAGCGCCGTGCAGTTGTGTGCCCACCAGGTTCAAGCGATCCACTGAGCTGTCGTAGGTGGCGTTGCGGCGGCCCAGCACGGTCACGGCCGCCTGAATGTCCACCGGGGGCGAGGTGTTCGCGTCTGGCCCGACCGGGCGTGGTGCGCGTGCGGGAGCGTGGACGCGGATGAAAGCTGCGAGGATTTCTACGACTGCGGGTTGGTCTGCGGCCGAGTCACGCATGATGCGTTGTAGGGCATAGATCGCTCCTAGGCGTATGTCGATCTTGTTGGGGCCGGGTTGGCCGAGCTGTTCGACGGCCTTGGTGAATCGGTCGGTGATCTGCCCTTGTTCTGCGAGATTCTGCTGTTCTCGGTTGTAGTTGTTGGTGACGACAAGGCCGACTGCTACCGCTAGGACCGACAGGAGACTGGCGATCGCGGTGGCCCGTTGCCACTTGTCCTGCTTCACCCCGGTCGGCGCAGATCTGACCTGGCGCAGCCGACGCGGTACCGCGCCGACCCGTGCGGCGGCTCTAGGCCGCCGCCCTCTCGATCGGGCGCTGCCGACCACTGACGGTGGGGTGGGGGAGGACGCGCCGGTTTTCCAGGCGTCACGGGCGGCGCTGAAGCGATCGCGGACTGTAGGCATATCCCCTATTGGACATTGCATGATCAGCCGGGCACGAAGGCGCACCGTTCCCAGCCACCGAGCTCGTTTGGTTCCTTCCAGTTGCCGCGGTGTTTGCGCAGCTTGAGGCACCTACTTCGTCACTTCGTCAGTCGTACGGGTGAACAGCCCGGTGAGGCCGGACTGCATTGGCCCTCACCTTCAACCGCGGTAGCCGAAGCCCTCTGCCAGCGAGTCCGGCGCAGCCGGTGACCCTGCACGCCCGAGGCGGCCTGTACGCCGGAGTTCGGGGCGGCCAACCGCGTGAGGCGCACTGCGGCAGTGAGGCTCTAGCCGATGCGTTGCCTCGGGTGAGCCTTGCCGTCGCCCGGGAGGGACGCCGCGGGGCGTAATGGCTTCCGCGCCTTCGGGACCTGCAGCAGGCCCTCGCGGCCGCCGACCGCCCGGTGGACGAGATTCTGGCCGATGCCGCCACGCATGAGGACCTGCTGTACGCGGACCCGCACGACAACTTCGCCGACTTCTACCTGGTCAACGTCGATTCTGGACGGGCCGCCGAGGAGAACCGCCGATTCAGCGCCGCGGCTCAACCGTGCATACGGCGCTGGCGATCGGCTATCGGGCGATCTGCAGTGCCGCCGTGATGCCGACCAGGACGAGAACCACGACATCCAGCCCGATCAGCCAAGCCTGGTCGCGTACTTTGACCCGCGTGGCGGTGGCGCCGAGCATCAGGAGCGCCAAGCCGATCGCCGCGAGCAGGCCGATCAGGCCCACCTTCAGCCCGAGCAGCAGGCCGATCGCGCCGGCGGCTTCGAGGAGGCCGATGGTGCGCCAGGCCTGGGGGGTCATGCCGAACTGGTCCCGGGCCCGGAGGCTCTGGGGCAGGCCGGCGACCTTGCCGCCGCCGGTGACGAGGAACAGGGCTCCGAGCACGAGGGACAACACGACCAGAATCACCAGTCGATGATCAACCCTGGGAGCCCCGTCCGGGAGCGGGTGAGTCCAACGGCACAGATTTCCTCCGGCGATCCGGTCAGGATTCGAGAAGCGCGGCGGATTCCGCCGGTCCTAGTCTTTCCGCAGGTGGCCGGCGTCGCGCCGCGCCTTGAGGGTCGAGAGGTGGCGTGAGGAATGCCCGCGAAGAGTCCGCAGACCGGTTCCGACGGCTTCAGCGCTGAGGAGCGCGCCGCGATGAAGGAGCGCGCCGCCGAGCTGCGTGCCGAGGGTAAGAAGGGGGCCAAGCGGGCCGACGGGCTGCAGGCGCTTCTCGACCGGATCGCGCAGATGGCTCCGGAGGACCGGGCGCTGGCCGAGCGCGTGCACGTGGCGGTCACCGCGGGCGCTCCGGAGCTTTCGCCGAAGACCTGGTACGGGATGCCGGCCTACGCGAACGCGGACGACAAGATCGTCGTGTTCTTCCAGGACTCGGGCAAGTTCAACTACCGGTATTCGACACTGGGCTTCCAGGACACCGCCACCCTGGACGACGGCGATCTGTGGCCGGTGTCGTACGCGCTGCGGAAGTGGACCCCCGCGGTGGAGAAGAAGGTCATCGCGCTGGTGAAGGCCGCGGTTGCCTGAGCCTCAGCGCACCGAGGACGGGCGTTTCGTCGTCATCTCGGGGCGCCGCTGGCGCGCGACCGATCCCGCCATTCCTGGGGACACGGCGGCGGCTCTGCGCAAGGCCTTGATGGCCGCTCGACGGGATGTCGGCGCGGCGCTGCGCTCGGGCCAGGATCCGGCGTCCGCCCGCGCGAGGGTGCAGGCGGCGAAGGTGGCGCTCGGCGAACGGGGCACGCCGTGGTGGGAGCAGACGCTCGAGCAGCGACGCCGGCGCTGGGAGCAGGGGCTGGACGACCTCACCGAGTAGATCCGCCCGCCGGTCGGTACGGTGACAGCGTGGACCCTCGCCGCCGGATCCCGGGTACCGACACCGCGCTCGACGATCCGCGCCTGGCCGCCGCCGCGGAGCGGATCGGGCGAGGGCCCGTCAAGGCGGCTGTGGTCGCCGCCCAGGAGCGGGCCCGTGCCGGCGGGCTGGAGCCCGGCGACGTCATCGCCGCCGCCCTGGCCGCGCTGCCCGGAACGGCCGGCGGGCTGCGGCCGGTCCTGAACGCCACGGGCGTCGTCCTGCACACCAACCTGGGCCGGGCCGCCCTCTCGCCGGCCGCGGTCGAGGCCGTCGCCGCCGCGGCCGGGCACACCGACGTCGAACTCGACCTCGATACCGGCCGCCGCGCTCGGCGGGGCCGCGATGCCCTCGCCGCCCTGGCCGTGGCCGTGCCCGCCGCGGGCGGTGTCCATGTCGTCAACAACGGCGCCGCGGCTCTCGTCCTGGCCGCCACCGTCCTCGCCCAGGGGCGCGAGATCGTCGTCAGCCGCGGGGAGCTCGTCGAGATCGGCGACGGGTTCCGCCTGCCCGACCTGCTCGTGTCCACCGGTGCGCGGCTGCGGGAGGTCGGCACCACCAACCGCACCTCGCGCGACGACTACGCCTCGGCCGTCGGGCCCGAGACCGGGTTCGTGCTCAAGGTGCATCCCTCCAACTTCGTCGTGCGGGGGTTCACGCGGGCGGTTCCGGTGGCGGAGCTGACCGGGCTCGAGGTGCCGGTCGTCGCCGACATCGGCTCCGGGTTGCTCGCGCCCGATCCGCTGCTGCCGGACGAGCCGGACGCGGCCTCCACGCTGGCGGCCGGTGCCGGTCTCGTCATCGCCAGCGGGGACAAGCTGCTCGGCGGCCCGCAGGCCGGGCTGCTGCTCGGCGACGCCGCCCTGGTGGAGCGGCTGCGCCGGCATCCGCTGGCCCGGGCGCTGCGGGTGGACAAGCTGACCCTGGCCGCGCTGCAGGCCACGGTCGCCGGGCCGGAGACGCCGACGTGGCGAGCGCTGCGGGCGGACCCGGCCTCGCTGCGGGCACGGACCGGGCGCGTCGCCGCCGAGCTCTCCGCCGCGGGCGTGGCCGCTGAGGTCGTCGAGTCGGTCGCCGTGGTCGGCGGGGGCGGCGCGCCGGAGCTCGAGCTGCCGTCGTGGGCCGTCGCGCTGCCGGAGGAGTACGCACGGCGGTTGCGCCTCGGTGAACCGGCGATCGTGGGCCGGGTCGTCCGTGGACGGCTTTTGCTGGACCTCCGATGTGTGCCGCCCGGTCAGGACAAGGCCGTGGTGAACGCCGTCCTGGCGGATTGACGTGCACGTCGTCGCCACCGCCGGACACGTGGATCACGGCAAGTCCACGCTGGTCCGGGCCCTGACCGGGATGGAGCCCGACCGCTGGGCCGAGGAGCGCCGCCGCGGGATGACCATTGACCTCGGCTTCGCCTGGACCACCCTGGATCCCGGCGGCACCGTGGCCTTCGTCGACGTGCCGGGGCACGAGCGCTTCGTGCCGAACATGCTCGCCGGGATCGGGCCGGTGCCCGCCGCCATGGTCGTGGTCGCCGCCGACGAGGGGTGGATGCCGCAGTCCGCCGAGCACCTCGCCGCCCTGGACGCCCTCGGCGTGCGGCACGGACTGCTGGTGGTGTCCCGCGCCGACCTGGCGGATCCGGGGCCGGCGATGCGGCGTGCGGCCGAGGAGATCGCCGCCACGTCGCTGGGTGCGGTGGAGGTCGTCGCGGTCAGCGCGGTCACGGGAGCCGGGCTGGGGGAGCTGCGGAGCGCCCTGAGCCGGCTGGTCACGGCGTTGCCCGTACCGGCCGTCGGTCCGGTGCGGTTGTGGGTCGACCGCGCGTTCACGATCAAGGGTGCGGGCACGGTCGTCACCGGCACCCTCGGCGGCGGCGAGCTGCGTACCGGTGACGAGCTGGAGCTGACCGGCGCGGACCGGGTCGTGCGGGTGCGGGGTCTGCAGAGCCTCGGGGAGCCGGTCACCGCGGTCCGCGGCCCGGCCCGGGTGGCCGTGAACCTGCGGGGCGTCGGCAAGGACGAGGTCGGCCGGGGTGCCGCGTTGCTCACGCCCGGGCGCTTCCACCTCACCGATCTCGTGGACGTGCGGGTGCACGGCGATCCGGTGGCCGGCCTTCCGGGCACGCTCACCCTGCATGCCGGGTCGGCCGCGGTTCCGGTACGGGTACGCCCGCTGGGCACCGACACGGCACGCCTGCGGCTGGCCCGGGCGCTGCCGCTGCGCATCGGCGACCGGGCGCTGCTGCGGGACCCCGGGCGGCACCACGTCGCCGGCGGCGTGACCGTGCTCGACGTCGTACCCCCGGGTCTGCAGCGGCGCGGTGCGGCCGCGGCCCGGGCCGGCACGCTGTCCGGGATGGACGGGGTGCCGGACCTGGCGGGAGAGTTGCGCCGACGCAGGCTGGCCCGGCGGAGCGAACTGGTGCGCATGGGGGTGCCCGCCGGCGGGGATGCCGTGGCCGGCGAGTGGCTGGCCGACCCGGAGCACTGGGCGTGGCTGGGGACGCGCCTGGCGGCGGAGGTCGAGGCCCACGCCGGGGAACGGCCGCTCGAGCCCGGCGTACCCGTGGAAGCGCTGCGGCACCGGCTGGAGTTGCCGGACCGCTCGCTGGTGGAGGCTCTGGTACGCCCGCCGTTCGTGCTCCGCGCGGGCCGGGTGGCGGCCGGGGCGACCGGGGTGCCGCAGGAGCTGGTCGCCGCGGTGGAGAAGGCCTTCGCCGACCTGGCCGACCGGCCGTTCGCCGCGCCGGAGGCGTACCGGCTGGCGGAGGTGGGGCTGGGTACCCGGCAGCTCGGGGCGGCGGTACGGGCCGGCCTGGTCGTCCAGGTGGCGGAGAACGTGGTGCTGCGGGCGGGCGCGCCGGAACGGGCGGCGCAGGTCCTGGCGGGGCTGCCGCAGCCGTTCACCCTGAGCGAGGCGCGGCAGGCGCTGGGCACCACGCGGCGGGTCGCCGTGCCTCTGCTGGGCCTGCTGGACCGCACGGGCGCGACCCGGCGGCTGCCTGACGACCGGCGGACGGTGGTTGACAAAGTCCCGGAAGCGGATCATCCTCAGTCCACTAGTTGATTAGTGGATTGGTGCTAGTCATGATCTTCCGGATCGACCGCCGCACCGGCACCGCCGTCTACGTCCAGCTGATCCAGCAGGTCCGCCAGGCGGTCCGGATGGGACGGCTGCGCCCCGGCGACCGGCTGCCCACTGCCCGCGAGGTGGCCGAGCGCACCGGCATCAACCCCAACACCGTGCTGCGGGCGTACCGGGAGCTCGAGGTGGCGGGTCTCGTGGAGCCGCGGCAGGGCTCGGGGACGTTCGTGCGCGACCACCTGCCGCCGCTGCCCGCCGACATCGGCGAGCTCCGCCGGGACCTGGCCGAATGGGTGGCCCGGGCCCGTGCGGCGGGCCTCGACCCGTCGGACATCCAGGCGCTCGTCACCGAGGTGGCCGCCGAAGAGGAGGCACAGCGTGTCTAAGGACATCCCGGCGCTCGCCGCCGCCGGTCTCACCCACTCGTTCGGGGACCGCGCAGCCCTCGACGACTGCTCCGTCACGGTGCCTGCCGGCAGCGTGACCGCGCTGGTCGGGCGCAACGGCGCCGGCAAGACCACGCTGCTGCGCGCCGCGGCCGGGCTGCTGACGCCGCATCGCGGCAGCCTGACCGTCTTCGGGGATCAGGTCGGCGAAGGCACACTCCCCAGCATCGGGTACGTCGGCCAGCAGGCCCCGCTCTACCAGGCCCTGACCGTCGCGCAGACCCTGCGCCTGGGCGGCCGCCTCAACCCCCGCTGGGACGCCGCGTACGCCCAGCGCCTCGCCGACGCCGCCGACCTACCCCCGGCGGTGAAGGTCGGCGCCTTGGCGCCGGGGCAGCGCACCCGCCTGGCCCTGATCATGGCGCTCGGCAAACGGCCCGGCCTGCTGCTGCTGGACGAACCGCTCGCACCCCTGGACCCGGTGGCCCGCACCGAGGCCGCCGGCGCGCTGATGGCCGAGGTCGCCGAGCACGGGACGACCGTGCTGCTCTCGTCCCACGTCGTGGCCGACATCGAGGGCGTCTGCGACCACGTCGTCGTGCTCGCCGACGGCCGGGTACGCCTCGCCGGCGACGTCGACCAGGCGCTGGCCGCGCACCACGTGGCGGTCGGCGGCGCCGGTGACCTGGCCGCGCTGGACGGGGCGGAGATCGTCGAGGCGCAACCGGACGGCCCCGGGTTCACCGCGCTGGTGAGGATCGCCGAGCCGGTCCTTGCCGGCCGCCTGTCCTGGCATCGGCCCACGCTCGAGGAGCTGCTCCTGGGCTACCTGCGGACGACCGGAGCCCTGCCGGTGCGGGAGGTGGCCGTCCGATGACCTGGCTCGCGATGCGGCTGCTCAGGCCGTACCTGATCGTCGCCGTGGTGATTTCCGGGGTGTCGACCGCTTTCCTTTTCTTCGCCTCGGGTGTGGTCCAGCGGCAGCTCGACGCGAGCGGCATGCCCGGCTGCGTCAATCCCAACCTGTGCTGGCCCACCGGCCCCGCGATGAACGCGATCCTCGGCATGGAGCTGGTCGCCGCCTTCGTGCCCGTCCTCATCGGACTGGTGCTGGGGGTGCCGCTGTTCGCCCGCGAACGGGAGGAGGGCACCGTCGCGTTCGTCCTCACTCAGTCGGTGCCGCGGGGGCGCTGGGTGGTGACGAAGCTGGCCTGCGCCCTGCTCGCCGGGGCGGTCTGCACGGCGGCGCCGGCGTTGGTGTACCGGCTGGTGGCGGCGCGGTACACGCTGCTCGCGAACGACCTCTACGAGCTGATCGAGATGCTGCACCTCAACCACCCCGGGTTCATGGTCATGCAGACGGTGCTCACCGCCGCGGTGGCCGGTCTTCTGGGCCTGGTCTACGGCCGTACGCTGCGCACGCTCGTGGTGTCGCTCGTCTGGTGGCCCTTCGGCCTTGCCGCCGTCTATGCGGGCGTGGCGCTGCTGCCGCTCGGCGCCGGCTCGAGTGCGGGACCGGAGTTCTCCCCGGACGACGACCGCTACTGGACGGCGGACATCTCGTTCGCGGACGGCTTCGGCTACGCGGCCACCGCCCTGATGATCGCGTACGTCCTGGTCACCGTGCTGATCGCCCGCCGTGCCGGGCGCCGCGCCGCGGCCTGACGCCGGCCTCACCCGCATCACCGGTCGCATCCCTCCCTTTTACGCCCGCCGGCTTGAGTCCTCCCGCTCCGGTGCCGATAGGTCTGGTGAGGCCACCGGAGGGAGCTGGGGGATGCACGCCGGTCACGCACCGACCCAGGCGTCGTCGCCGGCCCACGCCGCGATCGAGGCGGTGTTGGCCGAGCGGCTCGTGCGACCGCTGTTCCAGCCGATCGTCGACCTGTCCACCCGTACGGTCGTCGGGGTGGAAGCGCTCGCCCGGGGCCCGGCCGGCACCGACCTCGAGTTCCCGGACCGGTTGTTCGCCGCAGCCCGGGAGGCGGGCCGGCTCGGCGACCTGGACATGCTGTGCTCGGAGCGGGCGCTGGAGTGCGCCGTGGCGGCCCCGGTCTCCCCGCCGCTGGTGTTCGTCAACGCCGAGCCCGCGGCGCTGGATCAGCCGTTGTCACCCCGCCTGGTCGAGCTGATCATGGGCGGTTTGCCGTTCCGCGAGATCCTGGAGTTCACCGAGCGCGCCCTGCCGGCTCTGCCCGGCAGCCTGCTACGGATCGCCGGGCAGGCGCAGCAGTGGGGCAACAGCCTCGCGCTCGACGACGTGGGCGTGGACCCGATGTCGCTGGCGTTCCTGCCGGTGCTCGAGCCCGAGGTGATCAAGCTCGACATGAGCCTGATCCGCGATCCGTCCGCCGAACAAACCCGCGCCGTCTGTGCCGTCGTACGCGCGGAGGCGCAGCGTACCGGGGCCATGGTCGTCGGCGAGGGCATCGAGACCGAGGACGACCTGGTCACCGCGCAGGCGCTCGGGGCGCGCTGGGGCCAGGGCTGGCTGTTCGGCCGGCCCGGCAGCATCGAGCAGGTGAGCCACCGGTTCGACCCGGTGGCGGCGAGCGCCCTCCCGGCGCCGCGGCCGGGCTTCCACCAGGCCGGCGGCACCCCGTTCGAGGTCGCCACCGGCGGCGGGCCGGTCACCGCCGGCACGGCCGACGCCATCGCGGCGGCCCTGGCCCGGCTGCGGGATGCCGCCGCCGCCGACGAGTCCGCCGTGGTCATCGCGTCCTGCCCCGGTCCGGGCATCGCCGACACCGGCGCCATCACCTCCGCACTGCAGGAACTGGCCGGCCGTGTGCGCTCCGTCATCCTGCTGGACCGGCCCATCCCGGGGGAGCTCGCCACGGCGGTCATCGGACCGGGGTACGGCTACGCCGTCTGCGTCCGGTCGGGTCATCCGCTGGAGCTGGTGACGTCCCGCGACCTGCCCACCGTCGCCGCCGTCGCCCGCGCCCTGCTGAACCGGCACGGAGGCTAGCTCAGAACGCGTAGCGGATCCGGCAGTACGGCGTCACGCGGTTGATCACCTCGGTGAGGGCCGCGACGTGGCGTCCCTTCTGCCCGGTGCGGTAGCGCACGTTCCACGCGCCGTTCTCGGAGCGCTTGCCCTGCTGGATGTCCGGGCGCCACAGCACCTCCTCCGCCTTCGGGTGCCAGCCGAGGTTGACCTCGTGCAGGTCGCGGTTGTGGGTGAGGAAGATGATCTCGGCGGCCAGCTGCGCCTTGGCCGCGGGGCCGATCCCCGCGTCGAGGTCGGCGAGCAGGGCCGCCCAGTCGTCCAGCCAGCCGTCGCGGACCACCACCGGGCTGAAGTTCACGTGCACCTCGTACCCGGCCGCGACGAAGTCGTCGATCGCCGCGATGCGGTCGGCGATCGGGCTGGTGCGGATGTCGAGCAGCTTGGCGTCGCGCGGCGGCATGAGGGAGAAGCGGATCCGGGTACGCCCCTGCGGGTCCCAGTCGAGCAGGTCGCGGTTGACGTGCTTGGTGGCGAAGCTGGCCTTGGCGGTCGGCAACCAGCGGAACAGCTCGACCAGGTCCCGCACGTTGTCGCTGATCCGGGCGTCGAGCGAACAGTCCGAGTTCTCGCCGATGTCGTAGACCCAGGCCGCCGGGTCGCACTCGTTCGGCGCCGGCTTGGTCCCCTGGCGGCCGGCGTGGCGCTGGACGTACCCGAGGATCTTGTCGATGTTGGCGAAGACCGTGATCGGGTTGGAGTAACCCTTGCGGCGGGGCACGTAGCAGTAGGCGCAGGCCATCGCGCAGCCGTTGGCGGTGGACGGGGCGATGAAGTCGGCGGAGCGGCCGTTGGGGCGGGCGGTCAGCGACTTCTTCACGCCGAGCACCAGGGCCTCGCGCTTGATCCGGACCCAGCGCCGGACGTTGGTCTCGTCGCCGTAGAGCTCGGGGATGCGGTGGTGGCTCTCCACCTCGACGCGTTCGGCGCCGGGGAAGCGCGCGAGGATCTCCCGGCCGCGCGGCAGGGCGGCGGCCTCGGGCTCTACGTAGATCCGCCGGATGTCCAGGATCTCGTCCATCAGGCGGGAACCGCCTCGGGAGTCTCCACTCGGGCGGCCGTCGCGCGGGCCCGGCGGCCGGTGGTGGCCAGCCCGAGCGCGAGGACGGCGACGCCGCAGCCGGCCATGATCCACCACCCGGCCCGCGACGCCTCCGCGAAGTGGGCGGCCGACGGGCCGTCGAGGCCCGAGACGACGACGGCGCCGATGACCGCGACGCCGAGCGCCGCCCCCACCTGGCGGCTGGTCGACGCGATCGCGGCGGCGACCCCGGCCTGCGCGCGTGGCATCCCGGAGACGGCCGTGTTCGTGATCGGGGCGTTGACCATGCCGAAGCCGAACCCGAACAGCATGTAGGCGGCGATCAGCAGCCACACCGGGGTACTCGCCGTGAGCCGGGTCAGCGGCATCATGGCCAGGGCGATCGCCGTGCCCGCGAGCACCAGGGGCAGCCGTGGTCCGCGGGCGCCGACGATGCGTCCCGACAGCGGCGCCACGACCGCCGTGGCCAGGGCCATGGGCAGGGTCCAGAGGCCGGCGTGCAGGGCGGACAGGCCGCGGACGTCCTGCAGGTACAGCGCGTTGAGGAACAGGAAGCCGGCCAGCGCCCCGAACGCGCACACCGCGATGACGGCCGCGCCGGCGAACGGGACGCTGCGGAACACGTGCAGGTCGAGGAGTGGCTCCGCGCGGCGGTTCTCGTAGGGGATCAGGACGCCCAGGGCCGCCGCCCCCAGCGCGAAACACCCGATGATCTCCGGCGCCGCCCAGCCTGCGGCAGGCCCCTCGATGATCCCGAAGGTGACCGCGGCCAGCAGCATCAGCACCAGGAGCTGACCCACCGGGTCGAGCCGGCGCGGCCGGGCGGCCCGCGACTCCGGGACGTACGCGGCGGCGAGCGCGATGGCGGCCAGCCCGACCGGCACGTTGATCCAGAAGACGGACCGCCAGCCCAGCGCGGCGACCAGGCCTCCGCCGAGCACCGGGCCCAGCGCCATGCTCAGGCCCACGACGCCGCCCCAGACGCCGATCGCGCGGGCCCGCTCCCGCGGCTCGGTGAAGGTGTTGGTGATGATCGACATGGCGACCGGGTTCAGCATCGAGCCCCCGATCGCCTGCAGCGTGCGGAAGAAGATCAGCCAGCCGAGGCCCGGAGCCACGCTGCACAGCAGGGACCCCGCGGTGAACAGCGCCAGGCCGGTCTGGAAGGTACGCCGGCGGCCCACCCGGTCGGCGGTCGATCCGGCGAGCACGAGCAGGCTGGCCAGCACCAGCGTGTACGCGTCGATGACCCACTGCAGGCCGGAGACGGAGGCGTCCAGGTCGGCGCGGAGGGAGGGCAGCGCGATGTTCACGATCGTGGTGTCGAGCCCGACGATGAACAGGCTCATGCAGCAGATCGCGAGCACCAGCTGGCGGCGGCGGGGGCTGAGCTCGGGCATCGCCTCCTTTGTACCGCCGATGCGGGTGCATAATGCAGCATTCCCAGGGGTAGGTGCGTCACATGACCACCACCGACCCGGGAACGGTGCGTACGAACGTGCCGGCCCGCCTCGACCGCCTCCCCTGGGCCCGCTGGCACTGGATGATCGTCATCGGGCTCGGCACCGTCTGGGTCCTCGACGGCCTCGAGGTCACCATCGTCGGCAACCTCTCCGGCCGCCTCGCCGAGCCGGGCAGCGGGCTCTCGATCAGCCAGAGCCAGGTCACCGGCCTGGGCGCCGCCACGTACGTGCTCGGCGCCTGCTTCGGCGCGCTGTTCTTCGGCTGGCTCACCGACCGGTTCGGCCGCAAGAAGCTGTTCATGCTGACCCTCGGCGTCTACCTCTTCGGTACGGCGATGACCGCGTTCAGCTTCGACCCGTGGTGGTTCTTCCTGTTCCGCTTCGTCACCGGCGCCGGCATCGGCGGCGAGTACGCGGCCATCAACTCGGCGATCGACGAGCTGATCCCGGCCCGGCACCGTGGCCGCATCGACATCGTGATCAACGGCACCTTCTGGGCCGGGGCGGCGGTGGGCGCGCTGGTGACCGTACCGATCCTGACGCAGCTGCCGGTCTCCTGGGGCTGGCGGGCGGCGTTCGGGCTGGGCGTGGTGCTGGGCCTGGTCATCCTGCTGGTGCGCCGGCACGTGCCGGAGAGCCCGCGCTGGCTCTTCATCCACGGCCGCGGCGAGGAGGCGGAGAACCTGGTCCGCGACGTCGAGCAGACCGTCGAGCGCGAGGACCGGGTCACGCTCGAGCCGGCCGAGGACTACATCACCATCCACCAGCGCCGCAGCATCGGGTTCGGGCAGATCGCCAGGACCCTGGTGCTCCGCTACCCGAAGCGTGCCGCACTCGGCCTCGCCCTCTTCGTCGGTCAGGCGTTCCTCTACAACGCCGTCACCTTCGGGTACGCCCAGATCCTGCAGACCTTCTTCGACGTGCCGTCCGGCAGCACCGGCTACTACTTCGCGGTCATCGCCGTGGGCAACCTGCTCGGCCCGCTGACTCTCGCCCCGCTCTTCGACTCCGTCGGCCGGAAGATCATGATCACCGGTACGTATGTACTCTCCGGTGTGCTGCTGCTGGTGACCGCCTGGTTGTTCTCCACCGGAGGGCTGAGCGCGGTCACGATGACCGCGTGCTGGTGCGTCGTGCTGTTCTTCGCCTCGGCCGGCGCCAGCTCGGCGTACCTCACGGTCAGCGAGATCTTCCCGATGGAGACGCGGGCCCTGGCGATCGCGTTCTTCTACGCCATCGGCACCGCTGTCGGCGGCGTCACCGGCCCGCTGCTCTTCGCCCGCCTGGTCGGCACGGGCAGGGTCGGCGACACCGTGCTGGCGTTCGTCGTCGGCGCCGTGCTGATGATCGTCGCAGGGCTGGTCGAGGCGGTCCTGGGCGTCAGGGCGGAGCGGCAGAGCCTGGAGAAACTGGCGACTCCGCTGACTGCGGCCTGAGCCCTTTCGGGTCCATTGTCGAGCGTCGGCTCCGACGCTTCGGCTGCCGTCGCGCCGCAGGTCGGGGGACGTAGTTGTTACCCGGCAAGGAGCCGGAATAACGCGGGAAAGATGCCACGAATTGGTCGTGTGATCCTCCGTTTATCGCGCAAAGGCCCGGGGATTGTCCGGGGCGTAGGTCCACACCCCCGGAGAGGACAAACGATGATCACGCGCAACGACATCCCCAAGCTGTACGGCATGGACGTCTACGAGACCGACGGCGGCAAGATCGGCTCCACCGACGAGGTGTACCTGGACGCGGAGACCGGCGAGCCGGAGTGGCTCGCGGTGAAGACCGGGCTGTTCGGCACCAAGCAGTCGTTCATCCCGCTGCAGCGCGCGGAGGTCGGCGGCGACCGCATCGTGGTGCCGTTCGACAAGTCCACGGTGAAGGACGCGCCGCGCATCGACCCCGACGGCCGGCTGTCGCCCGACGAGGAGGACGAGCTCTACCGCTACTACGGCTTCTCATCCAGCGGCGGGAGCCTCACCGGCGACGAGACCACGACCGCCACCGGAACCGCTAGCTACGACAGCGACACCACGGGCACGGACTACGACCGCGACAGCTCCGCGACCGGGGACGACGCCATGACGCGTTCCGAGGAGCGGCTCGTCGCCGACACCCGCAAGGAGCAGGTCGGCAAGGCCCGGCTGCGCAAGTACGTGGTCACCGAGCAGGAGCAGGTCAGCGTACCGGTGAGCCGCGAGGAGGTCCGGCTCGAGCGCGAGCCGATCACCGAGGCCAACCGGGGCGACGCGCTGTCCGGCGCCGAGATCTCCGACGGCGAGCACGAGGTCACGCTGCACGCCGAGCGGCCGGTGGTGGACACCGAGGCCGTGCCGGTCGAGCGGGTCCGCCTCGGCAAGGAGGTCGTGACCGACGAGGAGAGCGTCACCGGCGAGGTCCGCAAGGAGCAGATCGACTTCGACGACCCCGACGGTACGCGCCGCTGAGCGCAACCCCTGTCGTCCCCGGCGTCCCGTGGCCTCCGAGCCGCGGGACGCCGGCGCGTCCGGCATCACTGTGCGGTAAGGATTGATCCCGCTCCGGAGTGGGAAGGCCAGCGCGGAAGGCGTTCGCGTGGAGGAGAGACGTATGAAGATCTGGCCGGGCAACCCGTATCCGCTCGGCGCCACCTACGACGGTGGCGGGACCAACTTCGCCCTCTTCTCGGAGGTGGCCGACCGCGTCGAGCTCTGCCTGTTCGACGACGAGGGCAAGGAGACCCGGATCGACCTGCCCGAGCGCGAGGCGCTGGTCTGGCACGGCTACCTGCCGCGGATCGTGCCGGGTCAGCGGTACGGCTACCGCGTGCACGGCCCGTACGACCTGTCGCGGGGGCTGCGGTGCAACCCGAACAAGCTGCTGCTCGACCCGTACGCGAAGGCGATCGAGGGGCACAACGAGTGGGACAACGCGCTGTTCTCCTACCACTTCGGGGATCCGGCGTCGGTCAACGAGGCCGACTCCGCCGCGTACGCGATGCGCTCGGTCGTGGTGAACCCGTACTTCGACTGGGCCAACGACCGGCCGCTGCGCATCCCGTTCCACCAGACGGTCATCTACGAGGCGCACGTCAAGGGCATGACCATGGACAACCCGAGGATCCCCGAGGACGTCCGCGGCACCTACTCCGGCCTGGCGCACCCCGAGATGATCAAGCACTTCAAGGAGCTCGGGGTGACCGCCGTCGAGCTGATGCCGGTGCACCAGTTCGTGCACGACAGCGGGCTCATCGAGCGCGGGCTGAGCAATTACTGGGGATACAACACGATCGGCTTCTTCGCCCCGCACAACGACTACGCGTCGTTCGGTGGCCGCGGCGGCCAGGTCCAGGAGTTCAAGTCGATGGTCAAGGCGCTGCACGCGGCCGGCATCGAGGTGATCCTGGACGTCGTCTACAACCACACCGCCGAGGGGAACCACCTCGGCCCGACGCTGTCCTTCCGGGGCATCGACAATCCCGCCTACTACCGCCTCGTCGACGGCGACAAGCAGTACTACTACGACACCACCGGCACCGGGAACAGCCTGAACGTGCGCCACCACGAGTCGCTGCGGCTGATCATGGACTCGCTGCGCTACTGGGTCACCGAGATGCACGTCGACGGCTTCCGCTTCGACCTCGCCGCGTCGCTGGCCCGCGAGTTCCACGAGGTCAACCGGCTCGCCGCGTTCTTCGACCTGGTCAACCAGGACCCGGTGGTGAGCCAGGTCAAGCTCATCGCCGAGCCGTGGGACGTCGGCGACGGCGGCTACCAGGTCGGCGGCTTCCCACCGCTGTGGACCGAGTGGAACGGCAAGTACCGGGACACCGTGCGCGACTTCTGGCGCGGCGAGCAGGCCAGCCTCGGCGAGTTCGCCTCCCGGTTCACCGGCTCGTCCGACCTGTACGAGATCGACGGCCGCCGCCCGATCGCGTCGATCAACTTCGTGACCGCCCACGACGGCTTCACGCTCGAGGACCTGGTCTCCTACAACGACAAGCACAACGACGCCAACGGGGAGCACAACCGCGACGGCGAGAGCCACAACCGGTCCTGGAACTGCGGCGCCGAGGGCCCGACCGACGACCCCGAGATCATCAAGCTCCGCGAGCGCCAGAAGCGCAACTTCCTCGCGACGCTGCTGCTGTCCCAGGGCGTACCGATGATCGCCCACGGTGACGAGCTGGGCCGTACCCAGCGCGGCAACAACAACGTGTACGCCCAGGACAACGAGCTGAGCTGGATCGACTGGACCGACGCCCGGCACCACGACGTGCTCACGCAGTTCACCCGGCGGCTGACGAAGCTCCGCGCCGACCACCCGATCTTCCGCCGCCGGCGGTTCTTCACCGGCGAACCCGCCGGTGACTCGAAGGTGCCCGACATCGCCTGGCTGCGGCGCGACGGCGAGCCGATGACAGCCCAGGAGTGGACCGCCCAGTCGGGCATGACCATGACGGTGTTCCTCAACGGCCACGGGATCCCGGAGCGGGACGCCCTCGGCGAGGCGATCACCGACGCCTCGTTCCTGGTGCTGTTCAACCCGCTGCCGGAGAACGTCACATTCACCGTGCCGCCCCGCGCGTACGGCCGCACCTGGGAGACGGTGGTCGACACGGCCGACCCGCTGCTGGCCAACCGCAAGAAAACGGTCCGCGCCGCCGGCACCCTCGACGTCGGCGGCCACACCATGGTCGTGCTGCGCTGCCGGTATTGATCCGGTTGTCGCGGCGGCGCCGGGGCGACAGGCTGGCCGCCATGTCCGGAATCGATCTCGCGCGCCGCCTCTACGAGCACGAGGTACGGCCCCGGCTGGGCGCCCGCCCGCACGCCGCCGCCCTGCTCGGCGCCGGCTCGGAGGTACTGGGCTTCGACGACGAGGTCTCCACCGACCACGACTTCGGTCCCCGCGTACAGATCTTCCTACCGCCGGGCGCACCGGTCGTCGCGGAGCTCGGCGGCGACGACCGCGTCGAGGTGACGACCGCCGGCCGGTTCTTCGCGGACCGGCTCGGCGCCGATCCGGCCGCGGGCTTCACCCTCGAGGACTGGCTGGTGGCGCCCACGCAGACGCTGGCGACGCTGATCGCAGGCGCGGTCCTCCACGACCCGGACGGCGAGCTGGCGCGGCGCCGGGCCCGGCTGGCGTGGTATCCGGACGACGTCTGGCGCTACGCGCTCGCGGCCGGGTGGCTGCGGGTGGCCCAGGAGGAGGCGTTCGTGGCGCGGGCCGGCTCGACCGGCGACGACCTGGGCTCCCGGGTGATCGCGGGCCGGCTGGTCCGGGAGCTGATGCGCCTGGCGTTCCTCGTCGAGCGCCGCTGGGCGCCGTACCCGAAATGGTTCGGCACGGCCTTCGCCCGGCTGCGCCTCGCCGCCGACATCGGCCCGCCGCTGGCCGAGGCGGTGGCCGCGCCGGACTGGCGGGCCCGCGAGGCGGCCCTGGTGACGGCGGCGAGCCGGATCGCCGCCGCGACCAACGACCTCGGCCTCGCGACGCCGGTGGACCCGGCGCCGCGTCCCTACTACACGCGCGACATCCGGGTCCTGGGCGCCGACCGGTTCGTCGTGGCGCTGACCGCCGCGATCGGGGACCCGCCGGTGCGGGCGCTGCTGGAGCGGCTCGGCGGGCGGCGGGGTGGTCCGGTGCCGACCCTGCCCGGCACGATCGACCAGGTGACCGACTCCACGGACGTGCTGACCGATCCGGTCCGGTGCCGGGCGGCCGCCCCGCTGCTGGGGACGGGGTGACCGGCGGGCAGGATGGGACCATGGCAGACCAGCACGATCTGGACCGGTTCGTGGCGGCGCAGGACGGGATCTACGAGCGCGCGCTCGCCGAGCTGACGGCGGGCGACAAGCGCAGCCACTGGATGTGGTTCGTGTTCCCGCAGGTCGCCGGCCTGGGCTCCAGCCCGACGGCCCGCACGTACGCGATCCGCGATCTCGCCGAGGCCCGCGCGTACCTGGCCCACCCGGTGCTCGGCCCGCGGCTCGCCGAGTGCGCGCGGGCCCTGCTGGCCGTCGAGGGGCGTACGGCCGGGCAGATCCTCGGCTACCCCGACGACCTGAAGCTGCGCTCGTCGATGACGCTGTTCGCGCGGGCCGCGGACGACCCCGAGCTGTTCCAGGCCGTCCTCGACCGCTACTACGACGGCGAGCCCGACCCCGCGACGCTCGACCGGCTCTAGGCACCCGGCACGTGGTACGGGTCGTGCTCGGCGAGCAGCTTGTCCATCCGCGCCTGGTCGACCCGGCGCGTGACCGACCCGGCGTCCTGCTGGTCGCGGACGCACTTCGCGAGGGTGAACGCCGAGGTGACCACGTACAGCAGGCCGACCGCCAGGAAGGCCCGGATCCAGGCGCCGACCGGCAGATACACGATTCCCGCGGTCACGGCGGTCAGGGACAGGCCGAACGAAGCCATCGACTGGACGTGGAACGCGGTGGTGGTTCTCGGCTGAGGATTCGTGTCCATGCGAGGAGCCTGCCCGGCCGGTCGCCAACGCGACTGAGTGTGCGTACTCACCCGCTGCGTGCAGGAGGATGGCGGGATGGCGGACGTCATCGTGGTGGGCGGCGGGATCATCGGGATGACGGCGGCGGTGCGGCTGCGCGAGCGGGGCGCCGACGTGGCCCTCTGGACGCCGGTCGGACCCACGGACACGGTCTCGGCGGTCGCCGCGGCGGCCTGGTACCCGACCGGCATGTACTTCTCGCCGCGCGTGCTCGCCTGGGCCGCCGCCACGTACGAGTTCTTCCGCCGGCAGGCTCATGACCGGGTGCCCGGCGTCCTCGTCCGGGAGACGCGCAACCTCGAGCGGGACGGCGCCACCGGCGAGCCGTGGTGGGCGCCCGCCGCGCGCCGGGTGCGGTATCTGCCCATCGGGCCGCCGTGGACCCGGGAGGTGCGCTTCCACGCCCCGATGGTCGAGATGGGCGTCTACCTGCCGTGGCTGCGGGACCGGTTCGAGCGGGCCGGCGGCCGGGTGGTGCGCCGCCGGGTCGACCGCCTGGAGGAGGCGCTGGCCGAGGCGCCGGTGGTCGTCAACGCCACCGGGCTCGCCGCCGGCACGCTCTGCGGCGACCCCGAGGTCCATCCGGTACGCGGCCAGATCGTGCTCGTCGCCAACCCCGGCGTGTTCGTGTCCGTACGCGACCAGGGTGAGCCCAGCACTTATGTGCACCCGCGCACCCGCGACGTCGTGCTCGGCGGCACCTTCCAGGCCGGTGATTGGAACACCACACCGGACCCGGCGACCCGCGACGCGATCGTCGAGCGGTGCGTGGCGCTGGTGCCCGAGCTGGCCGGCGCGCCGGTGGTGGGGGAGAAGGTGGGGCTGCGCCCGGCCCGTCGCGGCGGGCCGCGGGTCGAGACGGAGAAGTGGCCGGACGGCGTCGTGGTGCACGCGTACGGGCACGGCGGCGCCGGGATGACGCTGTCCTGGGGGTGCGCGGACGAGGTGGCCGCCCTGGCCCTTTGACCACGCATCGTTAACCTACCGTTTACCCAGCGTCCGGTTTAGACTCACCCGCACCCCACCGCTTGGAGGTCTGTCGATGCGTGATCAGATGACCTGCCTCTACCGCTGCGGCAACGCGTGCGACCACGACGTGCCCAACCGGTCCCTGAACCCGTACCTGGGCGACGTGCTGAGCGCGGGGATGACCCGCCGGGGTCTGGTCCGGGCCGGCGCCGCCGGTGCCCTGGTGCTCGGGTTCGGTGCCACCTCCGGAGCGGCTCCGGCCGCGGCGGCGGGTCCGGTGCCGGGGGAGGCCGCCGGGAGCGCTCCGGGCCGCGCCGCCGCGCTGAGCTTCAAGCCGATCCCGCCGAACGAGCTGGACACCGTGATCGTGCCCAACGGCTACGACCACGCGGTGGTGATCCGCTGGGGCGACCCGATCCTCCCCGGGGCACCCGCGTTCGACGTGCACCAGCAGAGCGCCGACCGGCAGCGGTGCCAGTTCGGCTTCAACAACGACTTCCTCGGCGTCCTCCCGCTCGGGCGCGACGGCCGGCGGGCCCTGCTGGTGTCCAACCACGAGTACACCAACGAGGAGTTGATGTTCCCGGGCTTCACCTCGCTCGAGGCGATGACCGTCGAGCAGATCCGGGTCGCCATGGCCGCGCACGGCATGTCCGTGGTCGAGCTGGAGCGCGTCGGCCACACCGGTCAGTGGCGGCCCGGGAGTGGCGAGCGGCTGCCGTACAACCGCCGTCTGACGCTGCTGGAGACGCCGTTCACCTTCACCGGACCGGCCGCCGGTTCCGCGCTGCTGCGGACGGCGCAGGACCCGGCCGGCACGACCCCGATCGGTACGCTCAACAACTGCTCCGGCGGCGTGACGCCGTGGGGCACCGTGCTGTCGGGCGAGGAGAACTTCAACCAGTACTTCGTCGGTGGTGACCAGGCGCCGGCCGAGTTGAAGCCGTCGCTGGCCCGCTACGGCATCTCCACGACGGCGCGGTATCCGGCCGGGTCGCGGCGCTGGGAGCGGGCGCAGGAGCGGTTCGACCTGGCGAAGCATCCGAACGAGGCGCACCGCTTCGGCTGGATCGTCGAGGTCGACCCCCACGACCCGCATTCGCGCCCGCGCAAGCACACGGCGATGGGCCGGCTCAAGCACGAGGGCGCCAACGTCATCGTGGCCCGCAGCGGGCACGTCGTGGCCTACATGGGTGACGACGAACGCTTCGACTACCTGTACAAGTTCGTGTCGAAGAAGCGCTACGTCCCCGGCGACCGGCGGCACAACCTGAGCCTGCTGGAGGCGGGCACGCTCTACGTCGCGAAGCTCACCGGTGACAGCCCGGCCTCGGAGATCGACGGCACGGGCAAGCTGCCCTCCGACGGCGCCTTCGACGGCACGGGCCGCTGGATCAAGCTCGCCTCCGGCGACCGCTCCCACGTGCCCGGGATGAGCGTCGTCGAGGTCCTGGCGTACACCCGCCTGGCCGGCGACAAGGTCATGGCGACCAAGATGGACCGGCCCGAGGACGTGCAGCCCAGCCCGATCACCGGCAAGATCTACGCCGCGCTGACGAACAACACCAACCGCGGGGTGGGCACCTATCCCGGGGTGGACGAGGCCAACCCGCGGGTCGCCAACAAGCACGGCCAGATCTTCGAGATCACCGAGGACGGCGGGGACCACACGGCGGAGACGTTCACCTGGTCGCTGCCGATCGTCTGCGGCGACCCGGCGGACCCGTCGACCTACTTCGCCGGCTACGACAAGAGCGCCGTGTCGCCGATCTCGTGCCCGGACAACGTCGCGTTCGACCGTACGGGAAATCTCTGGATCGCGACCGACGGCAACGCGCTCGGCAGCAACGACGGCCTCTTCGCCACCGCGATCGAGGGCCCGGAACGGGGTCACCTCAAGCAGTTCCTGACCGTGCCGCCCGGCGCGGAGACGTGCGGCCCCTTCATCACGGGCGACGACCGGTCGGTCTTCACCGCGGTGCAGCACCCCGGCGAGATCACCGGGGCCACGGTGGAGAATCCGGCGTCCACCTGGCCCGACGGCGACTTCGCCAAGCCGGCCGTGATCGTGACCTGGCGCCTCGACGGCGGGATCATCGGCACCTGACGCCCGGGCGGGCCACCGGACCTTCCTCCGGCGGCCCGCCGCGGCTCAGCGATCCTTGTCGAGGAAGGCGAGCGCCGTGGCCGCGAACAACGGCGACATGAACAGGTTGTAGTGCGTGAGGCCGGGCAGGATCGCCAGGGCATGGCCGCCCTTGGGCCGGCCCTCGCCGGTCCAGCCGCCGTCCCGCGCCCCGCCGTCGAGCAGCGCGAAGATCTCGACCAGGTGGCTCGGCGGCACCATGTCGGCGTCCGCGCCCATCACCAGCGTCGGCACCTGCAGTCCGCGGACCTCCTCGGTGAAGTCGTAGTCCTGCGCCATCGCGGTGCCGATCTTGTCCAGCAGGCGCGGGAAGTCCTCGGGACGCGGCGCCACCCGCTGGTATAGCTCGTACATCGGGGTTTCCTTCATGAACTCGGCGGCTGCCGCGCTCACCTGGCCCTGCTGCTCGAGGATCTCCGGGTACGTGGCGTCGCGCCGGATGCCCGCCGACGCCGAGACCAGCCGGCCCACCTTCTGCGGGTGCCGGATCGCGGTCAGCAGCGCCACGCCGCCGCCGAGGGAGTAGCCGACGACGTCCGGCCGGTCCAGTCCCAGGTGGTCGATGAGGGCGGCGACGTCGTCGGCCATCAGGCGGATGTCGAGCGGGCGGTCGATGTCGGCGGTGCGCCCGTGGCCCTGGAGGTCGGGAAGGATGACCTGGTGGTGCGCGGCGAAGGTGTCGGTGACCGTGCCGAACATCTCGCCCGAGCCGAGCCCGCCGTGCAGCAGGATCAGCGGGCGGCCGGTCCCGTGCGTCTCGTAGTACAGGTTGATGCCGTTGACGTCCGCGTACATGGCTGGCTCCTTGGTGTGCCGTGCTGTCTGTCGCAGGGGTAGACCCGGGGGACACCGGAGACTCATCGGTCCCGGCGCAAAAAGTTTCCGCTAGTTTGGCCGGGTGAACGATGTGGCGCAGCTCGAGGCGTACCGGCCGGAGCTGACCGGTTACTGCTACCGCATGCTGGGGTCGGCATTCGACGCGGAGGACGCCGTCCAGGACGCGATGGTCCGCGCCTGGCGTGGCTTCGACGGCTTCGACGGGCGGTCCGCCCTGCGGTCGTGGCTGTACCGGATCACCACGAACGTCTGCCTGACCATGCTGAGCAGCGCGCAGCGCCGGGTGCGGCCGATGGACCTCGGCCCGGCCGGCTCCGGGCGGGCCACCGACGCGGGCGAGCCGCGTCCCGACGAGATCTGGGTCGGCCCGGTGCCGGACTCCCGGGTGCTGCCGGAACGCGCCGACCCGGCCGAGGTGGTCGCCGGGCGCGAGTCGATCCGGCTGGCTTTCGTCGCCGCCCTCCAGCACCTGCCGCCGCGGCAGCGGGCCGTGCTGATCCTGCGTGACGTGCTGGCCTGGTCGGCGAGCGAGGTGGCCGAGCTGCTCGACACGTCGGTCGCCAGCGTGAACAGCGTCCTGCAGCGGGCCCGCGCGACGATCGCGGCGGCCGACCTCGGCGCCGACGTGCACCGGCCGCTGGACGAGGAGCAGCGGGCACTGCTGGCCCGTTACGTACGGGCGTTCGAGGCGTACGACCTCGAGGCGCTCACGACGCTGCTGCACGAGGACGCGACGCTGTCGATGCCGCCGCTACCGCTGTGGCTGAGCGGCCGCGACGAGATCGCCGTGTGGATGGGCGGTACGGGCGGCGGCTGCCAGGGCTCGCGCCTGATCCCGGTGGCGGCCAACGGCGTACCGGCCTTCGGGCAGTACCGGCCGGGCGCGGGCGGCATCGGCCACGACCCGTGGGCGCTGATCGTGCTGGACATCTCCGGCGGGCGGATCGCGGGGGTCAGCAACTTCCTCGACACGGCCCGCCTCTTCCCCCTCTTCGGGCTGCCGAACCACCTCGATTGAGCCGGTTCACTCGTACGGCTGCTTCGGCGCGGCGACCTCCTGCCAGCTCTTCACCTGCAGGTACGGCACGTCGGCGTCGTTGACGGGGTCCTTGCCGACCCGGTCCGCGTACATGCCGACGACCTGTACCCAGGTGTCCGGGGCGACGCCGGCCGGGCCCTCGCCGGCCAGGCCGACCTTGATCGGGCGCCCGTCCGCGGCGCAGCAGGACAGGACCATGCGGGCCAGCATCGGTTCCCCGTCCGGCCCCGGCGTCACGAAGCCGGTGAGCCGCAGCGTGCGGCCGGTCAAGCTGCGCCCCTTGTCGAAGACGGCCCGGGACGCGTAGTCGAGCAGGTCCACGTCGACCGGGTCGCCGGCGGGCAGCGGGGGATAGTCCGACGCCGAGTTCTGCGCGGTGAGGACGCTGCCCGCCTGTCCCGCCGCGTACGACCCCAGGGCGGGCGGTGCCACCAGCAGCAGGCCGAGCACGGGCAGGATCAGCAGCCAGCCGATGCGGGGCTCGTGGTGGTGCTCGTGGCCGTGGCCGTCCGGCTCGGGGGCTGTGGCGGCGGGACGGGGGCGCAGTTCGTACCAGAGGGTCATGACCGCGGCGACGACCAGCAGGAACCCGGCACCGAGAAGGAACGGCCGCAGGCCTTCCTTGACGTAGCGCAGGTAAAGGTCGCCGAGGCCGGCCCGCAGGATCGCCCCGCCGAAGAGCAGCATGATCACCGCCTGGGCCTGCCGGTTCACAGCAGCACCGCCCCGACGGCCGAGCCCACCAGGATCGCGGCCAGCAGCGTCGCCGGGGCGAAGCGGGAGGCGAAGCGGCGGCCGAACACCCCGGTCTGCATGCTGATCAGCTTCAGGTCCACCATCGGCCCCACCACCAGGAACACCAGCCGCGACGTGAGCGAGAACTGTGAGAGCGACGCCGCCACGAACGCGTCCGCCTCGCTGCAGATCGACAGCAGCACGGCGAGCACCGCCAGGGCCAGCACCGAGAGCACCGGGCTGCCCGCCAGCGAGGTGAGCCACCGCTCCGGCACCACCACGTTGATCGTCGCGGCGGCCGCGGCGCCCAGCACCAGGAAGCCGCCGGCGTGCATGACGTCGTGGCGGGCGGCGGCCCAGAAGGCGTTGCCGCGGCTCATCCCGTCGAGGTCGGGGCGGTGCGGCAAGCGGATCCACTCGGCCTTGCCCAGGCGCAGCCAGAGCCAGCCCATGGCCACCGCCACGACGAGGCTGGCGGCGCCGCGGGCGACGACCATCATCGGCCTGCCGGGAAAGGCGACCGCCGTGGCCGTAAGCACGATCGGGTTGATCGCGGGCGCGGCGAGCAGGAACGCCAGCGCCGCTGCGGGGGTCACCCCGCGCCGGATCAGCGACCCGGCGATGGGCACGCTGCCGCACTCGCAGCCCGGCAGGATCACCCCGGCCAGGCCGGCCGCCGGAACGGCCAGCGCCGGGCGCCGCGGCAGCGCCCGGGCCCAGAAGGAGCGCGGCACGAACACGGCGATGACCGCCGACAGCACCACGCCGAACACCAGGAACGGCACGGCCTGCACGAGCACGGACACGAAGACGGTGGTCCAGGTCTGCAGCCGCGGATCGGAGATCAGCGACCCGAGCGGGCCCCGGAAGAGGACCAGCAGCACGAGAACGCCCGCGAGAACCTCGACCGAGCCGGCCCGGCGCCGGGTGTCGATCTCGTCGGTTGCGCTCACAGCAGGGCTCCGGGTCGCGGTCGGGGGCGGGCCGCGCCCACCCTACCCGGGCAGTGCGGAGCTGCGTACCCGCGCGTCCGGCGCCGACCCGGCGGCGACGAGGCGGTTGCGCCCGGCCGCCTTCGCGGCGTAGAGCGCGGCGTCGGCGCGCTCCACCAGCTCGTCGGACGTCTCGGTGCCGTCCCACACGGCGATGCCCGCGGAGAACGTCTGCCCGAGCGGCGTCACGGCCAGGGCGCGCCCGACCGTGGCGCCGGCCTCGTCCAGGTCGGCACCGGGCAGCAGGACGGCGAACTCCTCCCCGCCGTAGCGGGCGATGGTGTCCACCCGGCGCAGCGCCTCGTGCCACGCCGCGCTGGCCTCCTTGAGCAGCCGGTCGCCGGCCGGGTGCCCGTAGCTGTCGTTGAACAGCTTGAAATGGTCCAGGTCCAGCACGGCCACGCAGATCGGCTGGCCGTCGCGGCGGGAGCGCTCGAGGGCCTTGGGCAGCTCGTCGTTCCAGGCCCGCCGGTTCGGCAGGCCGGTGAGCTCGTCCGTGCGCGACAGCTCCCGGACCTGCCGGGCCTGCTGCTCGACCTGGCGTACGAGCTGGGCCATGCGGGCCACCACCAGCAGGAACAGGGCCGTCGAGCCGACCACGACCGCCGCGCCGTCGGTGACCTCCCCGGCGATCAGCTGACCGGCCAGAATCGCCGGTGCGATCAGGGTGGCGACCGTGAGCGCCAGCAGCTGGAGCCCGCCGAGCCGGGGCGGGCGCGGGACCGTCGGGCGGCTCAGGTCGCGGGCATGGGCGTGCAGCGCGCCGACCCCGAAGAGCACGAACGCGATCAGGAAGATCATGTCGATGCCGCGGCGGAACGGGAGCGTCTCCTCCAGGCGAATGCCGGCCTCGCCGAGGTTGCCGAGCACCACCCAGGCGGTGTCTCCGGCCAGGAAAGCACCCAGCGAGCCGGCGATCCACCAGAACGACGCGCCCCGGACACCGCCCGCCCGCAGCAGCCGGGTCAGCATGGCCAGCAGCAGCAGGTCCCCGACCGGGTACGCCACCTGCACCGTGCGCCCCAGCAGCGACATGTCCGCGTCCTGGGCCGCCGGCTGGATCACGTACACCCAGGCGAGCAGGCCGAGGCCGGTGGTGATCGTGGTGGCGTCGACCATGGCGGTCCAGTTGCCGCCCGGCTCGCGGCGCCGGATCAGCAGGGCCAGCCCGAGCGCGCACGCCGGATAGAGGGTGAGGAAGAACGGGTCGGCCGGCGTGGGCATGTCCTCCCAGCCCAGCACGGTGTCGGCGTAGACCGCGACGGCGATGCCGGTGGAGTTGGCGAAGATCCCGAGCGCGAAGCACCACCAGGGCAGCCGGTCGCAGCTCGGCAGGCGGCGGACGCCCACGGCGACGGCGACGGTGCCGGCCCAGCCGATGCCGACCTGCCAGCTCGTCGTCCACACCGGGTCGTCCGGCAGCACCTGGTACGCGGCGATCATCACGGCCATGGCGACCGCGAAGGTCTGCCAGCTTCTGCCTCGCATGCGCGCCCCGATCGCCGGACAGCTCAACCGCCTCAGTCAACGCGACGCGGGTTGCCGTACCGGTGCTTTAGCGGTGCGGCCGGGGAGCGACCCTAGGATCGCGGGGTGACCATCGACTCCCATGACGCCGCCGTCGCCGCCGCCCACGAGGTCGCCGCGGCGCTGGCGCCCGGCGTGATCGAGCGGGACCGTGCGGGCGCCGCCACCGTGCCGGTCGAGGCCCTGGCCGCCCTCGACGCCTCCGGCCTGCTCGCGATCACCGTCCCGGCCGCCGACGGCGGTCCCGGGCTGGGCCCCTCGACCCTGGCGGAGGTCACCCGGATCGTCGCCGCCGTCGACCCCGCGATCGCCCAGGTGCCGCAGGCGCACTACCTGCTCGTCGACGTCCTGGCCGTGCACGGCGACAAGGAGACCCGCGCCGCGCTGTACGCCGAGGTCCTGGCCGGCCGGCGGATCGGCAACGCCCTGGCCGAGCGCGGCGGCCGGCACGCCCAGGACCTGAGCACCCGGCTGGCCGGCGGCCGGCTCACCGGCCGTAAGTACTACACCACGGGTGCCCTGACCTCGGCGTGGATCGCGGTCAGCGCGCTGGACGACACCGGCCGCCTGCTCCTCGCGTTCGTGCCGCGGGAGGCGCCCGGCGTGACCGTCGGCACCGACTGGGACGTGATGGGCCAGCGCGCCACGATCAGCGGTACGGCGACCTTCGAGGACGTCGAGGCGCCGCTGGTGCTGGACTACGCGGGCGCGTACGAGGTGCCGCAGCAGCTGGGCGCCCGGGCCCAGCTCGTGCACGCCGCGATCGAGGTCGGCATCGCCGGGGGAGCGTTGCGGGACGCCCGGGCGTACCTGCGGGAGAAGGCCAGGCCGTCCACCGAGGCGGTACGGGCCGGCGCGGCCACCGCCGCCGGCGACCCGCACGTGCTGCACCGATACGGGCGTGCCGCCGCACGGGTACGCGCGGCCGAGGCGTTGCTCGCCGGCGCCGCCCGCACCCTGGACGAGGTCGGGCTGGTGCCGCCCGGTGCGGCGGAGGCGGCCCGTGGCTCGCTGGCCGTCGCGGCGGCGAAGGCGTTCGGCAGCGAGGTGGCGCTGGAGGTGGCGTCCGACCTTTTCCAGATGTGTGGCACGAGCGCCACGGCCGCCTTGTACGACCTCGACCGGCACTGGCGCAACGCCCGTACCCACAGCGTCCACGACCCGCTCGATTGGAAGTACCACCATCTCGCCGCGTACGAGCTGGCGGACGTCCAGCCGCCCAACCACGGTCAGCTCTAGGGCGCCGCGGCGGCGATGAACTGCATGGAAGTGCGCTGCTCGAAGCCCAGCCGTTCGTAGAGGCGTACCGCGGTGGTGTTGTCGGCGGCGGCGTGCAGGAACGGCACCTCACCGCGGGCCCGGATGACGGCGGAGACCGCGGCGACCAGCCGGGTCGCCAGCCCGCTGCCGCGGTGCGCCTCGTCGGTGCAGACGGCGCTGATCTCGGTGTGGCCGGGCAGCCGCATCCGCTCGCCGGCCATGGCGACCAGCGTGCCGCCGCGCCGGATGCCCAGGTACGTGCCGAGGGCCACGGTCCGCTCGCGGAACGGCCCCGGCCGGGTGCGGGCCACCAGGTCCATGATCTCCGGCAGGTCGCCGGCGGTCAGCAGCTGCGCCTCCGGGTCCGGCTCGCCCTGGTACGCGTGCCCGACGAGCTGGACGCCCGGCGCGCCGCCGGTCTCCGTCCAGCCCGGCGGCAGGGCCACCACGGGGGCGGCCACGAGCGCCGGAGCGCCGGATCCGACGAGGTCCGCGAGGTCCCGCCAGGCGTCGGGGTCGGTGGGGTCGTCGACGGCGGCGAACGGGCTGATCTCCGGGTCGAAGCGGGCGGCGCGGCCGTGCCGGTCGGCGTGAGCGGCCTGCGGGCCGGACAGCGCCGCCCAGACCGGGTTGTCGAGAGCTTCCACGTCACGATCCTCGCAAAGGCGTCGCATCAGGCCGGCACGACCGCCGCGGCAGTGGCGGGGATCTCGGCGGGCCATACCGGCCGGGAGAAGAGGTAGCCCTGGCCGTACGGGCACCCCATGGCGGCGAGCACGGCGCGTTGCCCCTCGTCCTCGATGCCCTCGGCCACGACGGCCAGGTCGAGGTGGCGGGCCAGGGTCACGATCGCGTCGACCAGGGCCCGCTGCCGGCTGCCGGCCAGGATGTCGTCGATGAAAGACTTGTCGATCTTCAGTACGTCGACCGGGATCTGCCGCAGGTAGCTCAGCGACGAGTAGCCCGTACCGAAGTCGTCGATCGCGATGCGCACGCCGAGCGCCCGCAGTTCTTCCAGGTCCGCCCACACCTGTTCGGCGTCGCGCAGCACCAGGCTCTCGGTGATCTCGAGCAGCAGCCATTCGGGCTGCGCCCCGGCGGTCGTCAGCGCCTCGCGTACCTGGCCGACGAAGCCCGGCTGGCGGAACTGCCGCGCCGACACATTCACGCTGACGTAGCGCAGCGACAGCCCCCGTGACTCCTCGCGCCACTGCGCGAACTGGCGCAGCGCTTCGCGCAGCACCCAGGCCCCGATGCCGACGATCGCGCCGTTCTCCTCGGCCATCTCGATGAAGTGGTACGGCCCCAGCAGCCCCCGCTCCGGGTGCTGCCACCGCACCAGCGCCTCGGCGCCGACGACCGTACCGGTCCGCATCTCCACGATCGGCTGGTACTGGAGCACGAACTGCCGGTCCTCGACGGCCTCCTGCAGCGCGGTGCGCAGGGCGAGCCGTTCGACCATCGCGGTCTGCAGGTCGTTGCGGTACCGCTGCCAGGAGCCCTTGCCCGCGCCCTTGGCCAGGTAGAGCGCCAGGTCGGAGTGGCGCAGCAGCTCGGTGGGGCTGCTCGCGTCCCGGCTGGTGGCGACGCCCACGCTGGCCGCGCCGCTGACCACGTGGCTGCCGCCGAGGCCGTCGCTGACCTCCACCGGCGAGCCGAGCGCCGCGACGATGCGGGCCGCGACGTCCTCGGCCGCACCCGCGTCCGCGACGTCCTCGGCCGCACCCGCGTCCGCGGCGTCCGCGACCAGCACGGCGAACTCGTCGCCGCCCATCCGGGCCGCGGTGTCGCGCGGGCCGATCGCTGCGGCGATGCGCTGCCCGACCGCCACGAGCAGCTGGTCGCCGACGGCGTGCCCGAGGGTGTCGTTGACCTCCTTGAAGTCGTCCAGGTCGACGAAGAGCACGCCCAGGTGGGTGCCCGTGCTCGCGGCCCCGGCGAAGGCCTGCTCGAGCCGGTCCCGGAAGAGTGCCCGGTTGGCCAGCCCGGTCAGGCCGTCGTGGAAGGCCTGGTGGGCGAGGTCGTTCTCCAGGCGGCGCCGCTCGGTCACGTCGCGCACGGTCAGTACCAGGCCGCGGACCGTCGGATCGTCGCGCAGGTCGCGGGCCAGGCACTCGACCTGCAGCAGCCTGCGGTCGCCGCAGACCACGGTGAGGTCGGAGCCGTCCCGGTCACCGGCGCGGGCCCGGATCAGCAGCGCGGCCAGCTCGTCGTGGTGGGTGTCCGCGACCAGCCGGGCGAGGGGGACGCCGGCCAGGTCGGGGTGGCCGAGCACGGCGCCGGCGGACGGGCTCGCGTACCGGATCACATCGTCGTCGTCGATGATCAGGATGACGTCGGAGGCGCTCTGGATCAGGGTCCGGAAGTACGCCTCGCCGTCGCGGCGGCTGATCTCGGCGGCCAGCGCGATCCGCTCGACGACCAGGTCCACCTGGGCGAACAGCGCCTGTACGGCGGGGCGTACGGCGCGCAGCGTGCCCGCCCGGGCAGCGAGCTGGATCTCGCTCCTCCGCGGCGGCGTACCGGGTACGACCATCGCGGCGTGCAGGGCGTACGGGAATCCGGCGGTGGCCCGGTCGACCGGCTCGAGCGTGACCTCCGGTTCGACGGTGGCGGCATCCTCCAGCGGGACGGGTTCGCCGGTGAGCATCGTGTACGGCTCGCCCGGCGGCATGATCGCGGCGACGGCCGTACCGATCGCGGTGAGCAGGTCGTCCGGGCCGGCGGCGGCCGCGAGGGCGGCGGTCGCCCGGCGCAGGGCGCGCTCGCTGTGGTGGGCCCGGCGCTGCTCGCTCAGCAGGCCGCCGACCCGTGCCATGACCAGCAGCACCAGCGCGGTCGAGCCGGCCGCGATCACCGGGGCGTCGACGACCCCGCCGCCGAGATGCTGGGCGAGCAGCACGCCCGGGGCGATGAGGGCGGCCAAGGTCAGCAGCGCCAGGCGGCGCGCGCCGGTCGTGGGCGGGGCATCGGTGGGGGCGGAGGCGCGGGTGAGCATGATCATCGACGGGTGCAGTGCGGCGAGCCCCGCCGTGCCGTAGAAGACGACCCAGCCGAGGTCGATCGGGCCGCCGGCGTTCCAGTCGCTGTTGAGGCGGGCGAGTCCGTACACGACGTCGGAGACGAGGACGCCGACGATGCTGAGGCTCAGCAGCCGGACGGCGACGGGCTTGGGCCCGGGCGCGGCGAGCAGCCGCAGCAGGATCGCCAGGGCGAGCACGTCGCCGAGCGGGTACGCGACCGACACCGCCTTCTCGGCCAGGCTGAGGTCCGTGGCCCGGGTGTACGGCGCGATCAGGTAGACCCAGGAGAGCAGCCCGAGGCCGACGGTCGGCACCAGCGCGTCGAGCAGCGCCGCCCGGTTACGGTCCCCGGAGCGGGCCCGGACGAACAGCAGCAGCCCGCCGGCGAGCAACGGATAGACGAGCACGTACAGGATGTCGGGCGGGCCGGGGAACGGCGCGCCGAGGTCGTACGTGGTCTGCACGAAGTAGATCGTGTCCCCGGAGACGAAGAACAGCAGTGCCGTCGCGATCAGGTACCAGGGCAGCCGCTGGGCCGGACGGTGGACGCGGACGCCCAGCAGGATGCCGGCCACGCCGGAGAGGCCGATCGCGGCCCAGCTGTACATGTGGGTCGCCGGCCAGGCGTAGAAGACCCCGGCGAGCAAGATCATCCAAGCGGTGCAGCACGCGCGCGCGAATCGCGTCGTCATGCGGGCTCCGTCCGGCCGAACGTCGGGTCTTACCCTCTGTTCGGCGGATCCGCGCCGCTCCTGACCCGCGCGGGCGTTCCGTTACCGGATCACGACCAGTCCTCCGCCGCCGTGGTGACCGTGCGGTCGGTGCCGGCCGCCTCCTCGACGGCCAGCGCGACGAGGTGGTCCTGCGCCCCGTCGGCCAGCGGGTACGGCGCCGGTGCGGTCCCGCGGACCCACGCGGCGGTGGCGTCCAGCAGCGTGGCGATCGCGATCTCCTCGTCGCTCCAGCGCCGCCCGGGGTACGGGTTGCGATAGAGCACCTCGCCGCCGAACGTGATGGTGTCGGTGTCGAAGCCGTCGAGGTCCAGGTCGTAGCCGGTCTGGCGGCGTACCAGTGGGGTCCGGACGATCGTGCGCGGGGCGGTCAGCCGGACCACCTCGTCGTCGCGCAACTCCCCGTGGCTGCCGCGGACCAGCAGCCGGCGATATCGCAGCTGGTTGTGCCACTGGTTGTCGGTGAAGTCGTAGACGCCGGAACGGCCCTCGTCGAAGTCCAGCGTCGCGATGGTCGTGGTGGCGGGCCTCGGGTCCGGGTCGTCGGTCCAGCCGTCGCGGTTCAGCGGGTCGACCAGGGGAGCGGTGGTGCGGCTCGCCCGTACGGTGACCGGTTCCCGGCCCACGCCCAGCAGCCCGCGGATCAGCGCGACCGCGTGGTACATGTGCGTCGAGGACACCTGGACCTGGGCAGGGATGCCGATGAGGCCCAGGCGGACCGCCTCCAGGCGGGCGGCGTGCGCCGGCATCAGCAGATACTGCTCGGCGACCTGGACGAGACCGGAGGCGCCGACCGCGGCCCACAGCGCGCGCAGGCCGTCGGCGTCCGGCGCGGGCGGGGTCTCGGCGAGCACCGGCAGCCCTCGCTCCACGGCCTCGGTGATCACCGCGGGATTGGCGTCCCAGGAAACCGCGGTGACGAGGAAGTCGGGCCGGGCCTGCTCGATGCATTCCGCCAGCGACGCGTACGCCGGCACCGGCAGCGTCCGCGGCGTGCGCACCACCGCGCCGGCACACTCGAGGCCGTCGAGGCCGGCGGCCAGCCGCCAGAACATCTCGGCGCGCCAACCGGCGCCCACAGTCGCGAACGATGTCACGGGCGCACCCTATCGGGCGGGAGCGACACCCGTGGATCCGCGCACCACCAGATCGGTGGCGAGTTCCACGTGCAGCGCCTCCACGTCGTGGCCCTCGAGGACGCGGATCAGCAGGGACACCGCCATCCGACCCAGCTCGGCCAGGGGCTGCCGGACGGTGGTGAGCGGCGGGCTGGTGGCGCGGCTGAGGTCGATGTCGTCGAAGCCCGCGACCGAGAGGTCCGCCGGGACCCGCAGCCCCCGCTCGGCCGCCGCCTGGAGCGCCCCCACGGCGGCCTTGTCGTTGAAGCCGATGACGGCCGTCGGCGGGTCCGGCAGGTCGAGCAGCTCCCCGGCGGCCCGCCGGCCCCACGCCACCGTCGGCTCCACGTGCCGGACCAGCTCCGGCGCGGCGAGCACCCCGGCGTCGGCCAGGGCGGCCGCGTGTCCCGCCAGCCGGGCGTCGCTGGCCAGCCACTCGTCCGGGCCGGCGACGACGCCGATGCGGCGGTGCCCCAGCCCGGTCAGGTGGGCGGTGAGGCTGCGCGCCCCGGCGGCGTGCGCGGCCGAGACCGCGAGCGTGTCGCGCGGCGGCGGGACGCGGGGATCCACGACGACGAAGGGGAACCGCCGGGCGCGCAGGGCGGCCAGCTCCTCGGCCGGCTCGGGCGGCAGGATCAGCACCGCGCCGGCCGGCCCGGCCCGCTGCGGGAGCCGGGCGAGCACCGGCGTCTGCTGGGCGGCCTCACCGGCGTTGAGCACCACCGCGCGCCCGTGCCGGTCCAGCGTCTCGGCGATCGACGACACGATCACGCCGAAGTAGTCGGTGAGCAGGTACGGGCAGCGGACGAACACCGGCCCGGTGGGCGGCCGCACCGCGCCGCGCGGCCGGGGCCCGCGGCCGGCGATCCGCTCCAGGGTCCGCTCGACCAGCTCCCGGGTCTCCGGCGCGACGTTCCCGCGCCCGTTGAGCACCCGGGACACCGTGGCGATGGAGACACCGGCCGCGGCGGCGACGTCCCGGACGGTCCCCCGTAGTGGTGTTGTTACATCACCTTGTTTCATACCTCCACCATAGCTACATGCAGATGGGGCTTGACACGAGCCTTTCCTGATTGTTTCCTGTCGATGGCGGCGAGCGCCGCTGTTTCATTTGTTTCAAGGGAGTGGTCATGAGGCGGCGAGCATTCGGCGCGGCGGTCAGCGCCGCGGTCCTCCTGCTGGCGTCGGGGCCCGCGCAGGCCCATCGCGAGCGCGTACCCCAGGCCCGCGTCTGGGTCACCACGCCGGACCGGGCCGAGCAGCTGCACGAGCGCGCACCCGTGTCCTTCACCCGCGCCACCAGCGACCGGACCACGATCACGATCGACCCCGGCACCACCTACCAGCGCATGGACGGCTTCGGCGCGTCCCTGACCGACTCGGCCGCGAGCGTGCTCGACCGCCTCGCCCCGGCCGCCCGCGACGCCGCGATGCGCTCGCTCTTCGACCCCCGGCAGGGCATCGGCGTCAGCTTCCTGCGCCAGCCCATCGGCTCGTCCGACTTCACCGCGACGAGCACCCACTACACCTACGACGACGTGCCGGCCGGGCAGACCGACTTCCCGCTGGCGCACTTCAGCATCGCCCACGACGAGGCCCAGATCCTGCCCCTGCTGCGCCGAGCCCGGCAGCTCAACCCCGGATTGACCGTCATGGGTACGCCGTGGAGCCCGCCCGCGTGGATGAAGACGAGCGACTCGCTGATGGGCGGGCACCTCAAGGACGACCCTGCCGTCTACGACGCGTACGCCCGCTACTTGGTCAAGTATGTGCAGGCGTACGCGAGGGCCGGCGTCCCGATCGACTACCTGACCGTGCAGAACGAGCCGCAGAACCGGCACGACGGCGGCTACCCCGGCGCGGCCGTGCCGGTGCCGCAGGAGGCGAAGCTCATCGAGGCGCTCGGGCCGCTGCTGCGCAAGGCCAGCCCGCGTACGAAGATCCTGGGGTACGACCACAACTGGACCACGCACCCGGGCGACGTGGCCACCACCCCGCCCGGCGAGGACCCGGAGACCGACTACCCGTACCGGCTGCTCGCCTCCCCGGCCGGCAAGTGGCTCGCGGGTACGGCGTACCACTGCTACTCCGGTGACCCGAGTGCGCAGAGTGCGTTGCACGAGGCGTACCCGGGCAAGGGCATCTGGTTCACCGAGTGCTCGGGCTCGCACGGGCCGCAGGACACCCCGGAGCAGACCTTCCGCGGCACGCTGACCTGGCATGCCCGGACGCTGGCCATCGGCACCACCCGCAACTGGGCGAAGTCGGTGGTCAACTGGAACATCGCCCTCGACCACACCGGCGGCCCGCACCTGGGCGGCTGCGGCACCTGCACCGGCCTGCTCACCCTCCAGGCGGACGGCAGCGTCACCCGCGACGCCGAGTACTACACCATCGGGCACCTGTCGAAGTTCGTGAAGCCGGGCGCCGTCCGGATCGCCAGCACCTCGTTCGGCACCGTCGGCTGGAACGGCCAGATCATGGACGTCGCCTTCCGCAACCCGGACGGCTCCACGGCCCTGATCGTGCACAACGAGAACGACGACCCGCGCTCCTTCGCCGTCGCCGTCGGCGACCGCACCTTCGAGTACGAGCTGCCGGGTGGTGCCCTGGCCACCTTCACGTGGCCGCGGGGCGCCTTCGACGGCGTCGACCGGCTGCTGCCGTCCGGGGGAGTGACCGCCACCGCCTCCCCGGCCGGCGAGAACCCCGGCGCCGCGGTCGACGGCGACGCGTCCACGCGCTGGTCCAGCGGCGCCGCCCAGACGCCGGGGCAGTATCTGCAGGCCGATTTCGGCACGACCCGGTGGTTCCGCAAGGCCGCCATCGACAGCGGCGACAACCTCGGCGACTACGCCCGCTCCTGGGAACTGGCCGCGAGCACCGACGGCGTGCACTGGCGCACCCTCGCGACCGGCGCCGGCACCGGCCAGCTGACCACGGTGGAGCTTCCGCTCACCCGGGCCCGGCACCTGCGCATCACCAACACCGGCAGCAGCGGCAGCTGGTGGAGCATCGCCGACCTGCGGCTGTACCGCTAGTCACGGTTTCCCACCGGCCCGTGCGGGAACCACGGGCCGGTGACCAACCGCTGGAAAGCCCTGACGGTCGCGCTCGTGGCCGGGTTCATGACCCTGCTCGACGTCAGCATCGTCAACGTCGCCCTGCCCTCGATCCGCGACGACCTCGGCCTCAGCGCCGGTGGGCTGCAGTGGGTGCTGTCCGGATACGCGCTGACCTTCGGGCTGCTGCTCGTGCCGGCCGGGCGCTTCGGCGACGCGCGTGGGCGCCGGGACGTCTTCATCGCCGGGCTCGCCGTATTCACCCTGTCCAGTGCCGTCGCCGGGATGGCGAACGGCGCGCTGTGGCTCATCGTCGCCCGGCTCGTCCAGGGCGCCGCGGCCGGCGTGGTGAACCCCCAGGTCTCCGGGCTGATCCAGCAACTGTTCAAGCCGGCCGAGCGGGGCCGGCCCTTCGGCCTGCTGGGCGCCACGATCGGCGTCTCCACCGCGGTCGGCCCGCTGCTCGGCGGGCTGCTGATCCAGCTGCTCGGCGCCGAGCAGGGCTGGCGCTGGATCTTCTTCATCAACGTGCCGATCGGGATCGCGGCCATCGTGCTGGGCCGGATGTGGATCCCGGGACGCAGCCGCGAGGACCGCGCCCGCGAAAGCCTCGACCCGGCCGGCGTGCTCCTGCTCGGCCTGGGCGTGTTGTTGCTGCTCCTGCCGCTGGTCGAGGAGCGCGAGTGGCAGGGCCCGGCCAAGTGGCTGCTCGTGGTGGCCGCCGTGGCGGTCCTCGCCGGGTTCGTCGCCTGGGAACGCCGCTTCGCCCGCCGCGGCGGGACGCCGCTGGTGGAGCTGGGCCTGTTCGGGGTGCGCTCTTACGGCCTCGGCGCGCTGATCGGCCTGCTCTACTTCGCCGGCTTCACCACGATCTTCTTCATCTACACCCTCTATCTGCAGAGCGGCCTGCACTACAGCGCGCTGGCCGCGGGCGTGGCCATCACCCCGTTCGCCATCGGCTCGGCGGTCACGGCCGCGGTCGGCGGGCGGATCGTCAACCGGTACGGGCGCCCGCTGGTCGCCGCCGGACTCGCCCTCGTCGCCGCAGGCCTGATCGCCACCGTGGTTGCGTTGCACTTCGTCCCCGGCCACAACGCCGGCTGGGCCGCGGCCCTGCCGTTGCTGATCGCGGGCGCCGGCAGCGGGCTGGTGATCAGCCCGAACCAGACCCTCACCCTCTCCGAGGTCCCGGTGCGCCGGGCCGGCAGTGCGGGCGCCGTGCTCCAGACCGGCCAGCGCATCGGTACCGCCCTGGGCATCGCCGTGGTCGGCGCGATCTTCTTCAACCGGCTCGCGGCCAACGGCGGCAGCTGGTCTCTGGCCTTCCGGACCTCGCTCCTGATCACCATCGGCTTCGTGGTCGTCGCCCTGGTCGCCGCCCTCGCCGACGTCCGGGCGGCCCGGCGCACCGAGCCTTCCGGGGATCGCGAGAAGGCGGGGGTCGCCTAGGCTGCGGCGGTGGCGGAACGCAAGCTCGACGTGCTGGTGGTGCACTGGTACGAGCGCCGGAACCGGTCACCGGACGTCGTCGCCCGCTGGCTCGGTGCCGCCCGGGAGCACCTGCCGGAGGCGGTTCCGCTCCGGTTCGGTGACACCGAACCGCTGCGCGGCCGGGGCGACCTCTTCCAGGCGTACGCCCGTGCGGACACGATGCTGCTCCTCGCCGGGACGCCGCCGGTGTACCACGCGTCGCTGGCGGTCGCGGACGCGCGGGGCCCCGTCGCGGTGCACACCCTGCACGCCGAGCTCGACCCCGGCGACGAACGGGTACGTCGGTTCGCGCTCGCGCTGACCCATCCGGGCACCGTGTACGTCTCCGCCTCGGTCGCCGGGGACATGGTCCTCGACGGCACCACCCTGTACGGCCCGGCGGTGCGGCCCGAGGAGCCGTACCTCGCCCCGCGGGGGGACTGGCTCGGCCTGCCGCCGGAGCCGCCCGTGTGGTGCTGGTTCGGTCCCGCCTACGCCAGGCGCGTCGGCGGCGAGTTCTATACCGGTGGCCCGTGGGTGCCCGAGCGGCTGCGAGCCCGCCTGTCCGAGGTGGACCCCGCGCGCCGGCATGCCCGCCGGATGCCGCGAGGACTGCGCCGCTCGGTGTTCGTCGTAGCGTCGCGGACGTGACGACGGTTTCGGAGGACCTGACGACCCTCGGCCGGCTCGACGACGCGGACGTCGCGAGCCTGGACGCCTGGTGGCACGCCAGCAACTATCTGACGATCGGACAGATCTACCTGCAGGGCAACCCGCTGCTGCGCCGCCCGCTCACCCCCGAGGACATCAAACCCCGGCTGCTCGGCCACTGGGGACCAGCCCCGGCCTGTCGCTGATCTACGCGCACGTCTCCCGGCTCATCAGACGGACCGGGCAGGAGGCGATCTACCTCGCCGGGCCCGGCCACGGCGGTCCGGCCCTCGTGGCCGCCGGCTACCTCGAGGGCACTTACAGCGAGATCTACCCGGCGGTCAGCCAGGACGAGAACGGCATGCTCCGCCTCTTCCGGCAGTTCTCGGCGCCGGGCGGCATCCCCAGCCACGTCTCCGTCACCACGCCCGGCTCCATCCACGAGGGCGGCGAGCTCGGGTACGTGCTCGTGCACGCCTTCGGCGCGGTCATGGACAACCCCGGCCTGATCGCCGTGGCCGTCGTCGGCGACGGCGAGGCGGAGACCGGCCCGCTGGAGGGCTAACCTCAACGGCGCGAAGATCGCCGGCCCGACCGTGCTGGCGCGCAAGGACCGCGCCGAGGTCCGCTCCCTGCTCGAGGGGCACGGCTACGAGGTCATCGAGGTCGAGGGTGACGACCTGCCCGGCATGCACCACCGCCTCGCCGCCGCTCTCGCCGGGGCGTGGACGAGGATCCGCGAGATCCAGCAAGCCGCCCGCGGCGGCGACTGGGACGGCACCCGCCCGCGCTGGCCGCTCATCGTCCTGCGCTCGCCCAAGGGCTGGACCGGACCGGACAAGGTCGACGGCGTCCAGGTCCTCGGCACGTGGCGCGCCCACCAGGTGCCGCTGTCCGGCGTCAAGGACAACCCGGACCACCTCGCGATCCTGGAACGCTGGCTGCGCTCGTACCGGCCGGAGGAGCTCTTCGACGAGACCGGCGCGCCGGTGGCCCTGATCCGCGACGCCAACCCCGAGGGCGACCTGCGGATGAGCGCCGGCCCGCACGCGAACGGCGGCAGGCTGACCCGCGACCTCGACCTGCCCGACTTCCGCGACTACGCGGTCGACGTACCCCGCCCGGCGGAGCTGCGCGCCGAGTCGACCCGCAGGCTGGGCGAGTTCATGCGCGACATCTACCGGCGCAACCCGGACACGTTCCGGCTGTTCTGCCCGGACGAGACGAACAGCAACCGGCTCGGCGCCGTGTTCGAGGCCTCCGACCGCGGCTTCATGGAGCACGTCACCGACGCCGACGTGCAGATCGGGCGCGACGGCCGGGTCATGGAGGTCCTCTCGGAACACAACTGCCACGGTTGGCTGGAGGACACCCTCACCGGCCGGCACGGCATGTTCGCCACGTACGAGGCGTTCGCCATGGTCAGCGCCTCCCAGACGGTCCAGCACGGCAAGTGGCTCCAGGAGGCCAAACACCTGCCGTGGCGCGCGAAGGTGCCCAGCCTCAACGTCCTGCTGACCTCGACCGCCTGGCGCAACGACCACAACGGCTTCTCCCACCAGGGCCCCGGCCTCATCCAGGTGGTCCTGACCCAGCGCGGCGACGTGGCCCGCGTCTACCTGCCGCCGGACGCCAACACGCTGGGTGCTGGGGGACTGGGCCGCACGCGGGTGACGGGCTCACTGAACCGCGCAGGGGCGATGATCCGTACCATCGCCCATGAAGGTCTTGCTGGTAGAGGACGACCAGTCCATCGCCGAGCCCCTGGTCGACGGCCTGGCCCGGTACGGCATCGTGGCCGACCACGTGGCCACCGGCGCGGCGGCGCTCGCCGCCGCGCCCACCGACATGGTGCTGCTGGACGCCGCGGTGCGGGACATCGACGGCATCGAGATCTGCCGGCGCCTGAGCCACACCGGCGAGACCCCGCTGATCGTGCTCACCGCCCGCGGCGAACGGACGGACACCGCTCCCGACCTCGGCGCGGACGACTACCTGCCCAAGCCGTTCAGCGTCCCGGAACTCGTGGCCTGCATGCGAGCGGTCAGCCGCCGGCGGCGCGCCGTACCGGTCCGCATCTGCGGGCCGCTGAGCATCGACACCCGTACGCACGAGGTCCGGGTCCACCGGATCCCGGTCTCCCTGAGCCCCAAGGAATACGACCTGCTGACCCTCCTGGCCCAGGACCCGGGCGCGGTGGTGTCGCGGCGGCACATCCTGGAGAGCGTGTGGGGGCCGGCGTTCCCGGGACCCGGCAAGACGCTGGACTTCCATGTGGCGAGCCTGCGCCGGAAGCTGGGTGACCCGGGCTGGATCGAGAACCGGCGCGGAGTCGGCTTCCGCCTCGCGCTACCGGTGTGACCTGACGGCCTCCGCGATCCGGCGGGCGGCCTGGGCCGGCGTGAGGTGCGGCGCCAGTACTGCTCGACCAGGACGGTCATGGGCATCACCCGGGTGCCGCCGGTGTAGTCGAGGACGCGGCGGGCGGTCTCGACGACGAGCTGGCGCCACGGTGGCCAGTGTTGGAAGTTGTCCGTCCCGGGCAGTACGGGCGTGATGTCCATGAGTGTCTCGCCGACCTTCTCGGCGTCGAACACCCGTGAATCCGGGATCAGGTGCTGCACGAGCGCGCTGGTCGTGGTCTTGCGGGCGCCGTGGGTGCCGTTGATCCAGACGATCATGGGACTCGATGCTGGCGCCCGGTGTCATCCGCACGAATGACTCGATTGCGACGAAACGCGCCTATCGTCGAGGTCTGCACACCGCCGGCCTCGGAAGGAGGGCGGGTGACGGAGGAGAACGAGCGGACCGGCGCCGATGTGGTCCGCGAAGTGATCGTCGCGCTGTCACCCCGGGAGCTGCCGTTCCTGGAATCGGTGCTCGACTCCTATCGGCTCGACCCGTGGACCCTCGAGGACGACGCGAGGTCCCCCGTGGATCAGCGCGTGCCCTGGGCGCCGTTCGCCATGGGCTTCGTCGCCCAGGACGTCGTCGGGCTCCTGCGGGCGGCGGGATGGTCGCCCGGGGGCGCGGCTGAGCCGCCGGGCTCGCCGTGGTGGGGGTGGTTACCGTCGCGGGCGGGCCGGCGGCTGCGGTGGGGTGACCTCGCCCTGGTGCCTGATCTCGTCCTTCCCGCCCTCGAGGAGCCTCACCTGCACCGGATCTGGACGGACGCCGTGCGGGCGGCAGCCGCCAAAGGACTCTCACCGGCGGATCGCGAGGCCTTCGCCGCCGCCGTCATCGCCGGCCTCACGGTCGGCCGCCTGCCGCTGTCCCGGCGATGCATGCAGGGCTACGCGTAGGCGACGGCCAGGGAACAGTCCTTCCCGGCCGTAGCGGCAACGATTTCCGCCGGGAAAGAATGCTGCGGTGCACCGGGCCAACGACTACTACGGGCACTCCCACGTCCTGGCCCGCTACTGCGGCGTACCGGCCGGCCCGCCGCCGCGGATGTTCGGCCATCTCCAGCACGGGTGGAACATCGGCGACGGCATGGCCGCCGACCATGAGTACGTGCCCGGCGTGCCGCTGTTCCTGTGGTCCCAACGCACCCGGCGGCGGGCCTGGTCACTAGGGCGGCGCGAGACCTACGTCGTCGGCGCGCCGTGGGCCTACCTGCTGCGGCTCAGGCCCGAACCGCGCGGGTCACCAGTTCGGGGCGGTTGCGGGTCGGGATGACCACGCTGACCTGGGGGGTGTCCATGACGACGGAAGGCTACGGACGCTTGCCGACCGGCCGCTGAACACCAGATGGCCTCCCGCGTGACGGGCATCGACGAATGCAGGGGTGGGGGAGGCGGTCCTACTCCAGCGCCGAAGCCAGCTCCGAGTGGACACTCAGATAGCCGGTCAGGTTCGTCGTCTCGAGCACGCTGCGGACCGCGGGTCTCGGCCCCACGAGCCGGAACCATCCGCCCCGCGCCATCGTGCGGCGGTGGGTCTCCACGAACAGGCTCAGGCCGCCCGAGTCGCAGAAGTCCATCGACGTCAGGTCGGCGATCAGCCGGTCGATGCCGTCCTCGATCGCCTCTTCGATCTCCGTGCGCAGCATGGCGACGCTGTCGCGGTCCAGTTCTCCGGCTACACAGAGCACCCGGACGCCGTCGGCCGGGTCGTGGGTGGTCACGCTGAGTATGTCGGGCATCATGCCGCCTGGTCGTCCGCTCGGGTGGTGGGTGGCACGGTGCGGTGCGCCGCGGCCGACGACCATTCCACCAGCAGCAGCGTCAGGTCGTCGGCCGGGGGTCCGGCTTGGTGCTCGAGGACGGCGTGGGACAGCCGGCGCAGCGCCTCGGGCAGCGGCAAGCCCTCGGTGACGTGCTTCTCCACGGTGTCGGCGAGGCGCTCGGCGCCGAACTGGCGGCCGGTGGCGTCACGCGCCTCCGTCACCCCGTCGGTGTACAGCAGCAGGCGATCGCCGGGGCTGAGGGTGACCTCGCCGTACGTGGCGGCCGGGCCCTCGATGCCGAGCGGCCGGCGCCGGCCGCCGGTCAGCGTGTCGACAATTTTGCCGGCGCGCTGGACGAGCGGTGGGGGATGACCGGCGTTGACGTAGCGCAGGACCCCGGTGTCGAGGTCCAGTTCGGCGAGGACCGCGGTCGCGAACCGAGCGTCCGGGAACTGCCGCATCAGCTCCTCGTCGGCGGCGCGGGCCTGCCCGAGCAGATCGCCGCCGGCGCGGCGGGCGGCCCGGATGCAGGACAGCGCGACGGCGGCGGCGAGTCCCGCACGCATGCCGCGCCCGGTGCCGTCGAGGACGGCGAACTGGGGCCGCCGAGCGTCGACCGTGTAGTCGAAGGCGTCGCCGCCGACGTCGTAGCAGGGTTCCAGCACGGCGGCGACGGCGAAATCGGCGACGCTGACCGTCAGCGGCGGCAGCAGGGGCCAGAGCAGTTCCGCGCCGGCCGTCATCGCGGTGGAACGGCGGACCAGGTGCAGGTGGTCGCCGCGCGGGTTGGTGGTCGTGACGAGGTGGCCCACGAGACCGGCGACGGTCTCGCAGGCGCGGGCCAGCCGCTCGTCCTGGTGGGTGCCGGCGGGCAGCCGTACCTCGAGGACGCCCAGGCGGTCGGTGCCGTTGACCATCGGCGCCCACCGGCGGTCGGCCCCGGCGACCGACTCGACCAGGGTGAACGCCTGCCCGGCGGGGGTGCCGTCGATGGGCTCCGGGCCGGGCGTGGGCCGGCCGGGAACGGCGAGCGGCCGCAGGGACCGCTGCTCGTGGTCGACCAGGTAGACGGTCATCGCCAGGCCCAGCTCGGCGGCGGCCCCGTCGAGGACGCCGCCGAGGTCCTCCGGCCGCCACAGGTGGGAGCGGTCCAGGAGCTCACCGATGACTCCCCACCACTGGCTCTCCTGGATATCCATGCGGCCACCCTACGGCGGTGGCGGCCACCGAGCGCGTATCGGGGCGATCCGGGCCGGCAGGTTTCCCTCCCCGCCGCGCCGGGCACTGCCCGCTGGTGGATCATCGCTACCAGCTGCGCGAGCGCATCGGCGTCGGTGGCATGTCGGTCGTGTGGCGGGCACACGACGAGGTGCTCGGGCGGGATGTCGCGGTCAAGGTGCTGTCCGCCGCGGCCGCCCCGGACCCGGCGCGGCTCAGCCGCATCCGCCTGGAGGCGCGTGCGGCGGCCGGACTGCGGCATCCGAACATCGTCGAGGTCTACGACTACGGCGAGTCCCCGGGCGAGCCCGGCGGCCCCCCGGTGCCGTACGTGGTGATGGAGCTGGTCGAGGGGCGCCCGCTCGCCGGCTTGCTCGCGCAGGAGGCGCTGCCGTGGCGCACCGTGGCGCACCTCGGTGCCCAGGTCGCCGCCGCGCTCGCCGCCGCCCACGCGCGAGGGGTGGTGCACCGCGACGTCAAGCCCGCGAATGTGATGGTGACCCCGGCCGGGGCCAAGCTGCTGGACTTCGGCATCTCGGCCGAGGTGGGCGCCGCCGACGAGACCGACGGCGAGGTGCTGGGCACGCCCGCGTACCTGGCTCCCGAGCGGCTCGACGGCGGCCCGGTGCGCCCGGCGACCGACGTCTACGGCCTCGGCCTGCTGCTCTACCGGGCGCTGGCGGGCCGGATGCCCTGGCACGCCGGGACGGTCACCGAGATGGTGCGCGCCCACCTCTACGCCGAACCGGCACCGTTGCCCCTGATCGCCGGCCTGCCGCCGTGGGTGGCCGATCTCTGCCGTCGGTGCCTGCAGAAGGACCCGAAGGACCGGCCGAGTGCGGCCGAGGCGGCCGGGATCCTGGCTGAGGCGGCCGGCTTGACCCCGCTCGCCGTGCCCGCGCCGGGCGTGGACACGGTGCCGGTCCGCCGTCCCGTGCGCCGCCGGCGGCTGGTGGGCGCGACTGCGGCGGCGGTACTCGCCGTGGGTGCAGCGGGCCTGGCCTGGTCGGTGCAGAACCCTGATCCGGTACGCGGGGGAGCAGCCCCCGCCGCCGCCGCGGGACCGACCGCCGTGCCCATGGCGGCCGCGACGCCCCGCTGCACCGTGCGGTACACCGTCAGCAGCGCACCCGGCGGCCGGCTCGCCAACGCGGTCGCGGTGGTGAATACCGGCCGTACGGCCTTCGCCGACTGGCGCCTCACCTTCGCCCTGCCGTCCGGCCAGCGCCTGGTGCGCGGCTGGGACGAGCGGTGGCACCAGAAGGACGGCAAGGCGCAGGTCCGCGGCGCCGGCCTGGCTCCGGGCGCCACGGCGACCACCGGCTTCGACACCGCGTACGACAAGGGTGCCGCCACGTTCCCGACCCGCTTCGAGGTGAACGGTGTCGCGTGCGAACCGGTGCTGGCGGCGGTGGCCCCGTCCCCGGCAGTCCGGTCTCCGGCACGTCCGGTAGCCGAGCCGGTCAAGGCCGAGAAGTCCGAAGCAGACAACAAGGGCAAGGGCAAGGGCAGCGGCAAGCCGAAGGCGAGCAAGAAGGACAAGGACAAGGGGAAGGGCAAGGGCAAGAGCGGAAAGGGCTGACTGCCACACTTTCGTACGGCCGAGGGGAAAGTTTCTCCGTCACGAGAAGAAGTTTCTCGATATCGAGGGTTTCCTTTGTCCCGTGAGCTGGGTTAGCGTCGCTTCACGTAACACGGGTGATACGTCGTGTTATCGCGAGGCGCGTCTATGTCCGCTCTCGGGAGGGATGCTGCATGCGTACCGGAATCTGGTTGATCGGCGCACGCGGCTCCGTCGCCGTCACCGCGATCGTCGGCGCCGCCGCGCTGCGGGCCCGCCTCGTCGCACCGACCGGCTGCGTCACCGAACTCCCGCAGCTGCGCGGCGCCCCGCTGCCCGCCTGGACCGACCTGGTCCTCGGCGGCCACGACGTGGTCACGCTGCCGCTGCTGAAGAAGGCCGAGACGCTGGCCGCCGCGGGTGTGCTGCCGGGACGGCTGGTGGCCGCGCTCGCCGACGAGCTGGGCCGCACGGAGCAGGACCTGCGACCGTTGCCGGTCCGCGACGCCCAGGCGGACACGGCGCGGCACATCGCCGCGGATCTGCACGAGTTCCGGGAGCGGCACGGGCTGGAGCGGGTCGTGGTGCTCAACGTGGCCACGACCGAGCCGGTCGCGGCGGCGCACCCGGCCCACGCGTCGCTCGCCGCGCTGCGGGAGGCGCTGGACGGCCCGCAACCCGTGCTGCCGCCCAGTTCGCTGGCCGCGTACGCCGCCTTCGAGGCGGCCTGCTCCTTCGTCGACTTCACCCCCTCGACCGGTGCGCGCCTGCCCGCCCTGGCCGAGCTCGCCGACCGCGCCGGGGTGCCGTACGCCGGCAACGACGGCAAAACGGGGGAGACCCTGGTCAAGTCGGTGCTCGCGCCGATGTTCGCGCAGCGCAACCTGCGGGTGACGAGCTGGTCGGGGCTGAACCTGCTGGGCGGCGGCGACGGCGCCAACCTCGCCGACCCGGCCGCGAACGCCGCCAAGGTGGCCAGCAAGCAGCGGGTCCTCGGAGACGCCCTCGGATACCGTCCGGAAGGGACCAGCCGCATCGACTACGTCCCGGAGATCGGCGACTTCAAGACCGCCTGGGACCTGATCACGTTCGCCGGCTTCCTCGGCACCGGCATGCGGCTGGAGTTCACCTGGCACGGGTGCGACTCCGCGCTGGCCGCGCCGCTCGTCCTGGATCTGGCCCGGCTGACCGCCGCCGCGCACCGCGCCGGGCGCCACGGGGCCCTGCCCGAGCTCGGGTTCTTCTTCAAGGACCCGCTCGGCGACGGCTCGTCCGCCCTCGCCGCGCAGTGGGACGCGCTCGCCGGCTTCGTCGCCGGCCTGGGCCGATGAAGGCGCCGCTGCGGACCCTGGCCGAGCTCGTCCGCGCGCCCGCCGCGCTGTCGGTGCCCGGCGACGTCGTGGCCGGCGCCGCGGCCGCCGGCACGCTGGGGCCCCGCAGCGCCGGGCTCGCGGCCGCCTCGGTATGCCTCTACTGGGCCGGGATGGCCGCCAACGACTGGGCGGACCGGGACCTCGACGCGGTGGAACGCCCGGAACGGCCGATCCCGTCCGGCCGGGTGAGCGCGCCGGTCGCGCTGGGCATCGCCGCCGCGCTCACCGCCGCCGGACTGGCCGTCGCCGGGCGGGCCGGCGGCCCTCGCGCCCTCGCCGTCGCGATGCCACTGGCCGCGGCGGTGTGGGCGTACGACCTGCAACTGAAGAACACGGCTGCCGGGCCCGCCGGGATGGCCGCCTGCCGGGCCCTCGACGTGCTGCTCGGGGCCGGCGCCGGCAACCCCGTCCGGGCCCTGCCGGCGGCCGCGGTGATCGGCGTGCACACGTACGCGGTCACGGCGCTGTCCCGGCACGAAGTCGCGGGCAGCCCCGGCGGCGAGCTGCCCGCCGCGACGCTGCTCACCACTGCCGCGGTCACCGGCGCCGTCGCGGCCCGCGGAGGCACCCCCGCCGTGCTGCTCGCCGGGCAGTACGCCACCGCTTTCGGCCGTGCCCAGGCCGCCCTCTTCGGCGACCCGTCCGCCACCCGGGTCCGGTCGGCCGTCGGCGCCGGGATCACCGCACTGCCTGCCTTGCAGGGTGCGCTGGCCGCGCGTGCCGGCCGTACCCTCGCCGGGCTGGCCGTCGCGGCCGCCGTGCCGATCGGCAGGCTGCTCGCGCGCAGGGTTTCCCCCACATGAGCACCCTGCGGTACGGCTACGGCACCAACGGCTTCGCGAACCACCGGCTCGCCGACGCCGTCGGGGTCATCGCCGACCTGGGCTACTGCGGCGTGGCCCTGACCCTCGACCACGATCACCTGGACCCGTTCGCCCCCGCCCTGGCCCGGCGCGTCGCCACCGTCGCCGACCAGCTGCGCGACCGCCACCTCGGCGTGGTGGTCGAGACCGGCGCCCGCTACCTGCTCGACCCGTGGCGCAAGCACGCGCCCACGCTGCTGCACGACGACCGCAAGCTGCGGCTGGACTTCCTGCGCCGGGCCGTCGCCGTCGCCGCCGACCTGGGCGCCGAGGCGGTGTCCTTCTGGGCCGGCGTACGCCCGCCGGAGGTCGACGAGCGCACCGCCTGGCGCCGGCTGGTCGACGGCTGCGCCGAGGTCACCGCCGTGGCCGCGGTGCTCGGGGTCCCGGTCGGCTTCGAGCCGGAGCCCGGGATGCTCGTCGAGGACCTGGCCGGATGGCACCGGCTGCGCGCCGACCTGGGCGCGCCGGCCGCGTTCGGGCTCACCCTCGACATCGGGCACTGCCGGTGCCTCGAGCCGGACCCGGTGCCGCAGTGCGTCGCGGCCGTGGCGCCGTACGTGGTCAATGTGCAGATCGACGACATGCGCCGGGGGGTGCACGAGCACCTCGAGTTCGGCACCGGCGAGATCGACTTCCCGCCCGTGCTGCGGGCCCTGATCGACGGCGGATACCGCGGCCTGGTCGCCGTCGAACTGCCCCGGCACTCCCACGCGGCGCCGACCGTCGCCCGGCAGTCGCTGGCCTTCCTCCGGGCCGCCGAAGAGGAGGCACAGCAGTGACCCTCGACGAGTTGCGGGCCGTGGTTGCCGGCGTACCGGAGAAGGACTGGCTTGACGACGCGGAGGCCCGCGTGCGCGCCGACCCGGACAGCGTCGCGCCGCTCTTCGCCCGGGCCGGGCGCAAGCTGGGCCGGCAGCCGGTGCCGGACCGGCCGGGATGGACCGCCGGGCAGGCCGGGCGGGTGCTGCTGCTGGCCGCGCTCGACGATCCCGCGCGCATCGCGGAGCTCTACTGGCACGGCGACGCGGCCGAACGCCTGGCGGTGCTGCAAGCGCTGCCCCTGCTCGAGATGGGCGACGCTGGAGTGCCGCTGGCGGAGGACGCGCTGCGCACGAACGACCCGCGGCTCGTCGCGGCGGCGCTCGGGCCGTACGCGGCGCATCTGGACGCGAGCACCTGGCGCCAGGGCGTCGTCAAGTGCGTGTTCATGGGGATCCCGCTCAGCGTCGTGGACCGCCTCGAGGACCGCGCCGACGCCGAGCTCACCGCCATGCTCGCCGCCCTGGCCCGGGAGCGCGCCGCCGCCGGGCGCCGCATGCCGGCCGACGCTCTCGCGCTGCTCAACCGGCACCTGCTGCGCAAGGAGGACTGATGCGCGTCTTCGACCCGCACATCCACATGACCTCACGGACCACCGACGACTATCGCAGGATGGCCGAGCACGGCGTGCGGGCCGTGGTCGAGCCCGCGTTCTGGCTGGGGCAGCCGCGCACCAACCCGGGCTCCTTCGCCGACTACTTCGACTCGCTGCTCGGATGGGAGCCGTACCGGGCGTCGCAGTTCGGCATCCGGCACCACGCCACGCTGGCGCTGAACCCGAAGGAGGCCAACGACCAGCGCTGCAAGGGCGTGCTCGACCTGCTGCCGCGCTACCTGGACAAGGACGGCGTGGTCGCGGTCGGCGAGATCGGGTACGACTCGATGACACCGGCCGAGGACGAGGCCTTCGCCGCGCAGCTCGAGCTCGCCGTGCAGTACGAGCTGCCCGCGCTGGTCCACACCCCGCACCGCGACAAGGCGGCCGGCACCCGGCGGACCCTGGACGTCGTGGCCGCCGCCGGCATCGAACCGGGCCGCGTCGCCGTCGACCACCTCAACGAGGTCACCGTCGGCCTGGTCCGCGACACCGGCTGCTGGATGGGCTTCTCCATCTATCCGGAGACCAAGATGTCGCCGCCGCGGATGGTGGAGATCCTCCAGCGGTACGGCACCGAGCGGATCCTGGTGAACTCCGCCGCCGACTGGGGCCACTCGGATCCGCTGCTGACCGTCGAGACCGGGCGGGCCATGCTCGACGCCGGGTTCACCGCCGACGACGTCGACCGCGTCCTGTGGCGCAACCCCATCGAGTTCTACGCCCAGTCCGGGCGCCTCGACCTGGAACCGGTCAGCCCCGGCCCGGCGTACGCGGGCAGCTCGATCACCCGGGGAGGCAGCTGATGCGCCTGCGCCATCGCGACGGGCAGACCGTGCACCTGTCGTACTGCACCAACGTCCACGCCGGCGAGACTCTCGAGGGGATCCTGGATCAGCTCGACACCTACGCCGTACCGATCCGGGAGCGGCTCGGCACCGACGTGCTGGGGCTCGGGTTGTGGCTGTCCGCGCCGGTGGCCGCCGGGCTCGCCTCGGACGTCGCCGACCGGCAGCGGCTGCGCGGGGCCCTGGCGGCGCGCGGGCTCGAGGTGGTGACGCTCAACGGGTTCCCGTACCAGGCCTTCCAGGCGCCGGTGGTCAAGCACGCGGTCTATCAGCCGGACTGGACGACGTCGCACCGGCTGGCGTACACGCTGGACCTGGCCCGGATCCTGAGCGACCTGATGCCGGACGACGCCGTACGCGGGTCGGTCTCGACGCTGCCGCTCGCCTGGCGCGAGCCGTGGAACGCGGCCCGGGCGAGCGCCTGCCGGCGCGGCCTCGACGAGCTGGCCCGCGGCCTGCACCGGATGCCGCGGCCGATCCGGGTGGCCTTCGAGCCCGAGCCCGGCTGCATCATCGAGAACACCGCCGAGGCGGTCGCGCTGCTCGGCGAGGCCGACACGTCGGTGCTGGGCGTCTGCCTCGACCTGGCCCATCTCGCCTGCGCGTGGGAGGAACCGGCGCTCGCGCTCGACCGGCTGCGCGAGGCCGGGCTGCCGGTGGTCAAGACCCAGGTGTCCGCGGCGCTGGCCAGCACCGACCCGCGACGCGACGCCGCGGTGCTCCGGGAGTACGTCGAGCCGCGCTTCCTGCACCAGACCCGCGGGCCGTTCGGGCTGTCCGCCGACGATCTCGACGAGGCCCTGGCCACGCCGGGCGGCGACGAGCAGCCGTGGCGGATCCACTTCCACGTGCCGCTGCACGAGGCGCCGATGCCGCCGCTGCAGACCACGGTCGGCGTCCTCGCCACCGCGCTGCGCGAGCTGGTCGGCGGGGACACGGCGGAGTGCGACCACTTCGACGTCGAGACGTACACATGGCATGTGCTGCCGCCGGCGTCCCGCCCGGACGGCCCCGCGGAGCTGGCCGCCGGGATCGCCGCGGAACTGTTCTTCGCCCGGGCGCAGCTGACCGCGCTCGGGCTCGCGACCTCGCAGGGGGTGTCGTCATGAAACCCGTCGTGGTCCTCGACGTCGTCGGCCTCACCCCGCGGCTGCTGCGGCACATGCCGCGGCTGTCCCGGCTCGCCGGCCTCGGCTTCCAGGCCTCACTGGGCACCGTCCTGCCCGCGGTGACGTGCTCGGTGCAGTCGACCTTCCTCACCGGCGCGATGCCGGCCGGGCACGGCATCGTCGGCAACGGCTGGTACTTCCGCGACCTCGGCGAGGTGTTCCTGTGGCGCCAGCACAACGCCCTGGTCCGGGGCGAGAAGGTCTGGGACGCGGCCCGCGCGGTGGTGCCGGGCTACACGGTCGCGAACGTCTGCTGGTGGTACGCGATGGGCGCCGAGGTCGACTGGACCGTCACGCCCCGGCCGATCTACCACGCCGACGGCCGCAAGGACCCGGACTGCTACACGTACCCGCCCTCGCTGCACGACGAGCTCAGCACCTTCCCGCTGTTCAGCTATTGGGGCGCGAACGCGGGGATCGCCTCGTCGGCGTGGATCTGCCGGACGGCCGAGCACATCATGGCCCTGCACGACCCCGACCTCACCCTGGTCTACGTGCCGCACCTCGACTACGACCTGCAACGGTACGGCCCCTCCTCCCGCCAGGCCGCCCGGGCGGCCGCCGAGCTGGACGCCACCCTCGGCCCGCTGCTCGCCGCCGCGGACGCCCGGGGCGCGACCATCGTGGCCCTCTCCGAGTACGGCATCACGGACGTCTCGCGTCCCGTCGACATCAACCGGCTGCTGCGCGCCGAAGGCCTGCTGCACGTCTACACCCAGGCCGGGATGGAGTACCTCGACCCGTGGACCTCCCGCGCCTTCGCCGTCGCGGACCACCAGGTGGCCCATGTGTACGTGGCGTCGCCGGACGACGTACCCGCGGTCGCCAAGCTGTGCGCCGGCCTGCCCGGCGTCGCCGAGGTGCTGGACCGGCCCGGGCAGGCCGCGTACGGGCTCGACCACGAACGCTCCGGCGAGCTGGTCCTGGTCGCCGAGCCGGACGCCTGGTTCACGTACTACTACTGGCTGGACGACGCGGCGGCGCCCGACTTCGCCCGGCTCGTCGAGATCCACCGCAAACCCGGGTACGACCCCGCCGAACTGTTCTTCGACCCCGCCGGACCGGCCGCCGCCAAGGGCCGCGCGGCACTCGCGTTGCTGCGCAAGAAGCTCGGCATGCGCTATTCGATGACCGTGGTCGGCCTGGACGCGGGGGCGCGCGCGGTCCGCGGCTCGCACGGGCGCCTGCCCACCGACCCGCAGGACGCCCCGGTGCTGCTCTGCTCCGACGCCTCGGCGGCCCGCGACGAGATCGCCGCCACCGAGGTGAAGGGTCTGCTGCTCGAGCTGGCCGGGCTGCCCTCATGACCGTGGACATGGCCCCCGAGACCGATGCGGCCGGCCTGGCGCGGCGGTGCGAGTCGGCGCTGATCGCGTACCTGGACCGGCAGCGGCCGCACTGGCCGGACGGCACCCCGCGGGGCGTCCTCGACGCGGTCCGCCGGTTCGTCCTGGCCGACGGCAAACGGCTGCGCCCGATGTTCTGCTACTGGGGCTGGCGCGGCGCGGGCCAGCCCGACGGCCAGCCGATCGTGGCGGCCGCCGCGGCGCTCGAACTGTTCCACGCCTTCGCCCTCATCCACGACGACATCATGGACGGCAGCAGCCTGCGCCGCGGGCAGCCGACCGTGCACCGACACTTCGCCGACCTGCACGCCCGCCATTCCTGGAAGGGCGAGGCCGTCCGGTACGGCCACAGCGCCGCCCTGCTCTGCGGTGACCTCTGCGCCGCCTGGGCCGACCACATGTTCCACGAGTCCGGGCTGCCGATCGAGTGGATCCACCGCGGCTACCGCCTGTTCACGGTGATGCGTACCGAGGTCATCGCCGGGCAGTACCTCGACCTGGTCTCCGGCGTGGGCGACGGCTCGGTGGCGGGCGCGCTGACCGTGATCCGGATGAAGGCCGCCCGCTACACCGTCACCCGGCCGCTGCAGATCGGCGCCGGCCTGGCCGGGGCGACCGCGCACCTCCAGGCCGCGCTGCAGGCCTTCGGCGACCCGCTCGGCGACGCCTTCCAGCTGCGCGACGACGTCCTCGGCGTCTTCGGCGACCCGGCCGTCACCGGCAAACCGGTCATCGACGACCTGCGCGAGGGCAAGCCGACCGTGATGGTGGCGATGGCCCGCGACCGCGCCGACCGCGCCCAGGGCGCCCGCATCCGGGAACTCTTCGGCAACCCGGCCCTCGACGACGCCGGCGCCGGGGAACTCCGCGCGATCATCGAGGCGACCGGGGCACGCGAGGGCATCGAAGACCTCATCCGCCGGCGCGCCGCGACGGCCACGGCGGCCCTGGACCGGGCGCCGCTGACCGCGGACGCGCGTACGGCCCTCGCGGCGCTGGCATCGTCGGTCGTCTCCCGCCGCCGCTGAGATCACTGCAACGTTTCGGGGTCCCACATCCGTCGTCAAGGATGTGAAAGGAATTCGGCGACACCGCACAGGACGCTCACCCCGCTGGGCGCGCTGGTGCCTCGTCCTCGGGGCACTGCTCATGCTGGGCAGCGGCACGGCGGTCGCCGGCACCCGCGTGCTGCTCGGCTCGGCCACCGACACGGTGAAGAAGCAAAATCTGCTCCCGGCCCGGCCCGAGGCGGAACACGTCACCGTCAAGGGCGCCAAGACCATCGTGCTGGCCGGCCTCGACACCCGCCCCGGCCAGGACCCGAGCAAGCTCACCCGCTCCGACTCGATCATTCTGCTGCACATCCCGGCGAAGCGCGACAAGGCCTACCTGATCTCCCTGCCCCGCGACACCCTCGTGCGCATCCCGCGCTTCGACAACGGCAAGGTCCCCTACGCCGGCGGCGAGAACAAGATCAATGCGGCTTTCGCGTACGGAAGCAGAGGACTGACCGGTGACGAGGCCCTGACCGGCGGCTTCACCCTGCTCGCCGAGACCGTCCAGGACCTGACGGGCATCACCCCGGACGCCGGCGCCATCATCGACTTCCAAGGCTTCCGCCACGTCGTCGACGTCCTCGGCAAGGTCTGCATGTACGTCGACGAGGACACCGCCTCGATCCACGTCGGCACCGACAACCGCACCGGCAAGCGCGCCGCGCCGTACAAAATCAATCCGGACGGCACGGTGAACCACCGGATCAGCGGCGTGACCCCGAACATCTACCGCAAGGGAGACCACTGCTTCACCCCTGCCGAGGCACTCGACTTCGTCCGCCAGCGCGACCTGCTCGCCGACGGCGACTACGACTACGGCCGCCAGCGCCACCAGCAACAGTTCCTCAAGGCGGTCCTCAAGAACATCGCCGGCAGCGGCCTGAACTCCCCGGCGAAACTGCCCGGCCTGCTCAAAGCCCTCGGCAAGACGATGACGGTCGACGACGGCGGCATCCCCCTGCAGGACTGGGTCTTCGCCATGCGAGCCGTCCGCCCGGACGACCTGGTCACCATCAAAACCAACAACGGCACCTTCAACAGCCGCACGATCCCCGGCGTCGGCAGCGCCGAGATCCTGAGCAAGACGAGCCAGGAGCTGCTCAAGGCGGTGAAGAACGACCGGGTGGACGAGTTCGTCCAGGCCCACCCCACCTGGGTCACCAAGAGCTGACCCGCCGCGCCGGCCGCCCAAGCGCTCGCCCTGGCATTCCTCCGCAGCGGCGACATGGGATGTCGTCTGCCGCCCATCAGGAAAGCGGTCGCCACGATCCCGGCGAGCAGTCTGGGGGGCCTTGGGCAGGAACTAGTTGCCAAGACGGAAACTAGTTACTAACTTGGAGCCGGAAGGTCCGGCGAACCAAGGGGCGACATGACCGACAACATTTTCGACAACACACAGGCACGCGCGGCTCTTGATGCTGCCGAGCAGGCACGTGCCGCCGGCCGCCGAGCCGCAGGCCGCTGGGCCCGGCGCTACCTGCTCGGCTTCGGCGCCGTGTCGGCCGGTTCCGTGCTGGCCGTCTGGGCGGTCTCGCCCTGGATATCGTCGGCGTGGTGGGGACTGTGGTACGCCCTGCTCGTCGTGCTGTTCGGGACCTGGCTACGACGCCAGCCGGTGCGCGCGATACCCCGGCGTACGCAGATCCTGACCATCCTGGCGTGGTCCGTGGTGTTCGGCCTCACGATGGCAGTCGGGATCGACTATCCGGTGGCGTATCCGATCGGTGCCGCCGCCGGTTTCTCGGTGTGGGCGGCCGCCGCGTGGTGGGTGGGCCGGTGACCGGAGTCCACCCTCGCCACAGCCTTGATCCGCTGATCCACGCCCCGATCCGGCTGTCCATCATGGCGTTTCTCTCCGAAGTGGATCGAGCGGAGTTCGCGCTTGTCCGCGACACCGTAGAACTCACCGCGGCTGCGCTTTCCAAGCAGGTGTCCATGCTCGAGGAAGCAGGTTACGTGACGGTCGAAAAGGGCTATGTCGGCAAACGGCCGCGGACCTGGCTCACGCTCGCGCCGGCCGGTCGGGAGGCGATGGCTCGCCACCTTGCGGCTCTGCGCGCGATCGCCGACGGCCAATCGCATTGACAGGCGCGGTGTGTGCAGGTCGGACGCGTTGAACAGGGACGGCCTCTTGATGGCGAGCGATCAATTCCCGTGGGCGCCGGCGTCGCCAAGTGGCGGCTCGATCGGGCGGCGTCCCGGCGCGGATCGCGGGCGGGCGCGGTCCGGGGTGGCATGATCGCGCCATGCGCGAAGTGGTGGACGGCGTCTTCGAGGTCGGCATCGGCTATGTCCACGTACACCTGGTGGTGACCGACGACGGCGTCGTGCTGGTCGACACCGGACTCCCGGGTCGCTCCGCGCGGATCGGCCGGGCGCTGCACGACATCCGGCGCAAGATCGGTGACGTCACCACGATCCTGCTCACCCACCACCACGTCGACCACACCGGCGGCCTCGCCGAGGTCCGCCGCCGCTCGGGCGCCCGCGTGGTCGCCCACCGCGACGACGTCCCGTACGTGACGGGCGAGGCCAAGGCGTTCATGCCCCACCCCGTGGTCCGGCTCGTCGGCCTGTTCCTGGGCAAGGCCGAACCGGCCCCCGTGGACGACATCATCACCACGGACAGCGCCACGCCGCTGCCCGGATTCACCGCCCTGCACACCCCCGGGCACACGCCGGGACACCTGTCGTACCTGCTGGACCGCGACGGCGGCATCCTCTTCGCCGGCGACGCGGCCGCCGGTGGCCGGGGCGGCAAGGTCGGCAGCACCCCCAAGATGGTCTCGGTGGACCTCGCCCAGCAGCGGCGCAGCGTCGAGAAGCTCGCCGCGCTCGAGTTCGAGCACGCCGTCTTCGGCCACGGGACGGCCCTGACCGGCCGCGCGGTGGATGCTTTTCGCACCTACGTCGCGGCCGGTAAGTAAGGCTCGGAGACGCTCGGGCCGCCTCACCGCCCTCGAGGCGCTCGTGTGATGATCGCCGATGTGAGCGAATGGCCCTACAACGATCGCCCCGACGGCGTCAGGTTCCTGCCTGAGCGGATCAAGGAACCGGCTCGCACCGAGATCGAGGACGAGATCTGGTCCTGGATCGTGCGCGGGGAGCTCGACGCCCAAGAGTTCGTGTACTACCTCGATGACGACGAGCAGCGCCACGGCCTCACCGACGAGGAGCTCGCGGCGTCCTACGAGAGGGCGCTCGACGCCCGGCGAGCCCAGCAGCGCGGATGGGGTGCTGTGCAGAGCAACCTGACCCTCGCCTTCGCCGAGCTCAACCGGCTCGGCGTGCTGGCAAGGGAGAATTTCAGCTGCTGCGGCACCTGCGCCGCTGCCGAGATCCACGACGAGCGCGACGACTCCCGGCAGTGGCGCGGATACCTCTGGTTTCACCAGCAAGACACCGAGTCGTTGGTGGCAAGTCCGGACGGCTCGGTCTACCTCGGCTACGGCGCCTATCCGCCCCCGGATTTCGACAGGGCCTCCTTCGACGCCCTGTCGACGGATGAGAAGCGAGCCAAGTACGAGGCCGACGTCGAGCGCATGCTGAACGAGCTTGTCTTTCCGGTACTTCGGAGAAACGGCATGCGCGTCGAGTGGAACGGAGACCAGGACACCCGGATCCTCCTCACCGGAGCGCATTGGTACGCGCCCCTGACCTGAGCGCCTCCGGCGCCGGATCGCGAAGGTGGCCTTGTCGTGCGGATGTCGGGACGAGCACCGCTGACGGCGGTAACGTCCGTTTCGCGATAGTTCGACCAGTCATACCGCCGACTCGATCAGGGGAATTCATGATCCGGCCGCGCCGCCTTCTTGCCTTGACCATGCTGGCGACGGCGACATTCGCCCTGCTCGGCTTCCCGGCGAGCGCGGCACCCGGCCACACGGTCACGGCGAACGTCTTCCTGCGTGATCTCACATTGCCCGTCGGCGGTCCCACCCTCGACGACGATCTGGGCGTCTTCCTGACCTCCGACCGCGCGGGCTGGGCGAACCAAGAGACCCTTACCGTCGACACGTCGGCGGCTACCGGGGTTGCCGACGTGACCGTCGAGGAGGTGTATCCCGGGGTGACGTGCTCGACGACCGGCGCCGTCGTGCGATGCACCGTGCCCGGTCCGCACCCAATTTTCAGCCTGCCCGACAGCGGCAAGGTCAGCATCGGCACCTTCGCGAGTGTGATGATCAGCCTCACGCCGAAGCCCGGAGCGGCGGCGGGCGACACCGGCGCCCTCACCGTCACGGCGCGGGCCGACGACGGGCCTACCACCACCGAGACCTCCAGGATTCGGCTCGGCGAAGGGGTGAACCTCACGGCGATCGATCCGCCGTCGTCGTCGGTGGCACCCGGCGGTAGCGCCGTCCTGCGCCCCCAGGTGCGCAACACCGGCTCCCGCGATGTCCAGGGTCTGACCCTCGCGGTCAACGGCGAGGGTGCGATGGCCGGCACCGACTTCGGCAACTGCACGTACGACGACGACAACAACGGCGTCGCCTGCGCCTTCGACACGACGCTGGCCGCCGGGCGGACGTACCAGACCTCTGAGCAGTTCATGCTTCAGGTTCCGCGTGATGCGGCCGCCGGCAGCAAGACCGGGATGGACGCGCAGTGGCTGACCCGGGCCGAGTGGCAGGACTGGCAGGACATGCTGCCCGGCCTGGGGAGAGGGCGGCAGGGCACCGGCCCCGACCTGGAGCTGGTCGAGGTGGCATCGGCTGCGGCGGAGGTGCCGCAGGCCGACGTCGACGGCGACGACAACGGCACGTTCAGCACGGTCACCGTCACCGGCAACCGGCGAGCCGACGTCGTCGCGATCGGGGCGACCATCACCGGCTCACCGGGCGAGGCGCGCACCATCAACCTCGGGCTGGTCAACCGCGGTCCCGGTACGCTGCGTTACCCGCCGTTCGTGAACAACCTGCCATGGATCGAGGTCACCCTGCCGCGGGGAGTCGCCATCGTGCGGGCCGACGAGCGCTGCTCGACGCTGTTCGGCGGCGACGAACCGTCCGGGCCGCCCCCGTCGATGGCCGCCGCCGAGTCCTTCGGCTCGAGGCCGCCGGATTACGTTTGCACGCCTCAGTCGCTGCTCTTGCGGCCCGGACAGCGCCTGTCGTTCACCTTCACGGTGCGGGTCGCCCCCGGCGTTCGCGACGGCAAGGGCTCGGTCGGCCTGAGCATGCTCGACGACGGGAAGTCCGTCGACCGGTACGCCGGCGACAACAGCGCCCCCATCACGGTCAGCCTCGGCGGTGGAGGCGGTGGACTTCCCGTCACGGGGAGCGCCGCCGCAGCCGTCGCGGGCGGAGGCGTACTGCTCATGGTCATCGGGGTTGCTGTGGTGGTGGTGCTACGACGGCGTCACGCGACGGTCTCCATGGCGGGGGAGTCGATCCGCTGAGCCTGTGCCGTCCGGGAGATCCGCAGCCACACCATGAAGCCCCAGATCACGAATCCCGCGTAGACCGCGTACAGGACCGCTGACGGATAGTAGCGGAAGTGCAGCAGTTCGGGCACGCCCACCAGGTCCACCGCGATCCAGCAGAGCCAGAATTCGACCCAGCCGCGCGCCATCGCGTACGTCGCCAGGATCGAGCCCACGAAGATCCAGGAGTCGGCGAGGTAGTACCACCAGGGGACCGGGAATCCCGCCCCGACGGCGCGGAAGACGAAGAAGCACAGGACCACCGCGGACAGTGCCAGCGTCAGGACCACCGCTCGCTGGCGGGGGGTCGCCCAGTGCGGCACCACGGCCGCGCCGCCGGGGGCGTGGCGGTTGCGGCGCCAGCGCCACCAGCCGTAGATGCTGGTGGCGATGAAGAAGACCTGGCGGGAGGCCTGGCCGTAGAGCGGGGTGCCCTGGTCGTTGCCGACCGCCTGGCCCAGGAACACCGTGAAGAGCAGGACGTTGCCGACGATGCCGACCGGCCACGCCCAGGCGTTGCGGCGCAGGCCGAACAGGGCCGAGCCGAGCCCGAACGCGTTGCCGACGATCTCCCGGTAGTAGATCGCCTGGGTGTCGGTGACCTGCCACTTCGCGTCGTAGAACGCGGTCAGCAGGGTGTTCAGCGAATCCATCCGGATCACCTCCGTGTACGACAGAGGTGCACGCCGGGGAGCGACCGCGCACGCGGGTAAGTGATCGTCCGCGTGCCGCCTCCCATCCGGACTTTCACCGTCGGTCCCGGAATTCCACCGGGTCAACCGGCCGCCGGCTGCGGTCGGGTCGCGGACTGTCACCGCCGGTTCGGATTTTCACCGACCCCGGAGCACGCTGAACGATGGTGCTGATCGGATGCTAGTCCCGTCGGGCCTCGGCGCCGGGACAAGCGACGAACGCCACATCGTGGCGGCGGCGCAACCCTGCCCAACGAGCCCGCCGGGACGCGGTGACGGCCGGCCGGCGAGGGTCGCGGCTGGCGGGAGTTCGGGCGTCCGTCCCTTGTCGTCGCGCGTACCGGCCGCCACGATCGTCGGCGCCCCCGCCGAGCCTTCGGCGTGGACGGTCGACGCCGCCAGAAGACGGAAGGACCCGACATCACGTGTCGTACATCCCCTCAGCGCCCAGCGACGAGGCCGCGACGATGGATCTCAGCGGGCGCTGCGTCGGGAACGCGTACGTCCTGATCTGCCCGGTCGGGCACGGCGCCACCGGGACGGTCTGGCGCGGCCTGGAGCAGGCGTCCGGCGACCAGGTGGCGGTGAAGTTGCTGCACGAGGGCCTGCTGCGGCAGCCCAAGCTCGTGACCCGGTTCGTGCAGGAGCGGTCGATCCTCAAGATGCTGCGGCACGAGCACATCGTCGGCGTCCGGGACCTGTTCAGCGTGGGGGAGTCGCTGGCTCTGGCCATGGACTTCGTGGGCGGCGGCAACCTGCGGGAACGGCTGCGGGACGCCGGCACGCTGGAGCCGGCCGAGGCGGCGCGGCTGCTGGCGCAGGTCGCCGCGGCGCTGACCCAGGCGCATTCGCTCGGGGTGGTGCACCGCGACGTCAAGCCGGACAACATCATGCTGCACGTCCGGGCCGAGCGTGCCGACGTACGCCTCACCGACTTCGGCATCGCCCGGGTGCTGGACGCGCCGGGGGTCACGACCCCGCACGCGGTCATCGGCACCCCGCACTACATGGCCCCGGAGGCCATCAGCGGCGGGGACGCGACGCCCGCCGCCGACGTTTACGCCCTGGGCATCGTCCTCTTCGAACTGGTGGCGGGCCGCACGCCGTACACGGGTGAGCCTTTCGCCGTGCTGCGCGGCCACCTCGAGGACACGCCCCGGCGCCCGGAGGGCATGCCGGAGCCGGTGTGGCGGGTGATCGGCCGGTGCCTGGACAAGGACCCGGCGGCCCGCCCGTCCGCGGCGGAGCTGGAGCTGACGCTGCGTGAGCTGCGCGACGAGCTGGCCGGCGTGCCGGCGCTGTCGGCGCCGCCGGTGGATCCCGCAAGCGCCGCGTCCGCGGTGTCCGCGGTGACGCCGGCGCGCAGCGTCCGGGCCCGGCCGAAGCGGCGGCCGCCGAACCGCCCCCACAGCTGGGCCTGGGGCCGTCGGGGCGCCATGGCCGTGCTGATCGCGGGCGCGCTCGCCGGCTCCGCCCTCAGCGGGTACAGCGTGTGGCAGGTGCGGGAGAACCGGGCGGCCGGCAACCAATCGGTGCTACCGGATGCCGTTCCCGCGGTGCTGCCGGACCGGTCCGCGCTGCCGGCGGCGACGACGGCCACCGGGGCGGCGCCCGCGGTCGAGGCGGCCGCGGCGGCCGGGGCGGCGAAGGACCCGCCCAGCCTCGCCGCACACGCTACGCGGGAGGACGGTGCCGGTCCGCGGGTGGCGGCGTCGGCCGGTGCCGATGTGGACACCGGTGCCGGCAAGGTGGGCGGGCAGGCCCAGGTCGCCTTCGGGCCGTACCGGTGCGGTGACGAGTACGAGTGGGACGTCGGCCACCCGGTCCTCGCCCAGCCGTGCCACGCCCTGGGCTCCGAGGTGCGGGTCGTGGGTCACATGGAGGCGACGCCCGGGGTGCAGGCAGACGTCTCCCTGACGGTGCAGGACGCCGGTACCGACGAGGTCGTGGCGGGGCCGTACACGTGCCAGGGGTTGATGTTCACCGACTTCGCGCTGCAGCAGACGTGCGGGCCGGCGGACCTCTCCGCGCCGCACGGGCACCGGTACGTGGTGGTGGAGAGCTGGCGGTACACCGGGCGTTCCCTGCTGCCCGGCGGCACGGCACGGGGCCTCGAGTTCGACTGGTGAGCCGGCTCAGGACGCCCAATCCCGCAGCACGGCCGAGACCTCGACACGGTCCCGGCCCGGATCCGGCGCCGGCCGCGGCGGGGCGGCCGGCGTCCGGCCGAAGCGCGGCGCCGGCGCGGGCTGCGTCTCGTCCCCGACCGCCACGAAGGTGCCGCGGGCGCGGTTGTGCGGATGCCGGGGTGCCTCGGCCGGCGAGAGCACCGGCGCCACGCAGGCATCCCGGCCGTCGAAGATCGCCGTCCACTCGTCCCGGGTACGCCGCGCGAACCGTTCCGTGAACCGCTGCCGCAGCACCGGCCACCCGCCGCGGTCGTACTGGTCCGGCAGGCCGGGGCCGTCGCCGAGGTCCAGCCCCGCGAGCAGGTTCGCGTAGAACGCCGGCTCGAGCGCGCCGACGGCCATGAACCCGCCGTCAGCCGTGGCGTACGTGTCGTAGAACGGTGCGCCGCCGTCCAGCAGGTTGGTGCCCCGCGGCCCGGTCCACCGTCCGGCGCCGATCAGCCCGTGCAGGAACGCCGTGAGCAGCGCCGAGCCGTCGACCATCGCGGCGTCGACGACCTGCCCGGCGCCGGAGCGCTCGCGCTCGAACAGGGCGGCGAGCACGCCCACCGCCAGCAGCATCCCGCCGCCGGCGAAGTCGCCGAGCAGGTTCAGCGGCGCGTGCGGTGCCTGGCCGGCGCGTCCGAGCGGGTCCAGCGCCCCGGCCACCGCGATGTAGTCGATGTCGTGGCCGGCCCGGTGTGCCAGCGGCCCTTGCTGGCCCCAGCCGGTCATCCGGGCGTACACGAGACGGGGGTTGCGCCGCAGGCAGACCTCGGGGCCGAAGCCGAGGCGCTCGGCGACGCCCGGCCGGTAACCCTCGATCAGGACGTCGGCGTGATCGGCGAGGCGCAGCAGATCGGCCACCCCCGGCGGCGACTTGAGGTCGAGCGCGGTCACGCGGCGGCTGCGCTGCAGCGGCCCGCCGGAGGGCGGAGCGAGGGAGTCCGCGGCGGACGGGCCGGTCCGGTCCACCCGCACCACGTCCGCGCCCAGGTCGGCGAGGAGCATGCCGCCGAAGGGCGCGGGGGCCAGACCGGCCAGCTCGACCACCCGGACGCCCGCCAGGGGTCCTTGTCGATCCTGCATGCCTGACAGTGTGCGGGACTCGCGAGAAAGGGTTCAGTGCGGGGACTCCACGTGTGCCTCCGGACCTGGGAACACCAGTGCCTCGTGGTCGGTGTCGAGCCAGCGGACCCGGTACGGCGGGGTGCCGTCCGGGTGGGGTACGTCCACGATGACGCCGACCCGCTGGGGGTCGCCGACGTGGATGCCCTTGAAGACGAGCCGATCTCCGGTGTGCGCGATCATCGTTCCTCCCGTGTCGAGGCGCCTTTCCGAACGGTTCCGGTGCTCGCCGGTGGCAGCACGGCCAGCGGGCACCGGGTCACGCCGATCAGGGCCTGCACGGTGTGCCCGAGCGGTTCGCCACCGGCGCCGGCCGCCACGACGAGCAGCGAGGCGCCGGCGCTCAGCGCGCACAGCGCGCGGGCCGGATCATCGTCGTGCAGGATCTCGCGCTCGGCGGACGCGGCGTCGCTCTCGCCGAGATTGTCGTAGAGAACCGCGGACAGCAGGCGGTCGGCGTCGTACATGGCGTCCCGTGCGTCCCTGGTCGTGCCGCGCACGCCCCAGACGTGGACGACCCGCAACGGTACGGAGCGGCGGCGGGCCTCGGCTGCGGCGTACCGCACGACCGGGCCGGGGTCGCCGTCGTCGTCGACCGCCGCGACGACCGCGGCCCGTGGCGCCGGACGGGCGCACCCCGGCACCACGACGGCCTCACCGGGGTCCCCGGCGGCCGCGGTCCGCCGTCCCGCCCGGGTCAGCTCGAGAATCGCCGCGGCGACATCGCCGGCGCGGATGCCGGTGCCGGAAAGTCCAGAGGTGGTCATGGCTCACCCGTCCCTCCGCTGACGCGTACGGGGGCGTTCCCCCTCAGCATGGCGCTTTTCAGCCGCCGCGGCCAGGGCCCATCGTCCCCGTGTTGCCCTAGCGGGTGATTCAGTCACCGTGCACGGCCCCGCAAGCTTCCGTTCACCTTCGGGGACGACGATCCGCCGATGACGGTACGCACCCCCGCCCTCGCCACGGCCGCCCGCGAGGTCGCCTTCGCGCTGCTCGGCACGATGGGTGATCGCTGGCGGCACACCGTCGGCGTCGCCGGGCGGGCAGCCGAGCTGGCGTCCGCGCTCGATCTCGACCCCGACGTCCTGGTGTGCGCCGCCTGGTTGCACGACATCGGGTACGCCGCCCCGGCCGTCGTCACGGGCTTCCACCCGCTGGACGGCGCGGACCACCTCGCCGGCCGGGGCTGGCCCCTGTCGATCGCCACGCAGGTCGCCCACCATTCCGGGGCCCGGTTCGTCGCGGCCGCGCGGGGGCTGGCGGAGCGGCTCTCCGCGTACCCGTATGCGGAAGGCCTCATGTCGGACGCGCTGACCTATGCCGACCAGACGGTGGGCCCGCGCGGCGACCGGGTGAGCGCCACCGACCGGCACGACGAGATGCTCCGCCGGCACGGACCCGCCTCGTACAACGCTAAGGTCGACCATCTGCGCGGCCCGTACCTGTCAGCGGTCGCCGACCGGGTCGAGCGCTGCCTGGTGGCCGCCCGCTGACGGCGACCGGCCTGCACACGGACGGCGAGAGGTGGAGGCGTGGCGGTAGCGAGGACCAATGGCGTCGAGCTGGCGTACGAGACCCTGGGAGATCCGGCGGCACCCCCGCTGCTGCTGATCATGGGCCTGGGAGCGCAGCTCATCGACTGGCCGCAGGAATTCTGCGACCTGCTCGCCGGGCAGGGGCTGCGCGTGGTCCGCTTCGACAATCGCGACGCGGGTCTGTCCACGCAGCTGGACGACCTGGGCATTCCCGATTTCGCCGCGCTGATGGCCGGCGACCGGTCGTCGGTGCCGTACCTGCTTGCCGACCTGGCCGCCGACACCGCGGGCCTGCTCGACGCGCTCAGCATCACCTCGGCCCACGTGGTGGGTGCGTCGATGGGCGGCATGGTCGCGCAGCAGCTCGCCGTGGACCGCCCCGACCGGGTCGCCAGCCTCTGTTCGATCATGTCGACGACCGGCGACCGCACCGTGGGCCGCTCGACCCCGGAGGCGGCCGCGCTGCTCGGCCGGCCGCCCGCCGGCAGCCGCGAGGAGGTCCTCGCCGCCGCGGTCGCCGGCTCCCGGGTCATCGGCTCGCCGGGCTTCCCCGCCGCCGAGGAGGAGCTGCTGCGCCGGGCGGCGGCCAAGTACGACCGGGCCTACCGTCCGCTGGGGACGCTGCGGCAGTACGCGGCGGTGATCGCCTCGCCCGACCGGACGCCGGGCCTGCGCCAGGTGAAGGTGCCGACGCTGGTCGTCCACGGTGAGGACGATCCGCTGGTCGGCGTGAGCGGCGGCCGGGCGACGGCAGCGGCGATCCCGGACGCGCGGCTGCTGACCGTGCCCGGCATGGGACACGACCTGCCGCGCGAGCTCTGGCCGCGGATCACCGAAGCGATCACGGAGAACGTCCTGCGGGCGACCGCGGCCGCCGGCTGAGGCCGGATCAGTCGTCCGAGGGCAGCCCGAAGACGTCCGCCAGGCCGGTGACCTGGATGGCCTTGCGCACCGGCTGCGACGGGTCGACCAGGGTCAGGGTGACGCCGGCGGCCGCCGCCGAGTTGCGGGCGCTGACCAGCGCGCCCAGGGCGTACGAGTCGATGAAGGTCAGGCGGCTGACGTCGACGTGCAGGTAGCGGCAGCCGGTGCCCTTGGCGGCCGCGGCGAGGCTGTCGCGCACCTCGTCGGCAGAATCGAGGTCGAGTTCTCCGTCGAGCGCCGCGACGAGCAGCCCGTCGGAGGTGACGTCCTCGTACGCGACCATAGAGTTGCTGAACATCTGCCGAGATTAGCCGCGATCGGCGTGATCGGCTCGCCGGGAGTCACCCGCCCGATGTCACCAGATCGCGAACACGCGGGCCTGACCGCCGGATCCCTCCTCGAACGGGAGCAGGCCGACGACGACCGTCGCGCCGTGCCGCGGGAGGGACGCGAGGTTTGCGAGGTTCTCCACGCCGTAGCGGTCCGCGCCGGTGAGCGTCAGGTGCACGGGGAAGTCCTCCGAGCGGCCCGGGTCGATGCTCAGCGTGTCGACGCCCAGGCTCCGGATCGCGCGCTTCTCCAGCAGCCACTCGCAGGCGTCCGCGCTGAACCCAGGAAAGTGCAGCACCCCGTCCGCGTCGGTGCCCCGGTACGCGTCCACCGAGCCGGCCTTCGCACCCCAGCCGGAGTACATGAGCACCGCGGCGCCGCGCGGGATGCGGCCGTACCGGCGCTCGAAGGCCTTGAGGTCGCCGACGGTGACCTCGGCGTCGGCGTCGGCGGCCGCCTTGCGGGCGATGTCCACCACCACCGCCGGCACGATCAGCTCGTCCAGCGTCAGCTCGGGCGACAGCCGCCCGCCGGCGGTGAAGTGTCCCGGTGCGTCGACGTGGGTGCCGGTGTGCTCGACCAGCCGCCACTCCTGCATGTAGTAGCCGTCGTCCTCGATCGTCACGTACGTGCGCCGCCGGGCCTCCTCGCCGTCGGCGAACGCCGGGAACGTCGTGGTCAGCGGATAGGTCAGGTCTCGAAGTCCCCGCCGCGGGCCGGTCAGCGCGGACGCCGATGACGCGGCCGCGGCCGGCTCGGACAGGGTGAGCCCGCCCGCCGCGGCGGCCGCGCCGAACAGTGCCGCGCGACGGGTGACGCGTGCGCCGGTGGCCCGGCGGAGACACTCCTCTGTGCACATTGCGCCGCTCCTCTCGAAGGTGGTCCTCCGAGGCGATCACAGGTGACGCGGGGTGGCAAGGCCCTGACGGCGCGTGTTCAGGCCGGGCCGCGGTCCACGAGACTGAAGCTCAGCAGGTTGGGGAAGTCGCCCGCCTCCTCGACGTACACGGCCCGGCGGTTCTCGCTCCACTGCACCAGGCCGTACGCCTCGTTGCCGATGGTGTACGTCGGCCGGCCCTTCTCGTCCCGCCCTTCCGCAGGCTGGATCCCGAAGATTGTGGCCTTGGTGGCCGAGCAGGCGGTGGCGACCAGCGACCCCGGCCCGTCCGGGTCGACCTTCACGCCGAGGCAGCGCTCCTGCCCCCGGGAGCCGGGGCGCACCGCCTTGATCAGGTAGTCGACGCCGTAGGACTCGAGTATGAAGAGGGCGTCCGGACCGGTGCCGTCCGACGCCCGGGCCGGTCCGGTGTCCGGCAGGGCCAGATCCCGGTCGATCGTGGCCATGTGCAGCAGGGTGCGCCGGCTGCCCACGAGGATGCCGTCCGCATTCGTCGTCGCCGCCGGGCTCGCCTCGGCGACTGGGGCGGGCTCGGTCTGCGGCTCGGGCGTCCCGCCGCCGGCGGCCAGGAGCAGACCGGCCCCGCCCACCACCGCCACGGTCAGCACGGCGGCGCCGGCCAGGAGGAGGCCGCGGCGGGTGCGCCGTGGCCGTACGACCGGCGCGGGCGGCGGCGTGCGCCAGGCCTCGGGCGGCTCGCCGGGGAAATCGAGCGCCGCGGGCGGCACCGGCGGCTCGGTGACCGGCGCGGGCCCGGACAGCAGGGCGTCGAGCAGCTCGCGGGCGGTGGGACGCTCGGCCGGATTCCTGGCGAGCGTCCGGGCCACGAGGTCCCGCAGCGAGCCGGGGACGCCGGTCAGGTCCGGTGCGCCGGTCAGGATCCGCAGGGCGGTCGCCGGGGCGGAGTCGGCGGCGAAGGGCGTACGGCCGGTGGCGGCGTACGCGATGACCGCCCCGAAGGCGAACACGTCGCCGGGAAAGCCGGCCACCTGCCCGGGGCCGGGCTCGAGGCGTTCGGGCGCCATGTACGCGACGGTGCCGACCATGTGGTCGACGGCGGTGTGGTGGCTGGTGGCCTCGAGCGGCTTGGCGATGCCGAAGTCGATGACCTTGAGGCCGCCGCGGGCCAGCAGGACGTTCGCGGGCTTGAGGTCGCGGTGGATGACGCCGGCGCCGTGGATGGCGGTCAGGGCCGTCGCGATGCCGACGGCGAGGCTGTGCAGGGCGGCGCCGCCCAGCGGCCCCCGGTCGCGCACCACCGCGGCCAGGCTGGGGCCGTCGACGTACTCGACGACGAGGTAGGGCGGATCGTGGTCCGGGTCGGCGTCGAGGACCTCGGCGGTGGAGAACGGCGGTACCTGCTGGGCCCGGTTCACCTCGCTGCGGAACCGGCCCCGGAACTCGGCCTCGTGGGAGAACTCCGCCCGTACCATCTTGATCGCGACCTCGCGGCCGTCCGGCGCCTCGCCCAGGTAGACCGTGCCCATCCCGCCCTGGCCGAGCCGGGCGAGGACGCTGTAGCGGCCGAGCCGGCGCGGATCACCGGGGAGCAGCGGCCGGCTCATCGGTCCCTCATCTCACCTCGCGGGGCACACCGACCCGCACCCTACCGTCCGGGTGCGGATCCGGTGGTGCCCCGCGGTCAGAGCGGGTAGCCCGCCTTCTCGCCCGGCATCAGGATCCAGAGCAGCGGGTAGATGAGCAACTGGCTGCCGGGGATCACGAGCAGCACCAGCACGAAGAGCAGGCGGGTGAGCCACGGGTCGAGTCCGAAGCGCCGCGCCAGGCCGGCGCAGACACCACCGAGCATGCGGCCCTCGCGCGGACGGGTGAGGCCTTGACGGGTCATGGAGTCGGAGAAGGCGTTCATGGGATCCAGCGTCGCCTGCCGCGTACCCCACCGGCATCGGGAGCGGCCCCCGAGTTATCCCTGAGAACCGGCCCCCGGCCGGCTCAGGAGCTCGCCCAGGGCGTGCACCAGCCGGTCGATGTCGTCGTCGCGGGTGCCCAGGCCGAAGCTCACCCGCAGCAGCCCGATGGCACCGGCTTCGCACGCGGCGGCGCCGGCCGAGGCGGTGAGCCTGCGGGTCAGGGGATGGGCGCAGAACTGGCCGGCGCGGACGCCGACGCCGTACCGGTCGGCGAGCCGGGCCGCCACGACGGCCGTGTCGTGCCCCGGCAGGGCGAGGGAAACGATCCCGACCCGGGGTACGGCACCGCCGAAGGCGCCGACCTCCACGGCCCCGGGCACCCGCGCGAGCCCGTCCCGCAGCCGGGTCAGCAGGCTCTGCTCGCGTTCGTGCAGCGCCGCACGGTCCGCCCGGCCCAGCGCCGCGCACACCGCCCCCAGGGCCACCGCGCCCAGCAGATTGGGGGTGCCGCCCTCGTGCCGGGCCGCGCCCTCGGCCCACGTCACCTCGCCGGGACGGTCACCGACCACGGCACTCGCGCCGCCACCGGCCAGGTACGGCGGCGCGGCGTCCAGCCAGTCGCAGCGGCCCGCCAGCACCCCCGCGCCGAACGGTGCGTACAGCTTGTGCCCGGAGAACGCCAGGTAGTCGGCGCCGAGGGCGGTGAGGTCGACGGGGGAGTGCGGGGCGAGCTGGGCGGCGTCGACGACCACCCGGGCGCCGTACGCGTGCGCCACGTCGGCCAGTCGGCGCACCGGCCACACCTCGCCGGTCACGTTGCTCGCGCCGGTCACCGCGAGCAGGGCCGGCCCGCGTACCGTCCGGAGCGCCTCCTCGAGGGCCGCCACCGCCGCGTCCGGGCTGTCCGGGCACGGCAGGCGGTGCTGGCGGGGCCACGGCAGCAGGTTGGCGTGGTGCTCGCCGTCGAAGACGATCGTGGTGGTGCCCGGCGGCAGGGCGCGGGCCAGCAGGTTCAGCGCGTCGGTGGTGTTGCGGGTGAACACGACCGTGTCGCCGGTGCGGGCGCCGACGAAGGCCGCCACCAGGTCCCGGGCGCGCTCGTACTCCAGCGTCGAGGTCTGCGAACGGATGCCGGCGCCGCGGTGGACGCTGCCGTACCAGGGCAGCAGGCCCTGCACGGCGTCGGCGGCGGCGCGTACGCAGGGCGCCGAGGCGGCGTGGTCGAGGTGGGCGAACCGGACGGTCTCGCCGGTGCCGAGGCGCACGGCCGCGTCGTCGCCGACGACGTCCAGGTCGTGCTGCAGGGCCAGGGTCACGGGAACCTCCGCGAGGTCAGGGACCCCCACGGGGTCCGCGCTTGCCCGCGCCGGTGCCGGCGCAAGCCCGGTCCTCACCCGGGGCACCCCATCGCGAACGGAAGGGTTGCCGGCCAGCGAGCCGGGGCTTGTCGCTGGCACTCATGACCTGCTCCGAAGGTAGCAGACGACCGTTCAGCAGGTCCGCAACAGCCGGTCCAGCACCCGGGTGCCGAACTCCAGCGCCGCGGTCGGCACCCGCTCGTCGACGCCGTGGAACAGCGCGGTGAAGTCCAGCTCCGGCGGCAGCCGCAGCGGGGCGAACCCGAGGTGGCGGATGCCCAGGCGGGCGAAGGACTTGGCGTCCGTGCCGGCCGGCATCAGGTACGGCAGCAGCCGCGCCCCCGGATCCTCGGCGTCCACCGCGGCGTCCATCGCGGCGACGAGGTCCCCGTCGAAGGTGGTCTGCACGGCGGGCAGGCTGTCCCACTCGATCGCCACGTCCGGGCCCAGCACCCGGGCCAGTTCGGCCCGGAACGCCTCGTCGCGCCCGGGCAGCATCCGGCCGTCGAGCTCGGCCCGGGCGATCGAGGGCACCACGTTGGACTTGGTGCCCGCCCCGACGATCGTGGCGTTGGCGGTGTCGCGCAACCCCGGCTCGATGAGCCGGGACAGGTGCCCGAGCCGGCGGACGGCGGCCTCCGGGTCGGCGGGATCGAACGGTACGCCGGTGAGCCCGGCGACCCCGGTGAGGAACTCGCGCACCGGCTCGGTGAGCACCACGGGGAACCGGTGCGCGTCGAGGCGGGCCAGCGCGGCGGCCAGCTTGCCGATGGGGTTGTCGGTGTGCAGCAGCGAGCCGTGCCCCGCGGTGCCACGCGCGGCCAGCCGCAGCCACATCGAGCCCTTCTCGGCGGTCTGCACCAGGTACGCCCGCGGTCCGCCGGGCAGCGTGACGGAGAACCCGCCGACCTCGCTGATCGCCTCGGTGACGCCCTCGAACAGATCCGGCCGGTGCGCGACGAGCCACTGGGCTCCGACCACCCCGCCGGCCTCCTCGTCGGCGAGGAACGCGAAGACCAGGTCGCGGGGCGGGACGACGCCGGTGCGCCGGAAGTGCCGGGCGACCGCCAGGGTCATGGCGAGCATGCCCTTCATGTCGACGGCGCCGCGGCCCCACAGGTAGCCGTCGCGCACCTCGCCGGCGAAGGGCGGGACGGTCCAGTCGGCGGGATCGGCCGGGACCACGTCGAGGTGACCGTGGATCAGCAGTGCGCCCCGCGACGGGTCCGCGCCGGGCAGCCGGGCGACGACGTTGCCCCGGCCGGGTGCGCCGGACTCGACGTACTCGGGGGCGTAGCCGGCCTCGGCGAGCCGGGCGGCGACGTATTCGGCGGCGGCCCGCTCGGGTCCCGGGCCGCCGTGGGTGCCGGGGTTGGTGGTGTCGATGGCGATGAGCTCGCTGGCGAGGGTCACGACCTCGTCGGCCGGATGCGTCATGCCTGAGATCTATCACCCACTACTTGACAATGCCTAGTACCTGACGGAGTCTAGAACCGTGCCGGAAAGCCATGATCCGCAATTGCTGAAGGGGGTGCTCTCGGTGCTGCTGCTGCATCTGTTGGCCGAACGCGAGTCGTACGGCTACGAGGTGGTGCAACGGCTGCAGGCCGCGGGCTTCGCCGACGTCCTGGAGGGCAGCGTCTATCCCGCGCTGTCCCGGCTGCAGCGGGAAGGGCGCGTGACCACCCGTCTCGTGCCGTCCCCGAGCGGCCCCGCGCGCAAGTACTACTACCTGACCGCCGCCGGCCGGCAGGCGCTCGCCGAGGGCACCGCCGCCTGGGCGCGGCATGCCGCCGGCGTCGATGCCGTGCTGTCCCGCCCGCTGCCCGACGCCGTCACCGAGGGAGACTGACATGTCCCGTACCGTCCGATGGTTCGACCGGCTCCGCATCGAGCGGCTGGTCTGGATGCTCGACCAGCAGCTCTACGACCTGCCCCGGCAGTCGCGCCTGACGACACGGCGGGAGGTGCGGGCCAACCTGCTGGAAGCGGCCAGCGACGTGGGCACGACCGAGGCGCTGCGCCGCGTCGGCGGCAGCCGAGGGCTCGCGGAGCAGTATCTGATCGCCGAGTTCGGCGAGGGTCCCCGCCACTCCTGGGTCGCCGCCGCGTACGTCGCCACGCTCATCCCGCTACTTGTCAACTACGTCTTCGCCGAGGCGCAGGTGGCGTTCGAGCGCGGCCTCACCACGGTCGATCCCCACGTGACCGGCACCTTCGTATGGGATGGCCTGGAGCTGGTCCAGAACGCGGCGACGATCACGGTCGCCGACGGCCGTGTCAGCAGCACGGGCGGTTCCTGGACCGTGCTCATGTACGTCCTCTGGATCCTCGCCACCGTGCTGGCGGGTCGGCTCTGGCGGCTTCCGGTCTTCCGGAGGCGCGGCGCCGGCGTCAGGGCCGACACGGCCTGACGGTCATGCCGCGCAGCCCGGAAGACACCGCGGTCTCGGTGATCAATGGCATTACGCGATGCTCGCAACTTTCTGACCGCGGGCGGAAAACGCGGGGAAATTGTCGTACCTCTTCGGCAGAGTGTCAGGGGTGGAATCGCGTACCGCTCCTGACACTCACTCCCTGCGCGGCTGGCTCCCGGGCTTCCTGGCCCTCGCGGCCATCTGGGGGACCAGCTTCCTGTTCATCAAGGTCGGCGTCCGGGAGCTGCACCCGCTGTGGCTCACCTTCGGCCGGGTCGCCGCGGGCGCCCTGACCCTGCTGGTCATCCTGCTGCTGACCCGCGACCGCCTGCCGCGCGACCCCCGGCTGTGGGGCCATCTCGTCGTGGTGGCCGCACTGGGCGTGACCTTGCCCTTCACCCTTTTCGGGTACGGCGAGCAGCGGGTCTCCTCCGTCCTCGCCGGCATCTGGAACGCCGCCACGCCGCTGGTCGCGTTGCCGCTCGCGGCGCTGGTGTTCCGCACCGAGCCGTTCACCAGGCGGCGCGCGGCCGGGATCGGCATCGGCTTCGCGGGCGTCATGACGGTGCTCGGCGTGTGGCACGGCGTGGGCGGGACCCAGTTCACCGGCCAGCTCATGTGCTTCGGCGCGGCGATGTGTTACGCCGTCGCGATCCCGTACCAGAAGAAGTTCGTCGCCGGACGGACCGGCAGCGGCGTCTCCATCGCGGCCGCGCAACTGCTCATGGCCCTGGCCCAGCTCAGCATCGCCGCACCGCTGTTGGCCGGGGAGCCGCCCGCCCCGGCCTCGCTGTCGACGGAGGTGGTGCTCTGCGTGCTGGCGCTCGGCGCGCTGGGGACCGGCGTGGCGTTCGTGCTGAACTTCCGGGTCATCCGGCTGGCCGGCGCGAGCACGTCGGCGTCGGTCACGTATCTCATGCCGGTGGTGGCCACCGTGGTCGGTGTGACCGTGCTCGGCGAGCACCTCCGCTGGTTCCAGCCGGTCGGCGCGCTCGTCGTGCTGGCGGGTGTCGCTACCTCTCAGGGGGTGTTCTCGCGTCGCAGGACCGAACCTTCCGCCGATTCGGCTACCGCCAGTGATCTTGGAACTACGGTGAGTCCTGCATCTGCCGGCGGTGGAGCGCACCGTTCGAACGACTGATCACCGCCGTGCTTGGGGCTCAGTCGCGGCGCGCGCATGCCGATCAGAGGAGTGCGGCGGCTCTGTGCTGCCATCGGACCGGAGGTATTCCACGTGCGGCGGTTTCCCATCGGCGCCCGGCTGTTCGGCACCTTCGCCGCGGTTCTCGTGCTGCTGCTGGGCATCGCGGCCATGGCCTTCGCCACCATCGTCGAGCAGCGCGGCTCCGCCAACGACGTACGGCGCCTCGAGGTGCTCACGCGGCAGGCCGGGGAGATCAAGACCCACGCCGCGACGCTCAACGGGTGGCAGTCCAGCTACATCAACGACATCTACCGGCTCGGGGCGGCGCGTGCCCTGGGCGGGGACTCGGTGGCGTACAAGGCCTGGCAGCAGGAGCGGGACACGTTCCGCACCTTCCTGAGCCGGGTCGACGCCCCCGCCTTCACCGCGACCGAGAAGGCGCTGTTCGCGCAGGTCGGCAAGGAGCTGGACACGTACGTCTCGGTCAACGACAAGCTCGTGGCCACGTACAAGCCCGGCACACCGCAGGCGCTGTGGAACGCCGACCAGATCGCCATGTACGACAGCTTCAACAGCTACTACCGGATCATGGTGGCGGCCCAGAAGCTCGCCGCGTCCGTCGACGCGCGCAGCGTGGAGGCCGTCCAGGTGTCCGCCAGCGACGCGACCCGCGCGCAATGGGCCATCGGCATCGCGACCGCGCTGGCGCTGCTGCTCGGCGCCGCCTCCGCGTACGTGGTGACCCGCAGCATCGTGCGCCCGGTCAGCGCCGCCCGCGACGCGTTGCGCAAGGTAGCGGACGGCGACCTGACCGAGGTGCCGACGAGCGCCTGGCGCGACGAGGTCGGGCAGATGGCCGCCGCGCTCGGGCAGGCCGTCGGGTCGGTCCGCGCCATCGTCTCCGACGTCGCCGTGCAGGCCGACGCACTCACCCGGACCTCCGTGGAGCTGGACGCGGTGTCCGCGGCGTTCGCCAACGCGGTCGGCGACACGTCGCTGCAGGCCGAGCTGGTGGCCGGCGCCGCCGAGGACGTCAACCGCAACGTCGACACGATGGCCGCCGGCTCCGAGGAGATGGGCATCTCGATCCAGGAGATCTCGCGCAACGCCACCGACGCCGCCAACGTCGCCGCCGAGGCGGTCCGGGCCGCGGAGACCGCGAACGGCACCGTGGCCAACCTCGGCGCCTCGTCCTCGGCGATCGGTGACGCCGTACGCCTGATCACCAGCATCGCGGAGCAGACCAACCTGCTGGCGCTCAACGCCACCATCGAGGCGGCCCGGGCCGGTGAGCTCGGCAAGGGCTTCGCGGTGGTGGCCGGCGAGGTCAAGGACCTGGCGCAGGAGAGCGCCAAGGCGGCCGAGGAGATCGACGGCCTGGTCCGGGCGATCCAGGGTGACACCGGGGCGGCGGTGGTCGCGATCGAGAAGATCGGCGGGGTCATCGCGCGGATCAGCGACTACCAGACCAGCATCGCCGGGGCCGTGGAGGAGCAGACCGCCACGACCGTCGAGATGAGCCGCGGCGCGGTCGCCGCCTCCAGCGGCACGGCGAGCATCGCCGAGAACATCCGCGCGGTCGCCGCCGCGACGTCGGCCACCTCCGCCGAGGTGGCCCGAGCCCGCGAGGCCGCCGCCGAGCTGACCCGCATGTCCACCACCCTGCGCGACGCCGTCGGGCAGTTCCGGTACTGAGGATGCAGATGCGCAGAAGGATCACCGCCGCCCTGCTCGCCGCCGCCGTCGCGACGCTGTCGGCGTGCGGCTCGGCGCCGGTCACCGTCTCGTCCGACGCGCTGACCGGGCTCGGCCGCGAGACCATCCACGTCGGCATCGCGTACGACAGCGCGGGCCGCGGCGACAAGAGCTTCAACGACATGGCCGGGACCGGCCTCGACCGGGCGAAGAAGGAACTGCTCATCGAGGCGACCGAGACCACCACGAAGTCGGAGGACGACGAGGGGCGCGCGGCCGCGCTGCGCGACCTCGTCAAGGCCGGCAGCAACCCGGTGATCGCGGTGGGTTTCCTCTACGCCGGTGCCGTCGGCACGGTCGCCAAGGAGAACCCGGGCACGCTGTTCGCCATCATCGACGACGACTCGGTGCAGGCCAAGAACGTGGTGTCGCTGCTCTTCTCCGAGGAGCAGGGCTCGTACCTGGTCGGCGTCGCGGCGGGCCTGGCCACGAAGCGCAACCGGGTCGGCTTCATCGGCGGCGTGGACGTACCGTTGATCCGCAAGTTCGGGGCCGGGTTCGCGGCGGGCGTGCACAGCGTGGACCCGGACATCCGGGTCGGCGCCCGCTACCTGAGCAAGCCGCCGGACTTCAGCGGCTTCGGCTCCCCGGACAAGGGCAAGGCCGCCGCGGCCGCCCTGCTCGCCGACGGCGCGGACGTCGTCTACTCGGCGGCCGGCGGCTCGGGACAGGGCGCCATGCAGGCCGTGGCCGCGGCGGGCGACGCCTGGGCGATCGGCGTCGACTCCGACCAGTACCTCAGCGCGGACGGCGCGGTGAAGGAGCGCATCCTCACCTCGATGCTCAAGCGCGTCGACAACAGCGTCTTCCAGGAGATCCAGGCGTTCATCAAGGGCGACCGCTCGGGCGGCGCCAAGCGCTACGACCTCAAGGTGGACGGCCTCGGATACTCGACCTCCAACCCGGCGCTGAAGCCGTATGAGGCGAAGCTTGAGAAGGCCCGCTACCGCATCCTCAGCGGCGCGGTGAAGGTGCCGACCAGCTAGGGATCACGGGGCGCCGAGCGCCGCGATCAGCGCCTGGACGGCTTCGCCGTCGGCCTCCGCGGCGTCGCGGAGCGGGCGCAGCGCTGCCCGCAGCGCCACGTCGGCGTCCCGGCCGAGCACCCCGCGCAGGGCCACGGCCAGGCTGCGCAGCCCCTTCCCGGCCGGCTCGCCGAGCCAGCCACGCACCTCCCGGCCCAGCGGTGTGTCCATGGCGACGGGCGCCCCGGCACCGAGCGCGGCGCGATCGAGGGCGGCGTCCAGCCCGGCGGCGTCGGCCACGCCCGCGGCCGCGGCGAGCCGGCGTACCTCGGCGACGGCGACCTGCCGCTTACGGTCGTCCGGCGCTGCCTCGGCGGCGGCGAACAGGTCCGCGAACCGGGGGCCCGGGCGCAGCAGGTCGCCCGGATGCACCGGGCCGGCGAACCACGGCTCGATCCGCGCCGACACCAGCGGCCGGCCGAGCAGGTCCTCCGGCAGCCGGGCGCCGGTGAGGCGCTGGGCCAGCACCAGCGCCTTCGCCTCGGCGTCGCGCCACGTCTCCTCGTCCTCGCCGCCCGGCTCGCGCAGCCCGATCGCCTGCATGAGGTGCCGCAGCAGCTCCGGGTCCGAGCCCCAGGTGAGCTCCAGCGCCGGGTACGCCGGATCGAAGGCCACGGCGGTGCTGCCGCCGACCGCGTACGTGAACCGCGGCGACGCCTCGTCGTCACCCAGCAGGGACAGCGCCTCGGTGCCGCGCGAGACCGTCTCCAGGAGCAGGTGGTCGGCCCCCGCGGCGCCGCCGGACTCGATCACCACGGTCCACCGGCCGAGCGCTGCCGCCGCGGCGTGGCCGTCGAGCCGCGACCCGTCGCGGTCGGCGATCGTGTCGGGGTAGGCGCCCATCCGCCGCAGGGCCTCCCGCTCGTCGACGCCCTTGACGAAGGTCAGGCAGAACCGGGGGCCGAGCTCCGCCACGCGCGTACGGGCGTACGCAAGGTCATCCACGACGGAAGCGTAACGCCGCAGGGCCTGCCCGGAGGCGGTGTGACCGCGGGCATGCCCGGGTATATCGGCTCGCATGAGTGCGGGACCGGTCGGCGTCGCCGGGCGCTACCGGCTGGGGGAGTCCCTCGGCGCCGGCGGCATGGGCCGGGTGTGGGTCGCCCACGACGAGATCCTCGGCCGGCAGGTGGCCGTCAAGGAGGTCGTCCTCCCGGCGGATCTCGTCGCCGCCGAACGGGACGCCGTGCACCGGCGCATGCTCCAGGAGGCGCGGGCCGCCGCCCGGCTCAGCCACCCGAACGTCGCGCAGGTCTACGACGTGTTCGAGGACGAGGGCCGGGCGTGGATCGTCATGGAGTACGTGCCCTCCCGCTCGTTGCAGCAGGTCGTGGGCGAGGACGGCCCCCTGGAACCGGAGCGGGTGGCGGCGATCGGCCTGCAACTGCTCGACGCGCTGGAGGCGGCGCACCGGGCGGGCGTACGGCACCGTGACGTCAAGCCGGCGAACGTCCTGCTCGGCCCCGACGACCGGGTGGTGCTCACCGACTTCGGGATCGCCTCCATCGAGGGGGACAGCATCATCACGACCAGCACCGAGCTGGTGCTGGGTTCCCCCCAGTACATGTCGCCGGAGCGGGTCAAGGACGGCACCGCCTCGCCGGCGGCGGACCTGTGGTCCCTGGGCGCGACCCTCTATGCCGCCGTCGAGGGCCGCTCACCGTTCGAGCGACCGTCGGCGATCGGGACGCTGACCGCCCTCGCGGTGGACGAGCCGGACCCGGCGCGGCAGGCGGGCGCCCTGCAGCCGGTCCTCGACGGGCTGCTCCGCAGGGACCCGGCCGAGCGCACCGACATCGCGGAGACCCGCCGCCGTCTGCGCGCCGCCGCGGCCCCGGTGGAAGAAGTCCCCGCCGAAGAGGATTCTGCTGCGACGCGGCGCCCCCGGCGATCGGTGGTTCTCGTCATCGCGGCGATCGTCGTCGTGCTGCTCGCCGGTGGAGCGATCACCTGGCTGGTAACCCGTTCCCCGGGAGAGACCGGGGCACGGACCGCGCCGGCAGCCACCACGCCGGCTTCCCGGACACCGGCCACAACGGCGCTCACCACGGCACCCGCGGCGCCGCCGGTCACTTCCACCACGCGGAAGGCGACCGCGACGACCCCAGCCGCCGGGCGCGACCTCCCGCCGCGGCCGGCGGGGTGGCGCGACTACCGGGACCGGACCGGCTTCGCCCTCTACGTGCCCGAGGGCTGGCGGCGGTCGAAGGAAGGCACCATGGTCTACTTCCGGGACCCGGCCACCGGGCGGGTGCTCGGCATCGACCAGACCGACCATCCGCAGTGGAACCCGGTGGCGGACTGGCGGGGCAAGGCCGACCAGCGGGTGCGGGCGGGTGACTTCCCCGGCTACGACGAGATCCACATTCGCGAGGTGCGCTACTTCCGCAAGGCCGCCGACTGGGAGTTCACCTTCGACGGCAGCAGCACCCGCCAGCACGTGAACAACCGTGGCTTCGTCGTCGACGCGAACCAGGCGTACGGCATCTACTGGCAGACGCGCGACGCCGACTGGGACGACGCCCGGGACGACCTGCAGCTGGTCTTCGACAGCTTCCGTCCCGCCTGAGGGATCAATCACAGCACCCCCGTTGATCCGTCCGCCCGCCAGCCGCGCTGACCTGCGAGGACAGCCGCAAACACCCTCCGGGAAGGGTGGGTGGGGTGGGGTACGGTCCACTCTGCAATCCCGGCTGAACCGTGACACTCCAGCCGGCTGGACGGGCCTTCGCGCCCACGACGAACGGTGGGAGTTCCTGGATGGCGCGGCCGGGTGACTGGTGGGTGCTGGACATCGACGGAGATCCCACGCCAGGCGCGCCGGACAATCTCGTCACCGTGGGCGACCGATTCCTGAGCTTCGCCGACGAGGCGTACCGCGCACAGCGGGCCGTCGACTCGCTGCAGGGCGACGGCGCGGTGCTCACCTGGATCGGGCAGTCCGGCGACGCGTTCCGCGAGCAGTTCGGCGAGTTCCCGGAGCAGCTGCGCAAGCTGCACACCTCGCACCGCATGGTCGGCGACGCGCTGCACGCGTTCGCGCCCAAGCTTCAGAACGCGCAGGCCATGGCGGACCGGGCACTGGCCGACGGGCGTGCGGCCCGGGAGCAGTTGGGCGGCCTCACCGGGCAGCTCCAGCTGGCGCAGGGCGACGTCGAGACGGTCGCGCGGCAGGCGGAGTCCCTGCAGCAGCACACCGACCCCGACCCTGAGCAGGTCAAGCGGGCGCTGCGCGACGCCGAGACGGCCCAGCAGCGGCTGTCCGACGTCCAGGGCCGGGCCGCCTCCGCCGAGCAGGCGCTGAACGCCGCCAAGTCGCTCGCCGAGCAGGCCCGGCAGCTGCGCGACGGCGCCGCCCGGGAATGCAAGAGGGAGATCTCCGAGGCCTCCGACGCCGGCATCCAGCCCCGGTCCTTCTGGCAGAAACTCGGCGACGCCCTGAAGAAGCTGTGGGAGGTCCTCTGCGAGGTGGCCAAGTGGGTCGCCCTCGTGGCCGGCATCATCGCGATGATCATCGGGGGTCCGCTCGCCTGGGTGGCCGTCGCGGCCGGCGCGGTCCTGCTGGTCAAGGCGATAGTCGACTTCGCGCAGGGCAAAGGCAGCATCCTGGACCTCGTCTTCGGCGTGCTCGGGATCATCCCGGGGGTCCGCGGCCTCACCTCGATCTCGCGGCTCTCCGCGCTCTACAAGGCCGGCGGGCTCCGAGAGATCGCCAAGGCCGCGCTGACGTCCATGCGCAACACCGTCCGTGGGCTGGCGAACACGGTCGCCAATGCGGCGCGCGGCACCCTCGACGTGGTCAAGTCGGGGCTCACCCGGCTGACCAACAAGATCAATGAACTGCCGCTGCGCACCTCCAAGCGCACCCTGGAGATGCCCGCCTGCGGCGATCCGGTCGACATCAGCACCGGGCGGGTGTTCCTCACCGAGACCGACCTGGAACTGCCGGGCGATCCGCCGCTGCTGCTGGAACGTACGCACCGCTCCGACTACCGTGCCGGCCGCTCCTTCGGGGCGTCCTGGGCGTCCACGCTGGACCAGCGCATCGCCGTGGAGCCGGGCGGGGTGCACCTGCTGGCCGCGGACGGCACGCTGCTGACGTACCCGGTGCCCGGTGCCGAGGGTGCGGTCCTGCCGCGACACGGTCGCGGCCTGCCGCTGCGCCGCGCCGGTGCGGGCTTCCTCGTCACCGACCCCGCCGCCGGCCTGACCCTGCTGTTCGCCGCGCCCCATGCGGACGATCCGCGCAGCGCGGAGCCGGATGCCGGGGGCCCGGCCCTGCCCGCGGAGCTGCTGCCCGGTCCGGCCGGCGCCGCCCCGGTCGCGTTCGCACCGCTCGTCGCGATCGTCGACCGGGAGGGCAACCGGATCGAGATCCTGCGCGACGATCAGGGCATGCCGCGGGAGGTGCGGCACGGCGACGGCCGGCGCGTCACCGTCACCACCGAGAGCGGGCTGGTCACCGCCCTGCATCTGATTCCGGCCGACGGCGGCTCGCCCACACCGCTGAGAACTTTCGGGTACGCGGACGGCCGCCTGGTCCAGGTCGTCAACACCTCCGGCCTGCCCGTGCACTTCGCGTACGACGACGACGGCCGGCTGATCCGGTGGCAGGACCGCAACGGCCGGTGGTACCGCTACACGTACGACGAGCAGGGCCGGTGCGTGCTCGGCGAGGGCCGCGACGGCTACTTCTCCTACAAGTTCGCCTACGAGCCGGAGCAGCGTCGCACCCACGCTACGAACTCCCTCGGCCACACCACGATCTTCGACCTCAACGAGGACCTGCAGGTGGTGGCCGAGACCGATCCGCTCGGCGGCACCACGTACCGCGAGTGGGACCCGCAGCACCGTCTGCTGTCGCGTACGGACCCGCTCGGCCGCACCACCCGGTTCCTCTACGACGCGGACGGCGTGCTGGACACCGTGGTGCGCCCCGACGGCAGCCCGTGCGAGATCACGTACGAGGAAGGCAGGGTCACGGCCGTCTCGGTCGAGCAGGACGGCCGGGTGTGGCGGCGCCCCTACGAGCCGGCCGAGTCACCCGACCCGTTCACCGATCCGCTCGGCGTCGACCTGCTGCTGGGCCACCGGGAGCTGGCAGGCGGGCACGCGTACGACCCCGGGCCGGCATCGCAGGATGACGACGACGAGCCGGCGTACGGGAACGAACCGGCCGCGGCGGCACCGGCCGTACCGTCGCCGATGCCCGTCGGTGGCCGCGACCCGCAGGTGGCGGTCCTGGCCGCCGACCCGCTCGGCCGTCCCGCCGTCGTCGACGACACCGCCGGCCGGCAGGTCTCGTGCGGCTGGACGGTCGACGGCGAGCCTGCCTGGCGCGAGGACCCGGCGAGCGGCCGCCAGGAGTGGCAGTACGACGCAGAGGGGAACGAGGTCGCCCACACCGACGCGCGCGGCCTCACCACCCGCACCGAGTACGGGCCGTTCGACCTTCCCGTGGCCACCGTCACCCCGTCCGGCGCCCGCACCACCTACGAGCACGACACCGAGCTGCGGCTGAGCCGGGTCACCGATCCGGCGGGCCTGCAGTGGCACTACCGCTACGAGGCCGCCGGCCGGCTGGTCGGGGAGACCGACTTCGACGGCCGCGTCCGCCGCTACTCCTACGACGCGGCCGGGCAGCTGCTCCGCATCGTCAACGCCGCGGGGGAGACGACCGAGTTCGAGTACGACCTGCTCGGCAACCTCGTACGCCGGCGCGCCATCTCCGCACGGGACGAGCGGTCGACCACGTTCCTGCATGATCCCGTGGGCCGGCTCGTCGCCGCCACCAGCCCGGACGCCGCCCTCACCATCGAGCGGGACTTCTTCGGCCGGGTCACCGCCGAGTCTGTCGACGGCCGCACCGTCTCGTTCGCGTACGACGACCCCACCAGGACGGTCGTCCGCGGCACGCCGTCCGGGGCGCAGACGCGGTGGGTCTTCGACGCGGCGGGATATCCGGTCAGCCTCACCATGGCCGGGCACAGCCTGAAATTCGAGCATGACGACCGTGGCAGGCGCCGGGCCGAACGGCTCGACGAGTCGGTGACCGTGGCCCGGGAGTTCGACGACGGCGACCGGCTGACCGCTGTCCGCGGGCCCGAGGGGCACCGCGCCTTCGGTTACCGGGAGGACGGCCTGTTGACGACGGTGTCGGACAGCCGGGACGGCACCACCACGTTCCGGCTCGACGACGAGGGACGGGTCACCGATGTGGACGGTCCCGGCCGCCGCGAGAGCTACCGCTACGACCTCTCGGGAGAGCCCGTCGAGACGTCGGGCGATGGCGGCGCGGCCGGTGACCGCGCGTACGAGGGCACGGACCTGACGCGGGCGGGAGAGATCGCGTACCGCTACGACCGCGCGGGGAGGCTGATCCGCCGCCAGGAGCCGGACGGCCGTGGTGGCCTGCGGGTCTGGACCTTCGTGTGGAACGCCGACGGTCAGCTGCACGGGGTCGTCACCCCGGACGGCAGCCGGTGGCGGTACCGGTACGACGCGCTCGGGCGGCGCGTCGCCAAGCAGCGGCTGGCGGACGGCCCGGCCGACGCCCCGCTCGACGGCCCGGCTGTCGCGCAGGTGCAGGTCAGCTGGGACGGCCCGACGATCGTCGAGGAGTCGGACACCGCCGGTCGCGTCACCACCTGGCAGCACGACCTGGACGGGCTCCGGCCGCTGTTGCAACTGGACGGCGCGGCCGACGGTGTCGCGCCGGACGGCCGGCTGCGCCTGATGGTCTGCGACCCGACCGGCGTGCCCACCGACCTGATCGAGGTCGACGGCTCGGTGGCCTGGCGCTCCGCGGCGGGACTGTGGGGCCAGGAGCGGAACCCGTCGGACGGGACTCCGGTGCGGTTCCCCGGCCAGCACGCCGATCCCGAGAGCGGCCTGCACTACAACCTGCACCGCTACTACGATCCGCGCACCGGCCGCTACATCAGCCCCGATCCGCTCGGCCTCGGCGCGGGCCCCAGCCCCGTCCGGTACGTGGACAACCCCCTGCTCGAGATCGACCCCCTCGGCCTGGTGTCGTGCCGGGCGGCCGCCCAGAAGGCCAACGTCAAGATCGGAAATCTGTACAAGAAGGGCACCAAGCCGGCCGGATCCTCCTCCTCCGCCCCGGCCGGCGGGATTTCCAAGCCGGGGAAACAACTGAACACACACGTGCCGAACAAGCGGACGATGATCAACATCAGAAGGGCTCTGGGCAAGGAGCCGCGCATTCTCACGAAGGCGGACTTCGATGGTCCGCTGCCGCAGTCGGAGATTCTCACCAAGCTGGTTCCGGGTACCAGCACGCGGAGCACCCAATGCTGGTCGGTGGAGTGGCTGAACAACAGTTCACGCACGGGGGACGTGGAACAAGCCCTGCTGCAGGCCGGTCGTCAGGACGACAAGTGGATCAGGGGACATCTGATCAACGACAACCTCGGCGGCCACGGTACGACGGACAATCTTACGCCGCTCACCCACATGGCCAACGTGAGCCACAAGAATCTCCTCGAGCAGCCGATCAAGTACGCGCTCGACCGGTTCCGCAATCTCCGGTCCAACTACAAGATCGACGGGGACTTCGCGGTCAGCTACAAGGCGACCGTCAGTGACGCGCCCAAGTTCCCTGCCTCCACCGACGCGGGAGAAAGAGCGATCCGGGATTTCGTGGAGTTCGATGCGCAATACCTGCGTGACGGCGTGCCGCTTTCCCCGGCGGACCTGGGCAAGATCAACGACAGGCTGCTGGGCCAGGGTGAGAAACCGCTGCCCGCCCTGCCGCCGCCGGGCACCAGGATGGACCCGGTCACCGGGGTCTTCACCACGCCAACGGGCTCGGTCTGGGGGTAGAGATGGGATCATCCGAGCAGCTGAAGGTCGATCTGGGCGGGCTGGAGGATTTCGCCAGCACGCTGGAGCGCATCCGTGACGGCCTGCACGACGCCGACCGGTGGATGGTGCAGTTCGCCGGCGACCTCGGCGGTGACGACGTCGACGGGGCGCTCGACCACTTCGAGTCGCACTGGAGCGACGGGCGCTCGCGTGTGGACAAGAACTGCGAGCGGCTGGTCAAGATCGCCCGGCAGGCGGTGGAGAACCTGCGCAAGGTCGACGACGAGCTGGCCGCGGAGCTGCGCGAGCAGGTGAAGGCATGACGGAACCGACCGGCTTCGCCATCACCGTTCCGGACTCGTGGTTCGAGATCGACGTACACCCCGACACCCGCAACACCGCGATCAGCGCGCTGGTGAACGAGCGGATCCGGGAGGTTCCGGAGCTCATGCCGCACCGCGCGGCGCTGACCCGCGCGCTGCGCGGCGTCGCTCGTAGCGCGTACGCGAACGGCGCCGCCTACTGCGGCGTGATGGTGCAGGGTTTCGACGAGGCCCTGCTGACGGCGAGCGTCACGGTGAGCATCGTGCGGGCTCCCGGCAACGACACGGACGCCTCGGCGGTGACCGCCCAGCTGCGGCCGCTGCCCCGTACGGGCGCTGACAGCCCGTGGCGCGAGGTGGTGCAGGCGGCACTGCCGGAGGTCGGCAGCGTGGCGCGGACCCGGGGCGTCGAGGACGTCGTGCTGCCCGAGGGCGAGGGATGGATCAGGTCCGTGATGATGCAGACCTTCGTGCCGTTCCCGGGCCCGGATCCCGGACGGATCGCCGTGATCACCGCGAGCTCACCCATCCTGCCGCTGACCGAGGACCTCTTGGATCTCTTCGACGCGGTCACCGGCACGTTCCGGTTCCTCTCCGCCGGCTCCTGACCGATCGCCGGCCTCAGCACCCCGGGTGAAGATCCGCTTCGCACCGGAAGAACGACGAAGGGATATGCCGCCATGGCAAACGTCAACGTCACCTATCAGGACATGCGCGACGGCGCCAACCGGCTCGTCCGGGGCAAGGACGAGGTCCTCGACAAGCTCAACGAGCTGCGCCGGATGGTGAACGACCTGGTCAACGGCGGGTACGTGACGGACTCGTCCAGCAAGCAGTTCGAGCAGTCGTACGACGAGTTCAACCAGGGCGCCACCAAGATGGCCGAAGGGCTCGAGGGCATGGGCAAGTACCTGACCGCTGCCGCCGACGCCTTCAAGCAGGCTGACGAGGAACTGGCGAAGTCCATCTCCAAGTAACCCGCGCCGCCCGGGGTCGCCGGGCCGGATGCCGGACGCGCCGGCCCGGCCCCGGCCCCGCGGGTCAGCGGGGCACCTGGACCACGACCGGCTCGCCGTCGCCTGCGTACAGCAACGCCCGTCCCGGTTGGACCGGCCGGCCCACGGCGGTGCGGGGGAGCCGCGCGCCGACCAGGTCGCCGTCCGTGCGGTTCTGCGGGGACAGCAACGCTCCCCGCCGTGCCTTGCGCGCATCCACCAGCCACCCGGTGAAGCCGGCGCTCAGGTCTTCCGGGTCTCCCGCGTACACGATCGCCAGCCCGCGTCGTTCGCCGCCGCGCAGGATGGCCCGCAGCTCCGCGGCCGCCTCGACGTCGCGCAACGCCTCCGCGTCGTCGACGGCGACCAGCGCGCGCCCCGCCACCTTGTCCAGGGCGGCGGCGAACTCGGCGGCGCCGACGTCCGGGCCCGTGAACGACGCGATCACGCCGGGATGGTCCGCGACGTCGCGCAACGGCGAGGTACGCGGCGTCAGAAGGATCGCCTGCTGTCCCGCGTCCAGGGCGTAGCGCACCATCGCGGACAGCGCCGTGCTGCGCCCGGACTTCGGCGGTCCGCCGATCGCGAACGCCGGCACCCCCTCGGCGAGGTCCGGCCCGTACACGGCGAGCTGGTCACCGCCCACACCGAACAACAGCCAGCCCGCACCGGCGTCCGGGGCGCACAGCGCTGCCGCCTCGGCGTACGAGATCTGTGCGGGCAGCTCACCCAGCCGGAACGGCCGCGCCCCGGCCGGGACCCCGGCGTCCCGCTCGCGCGCCCGGCGCCCGATCTCGGCCAGGGCGGCGGCCTGCGCCGGGCCGCTCGCCTCCCCGGGCAGCAGGGCGATCTGGGTCTCGACGCCGGAACCCGCCCGCAACGCGCGCCCCGGAGGCATCTGCGGCGGCACACCGCGCGGCGAGATGCCGGCCAGGGACATGTCGCCGGGGTCCGGCATGCGCAGCACCAGCTTCTCCTCGGTGAGCGTGGCGATGCGGCCGGTGAGCACCGACCGGTCGCCGGCGACGACCAGATGGACGCCGCTGCTGGCACCCTCGCGCAGGAACCGGAAGAGGTCGTCGGTGAGAGCCCCGGCGTCGAGCTCGCCGAGCGAGGCGAGGAACCCCTCCCAGCTGTCCAGCAGCAGCACGATGTGGGCCAGCCGCCGTTCCGGTGGCTCGGCCGCGCGCTGCTCGGTCACGGTGGCGAAGCCGCCCGCGGCGAGCACCGCCTGGCGGCGGCGGAGCTCTTCGTCCAGCCGGCGGATCAGCCGGACGGCGCGCTCGACCTGGACGCGGGTGACCACCGCGCCGCAGTGCGGCAGCTCCGCCATCGCCAGGAGGGCGCCGTTGCCGCAGTCCAGGCCGTACAGGTGCAGGTCGGCGGTGGAGTAGGTCCGTGCGAGCGATCCGGCGATCGTGCGCAGCAGCTGGGAGCGTCCGGTACGGGGTGCGCCCGCGGCGACCAGGTGTCCGAACCGCTCCACCTCCACGACAGCGGTGTGCCGCGACTGCTGGGCGGGCAGGTCGTCGATGCCGTACGGGGCGCCGCCCGCGGCGTCCAGCTCGTCCAGGGTCGTGACCGTGGGCAACGCCGGCAGCCACGGGCTGTGCTGCGCCGGAACTCCTGCGGCCGTCGCGGCGGCGCGGACGGCCTCCACCAGGACCTGCAGGTCGGTGACGTCGTCACGGTCGTCGCGCCGGGCGACCGGGTCCGCTTCGACGGTACGGCCCAGGTCGGTCCAGCCGAGCGGCCGCACCCGGGGCGCCGGCAGCTCGGCCACGTGCAGCCCGCTGCGCCGTCCTCCGATGCGGGCGGACTGGAACGGCACCAGGGAGGCGTGACCGAGCCGGACGTACGCCCGGCCCGGCGTGCCCTTGGAGATCCGCGCCGCGTCCGGGGCGTCGATCACGTCCTGGCTCTCGGCCGTGTCGGTGACCCGCAGCGCGATCCGGAGGTTCGTGTTGGCCCGGATCTCCGGCGAGACGACGCCGCCCGGACGCTGCGTCGCCAGCAGCAGATGGATGCCGAGGGACCGGCCGCGCTGCGCGATGTTGACCAGCCCGGTGACGAAGTCCGGCAGATCGCGGACCATCGAGGCGAACTCGTCGATGACGATGAGCAGCCGGGGCAGCGGCGGCCGGCCGGGGTGCCGGTCCGCCGCCCGTACGTAGTCGTCGATGTCCTTGGCGCCCGCGCCCGCCAGCAGGTGCTCCCGCCGGCGCAGCTCGGCGCCGAGCGACTCCAGTGCCCGGCGGACCAGGTGCTCGTCGAGGTCGGTGACCATGCCGACGGTGTGCGGGAGCCGGACGCAGTCGCCGAAGGCGCTGCCGCCCTTGTAGTCCACGAGGACGAAGGTCATGGCGTCCGGCCGGTTGGCCACGGCCAGCGCCGCCACCACGGTCTGGAGCAGCTCCGACTTGCCCGCGCCGGTGGTGCCGGCGATCAGGCCGTGCGGGCCGTCGCGGCGCAGGTCGATCTCGAACGGGCCGTCGTAGGATTCCCCCACCATCGCCACGGTGCTGCGGCCGCCCAGCCGCCACCGTGCCAGGATCGCCTCGGCCCCGGGCGGTTCGAGGGCCAGCACGTCCAGCAGCCGGCTGGACGCCGGCAGCACGGCGTCCTCGTCGTCGCTGACGTCGCGCAGCGGCGCCAGGGCCCTTGCCACCCGGGCGCACCAGGCGGCGTCGAGATGGTCGGCGCGGGCATCGCTCACCTCGTCGGCGTCCGCCTGGGTCACCCGCAGCCCGGCGCCGGTGTCCTCGACCACCGCCTGGCATTCGGCCGGGAGCAGGCGCCGGTCGTCGTCCAGGCACAGGGCGTAGACGCCGACGGCGGGGCCGGTGCGCAGCAGCTGCACGACCCCCGGCAGCGAGCGCAACCGGCGGGAGCCGTCGAGGACCACGAGCACGTCCGGTTCGCCCACGGTCACCTCGCCGGCCCCGGTACGGACGCTCGCCCGGTGCACGGCCAGCTCCAGCAGCTCGGCCACGCGCCGGCCCACGGAGTCCGCGTCGGTCCCGATCAGCACCGCCGGCCCCGAGCTCTCCGCCGGGCGGGCGTGGGGGAGCCACCGTACCCAGTCCCAGCGGGCCTGGGCGCCCGGCTCGGTCAGCACCACGATCTGCAGGTCGGCCGGGCTGTGCAGGACCGCCGCCTGGATCACCGCCCATCGGCCCAGGGACTGCGCGCCGCCGGCCGCTCCGGCGATGCCGACCACACCGCGTTCGCGCAGCGGAACCGTCACCGGTACGTCGCCGAGGCTCCGCCGGGCCGTCCGCCGGTGCTCCTCCCGCTCCGGATCCTCCACGGCGACCTCGGAGGGCAGCACCCCGGCGCCCATCCGCAGCACCAGATGGTCGGCGTCGCGCCGGCGGCGTTCCCACAGGCGGTGACGGGGACCGAGGGCGATGCCCTGGACCGCGGCCGGGTCGGGATATCGCCGCCGGCGTTCCCGCCGCTCCAGCCGTACGGCCTCGCGGACGGCGGTCTCGACGCCTTCGCGGCGCGCCCGGTAGTCCCGCAGGTGCTGGGCGTGGGAGCGCCGGCCCTGGCGGCGGTTCATCAGGTGGTTGCCGATCATCGACAGGGGACTGAGCAGGGCGAGGAACAGCATGCCGGGATTGCCGGTGATGAGGACCAGGGCGAGCGCCCCGACCAGCGGCAGCAGCGCCATCAGCCAGGGCAGCGGGGAACGCGAGGGGGGCTGCGGCGGGGCCGGCAGCCGGAAGCGGGTCTGCGGGGCGACGGGCAGGATGCGGGGCGGGCGGTTGTAGTCCACGGAGACGCTGTCGGCGGACATCTGCAGCGCCGCATCCGGCAGGGTGTAGTCGGCGAGTTCCAGCAGCGTCGCTCCGATGCCGACCTGGTCGCCCGGCAGCCATTCGGCACGCGCGTCGACCGGCTCGTCCTCGAGGTGCACGCCGATGCCGGGTGCGGGCTCGATCCAGCATCGCCCGCTCAGGTCGACGGTCAGGTGCGCGGCCACCTCGGGCACCCCGGCGACGGTGATCCAGCAATCGGCGCCGGACCCGAGGTCGCCGGCTCCGGCGCCGAGGGTGCGTACCGAGCCGATCGCCGGTCCGCCCGTCACCCGCACCTCCAGCAGACCCGCCGGCTCGGCGAGCGGCCCGTCGGCGGGGGCGTCGAGCCCGACGACCGCGCCCTCCCGCAGCTGCGACTCGGCGAGCGTGAGGGCGGCGTCCACCGGCCGGCCGTTCACGTAGAGCGTGGCGGCGCCGTCCGGCCCGCCCGTGCGCTCGGCGGCGTCGCGCATCAGCGATTGCAGCTCCCGGGCCAGCTCGCCGATCCGGTTCCCCTCGTCCGCCGTCACGACGACGTCGGCGCTTTCCCGGGTACGGGGATCAACGACAGTCAGGAAGAATCGCACATCGTCTCCGGTGGCTGCGGGCCTGCGAGGGGTCCACACGGGACCGTGCGGAAGCCGGTCTCGGGCGGGCCCGGACGATGCTAGCCGAGCACATTGCGTAATCTATTCGCATTCGTCGGACCGTCTGCAGGGATCGCCATGCCACGTCGAGCGCTACCGGTACCACCCGCAACGCCGCGAACCGTCCCGCACGGGCGGGCGGCGCTGGCGTGGGCGCTGGCCGCAGCCGCTCTGGTGATGGTCCTGGGCACTCCGGCAGCCGCCCGCGTCGCCCCCGTGCCGCGACACCCGGTGGCGTACGCTCCCGCCGAGCCGGTGAAGTACTACGTGGTGCGCCCGGAGTACCGCGGCGAGCCCGAGTTCCTCTACGAGATCGCGGAGCGTTTTCTCGGCGACGGTGAGCGCTACCGGGAGATCTTCCGGCTGAACAAGGGACGGGTGCAGCCGGACGGCGGCCGGGTGACGAACCCCGGAGAGCTGGACACCGGCTGGATTCTCCAGCTGCCGAAGGACGCGAAGGGCGACGGCGTCGTGACCGGGCCGCTGCCCGACGTCACCGCAGCGCCGTCCGGCCCGGCGTCCGCCCCCGCGGGCGACGCCGCTGCGCCGCCTGCCGGTGCCGCCAAGGACTCCGCGCGGTCGGACGCCGGCCCGGGTCTCGGCCTGGTGCTCGCGCTCGCCGCCGGTGGCCTGGTCCTCGCCGCCGCGGTGGCCGCCGCCGCCCTGCTGCTGCGCCGGCGACGCCGAGCGGCGAATGCGTCGGCCGCCCGGTCGGCGGAGGCCGACGCACCCGCTGCCTCCACGCTGCCGCGGGCGAAGCCGGGCGTTCCGGCGCAGAGAAGGGGGAAGCACTCGCCGCCGTCGGTGGTTCTGGATCGGGTGGATGCCGCGGCCGGCTGGACCGTGGACCGCGCACTGCGGGTCGTGGCGACCGCGTGCCATGAGGCGGGGCGCCCGCTCCCGCTGCTCTACGCCCTCATGGTCGATGCCGACCGGATGGCGCTGCGGCTGGCCGCGCCGGACGACCGGGCCCCGGCGCCGTGGGTGGCCGCCGACAACGGCCGTACCTGGGAATCGCCGTTGCTCGATCTTCAGGCCGCCCCCGTCGACCTCGCCGTGCCGGTGCCGAGCCTGCGTCTCGTCACGCTCGGCTCGGCCGGCCAGACCCGGGTGCTGCTCGACCTCGGGCAGTGCCACGGCCTCATCGCGCTCGGCGGCGAGAAGAGCGCCGCGCGCACCCTCGCGCTGACCTGGGCCGCCGAGCTGGCCACCAATTCCTGGTCCGCCGGCGGCCGGGTCATCGCCGCCGGCATGGGCGCCGCGCCGTCTGACGGTGACGGTGGCATCCTGTTCGTCGACAGCGCGCGTGCCGCGCTCGATCAGGTCTCGGCCGTCACGGAGAGTGCCGCCGCCGCGGGTGTGCTGTTTCTCGCCGCCCCGCCCTCCGGCCGGGACGCGGCGGTGCTCAAGGCGCTGATCGCGAGCCCGGAATCGGGCTGGGCCGTCGTCGTGCTCGGAGCGGCGCCGGAAGCCCGCTGGAGCTTCACACTGCATGCCGACGGACGGCTGGACACCGGAGCGGTGGGCATCGTCGTCCACGCGCCGGTGACCGCCGTCAGGTGACCGCCGGCAGGAACCGTCAGAGGCGGTGCGGGGCGGTGGCGCGGTCGAGGACGTCGTCGGCCGGGCACCGTCCGCGCATCACGTAGCGATCGATGAACGCGGCGACCGCATCCCGCAGCTCCCGGGACACCCCCTGCCGGGCCAGGGCCTCGTACGCCGCCAGGAAGCACGCCCTCGCCGCGGCACCCAGCTGAGGATCCGTCAGGCCGGCACGGGCCGCCCGCTCCCACAGCCCGGGCACTGTCCGCAGTGGCTCGGTGGCGGTCAGGACCTGCACCACCGCGCGCGGGTCGTCCATGAGGGCGGCCGTGACGGCGACCGGGATCCGCCAGCCCGCGCCCGGCTGCCGGTCCACCACGTCGAGCTCCAGGTGGCGGCGGGCGGCGATCGGTGGCCGTACGGTGCCCAGGTGCCGCGCGAGGTCGGTGAGGAGCGGCCGGTCGCCGGAGCGGGTCCACTCGCGGAAGGTGCGGCCGGCGTGCACCACCGGCGCGTCCATCACCAGGGCGGTCCAGTCCGCGCGGGGGTCCGCGGTGCAGGGACGCAGGCGCCGCAGGGCCTGGCGGTTGCTGCGCCAGCCGGTGGGCCGCCCGTGCCGCAGCGGCGAGTTGGCGAACGCGCCCGCCAGGATCGGTGCCAGGGCGTGCGCCAGGGCCCAGCGCCGGCGCAGCCCGAGCAGTCCGTCCTCGTCGAGCCCCGCCTCGAGGCCGATCCGGATGCCGGCGGTGGCCCAGGCCGGCGACGGGCCGGTGACCGCGGGATCGACGTCGTCGGAGGCCTCCTCCAGGACCGCGACGTCGTGCCCGCCGATCAGCGGGAGCGGCAGGGGCAGGTCCTCGGCGAGGCGGGTGATCGCGGAGTCGATGCCGGGTGACGGCGGCCCGCTGACCACGGCGACCCGGGGCGAGCGGGCGGTGAGGAAGCCGTGCCGCAGGCGTGGTCTCTGCCTGATCAGCGTGCCGGTCAGCGAGCCGGGCAGGCCGGGCCGGGACAGGAGCAGATCCACGGCGGCGCCGACGAGGCCGGGGCGGGCCGGTGCGAAGGCGGTGTCCGTGAGGATGAGCTCGGCGGCTCGTTCGGTCAGCGAAATCATGCCGCGCTCCCTGGTCGATGCGGGTCATCATCCTACCTTACCGATAGGCTTTGTGGGCTGGGCCACTACGTATCGAGGAACTTGCATCGCCTACCGCACGAATAGATAGGGTGTGCCATGCGCATCCGCAGATTCGTGCCCGTGACAGTTGCCGCGACGCTGCTGGCCGGAGCCCTGGCCGCCTGCCAGGACGCCGGCGGAGGCGGCTCGTCGTCCGCCGCGTTCGACCCGGCGACCTGCCAGGGCGGCACGCTGTCCGTGCTGAACCAGGGCGGCATCACGCACCTGGACCCGGCGCGCCTCTACACCTCGGGCGGCGGCAACATCCCCTCGCTGCTGTTCCGCACGCTGACCACCCGCAACCGGCAGCCCGGCGAGGCCGGCACCAAGCCCGCCCCCGACCTGGCGACCGACCTCGGCACCCCCTCCGACGGCGCTCGCACGTGGACGTACAAGCTTCGCGACGGCGTCTTCTTCGAGGACGGCACGCCGATCACGGCCGCCGACGTCAAGTACGGCATCGAGCGCTCCTTCGCCCCCGAGCTGCCCGGAGGCGCGCCCTACCTGCGGGACTGGCTCGTCGGCGGGGCCGGATACCCGGGGCCGTACAAGCAGCCCGAGGGGTTGAAGGCCATCGAGACGCCGGACGACAGGACGATCGTCTTCAAGCTGCGCAAGCCCGAGGGGGACTTCCCGTTCCTTGCCACGGCGACCCAGTTCGCGCCGGTGCCCCGGAACAAGGACAAGGGCGTCGACTACGAGAAGCACCCGATCTCGTCCGGGCCGTACATGGTCTCCTCGTACGAGCAGAAGAAGTCGCTGTCCCTGGTCCGCAACCCGCACTGGACGCGGTCCTCGGACTCCCTGCGGTACGCCTGCCCTGACAAGATCGACGTGACCGCGGGCCTGGACGCCGCCGTGATCAATCAGCGCCTCACCACCGGCGCGGGCCAGGATGCCAACGCTGTCACCACCGACGCGGTCGTCGGCCCGGAGCAGCTGGCCCAGCTCGGCACCGGATCCGCATTGGACAAGCGGGTGGCGCGCGGCGAGTTCCCGTCGACGACGTACCTCGCCTTCAACACCAAGAAGAAGCCGTTCGACGACGAGCGGGTGCGCCAGGCCCTCTCGTACGCGGTCAACCGCGCCTCGGTCGTCAACGCGCTCGGCGGCAGCGCGGTGGCCGGCCCCTCGACCACCTTCCTGCCCCCGCAGACGGCGCTCGGCTACCAGCCGTACGACTACTTCCCGGCGGGCGACACCGGCGACCCGGCCAAGGCCAAGGAGCTGCTCGCCGCCGCCGGGCGGGCCGACCTCACGATCGAGCTCGCCCACGAGAACGACGACGCGCTGGGCCTCGGCCCGAAGACCGCCGCCGCCGTGCAGGAGGCGTTCAAGCAGGCCGGCGTCACCGTCACGCTGAACGCCATCGACAGCGCCACCTACCGCGACGTCACCGGCAAGCCGGCCACCCAGCCCGCACTGTCGCTGCAGAGCTGGGGCGCCGACTGGCCGTCCGGCGGGCCGTTCCTCATCCCGATCTTCGACGGCCGCCAGATCATCACCGCGGGCGGCAACTTCAACCTCGCCCAGTACGACGATCCCGCCGTCAACGCCGAGATCGACGCCGTCAACGCCCTGACCGACCCGGCCGCCGCCGCGCAGCGCTGGGGTGCCCTGGACGCCAAGCTCGGCAAGCTCGCCCTGGTCGTCCCGCTCACCCACGAGAAGGACGTCTACCTGTACGGCAAGAACGTCAAGAACGCCGTGCCGGACGGGTGGCGGGGCACGTACGACCTGGCCCGGATCTCGGTCAAGTGACCGTCCCGCGCCGCCTGCTCGACGACCGCGCCTTCCTCACCGGCGCGGTCGTCGCCGCGCTCATGGTCCTCGTCGCCCTGACCGCGCCCCTGCTGACGGCGCTGGCCGGGCAGGATCCGACGACCTTCCACACCGAGCTGCTCGACTCGGCCCGCGGTGGCGTCCCGACCGGCCGCTTCGGCGGGATCAGCGGCGAGCACTGGCTCGGCGTCGAACCCGGCACCGGCCGCGACCTGTTCGCCCGCGTCGTCTACGGCGCCCGCGTCTCGCTCGGCGTCGCCGTATCCGCACTGCTGCTGCAGCTGCTGCTCGGTGTCGGCGTCGGGCTGTCCGCGGGCCTGGGCGGCCGGTGGGCGGACGCCGCCCTGAGCCGCCTCGCCGACCTGGTCCTCGCCTTCCCGAGCCTGGTCCTCGCGATCGCGCTGCTGGCGATCGTGCCGCAGAGCTGGCCCCGGCCGGCGTTGCTGGCGGTGGTGATCGCGGTGCTCGGCTGGGGCGGGACCGCCCGGATCACCCGTGGCGAGACCCTGTCGCTCAAGACCCGCGACTACGTGGCGGCCGCCCGCGTCTCGGGCGCCGGGCCGATGCGGGTGGCGCGCCGGGAGGTGCTGCCGGGACTGGCCGTGCCCGTGCTCACCTACGCGGCCCTGGTGCTGCCCGCGAACATGATCGCCGAGGCCGGCCTGTCGTTCCTCGGCGTCGGGGTACGGCCGCCCACCCCGTCCTGGGGCCAGATGCTCTCCAGCGCCACGACCTGGTTCCGCGCCGACCCCGCGTACGTGATGATCCCGGGCGGTCTGCTCTTCCTCACCCTGCTCGCCTTCGTCCTCGTGGCGGACGGCATCCGCCGGATCCTCGACCCGCGGCGGAGCGAGGTGCTGCGGTGATCGGCTACCTGCTGCGCCGTGCCGGTGGCGCCGTGCTCGTCCTGATCGGACTGTCGGTCGTCGTCTACGGGCTCTTCTACCTCGCGCCGCAGGACCCGGCCGTGCTGACCTGCGGCAAGGGCTGCACGCCCGAACGTCTCGCCGAGGTCCGGGCCGCGATGGGCCTCGACCACTCGGTGGCGACGCAGTATCGCGAGTTCCTCCAGGGATTCTTCGTCGGGCGGGACTACCCGGCCGGTCCGGATGTGCGGCACTGTCCCGCGCCCTGCCTCGGCTACTCCTTCGAGACCGACCAGCCCGTCACCGCGCTGCTGGCCGACCGGCTGCCGGTCTCGGCGTCGCTCGCGCTCGGCGCGGAGATACTCTCCCTGACCGTCGGCATCGGCGCCGGCCTGCTCTCCGGGCTACGCCGCTACCGCGTCCTCGACCGCCTGGTCAACGGCCTCGTGCTGACCGGGTACGCGGTCCCGGTATTCCTCGTCGGCCTCTTCCTGCTGATGCTCTTCTGCGTCCAGCTGCAGTGGCTGCCGTTCCCGGCGTACGTGCCGTTCACCACCGATCCGCCGGCCTGGGCGCAGAACCTGCTGCTGCCGTGGATCGCTCTCGCCGTGATCCAGTCCGCCGCGTACGCCCGCCTCACCCGCGCCGGCGTCCAGGAGACTCTCGCGGAGGATCACGTGCGTACGGCGCGGGCGTACGGCTTCACCGAGCGGCGCATCGTGTTCCGGCGGGCGTTGCGCGGGGCCCTCGTCCCGCTGGTGACCATCACCGCTATCGACCTGGCGGCGATCATGGCCAGCGCGGTGCTCACCGAGACCATGTTCGGGCTGCCCGGCGTCGGCCAGTTGCTGGTCGGGGCGGTCAACCAGATCGACCTGCCGGTCGTCGTCGGGGTCACCCTGCTGACCGGCTTCCTCGTCGTCGTGGCCAACGCCGTCGCCGACCTCCTGTACGCCGCCGTCGACCCGAGGGTGCAGCTGCGATGACCCTGCTGTCGGTGCGCGACCTGCGCATCAGCTTCGGAGCGACCCGCGCGGTCGACGGGCTCTCCTTCGACCTCGTCGCGGGCGGCGCGCTGGGGATCGTCGGCGAGTCCGGCTCCGGCAAGAGCGCCACCGCCCTGGCCCTGCTCGGCCTGCACGACCGGGCCGAGATCGGCGGCCGGATCACCTTCGACGGCACCGAGCTCACCACCGCGGGCGAGGAGCAGCTGCGGGCGATCCGGGGCGCCGGCATCGCGATGGTTTTCCAGGAGCCGCTGACCGCGCTCAGCCCCTTCCACACCGTCGGCGACCAGATCGCCGAGGTGTATCGGCTGCACACCGGCGGGACCCGGCGGGCCGCCCGGGAGCGGGCCGTCGAGGTGCTGGGCCAGGTGCACATCCCGGACCCGGCGCGGCGGGCCGGGGCGTACCCGCATCAGTTCTCCGGCGGCATGCGGCAGCGCGCCCTGATCGCGATGGCCATCGCGTGCCGCCCCCGGCTGATCCTCGCGGACGAGCCGACCACCGCCCTCGACGTGACGGTGCAGGCGCAGATCCTCGACCTGCTCGACGAGGTACGCACCACGACCGGCGCGGCGCTCCTGCTGATCAGCCACGACCTCGGCGTGGTGGCGGGAGCCACGGAGTCGGTCGTCGTCATGCGTGAGGGGGTCGCGGTCGAGGAGGGTCCCACCGCCACGGTGCTGACGACGCCGCGGGCCGCGTACACGAAGGCCCTGCTGGCGGCAGTCCCCAAGCCGGCGCCGGCGCGCACGATCGACGGCGCGCCGCTGCTGCGGCTCACCGGGGTCCGCAAGCACTTCCCGCAGCCGCGCCGCCGGTCGCTGCGCCGGCCCGACCCGGTCAAGGCGGTCGACGACGTCACCCTCGACGTGCGCGAGGGCGAGACGCTGGGCATCGTCGGCGAGAGCGGCACCGGCAAGACCACCCTCGCCCGGATGATGGTGGGCCTGATCAGCCCGAGCGCCGGCCGCATCACCTTCGACGGCGCGGACGTCGCCCGCCGCCGCGGCCGCTCGGTGCAGATGGTCTTCCAGGACCCGCTGTCCTCGCTCAACCCGCGCCGCACGGTGGGGGAGAGCATCGCCGATCCGCTGCGGTTGCAGGGCGAGGCGGCACCCCGGGCGCGGGTGGAGGACCTGCTGGACCGGGTCGGCCTCACCCCGGGCGCGTACGAGCGCTATCCCCACGAGCTCTCCGGCGGCATGCGCCAGCGCGTCGGCATCGCCCGGGCCCTGGCGCCGCGGCCCCGGCTCATCGTGTGCGACGAGCCGGTGTCCTCGCTCGACGTGACCACCCAGGCGCAGGTCCTCGCCCTGCTGGAGGACGTCCGGCGCGAGTACGGGCTCACCCTCGTCTTCGTGTCCCATGACCTGGCCGTGCTGCGCCAGGTCGCGGACCGGGTGGCGGTGCTGCACGCCGGCACGATCGTCGAGCTCGGGGACGTGGCGGACGTGTACGAGCGGCCGCAGCACCCGTACACCAAGGAGCTGCTCGCCGCGGTGCCGGTCACCGACCCGGAGGAAGCGCGACGGCGCCGGGCGCAGCGGCGGGCTCTGGCCCGCACCTAGACTGAGGGCCATGGCGAGCTGGTACGAGTCGCACATCGACCGGAAGATCCGTGAGGCGCAGGAGCAGGGGCAGTTCGACGGCCTGCCCGGCGCCGGGAAGCCGCTGAGCGACCACGGCCGCGAGTACGACGAGGACTGGTGGGTCAAGGACTGGCTGCGCCGCGAGGGCGCGACCGCCGGGGCCCTGCCGCCCACGCTCTCGCTGCGCCGTGAGGCCGAGGACCTGCGGGACACCGTCGACCGGCGTACCTCGGAGCAGGACGTACGCGCCTATGTCACGGCGCTGAACGAACAGCTGCGCAAGGCGCGCGCGGGCCTGCTCGACGGGCCGCCCGTCCTGCTGCCGCCGCTGGATCCGGACGAGGTCGTCCGGGGCTGGCGGCAGCGCCGGGCCTAACTCTTCTCGGTCAGCTTCAGCGGGTCAGCCGTCAGGGTGTCGCAGCGCACGAACGCCAGGTTGATCTTCACATCGGTGAACCACAGCACCGGCAGGGTGAGCGGCGGCGGCTGCTCCGGGGTGAAGGTGACCGGGATGAGGCCGAAGAGCTTGCCCTGGAACTTCGGGGTGTAGAAGCGCACGTTGCCCTCGGTCGTCAGCTCGTCGCTGTCGATGACCGTGGTGTGGCCGTCCTTCTCCGGCACGGTCAGCTTGAAGGGCTTGGTCACCGACTTCTTCATGCTGAACTTCAGCGCCTTGAGGGTGCCCTGGGCGGTGGTCAGGTCGACCACGCCGTCGTAGGTCGGGTTGTACATCGTCAGCGACTTGCCCTCGAGGGTGCCGCCGTTGATCGAGACCATCGGTACGTCGTCCGGCCCGGCCTCCTTGAAGACCCGGGGGCCCAGGCAGGGGATGTCCGACAGGCTCGGCGCCGGGGACGGCGACGCCGAGCCCGTCGGGGCGCCGGTGGAGGCGCTGCCGTCCGGGGTGGGCTTCCCGCCGGGGGTCGTGGCGGGCCCGGTCGGCTCGGTGGTGGCGGACCCGGACGGCTCCCTGGAGCTCGGCGTGGGATCCGCCGGGGCGGACGTGCTGGGCGACGCGCTCGCCGATTCGCCGGCAGGCTCCTCGGCCGGCGGGTTCGCCGGCTCTTCCTCGCCGATGCCGAGCAGGTCACCGACGCCGTCGACGAGGTCGTTCCACCCGTCGACGATGGGGTTGCCGGTCTTCCCGTCACCCTCCTCTGCCTCGTCCGCCTTCGCCGGCGAGCTCTTGCCCGGCGTCGACGGAGCGGCACTTCTGCGGGTGGCGGGCGCCGACGTCTTGGTCTTCGCCGCGGCCTTCGTCGTGGTCTTCGTCTTCGCCTTCGCCGACACGGAGGCGGACGACTGGCGTGCGGCCTCCTTCTTCGCGGCGGCGGCCGGGCGGGAGGGGAGCCCTTCCGGGCACTCCTCGTCGGCGCGGGCCGGGGTCCGGCTTCCCGCCACCAGGGCGGCGGAGAACACGAGCGGCACGAGGGCGATCACGAACGCCTTGCGGTGGATGCCCCCGGAGGGCGGCCGGGGCGGCTCCGGCTGGTCGCCGTGCGCGGCGTCCGCGCCGGTGAACCCGGGCACGATCCCCGACTGGCTCGACGGGCGCAGCACCGCGGTGTCGTCGGCGGCCGGCGCCGGGCCGTAGGGCGCGGCTGCCTCGGGGGGCGCGCCGTACGGCAGGTCGGGTGCCGTCTCCTCGGGGTCGTGGGGTTCCGCCACGTCGTCCGGGATCGCGATCGGAGGCTCCGGCTTGCGCGGGGACCAGGACAGGACCAGGGCGCCGCCGAGGATGCCCAGGAACATGCCGAGCACGAAGCCGCCGAAGTTCAGCCCGATCAGCGAGTAGACCGCGGTGAGGAGGCCGAGGATGCCGTAGAAGAGGCGCTGGCCCGGCGTGAGCCAGGTCAGGATGCCGCAGAGCAGGAGCAGCAGGGGCAACAGGTAGGACAGGAAGCCCTCCGGCCCGAAGTGGACCTCCATGTCACCCAGCGTCAGGTTGGCGCTGAGGAACAGCTCCAGCCCGGAAAGCAGGAGCAGTAGCCCGCCCCAGAACGGCCGGGTGCGCCGCCAGTGGCGGAAGCCGCCGCCGGACGACGTGTCAGGTGTTACCACGTACTCCTCCAGTCAGGTGGTGCTGTGCCGCTCCCGGCATGGGTGAGGCCCGCGGACGGTGCATTCCGCGGGCCTCGGGTCCTACGTCAGAAACACTCCACCGGCTTGCCGTCGCTACCGGGCAGGTTGACCTTCATGTTGAGCCCGGTGAGCTTGAAGGTGCCTGCCGAGGTCGAGACCGCGGTCTGCCGGAGGCCCGTGATGGTGACGTGCTTGGCCTCCTGGCCGAACATGCCCGCATCCGGGTAGTGCGCGTCCTTGCCGCCGAGACCCAGCGTGGAGGCGTCCTGACCGATGTTGATGTCGGTGAACTCGGCGTCGCCGCTGAGCTCGCTGACACCGATCAGCAGGTTGGTGGCCGCCGCCGGCTTGGCCTCGTCCCGGCCCGCCCGGATGGTGAGGGTGATGGGCAGGCCCGGAGTCTTCACGGACTGACACAGGTTGTAAAGCTTCGCCGAGGAGATTCCGGAGATGGCGACCGGAATGGGAGTTCCGTCGACCTTCTTGACGGAGTCGCCGTACTGCGCAAAGCCGTTTCCGTCGAGCTTGTCGGCGGAGATTTTGAACGATTGACCGGACACGGCGAACGAAGCGGCGAACGCCCCGTTGGCCATCCCGAAGACCAAGGCACCGGCTGCCGCGGCAGGCACCGCTGCCGCTACGGCGAAACGGCGCCAGTTGGTGCGACCGTATGCCGGACCGCCTTGCGCATCCTTCACGGATCCTCCTCGTACGTGACTGGTGGAACGGCTCGGCCGCACCGCCATGCGGCTCGCATCGCGGCCGACATCAGTCGGTCCGGAAGTGAGGCACATCGATGCAGCCGGTTAACGTGCGGGAAATGTTGCCTCTACCGGGTGACGGGGACAAGGGGGTCGGCTACCCGCCGGTAACGTCTGCGAAACGAGGACGATTACTGTGCGCGACCATAGACGGGGTTCGCGTCCGTAAGATGCGTCACAATCGGACACATCGGTTGTCCAACTCACATGTGACCGTCACCACACGTACGCAGACTTCGAAGGTTACGGATAGGTAACAACTTTCAGGAAGCTCTCAGGTCTGTGCACGGGGCGTGCGGAGAGCGCCCGTTCAGATCGGGGCGTTCCGTGCCGAATTACCTCAGGTCGGGACCTTGTGAGAAGAGGACTGTGGCCGGTGAGCGGAGACGAGCGGGAGCGCCTTGCGGCCCTGCACGAGTACCGCCTGATCGACGCGCCCGCCGACGACGAGCTCGAGGCGGTCGTCCGGGTGGCCGCCATGGTCGCCGGCGTGCCGACCGCGACGCTCAACCTCATCGATGAGAACCGGCAGTGCCAGCTGACCACCACCGGCTTCGAGGGCGGCGACTCGCCCCGCGCCGACTCGATGTGCGCGATCCGCTTCGAGACCGGTGGGTTCACCTACGTGCCGGACGCGAGCCAGGACCCCGTGTACCTGGCCAACCCCTGGGTCACCGGCCTGCTCGCCGATGTGCGCTTCTATGCCTCCGCGCCGCTGGTGACGCCGCAGGGACACGCGCTGGGCACCCTGTGCGTCTTCGACTCGCAGCCGCGGGAGCTCGACGCGGAGCAGGTCGCCCGTCTCAAGGACCTCGCGCAGGTGATCCTGGCCCTGTTCGAGCGCCGCCGGCAGGCCCGGGTCAACGCTCGGCTGCTGGCCGAGGCGGAGGCGCGCCAGGAGTTCACGGACGCGGTCCTGGAGACCATCGACGTGGCCGTCGTGGCCTCGGACCCAGCCGGGCACCTGAGCATGTTCAACCGCGCCGGCCGCGCCTGGCACGGGCTCGACGCGGACGACTCGATCGAGCCCGAGGACCTCTCGGAGCGCTACCAGTTGTTCCGCGTCGATGGGATCACGCCGCTTCCCGCGGACGAGATCCCGCTCCTGTGCGCGCTGCGGGACGGGGCGGTGCACGGCGCCGAGATGATCATTCGGCCGGCGGGCAGCCCGCCGCGGCATGTCGTCGCGAGCGGGCGGGCGATGGCCTCGCCCGGCGGTACGCCGCTCGGCGCCGTCGTCGCCATGGCGGACGTCACCGCCGACCGGGCCCAGCGGCGGGCCCTGGAACAGGCCCACGCCGACCTCGCCGCCACCATCGCGGAGCTGCGGCGTTCCAACACCGAGCTCGAGCAGTTCGCCGGCGTGGTCAGCCACGGCCTGGCCGCGCCGCTCGCGGTCGTCAACGGGTACCTCGAGCTGCTCTCCGACGAGTACGGCGACGGCCTGGATCCGCAGGCGCGCAAGTGGATGGGCTCGGCGACCCGGGCGATCGCGCGGATGCAGGGGCTCATCCGGGGGCTGCTGACCTATGCCCGGGCAGGGAGCGAGCCCTGCCGCCGCGAGAAGACGGACCTCGGCGAGATCGCCGGGCAGACGCTGAGCGACCTGCGGGACAGCGTCGCCGCCGCCGGTGCGGAGGTGACGGTAGCCCCCGACCTTCCCCGCCTCGACGTCGATCCGACCCTGATGCGCCAGCTGCTGCAGAACCTCATCGGCAACGCCGTGAAGTACCGCCATCCCGACCGGCCGGCCCGGATCGAGGTGTCCGCCGTACCCCGCGACGACGAATGGCTGGTGACCGTCACGGACAACGGGATCGGCATCGCCGAGTCCGAGCGGCGTCGCGTGTTCGACATGTTCGCGCAGGTCGAACCGGGTGCCCGCGCGGGTCACGGGGTCGGCCTGTCGACCTGTCAGCGCATCGTCGAGCGGCACGGGGGCCGGATCCGGGCCGAGGCGGCGCCCGGCGGCGGCACCACCATCGCCTTCACCCTGCCGGGTGCCTGAGGTGGGGAGCATGCGGCGCCGCGCGAATGCCGCCTTCGTCGTCCTCGTGACGCTCTTCGTGGCCGTCGTGGTCCTCCAGATCGTGGTCGGGGACCGGCTCCGCGCGGAGCAGGCCGAGCACACGTCCCGGCTCGAGCGGGTTCGCGACGCCAACATCGCCGTGCTGCAGCATCTGACGGACGCCGAGACCGGCGTACGCGGCTTCCAGCTCACGGGCGACCAGGCGTTCCTGGAGCCGTACCAGCACGGGCGGGTGGGTGCCTTCACGTCGCTCGACCGGGCGGCGGCGGAGACGGCCGATCAGCGGGTGCTCGGGCTGCTCGCCGAGGAGCGTGCGGCGGCGTCCCAGTGGATGTACGCGTACGCGACCCCGATCGTCATCGCGGGGGTCGCCGATCCGGACTACTCGCAGGCGGAACGCGGCAAGGAGCTGTTCGACCGGGTCCGTACCGCCAACACCGCGGTCGACGCCGCGATCCAGGGCGAGCAGCGCACGTACGCCGCCGCCGCCCGCCGCCAGTCGAGTCTCGCCCAGCTGCTGTTCGCCGGGCTCGGCGCTGCCCTGCTCGCCGTGGCGGTCGCGCTGGGCCTGTGGGGCCGCCGCTCGCTGCTGGCGCCGCTCGAGCACATGCGGGCGACCCTGGACCGCCTCGCCCGCGGAGAGCTGTCCGCGCGGGCCGTCCCCTCGGGCCCGGGGGAGATGCGGGCCGTCATCGGCACGCTCAACCGGCTGGCCTCGGAGACCGAGCGGCTGCATGCCGCGGATCAGGCCCGGCTCGTGCGTACGGAGCTGCGCCAGGCCGTCGCCGGGGCCCTGCTGGACGGCGGCGACGCCGCGCTCGGCGCCCGCCGGGTGGCGCGGCTGATCGGCGAGGCGCTCGGCGCGGACGCCGTCCACGGGCGGATCTGCGTCCAGTCCGCCGGCGCCGTCGACGTGTGCTGGCCGGACGGCGCGCCGTCGCTGTCACCGGAGGCGGCCGGGGACGTGCTCGCCGCGGAGCCGGGCGTCGTCATGACCGTGCCCGGCGTCGAGGGGGCGCTGGCCGTACCGCTGGGGGGCGACGCCGAGCACCCGCCCGGACTGCTCCTGCTCCTGCGCCGCGACCGCCCGGAGTGGACCGAGGAGGACCGGCGCCTGCTGGCCACCGTCGCGCGCGAGATCGACCGCTCGGCGCGCCAGCACCGGCTGACCTACCGCCAGGAGCGGCTGATCAGCGAGATGCGGGTGCTCGACGAGCGCAAGGACGCCTTCGTCGCCACCGTCACCCACGAGCTGCGGACGCCGCTGACCAGCATCCTCGGCTACGCGGAGATGCTCACCGAGGGCGACGGCGGCGACCTGGCCCCGATGCAGCAGCGCGGCCTGTCGGCGATCCTGCGCAACGCCCACCGCCTCCACGAGACCGTCTCGGACCTGCTGCTGCTGGACCGGGCCAACCACGCGATGGCCGAAAGCGCCGTACCGGTGGACCTCGTCGCGGTGGCGGCGACCGTGCAGGCGGAGTTCGCGCCGGTCGCGGCGGCCCGCAACATCGGCCTCACCGGGGAGACCGACGCCGTGGCGGTCGACGGCGACCCCCGCCAGCTCGAACGCGTCCTGCGCAACCTGCTCGACAACGCGATCAAATTTACGGGTACGGGCGGCCACGTCACCTACCGCGTCCACGCCGACGAGGACACGGCGGTCGTGGTGGTGACCGACACCGGCATCGGCATCCCGGACGCCGACCTGCCCGGGCTGTTCACGCCCTTCCACCGCGCCGCCAACGCCATGGACCGGGCGGTGCAGGGGTCCGGGCTGGGGCTGGCCATCGTCCGCACCATCGTCACGGAGCACGGCGGCACGGTGGCGGCGGAGTCGAAGCTGGACCAGGGGAGCACCTTCACCGTCCGGCTGCCGTTGCGGACGGCCGGCTGACGCCACTTGTATTGACACAAGGCGCCGACCCTGGTCTTGTATCAATCCCCTGATACAAGGAGGGTCGAGGTGGCCTTGCCCGTGTTCACTGTGGCGGCGACCGTGCTGCTCGTTCTCGCGATCGCCGCGTTGCTCGTCGTCCGGGCGGTCGGTCCCGGACCGTTCGCCGGCAGAAGTGCCGCGTCGCCCACCCGGCCGCCGGCCCCGATCGCGTGGGTGGCGGGTGAGCGCCGGGCCGCGCGCTGGCGCTGGGCGGGCGTCGTCGCCGGCCTGGCCGGCGCCGCGGTCGTCGCCCAGACGGGAGCGCTCGGCCGGGGGCTCCTGCTCGCGGCCCCGGTGTTCGGGCTCGGCGTGCTCGCCGGGGCGCTGGCCGGCGAGGTCACCCGCCCCGCGCCCGCGGGCGAGCTCCGGGTGGCTGCGCTGCGCGTCCGGCGCTCCGCCGACTACCTGCCGCGCCTGCTCGGCGCCACGGTCGTCGTCGCCACCGTGGTCCTCGTCGCGGTGACCACGGTGACCACGGCGATGGGCGCGCCGGACGACATGGGACGCGCCGGCCGCACGCTGGCATGCGTACGCGCCGGCTGGTCGTCGTCCTACGGGCCTTGGCCCGGCAGCTACTACACGCTGCCCGGCGCGGTGTGCGTCCTTGCCGGCCTGGTGGCGGCGGCACTGGTGCTGCGCCGGGTGGTCCGGCGTCCCCAGGCCGCTTCCGACGCCACCGCCGACGACGCCCTGCGACGCCGGTCGGCCGAGCGGGTGGTCGCCGCGACCGGTGTCTCGGTGCTGATCCCGCTCACCGGGGTCGCCCTGACGGCGGGCCTGGCCCTGAGCTCGCTCGCGGGCGACTGCGCGACGTCGTGGTGGGCGACCGCCGGCCCGGTGCTGACCGGAGTCGCGATCGCCGCCTTCGCCGCGGCCGCCTGGTGCGCCGCCTGCCTGCTCCTGCCGTCGCGCACCGCCGGATGACCGCCCGGCCCACGCTCACGGTCTCCGCGAGCGACCCGACACCGCCGTACGAGCAGGTGCGGCGCCAGCTCGCCGACCTCATCGGCAGCGGCCTGCTGCGCCGCGGCGACCGGCTGCCCCCGCTGCGCCAGCTGGCCGGCGACCTCGGCCTGGCGGTCGGTACGGTCGCCCGCGCCTACCGCGAGCTGGAGGCGGCCGGACTGGTCGTCTCCCGGCGCGGCGGAGGCACCCGGGTGGCCGACCGGCCGCCACGCCCCCCGGATGCCGGCAGCCCCGACCCGGATCTCGACCGCGCCGCGGAGGAGTACGTGTGGCGGGCACGCGCGGCCGGCGCCGACCGTGCGGCGATCCTGACGGCGCTGCATCGGGCGCTCGACGGGACGCCCTGAGCGCGCGGGCGGTTGCGCAACCGAGGTGCTCCACGGCCCGCAACCTGCCTGCAACCGGACACCCGAACTCTGGAGTTCCCCCGATCCGAGGAGCTCCTTCCGATGCGTTTGCGCCGTACCGCTGTCACCGCCCTGCTGACCGCCGGCATCCTGGTTCCCGCCGTCTCGACCGCGGCCGTCGCCTTCGCGAAGCCCCCGGCGCCCGGCGCGTCCCACGCCACCGCCAAGCCCAAGGCCGGCGCCAAGCCCAAGGCCACCCCGAAGCCGACCAAGACCACCAAGGCGCAGAAGCCCGTACGCTTCACCGCGTCCGGCACCGTGACCGCCGTCGACGCCGAGGCCGGCACCGTCACGCTGCTTGCGAAGGGCGGCAGCAAGGACGTTCACAAGCGCACTGTCACCGTGACCGTGCCCGCCCAGGCGTCGATCCGGGTCAACGGCAAGAAGGCCACCGTCGCCGTTCTGGCCGCCGGCTTCAAGATCGAGGTGACGGGCCGCCGTACCGGCACCGTCTACACGGTCGAGGTCCTCCGGGCGAACGGCAAGAAGGTCACCGCCAAGCCGAGCCCGAGCGTCACGCCGAGCCCGAGCACCAGCCCGACGACCGAGCCCGGTGACGAGCCGACCGATGAGCCGACCGATGAGCCGACCGATGAGCCGAGCACCGAGCCGACCGTGGAGCCGTCCAGCGACCCGTCGGTCTGAACGACCGATCTCCCGTGACGGGAAGGGGACGCCGGCTCCGGCGTCCCCTTTTCCGTTGCCCGCCGTGACCGGCATGACGAGGTCGGCCGAGGTTTCATCGGCAAGTGGCGCCGCGGGCTCGCGCGGTTACCGATACTCGAAGGGTCCGGTGTTTCCGCGGGGGAGAGGCTCAATCCGTGACCCACGTCAGCCCTGTCTGTGCCACGCCCACGGAGATCGAGTTCGAGCTCGTCGGCAACCTGGCCCGGTCGCGGGGCACGACCGTCGAGTCGGCCAGCCCGGAGGACCTCTACCAGGCGCTCGCGCTGACCGTGCGGGACCACCTCGTGGACCGGTACATCCGCACCACGGAGGCCCATTACGCGGCGAATCCGCGCTTCGTGTACTACTTCTCCGCCGAGTACATGCTGGGGCGCCAGCTCGGGCAGAACCTGCTGTACACCGGCACCGCGGACGTGGCCCGCTCGGCGCTGGAGGCGCTGGGGGTCGATCCGGCCGACGTGGCGGCGCTCGACGTCGAACCGGGCCTGGGCAACGGCGGCCTCGGCCGGCTCGCCGCGTGCCTGCTCGACGCCCTCGCCACGCAGGACATCCCGGCGGTCGGCTACGGCATCCGCTACGACTTCGGCATCTTCAAGCAGGAGTTCCGGGAGGACGCTCAGGTCGAGCGTCCCGACGACTGGACGTACTACGGCAACCCCTGGGAATTCCCGGCGCCGGACGACCAGCAGCGCGTCGGCTTCTACGGCACGACCGAGCCGGGCGAGGGCGGGCGGGCCACCTGGGCGCCCGGCGAGGTGGTGCGGGGCGAGCCGAGCCACATGCTGGTCCCCGGGTACGGCACCGGCACGGTGAACATCGTCCGGCTGTGGCGCGCTCGCGCCGCCCGCGAGTCGTTCGACCTGTCGCAGTTCGGTGCGGGCCGGTACGGCGAGGCGGTCGAGGCGATCGTGCGGTCGGAGACCATCAGCAAGGTCCTGTACCCGGACGACAGCACCGAGCTGGGCCGCGAGCTGCGGCTCAAGCAGCAGTACTTCCTGGTCGCCTGCTCGCTGCGGGACATCATCCGGCGCTACCGGCTGCGCAACGACGGGTGGGACGCCTTCGCCGACAAGGTGGTGATCCAGCTCAACGACACCCACCCGGTCATCGCGATCCCCGAGCTGATGCGCATCCTCGTCGACGAGGAGGGCCTGGACTGGGAGCGGGCCTGGTCGATCACCCGGCGGGTCTTCGCGTACACGTGTCACACGCTGTTGCCGGAGGCACTGGAGACGTGGCCGGTGTGGCTGCTGCGCCGGCTGCTGCCGCGGCACCTGGAGATCATCTTCATGATCAACCACCACTTCCTGCAGCACGTCGAGCGCCTGCACCCGGGCGAGCCGGAACGCCTGCGCCTGCTGTCGATCGTCGAGGAGGGCGGCGAGCAGCGGGTACGGATGGCCCACCTGGCCGTCATCGGCAGCTTCGCGGTGAACGGGGTCGCCGCCCTGCACTCGCGGCTGCTCACCGAGACGACCCTGCGGGCCTTCGCCGACGTGCTGCCGCACCACTTCCACAACGTCACCAACGGCATCTCGCCCCGGCGTTTCCTGCTCGTCGCGAACCCCGGGCTGACCCGGCTGATCAGCGCGCGCCTGGGCGGCCCGGAGTGGCTGCGCGACCTCGACCGGCTCGCCGACCTGGAGCCGGCGGCCGGTGACCCGGAGTTCCGGGCGCGGTGGCAGGCGGTGAAGCGGCGCAACCGCCAGGAGCTGGCCCAGTACACGCAGACGGCGACGGGGGTGACCCTGGACCCCGACGCCCTCTGCGACGTCATGATCAAGCGTTTCCACGAGTACAAGCGCCAGGTGCTGCGGGTGCTGCACGTGATCGTGCTCCATCAGCGGATCAAGCGCGGCGACCTGGCCGCCGTCGTGCCGCGCTCGATCGTCTTCGGGGGCAAGGCGGCGCCCGGCTACTACGCCGCCAAGCGCGTCATGCAACTGGCCAACGTCGTGGCCGGCGTGGTGAACGCCGATCCGGAGGTCGCGCCGTACCTGAAGGTGGCCTTCCTGCCGGACTACAACGTGACCCGGGCGGAACTGATCATCCCCGCCGCCGACCTCTCCGAGCAGATCTCCATGGCCGGCAAGGAGGCCTCCGGGACGAGCAACATGAAGCTCGCCCTGAACGGCGCGCTGACGATCGGCACCCTCGACGGCGCGAACGTGGAGATCCGCGACCGGGTCGGCGCCGAGAACTTCTTCCTCTTCGGCATGGACGCCACCGAGGCCGCCGCGCTGCGAGCCGGGCCTTACCAGCCCCGTGCCTACTACGAGCAGGACTACGAGCTGCGGGCGGCGATCGACGCCATCACCGGCGGGCCGTTCGCCTTCGACGGCGGCGACATCCTGGTGGGGGACCTGCTGGGCCACGACGAGTATCTGACCCTGGCGGACTTCCGCGCCTACACCGACTGCCAGGACGAGGTGGCCCGGGTATGGCGGGACCAGGACGAGTGGACGCGCCGGGCGATCCGCAACGTCGCGCGCAGCGGGTTCTTCTCCTCCGACCGTACGATTCGCGATTACTGCCGAGACATCTGGCACGCGGTGCCGGTACGGCCCAACGAGAAGTGATCACCGTCCGCGGCCGCCCGGGTGGGCCGGGCGGCCGGGACGCGTGTCAGCCCTTGACGCTGCCCGCGAGCAGGCCGCGGACGAAGTAGCGCTGGAGCAGCAGGAAGATCGTGACCGGCACGATGATCGACACGAAGGCGCCCGCCGACAGCAGGTGCCACGCCGTGCCCCGGGTGCCGCTCAGGTTCGCCAGCGCCACCGTGATCGGGGCGACGGCGTCGCCGCCGCCCGCGAAGGTGAGGGCGACCAGCAGGTCGTTCCACACCCAGAGGAACTGGAAGATGCCGAACGCGGCGAGCGCCGGGCGCAGCAGCGGCAGCAGCACCTTGAAGAAGATCGCCACGTGCCCGGCGCCGTCCACCCGCGCCGCCTCCAGCAGCGTCGACGGCACTTCCCGCATGAAGTTGTGCAGCAGGTAGATCGCCAGCGGCAGGCCGAAGATCGAGTGCGACAGCCAGATCGTCCAGAAGGTGTTCGCCAGGCCCGCGTCCACATAGAGGGTGAGCAGCGGGATCAGGGTCACCTGCAGCGGCACGATCTGCAGGGCGAAGATCACCAGGAACAGGACGTTGCGGCCCGGGAACTTGATCCAGGCGAACGCGTACGCCGCGATCGTCGCCAGCGTCAGCGGGATGATCACCGAGGGGATCGTGATCACCACCGAGTTGACGAAGAACGCGCCCAGACCGGCGCCGCTCTCCGAGTCGAGCACGGCCTTGTAGTTGTCCATGGTGACGGTGGGGTTCGAGAAGAACGTCCACCAGCCGGTCGTCTTGATCGCCCGCTCGGGGCGGAACGACGAGACGAGCAGACCGAAGGTCGGCAGCGTCCACAGCACCGCGATGACGATCGCCGCCAGCGAGGCCCAGGGGGAGCTGAGCTTGCGCTTCGCGACGGCGGCCGAGGACAGTTGCTTCTTGTCCACCGGCAGTGCCGTCGCGGGCGGGGTGGTGGTGGTCATAGCGCCTCCGATCGGCGGATCTGCCGGATGTTGTAGACGACGATCGGGATCACCAGCAGGAACAGCAGGACCGCGAGTGCCGCGCCGAGGCCCTGGTTGTCGCTGCGGAAGCTCTGGCTGTAGAACTCGTTGGCGATGACGCTGGTGTCGAACTGGCCGCCGGTCATGGTCCGCACGATGTCGAAGACCTTCAGCGTGCCGATGCCGATGGTGGTCAGCACGACCACCACCGCCGGGCGGATCGCCGGCAGGGTGACGAAGCGGAACATGCCCCAGGGGGTGACGCCGTCGAGCCGGGCGGCCTCGACGATGTCGTCCGGGATCGCCTTGATGGCCGCGGACAGCACGGTCATCGCGAAGCCGGCCTGGATCCAGATCATGACGACGATCAGCAGGAACGTGTTGAGCGGGGAGTCCACGAGCCACTGCTGCGGCGTGCCGCCGACCCACACCAGCAGCTGGTTGAGCAGGCCGATCTGCTTCACGTTGCCCTGGTCGGGCCGGTATTCGTAGACGAACTTCCAGATGATGCCCGCGCCGACGAAGGAGATGGACATGGGCAGGAAGATCAGCGCCTTGGCGGCCGACTCGAACTTCGACTTGTCCACCAGGATGGCGTAGAGCAGGCCGACCGCGGTCGCCACGAACGGCGTGACGACGACCCAGAACACCGTGTTGCGCAGGACGGTGAGCTGGTCACCGTCGGTGAAGATCGTCTTGTAGTTGTCCAGGCCGATGAACGCGTTGCCGGCGGCGTCGAAGAACGACTCGTAGATCGTCCGCACGCCCGGGTAGACCAGGCCGACGAGCAGCATGAGCAGGGTGGGCGCGAGATAGGCGTACGCGACCCAGCGGTCGGCGCGCCGGCCGCGGAACAGGGTGGCGAGGAAGAGGATGATGCCCACGACCGCGGCGAAGAGCAGGATCGCGGCGAACATCAGCCCGATCTTCGCGGTGTTGGTCTCGGCGGTTAACACGCGACCCGTACCTCCTTGTAGGTGCAAGGGGGCCGGTCACCTCTCGGCGACCGGCCCCGGGGTGGTTCTACCTCACTTGGGCCACGCGTTCTCGATGTTGTCGACGGTGGTCTTGGTGTCCTGTCCGGTCACCCAGCTCGTCGCCTGCTTCCAGAACGCGTTCGAGCCGATGGCGGCCGGCATCTGGTCCGAGCCGTCGAAGCGGAAGACCGTGTTCGGGTCCTTCAGGATCGTCGCGGCCAGCTTGTCGATCGGGTTGCTCAGGTTGTTCGGGTCGATGCCCTTGTTGGCGCTGACCCAGCCCTGCGAGACCTTGGCCTTGTTGTTGGCCCAGGTGTCGGTGGACAGGTAGGTCTGGAACGCCTTGACCTCGGGCCGGTCGGCGAAGGCGAGGTTGAACTCACCGCCGCCGAGCACCGGCTTGCTGCTCGCGTCCTTGCCGGGCAGGTAGAACGCGAAGACGTCGCCGTCCTCGGCCACCTTGACGTCCTTCGGGAAGTTCGCCGCGTAGAAGCTCGCCTGGCGGTGCAGCGAGCAGGTGTTGCCGTCGACGATCGGCAGGCCCGCGTCCTGGAACGTGGTGGTGGCGATGCTCTTGACGTTGCCGAGGCCGCCGTTGACGTACGCGTCGTTCTTCAGGTACGCGCCGACCGCGTCCAGGGCCGCCGTGGACTCGGGGCCGTTGAACGGGATCTCGTGGTTGACCCACTTGTCGTACGTCTCCGGCCCGGAGAGCCGGAGCATGAAGTCCTCCATCCAGTCGGTGATGGGCCAGCCCGTGGCCTCACCGCTGGCGATGCCGGCGCACCACGGCTTGCGTCCGCCGTCCGCCGCGATCTTGTCGGAGAGCTGCTTGAGCTCGTCCAGTGTGGTCGGGACCTGGTAGCCCTTCTCCTTGAACTCGGTGGGCGAGTACCAGACCAGGGACTTCACGCTGGCACCGGACGGCGCGGCGTAGAACTTGCCGCCGACGGTCGCGTAGCCCTTCCAGTCCTTGCCCCAGAACTTGTCCACGTTCGCGGCGACCTCGGCCGGGGCCTCGACGGCCTTGCCGGTGGCGACGAGCTGCTTGAGCAGGCCCGGCTGCGGCACGATGGCGATGTCCGGCGGGTTGCCGGCCTTGGCACGCACCAGGACCTGGGTCTCGAAGGCCTTGTCGCCCTCGTACTTGATGGTCGCACCGGTGCAGTCCTCGAAAGGCTTGTACGAGTCCTTGTACGCCTTGTCCTCCGGCGTCACGATGCTGGCGTAGACCGAGACCGTTTTGCCCTTCAGGTCGCCGAAGGACTTGAACTGCGCGCAGTCGATCGACTGCTTGGCCGTGGAATCGTCGTTCGAGTCGTCACTGCCGCCACAAGCGGCCAGACCGAACACCAGGCCCACGCCGAGCGAGCCGGCAAGGGCGCCGCGCAGGCGCGGACTCCTGGAATGACCGAACATACCTCTCCCTATGTCACATCACGCCGGGGCGTGACAACACCGTCACCGTCTCCGGTTCCCCCGGCTGTCAGTCAAGAACGGGCAGCCGTCTTTCGCAATGTTTCCGGTTGATCAACCGAGTAACGATTCGGCACCGGACCAGCGCTGTTCTTAAACGATTAAGAAAGCTAAAAGTGCTCCTGTGCTGACGGAGTGGTGATATTCAACGACCACGGTCGATGCACGACGTTTCCGGCTCCGCAAGATCTTTCAGCCGCCGGCGCCCCTGCCGCCGGGGGCGGTGCGGTGTCCAGGGAGTGGCTCCCCCGGACACGGTCCAGGGGGATCCCTGCTCGGACCGGCGTCGGTGAGCGCTCAGGGGAGGGCGGCGCGGAGGGCGTAACCGAAGCCGCGGTGGGTCACGATCAGGGGCGGCCCGAGCTCCTCGAGCCGGCGCCGCAGGGAGCCGACGTACGCGTCCACCGTGTCGGAACCGGTGCCGCCGTGCCCCTGCACGACCTCCAGGAGCTCCACCCGGGGCAGGACCCGGCGGGGGTTCTGCAGGAAGTGGCGCAGCAGGTGCGCCTCGGCGGTGCAGAGCTCGACCGGCTCGCCGGCGCGGCGCACCTCCAGGGTGTCCTGATCGAGCTCGACGTCGGCGTGCCGCAGGACCCGGGTGGTCCGGTGCAAGAGGGCGCGGACCCGGGGCAGCAGCACGCCCAGGTCGATCGGCTTGGTGATCCAGTCGTCGCCGCCGTAGGCGAGCCCGGCCACCAGGTCGGCCCGGGTGTCGCGGGCGGTCAGGTACACCACGCCCGCGCCGGAGCCGCCGGCCCGCAGCCGCCGGCACACGTCCATGCCGTCGCCGTCGGGCAGCATGACGTCCATCAGCAGCAGGTCGGGCCGGTGTTCGGTGGCTTTCTCGACGGCCTGGGCGGCGGTTCCGGCGGTGTCCACCGCGAAGCCGTGGAAGCTCAGCACCGTGGAGAGCATGTCGACGACGGCCGGCTGGTCGTCGACGACGAGGATACGAGGACTGGTCATTCGGGCCATGAGACCAGAGCAGCATGAGAATCCGATGAACGTTGTGTCGAGCCATCGACAGATGGTGATATGGGGAAACTGCCGGAAAGACGGCGAAGGGATCCCCGCATGCGCGGTCACGGCCTGCTCGCCCTGGTCCTGCTCGTCACGGTCGCCGTTGTCGCCCCCGGCGCCCCCGCGTCCGCCGGTGCCGCCGGCGACTACCCCGAGTTCCCGTACGCCCCGACCGCCTACGCCGAGCCGCACCGCGGGCAGGTGCACTTCAGCCCGGCGGGCGGCTGGATGAACGACGTGAACGCGCCGCTCTACGCCGACGGCGTGTACCACCTGTTCTTCCAGCACAACCCGCACGGCCTGCAGTGGGACACGATGCACTGGGGGCACGCCGTCAGCCCGGACCTGGTGCACTGGACCCAGCGGCCGATCGCCCTCGAGCCCGGCGTGCACCCCGGCAACCTCTTCTCCGGCGGCGGCGTGGTGGACAACGCGAACACGTCCGGACTGCGCACCGGTGAGCGCGCCCCGATCGTCGTCTTCACCGGCACCGACGGGGTGAGCGTCGCGTACAGCAACGACGGCGGGGAGACCTTCCAGGCGTACGACCACGGCCGCAAGGTCATCACCATGCCGGCCGAGAGCCGCGACCCGAAGGTGTTCCGGTACGAACCGGCCCGCCGCTGGGTGATGGTGGTCTGGTCCGGCGCGGGCGGCAACGCCGCACACTTCTACACCTCGCCCGACCTGCTCACCTGGACCTTCGCCAGCCGGTACGCGGCGGACTGGCTCTTCGAGTGCCCCGACATGTTCCCGCTGCGCGCGGACGGCACCGGCGCCACCCGATGGGTCCTCAACGACGCGAGCGGCGAGTACGTCGTCGGCTCCTTCGACGGCACCACGTTCACCGCCGACGATCCCCGGCCGAAGCGGATGGACGAGGGCGACAACCGCTTCGACGGCAGCTTCTACGCCGGGCTCACGTTCAGCAACCTGCCCGGCGGCCGGACCGTGCAGATGGCGTGGATGCCGGGCAACCACGGCAGCGTGTGGACCGGCAGCGCCACCTTCCCGGTCGAGCTCGGACTGCGGACGTATCCGGACGGCCTGCGCGTGACCCGTACGCCTGTCCCCGAGATCGACTCGCTGCGCGGTGCCGCCACCTCGTGGTCGGACCGGACGGTGACCCCTGACGGCTCCGGCGACCCGCTGCGCGGTGCGTCGGCCGACGCGTACGAGCTGACGGCCGAATTCGACACCGCGGCCGCCACGGCCGCCCGCTTCGGGTTCCGGCTCGGGATCCGGCCCGACGGTACGTCCACCCGCGACGTCACGTACGACCGGGCGGCCGGGACGCTGGACGGCGCCGCACTCGCCCCGATCGCCGGCCGGATCCGGGTGCGCATGATCGTCGACCGGGGCCAGCTCGAGATCTTCGGCAACGACGGGCGGCTGTCGGTGACGCGTACGGTCGCCTTCGACCCCGGCGCGTACGGCCTGGGCGCCTACGCCGAGGGCGGGAGCGTACGGCTCGTCTCGCTGCGGCTGACCCCGCTGCGTCCCGCGTGGGGGAGCGGGGAGCCGACCCTGCACAGTGACGTCGCCGGGCCGTGGCACGGCGCCGGGGGAACCTGGAGCGACACCGCCGACGGCAAGCGGGGCGAGGCGCCCGGGGACGGTTTCTACCTCGGCGCGGGCACCGGCACCGACTTCACGTACGAGGGCGACGTCCGGCTGGACACCGCCGTCGCGGCGGGGCTGACCTTCCGCGGCCACTACACCCTCAACGTGGACGCCGGGGCCGGGGTCATGAAGCTGTGGCGGCCGGGGCGCGACATCGCGTCGGTCCCGGCGCCGGTGTCCCGCGGCAGGTTCCACCATCTGCGCGTCGTGGCCGAGGGCTCCCGGTTGCGGGGCTACCTGGACCACGCCGCCACGCCGCTGATCGACGCCGTCGACGACGCGTACGCCGCGGGCCCGTTCGGCCTCAACGTGTTCCAGGGCGGCGCGGTGCTGCAGAACCCCGAGACCGGCGCCGCGGGCTGGCAGCAGAACGTGGGCGGCGCCTGGGCTCCGGCGGCCGGTGCCTGGACCGCGCCCGGCGCCGGCGTGGCGGGCCGCCGTACCGGTGACGGGTTCTATCTGTCGGCGCGCAGCGGCGCCGACTTCACCTACGAGGCCGACCTGCGGGTGGTCTCCGGCCGGGCCGCGGGACTGACCTTCCGGGCCACGCCCGGCGCCACCGGCCACTACACCGCGAACATCGACACCGACGGCTACGTCAAGCTGTGGCGCCCCGGCCGGGACATCGCCACCTTCGAGACGGCGATCGTGCCCGGCCGCACCTATCACCTGCGGGTGGTGGCGAGCGGCGATCGTCTCGAGGTGTTCCTCGACGGGCGGGCGGCGCCGGTCATCAGCGCCACGGACGGCGCCTACGCCGCCGGTCTGTTCGGGGTCAACGTCTTCGACGGCAGCTGCCTGATCCAGGGCGTCAGCGTGCGCTGACCGGTTCCACCGGTCAGACATATCGACCCAACGCATTGATGGTGATGGAATTCCTGCCCGACCTTACCGTCTTCGTGGCACCGGTGCTGAATCGAGTTGACACAAGACGGAGGAGGGTACGAATGTTCACCGACCATCGAACCCCGCACCGGGTCCGGCCCGCGCTGGCCACCGTCGTCCTCGTCGCCACGCTCGGCCTGCTGGGCGTTCCCGCATCCGCGGGCCCGCAGGCGGCGACCGGCGCCGACCGATTCAGCCCGCAGGGCACCTACACCGCGGTCTGGAGCCGCGCCGACGCCCTGAAGGTCCGCCCCGACGCCACCAACACCAGCCCGCTCATCCCCGCGATTTTCCCGGTCATGACGGACCAGGTCTGGATCTGGGACACCTGGCCGCTGACCGACCTGACCACCGACGTGGTGACGTACCGGGGCTGGCACGTCATCTTCTCGCTCACCGCGCCCCGGAACATCTTCTTCGGCGACCGGCACTGGCAGGCCCGGATCGGCTACTTCTACTCGCGCGACGCTCGCACGTGGACCTACGGCGGACCGCTGTTCCCGCCCGGCTATTCCCTCGGTTCCCGGGAGTGGGCCGGGTCGACGGTCCTCAAGGGACGCGACCAGGTCCAGACCTTCTACACCGCCTCCGGCCACGACAACGGCGGCGTCGACCCCAACGACCCGCTGCAGCGCCTGGCGACCGCGAGCGGGCGCATCCACGCGGACGCGAGCCGGGTGTGGTTCACCGGCTTCCGCGACCACAAGATCATCGCTGAGCCGGACGGGCGGATGTACCAGACTCTCCAGCAGTCGCAGGCCGGCCCGATCATCTATGCCTTCCGCGACCCGTTCGCCTTCCGCAACCCCGCCGACGGCCGCGTCTACGTCCTGTTCGAGGGCAACACCGGCGGCGTGGCGGGCGACTACCGGTGCACCTCGCGCGACCTCGGCCCGCTGCCGCCCGGGCACACAGTCCCGGCCGACTCCCGGTTCTACACCGGCAACATCGGCCTCGCCGAGGCGACCAGCGCGAACCTGCGTACCTTCCGGTTGCTGCCGCCGGTGCTGTCCGCCAACTGTGTCAATCAGCAGACCGAACGGCCGCACCTGGTGTTCCACCGCGGGCAGGTCTACCTGTTCACCATCAGCCACACCTTCACGTACGCCCCCGGGCTGACCGGGCCCGACGGCGTCTACGGCTTCGTGTCGCGGACGGTGCGCGGCGACTACCGGCCGCTCAACGGCAGCGCCCTGGTGCTCGGCAACCCGGCGAGCCAGCGCCTGCAGCAGTACTCGCACTACGTGATGCCGAACCTGCTCGTGGAGAGCTTCATCGACACCATCTTCACGCAGCCGGGGGAGCAGGCACCCGTCTACGGCGGCACCCTCGCGCCGACGCTGCGCCTGGAGTTCCGCGACGCGAACACGTACATGGTGCAGCAGCTGGGATACGGCTACATCCCCGCCACCCGTACCCCTCCGCGCCCCTAACCCTGCTGCCGCCGGTCGCGGGACTCCCGTGACCGGCGGCCCGCCTGCCACACCAGCGCGCCCACGGCGAACACGGCGAGGCCGGCCAGCACCGAGGGGCGCGGCAGGGTCGCCGCCAGCAGCAGGCACCCGGCCAGGCCCAGCACGGGCAGCGGCCGCGGCGGTGCGCCCTCGTCGCGCCGCAGGGTCAGGGCGGAGGCGTTCGCGACCGCGTAGTAGACCAGCACGCCGAACGACGAGAAGCCGATCGCCCCGCGCAGGTCCACCAGCACGACCAGGGCCGCCACCGCCGCGCCGACCGCCACCTCCGCCCGGTGCGGCACCCCGTGCCGGGCGCCGACCGCGTCCAGCACGCCGGGCAGGTGCCGCTCGCGCGCCATGGCGAAGGTCGTCCGGGACACGCCCAGGATCAGCGCCAGCAGGGCCCCCAGGGCGGCGAGAGCCGCGCCCACCCGGACGACGCCGGTCAGCCACGCCGCGCCGGCCGCGGTGACCGTGTCCGCGAGCGGCGCCGCCGAGGTGGCCAGCCGTGCCGGGCCGAGGACTCCGAGCACGGCGGCCGCGACCAGGGCGTACAGCACGAGCGTGACGCCGAGGGCGAGCGGGATCGCGCGGGGGATCGTGCGTTGCGGGTCCCGTACCTCCTCGCCCAGCGTGGCGATGCGCGCGTACCCGGCGAAGGCGAAGAACAGCAGCCCGGCGCCTCGCAGCACGCCCCACGCGTCGGCCGGCACCGCGCCGCCGCTCGGTCGTGCGCCGGCGGTCAGCCCGGCGGCCACGACGGCGAGCAGCACGGCGATCACCACCGCGACGATGACCCGGGCGGCCGTCATCGACTTCTGGACCCCGGCCAGGTTGAGGAAGGTCAGCGCGGCGACGGCCAGCACCGCGAGCACCTTCTCGTGGCCCGGTGCCACGTACGCGCCGAAGGTGAGCGCCATCGCCGCGCAGGAGGCGGTCTTGCCCACCACGAACCCCCAGCCGGCCAGGAAGCCCCAGAGGTCGCCGAGGCGCTTGCGGCCGTACACATAGGTGCCGCCGGACGACGGATAGAGCGCGGCCAGCCGCGCCGAGGAGATCGCATTGCAGTACGCGACCACTCCCGCGATCGCCAGCGCGAGCGGCAGCCACGAACCGGCGGCGGCCGCGGCGGGGGCGAACGCGGCGAACACCCCGGCCCCGATCATCGCGCCGAGGCCCACCACCACCGCGTCCGTCGTGCCCAGCCGCCGCGTCAGTCCGGATGTCATCCCCGGAAATCTAGTGGCGACCGCGCGGTCCCCGTCGTACGGTCGGCCGGACGACGACCTCTGACCCGGGAGACGACATGCGAGACCTCGGCACGCTCCGGCTGACCAGTCCGCTCTCGTCCTCCGAGGATCTCCTTGTCCTTCCGTACGCTGAATCTCGGCGTCCTGGCACACGTCGACGCCGGTAAGACCAGTCTCACCGAACGCCTGCTCTTCGCCCACGAGGCCATCGCCACGCTCGGCAGCGTCGACGCGGGCACCACCCGCACCGACAGCGGCGAGCTGGAACGCGAGCGCGGCATCACCATCCGCTCCGCGGTCGCCTCGTTCCGGCTCGGCGCGCTGCGCGTCAACCTCATCGACACACCCGGGCACCCGGACTTCATCGCCGAGGTGGAGCGGGCACTGGCGGTGCTCGACGCGGCGGTGCTCGTGGTCTCCGCCGTCGAGGGCGTGCAGGCCCAGACCCGGGTGCTGGTGCGCAGCCTGCGCCGGTGCGGGCTGCCCACGCTGCTGTTCGCCAACAAGATCGACCGGCCGGGGGCACGGACCGGCGGCCTCGTCGCCGACGTGCGGACGAAGCTCGGCGTGGACGTCGTGGCGATGAACACCGTCCGGGCCGCCGGCACCCCGGGCGCGGCGACCTCGCCCGAGGCGTCCCTGCACGAGCTGGGTCCGCACATCGCGGAGGAGACCGCCGCCGGCCGGCTGCATCCGCTCTTCTTCGGCTCCGCGCTGACCGGGGAGGGCGTCGGTGACCTCGCCCACGGCCTGGCCACGCTGCTGCGGCCGCAGCGCCCCACCGACGGCGGGCCGCGCGGGTTCGTCTTCGCCGTCGATCGGTCGCCGACCGGCGAGCGGGCCGCGTGGCTGCGGCTCTTCGCCGGCGAGGTGCGCGAGCGCCGGCGGCTGCGGCTCACCCGGCCCGGCGGCGGCGTCAGCGGAAGGGTGACCGGCCTGACCGTCGCCGGCGGCGGGGACGTCCTGCGGGCGGGCGGCATCGGCAGGGTGCGCGGCCTGGACGGCGTCCGCGTCGGTGATCGGCTCGGCGACCCCGGCCCGGTCGCCGCGGCACAGTTCTCGCCGCCCGGCCTCGAGTCCGTGGTCCGGCCGGCCCACCCCGGCCAGGAGGCCCGCCTGCACGCCGCGCTGGCCGCCCTCGCCGACGAGGACCCGCTGATCCGTACGCGTCCGGCCGGCGACGGGCGGACCTCCCTCCTGCTGTACGGGGCGGTGCAGCGCGAGGTGATCGCCGAGCGGCTGCTCCGGGAGTTCGGTGTCGAGGCGCTGTTCGGCGACGTCCGGCCGGTGTTCGTCGAGCGGCTGTGCGGCACCGGTCACGCCGAGACGGCGTTCGACAAGCACGGGGGCAGCGACTTCTGGGCGACGGTCGGCCTGCGGGTCGAGCCGGGACCGGCCGGCTCGGGCCTGCGCTACGTCCGCGACGTCGAGTGGGGCGCGCTGCCGCGGGCGTTCCACACGGCCACCGAGGACGCCGTCCGCGCGACCCTCGAGCAGGGCCTGTACGGCTGGGAGGTGCTCGACTGCACGGTGACGGTGACCCGCGCCGGGTGGAAGTCACCGATCTCGACCACCGCCGACTTCCGCGGGCTGACGCCGATCGTGCTGCTGCGGGCGCTGCGCGACGCCGGCACCAGGGTGCACGAGCCCTGCCAGGCGTTCGAGGCGGAGGTGCCCGGCGACACGCTCGGCGCGGTGCTCGGCCGGCTGACCGGCCTGGGCGCGGAGATCTCCGGATCCGGGCAGCGCGGCCCGTCCTGGATCGTGGCGGGTCAGGTGCCGGCCCGGTCGGCGCAGGAGGTCACACGGGCGCTGCCCGGCCTGACCCACGGCGAGGGTGCATGGTGGACGCGGCCCGGCCGGGACCGCCCGGTGCGCGGGCCGGCGCCCGTCCGCCCCCGCCTGGACGGCAACCCGCTGGACCGCGAGGAATACCTGCGCTTCCTGAGCGACCGGTCACTGGCGCGATGAGCGGTCCCGGTACGTCCACGTCGCCCCACCCAGCGCCGACCCGCGCTGCTGCGGCGCCTCCGGGGCGGTGGCCGGGGCTTGCGCGGGTTCGCCCTGCTCCAGCCGGGCGGCGAGGTATGCCGCCGCGGCCCGGTCCTCGTCGGTCGGGGCGGCCATCAGCGCGTACATCAGGCCGAGGACGCCGAAGATCACCGCCAGGCCGATGGGGGCGAGCATCGCGGTGGCCGTGGCGCCCGACGGGACGGTGCCCGCGGGGTCGGGGCGTACGGAGATCGCGGCCATGCCGGTGAAGTGCATGCCGTTGACGGCGATGCCCATGATCAGGGCGGCGCCGAAGATCACGACCGGCTTCTGCACGGTGACGGTCAGCCAGAGCGCGACCGTGGCCGCCACGACCGCGATCACCACCGAGGCGATCACCCTGGTCCGGTCGTACCCGATCTCTCCGTTGAGGTGCAGGGCGTACATGCCCATGTAGTGCATCGCGGCCACGCCCAGCCCGGCGAGCACCCCGCCCGCGACGATGCGCAGGAGGCGGGCCCGCTCGCCGCCGAAGACGATCATCATCCCGGCGCCGACCGCCGCGATCGCCAGCAGCGCGCTGGCGGCGGTCAGGGCGGCGTCGTACCGGATCGGGGTGCCGACCACGTCGAAGCCGAGCATCGCGACGAAGTGCATGGTCCAGATGCCGGTGCCGCCGATGGCGATCGCCGAGAGCGTCAGCCACCAGGCCCGGCCCCCGCCGGTACGGGCGGCGCGCAGCCGGGTCGCGCAGATCAGCCCGAGCAGCGAACCGAGCACCGACAGCGCGTAGCTGACGGCCGGTGTGACCCACCCGTGCTCGAAATGATGGATCTCCATGTCCGTGTCCCCCCAAGATCGGCGTACCGCTGCATCCTCCCCGCTGAGCTGGGGTTTCGCAGAACGGGGCCCGGGGCGGGCGGGAGATCGGCCCGTTAGGAGGAGGAGGCGCCGCCCGGAGGAACCAGCTTGAGAGTGGCCAGCCAGTTACCGATTGCGTCGTTCACCTCGGCCGGGCGTTCCAGCATCACCTCGTGGCCGGCGTCGATCGTGACCTCGGTCAGGTCGGCGCAGGCGGCCCGCATCGGCTCGGCCAGGCGGCTGTGCCGGGTCTCACAGATCGTGTCCCACGCCGCGTGGACGAACAGCACCGGCATGCGCAGCTGGTCCGCGGCCCGGGCGGCGTAGGCCCGGTTGGCCTCGTCGTTGAGATACCAGGAGCAGGGTCCCCGGAACCCGTGTGCGGAGAGGCCGGCGACGATCTCGGCGTGGTCGGCGTCGCTGAGCATCGAGCGGTCGCGCGGCAGGGTGGGGGCGTGGTGTGCGTCGCCGAACCAGCCGCCGTTGGCGCGTACGCCGGCGCTGCGGGCCGGCTTCCCCACGACCTCGGGGCGGCTGCGGCGGAACAGTAGCGAGACCGTCGCCGGGACGTCCGCCTCGAAGTCGGCGACGGCCTGGTCGAAGTGCTCCTCGTAGAAGCGGTAGTAGTCCCACTGGCCGTACGGGAACCGGTCCTCGGGATAGACCTCGCGGTCCACCAGCGGCAGCAGATGGGCCAGCGTGAACCCCTCCGGCAGGTACGGCACGCAGAGGCTCGCGACGGCCCGACAGCGCTCGGGGTGATGCGCGGCGAGCGACCAGGCGACCGGGCTGCCCCAGTCGTGCCCGACCCACACCGCCGGGCGGCCGCCGAGCGAGTCGTGCAGGCGCACCAGGTCCTCGACGACGTGCTCCACCGCGTACGCCGCGGGGTCGTCCGGCACCTCGGCGTCGCCGTATCCGCGCAGGTCGGGGGCGATGCACTCGAACCCGGCCGCGGTGAAGTACTCGACCTGGGCGCGCCACACCAGCCCGCGTTCCGGCCAGCCGTGCAGAAAGACCATCAAGGGTCGTTCGTCAGCCATGCCGGGCACAGTATCACTCGACGACACGGTTGACACTGAGTGCCACAAGCGACGTACAGTGAAGGCATGACTCCCGTGGACTACCGCCGCCAGACCACCCTGATCACCGGCGCGAGCTCCGGCATCGGCGCCGAGTTCGCGCGGCGCCTCGCCGCCCGGGGCTCCGGCCTCGTGCTCGTCGCCCGCCGCGCCGACCGCCTCGAGGCCCTGGCCGCCGAGCTGACCGCCGCCTACGGCGTACCGGTCGCCGTCGTGCCGCTGGACCTGGGCCTGCCCGGCGCCGGGCAGAAGCTCGCCGCGGCCGTGGCCGAGCGCGGCCTGACCGTGACCAGCGTCATCAACAACGCCGGGTTCGGCACCTACGGGCCGTTTCACGGCGAGGACCCGCAGCGGCTCGCGGAGGAGATCGCCGTCGACGTGGCGGCCCTGGTCGACATCAGCCGCGCCTTCATCGAGCCGCTCCGGGCCGCCGGCACCGGCGTGCTCGTCAACGTCGCCAGCGTCGCCGGCTACCAGCCCAGCCCGGCCATGGCCGTGTACGCCGCCACCAAGGCGTTCGTGCTCAGTTTCACCGAGGCGCTCTGGCAGGAGTCGCACGGCACCGGCCTGCGCGTGCTGGCCCTGTCCCCGGGCGCTACCAGCACGGAGTTCTTCGAGGTCGTGGGCACCGACGCGGCGGACGGGGGCACGAAGCGGCAGACCGCCGCCGAGGTCGTCGACGTGGCGCTGCGTACCCTCGACCGCCGGGACCCGCCGCCGAGCGTGATCTCCGGCCGCCGCAACCGCCTGCTGGTCGGCCTGAGCCCGCTGCTCAGCCGCCGCCGGAAGGTGATGGTGATGGGCGCCCTGCTCGCCCGCGGCGCCTGACCAGCGGGTGCCCGGATGCGTCGTCCAACTGACGGGACGGCGCCCTCCGGGCCGGTCGATACGACCGCCTTCGGGTATTCTTATGCGCCAGGCCGAGGGGCGCTGCGACGGGGACCACCCGCCACGCTCGGACTGGAACCACACCGACCAAGGGCGCCTCCGAGATTTTCGCGGAGGTGGTCACTGTGTCTTCGACATCCCAGGCGGCAGAGCTGCGCCGGCTGATGGCCGAGCGTGTCCTGGTGCTCGACGGCGCGTGGGGCACGATGCTGCAGGGCGCGAAGCTCGCCCCGGCCGACTACCGCGGCGAGCTCATCGCCGCCGACCACCCCAAGGACGTCACCGGCGACCCCGACCTGCTCAACCTGACCCGGCCGGACGTCATCCTCGACGTCCACCGGCAGTATCTGGCGGCGGGCGCGGACATCACCACGACCAACACCTTCACCGCGACCAGCATCGCCCAGGCCGACTACGGCCTCGAGTCGCTGGTGCGGGAGATGAACGTGCGCGGCGCGCAGCTCGCCCGGCAGGCCGCCGACGAGGCCGGGGGCAGGTTCGTCGCCGGGTCGGTGGGCCCCCTCAACGTGACCCTCTCGCTGTCGCCGCGGGTCGAGGACCCGGCCTACCGGACGACCACCTTCGACAAGGTCAAGGCGGCGTATTCGGAACAGATCGCCGCACTGGCCGAGGGCGGCGTCGACCTGCTTCTGATCGAGACCATCTTCGACACGCTGAACGCCAAGGCCGCCATCGCCGCCGCCCGCGAGGTCGCCCCGCAGCTGCCGCTGTGGATCTCGGTGACCATCGTGGACCTGTCCGGGCGCACTCTGTCCGGGCAGACCGTCGAGGCGTTCTGGCGCTCGATCGAGCGGGCCGAGCCGCTCGTGGTCGGCGTGAACTGCTCGCTGGGCGCGGCCGAGATGCGCCCGCACGTGGCCGAGCTGGCCCGGCTGGCCGGCACCTACGTCGCCTGCCACCCGAACGCCGGCCTGCCCAACGCGTTCGGTGGCTACGACGAGACCCCGGCCGAGACCGCGGGCCTGATCCGCGAGTTCGCCGATGAGGGCCTGGTCAACATCGTCGGCGGCTGCTGCGGCACGTCCCCGGCACACATCGCGGCGATCGCCGGCGCGGTGCGCGGCAACACCCCGCGTACGGTCGCCGAGCCGCAGCGCACCACCCGGTTCAGCGGCCTCGAGCCGTTCGCGATCGGCCCGGACACCGGCTTCGTGATGATCGGCGAGCGCACCAACGTCACCGGCTCGGCCAAGTTCCGCCGCCTCATCGAGGCCGACGACTATCAGGCCGCGGTGGCCGTCGCCGCCGAGCAGGTACGCGGCGGCGCGAACCTGCTGGACGTCAACATGGACGCCGACCTGCTCGACAGCGAGCGGGCGATGACCACGTTCCTCAACCTCATCGCGACTGAGCCCGAGGTGGCCCGGATCCCGGTGATGATCGACAGCTCGAAGTGGAGCGTGCTCGAGGCCGGACTCAAGTGCGTGCAGGGCAAGGGCGTGGTCAACTCGATCAGCCTCAAGGAGGGCGAGGAGTCGTTCCTCGAGCAGGCCCGCAGGATCCGCGACTACGGCGCCGGCGTGGTCGTGATGGCCTTCGACGAGCAGGGCCAGGCCGACACCGCCGAGCGTAAGGTCGCGATCTGCGGACGCGCGTACGACCTGCTCGTGCAGCAGGCCGGGTTCGCGCCCGAGGACATCATCTTCGACGCCAACGTGCTCGCGGTGGCCACCGGCATCGCCGAGCACAACGGCTACGCCAAGGCCTTCATCGACGCGCTCCCGCTGATCAAGGAGCGCTGCCCCGGCGCGCGCACCAGCGGCGGCATCTCCAACCTGTCCTTCGCGTTCCGCGGCAATGACGTGGTCCGCGAGGCCATGCACTCGGCGTTCCTGTTCTACGCCGTCCGCGCCGGGCTCGACATGGGCATCGTCAACGCCGGCCAGCTCGCCGTCTACCAGGACATCCCGGCCGAGCTCCTGGAGCTCGTCGAGGACGTCATCTTCGACCGCCGCGAGGACGCCACCGACCGGCTCGTCACCTTCGCGTCGACCGTCACCGGCTCGGGCACCAAGCGGACCGTAGACCTGTCCTGGCGCGAGGCCCCGGTCTCCGAGCGCCTCCAGCACGCCCTGATCCACGGCATCGTCGACTTCGTCGAGCAGGACACCGAGGAGGCGCGTCAGCTGCTCGACCGCCCGCTCGACGTCATCGAGGGCCCGCTGATGGACGGCATGAAGGTCGTCGGTGACCTCTTCGGCTCCGGCAAGATGTTCCTGCCGCAGGTGGTCAAGAGCGCCCGCGTCATGAAGCGCTCGGTGGCCTACCTCGAGCCCTTCATGGAGAAGGACAAGGCCTCCGGGCGCGGCCAGGGCAAGGTCGTGCTCGCCACCGTCAAGGGCGACGTGCACGACATCGGCAAGAACATCGTCGGCGTGGTGCTGGGCTGCAACAGCTACGAGGTCATCGACCTGGGCGTGATGGTGCCGGCCGCGAAGATCCTGGACATCGCGATCGCCGAGGACGCCGATGCGGTCGGCCTGTCCGGCCTGATCACGCCGTCGCTGGACGAGATGGTGGCGGTCGGCGCCGAGATGCAGCGCCGCGGCATGACCCTGCCGCTGCTCATCGGCGGCGCGACCACGTCACGGCAGCACACGGCGGTGCGGATCGCCCCGGCGTACCAGGGCCCGACCGTGCACGTCCTGGACGCCTCCCGCGTGGTCGGCGTGGTCTCCGACCTGCTCGACCCCGGTCGCGCCAAGACCCTGGACGAGGCCAACCGCGCCGAGCAGGAGCGGCTGCGCGAGCAGCACGCCAACCGGCGCAGCCAGCCGCTGCTCACCGTCGAGCAGGCCCGCGCCAACCGCGAGGTCGTCGACTTCGCTGATCTGCCGACGCCCGCCTTCACCGGCGTGCGCACCGTCGAGCCGGACCTTGCCAGGCTGCGCGACATGATCGATTGGCAGTTCCTGTTCCTCGCGTGGGAGCTCAAGGGCAAGTACCCGGCGATCCTCGAGCAGCCGGTCGCCCGCGAGCTCTTCGACGACGCCAACGCCATGCTGGACAAGATCATCGCGGACGGTTCGTTCCGGGCGCGCGGCGCGTACGCGTTCTGGCCCGCCCACGCCGAGGGCGACGACATCGTGCTGCCGGACGGCGTCCGCTTCCCGATGCTGCGCCAGCAGACGGAGAAGCCGCAGGGCCGCGCCAACCGCTGCCTCGCCGACTACATCGCGCCGGAGGGGGACCACCTCGGCGGCTTCGCCGTGGCGATCCACGGAGCGGACGAGCTGGCCGCCCGCTACGAGGCCGAGCACGACGACTACCGGGCCATCATGGTCAAGGCGCTGGCCGACCGCCTCGCCGAGGCCTTCGCGGAGTACCTGCACCTGCAGGCGCGCTGCGAGTGGTTCGAGCCGGACGCCGACCCGAAGATGGAGGACCTGCACGCCGAGCGCTTCCGCGGCATCCGCCCGGCGCTGGGTTACCCGGCCAGCCCGGACCACAGCGAGAAGAAGGACCTCTTCGACCTGCTGGGCGCGCAGGAGCTCGGCATCGGCCTCACGGAGTCGTACGCGATGACCCCCGCGGCGGCGGTCAGCGGCCTGATCTTCGCCCACCCGCAGTCGCGGTACTTCACCGTGGGCCGGCTCGGCAAGGACCAGATCGAGGACTACGCGGCCCGGCGCGGCCTCTCGGTCGATGAGATCGAGCGCTGGCTGCGGCCCAACCTGGCGTACGAGATCGGGTGACGGTACGGGGTCGGCGAGACGTCGCCGACCCCGTACCAGATCAGCTGCGGCGGCGCCGGGCCAGGAAGACCGCGCCGCCCGCCACGACGAGCGCGCCGATCAGGACCCAGATCCACCACGTGCTCGAACCGCCGGACGTGTCGGACACCGGGTCGGCCTGCACGACCGCCGGCGCACTGACGGCCGGTGCGCTCGCCGCGGCGCTACTGGCCGGCGCGCTCGCGGGCGCCGACGTCGTGGCCGTGGGCTTCGGCCCCGGCTTGAGGGTGACCAGCGGCGCCGGGTTCTCGGGCTCCTCCTTGCCCTCCTCCTGGATCTCGATCCAGCGCGAGACCTTCCCGTCGCCGTACGTCTCCAGCGTCCTGAAGGACAGCCGGGTCTCGCCGTCCGGCAGCTTGGCGACCTTGACCTCCCACTCCGCGTCGGTGCCGACCTTGAGCGCCTTGCCGCCCACCGTGAACCCGTCGGCGGTGCGCGCGAACGTCCACCCGCCCGGGGCCTTGACCAGCGTCACGGCGTCGGGGGCGATGCCCTCCGGAAGGACCACGCGCTCGCTCTTGATGCCAGCCGTCTCGCTCTCCGCCTCGCCCGCGAAGGTGAGCGTCACGTCGCTCGCCCCGGCCTGCGTCTTGTCGGCACTGACCTCGACGTGCGCGGCGGCCGGGCCGGCCACAGCGAGCACCCCCATTCCCGCGAGGACACTGATCGTCGCCAGCCGAAAACCGTTACGCACGCCGAACCACCTTCGTCGAGAAAGACTGCCGGGCTTACAGTCGCACGCCGCCGCCGGAAAGTTCCCGAAGACCGATTAGGGTTTCGCCATGCGACCTCTGCTGGCCGTCGACACCCCGAGCCTGTACTTCCGGGCGTTCCACGGCATCCCCGAGTCCGCCGCCCGCACGGACGCGGGCGAGCCGGTGAACGCCATCCGGGGCTGCATGGACATGCTCGCCCAGCTGATCCGCACCCGCCGCCCGGGACGCGTGGTGTGCGCCCTGGACGCCGACTGGCGGCCGGCGTGGCGAGTCGCGCTCGTGCCTTCGTACAAGAAGCATCGGGTTGCGCACGGCGACGTCGAGGAGGTTCCCGCGGCGCTGGAGAAGCAGATCCCGGTGCTGTTGCAGGTGCTCGAGGCGGTCGGCATCCCGGCGTTCGGCGTCAAGGGCTACGAGGCCGACGACGTGCTGGGCACGCTGGCAGCCACCCAGCCCGGCCCGGTCGAGGTGGTGTCCGGCGACCGGGACCTGTTCCAGCTCGTCGACGACGCCCGCGGCACCCGCCTGCTCTACTGCGGCCGAGGAGTGGCCAAGCTGGAGGACAGCGACGACGCGCTGGTCCAGGCCAAGTACGGCGTCCCGGCCAGGTGGTACGCGGACTTCGCGGCGATGCGCGGCGACCCCAGCGACGGCCTGCCCGGCGTGCCGGGGGTGGGGGAGAAGACGGCAGCCCGGCTGATCGCCCGCTACGGGGGCGTCGAGCAGATCGTCGCGGCCCTCGACGACCCGGCCTCGGGATTCGCGCCCGGCGTACGCACCAAGCTGGCCGCGGCCAAGGACTACCTCGCGGCGGCGCTGCCGGTGTGCCGGGTGGCGCTCGACGTGCCGCTGCCCGAGTTCGACCCGGAGCTGCCCCGGTCGCCCAAGGACGCCGACGCGCTGCTGGCGCTCGCCGAGCGGTGGAATCTCGCCGGTTCGGCGCGCCGCCTTGTCGACGCCCTGGCATCGGCATGACCGACTGCACCGCAGCGGAGCAAGGGCCAGGAGGGCATGCCCAGCCAGCACAGCATGACCGATTTTTGCCGATCTGCCTCGTCGGCGGGGCGGAGATGACGCCAGAACCTAACGCCCGTTAAGCTCAGGGGCGTGACGGTCGAACGGATCCTTCCCACCGAAGACGCGTACGAGTTGCTCGGGCTGACCCGGGAGATCGCCGAGGGCGAGCTCGCCCCGCGGGTCGCCCGCCACGAGCAGCAGGGCGAGTTCCCCCGCGACGTGCTGCGGACCATCGGGCGGGCCGGCCTGCTCGGGCTGCCCTACCCCGAGGCCGACGGCGGGAGCGGCCAGCCGTACGAGGTCTACCTCCAGGTGCTCGAGATCCTGGCGTCGTCCTGGCTGGCCATCGCCGAGGCGGTCAGCGTGCACACACTGGCGTGCTTCCCGGTGGCGGCGTTCGGCAGCGAACGCCAGCGCAAGAGCCTGCCCGACATGCTCGGCGGCGACCTGCTCGGTGCGTACTGCCTGTCCGAGCCCCAGGGCGGCAGCGACGCGGCGGCGCTGACGACGCGCGCCGTGCGCGACGCCGACGACTACGTGGTGACCGGCACCAAGGCGTGGATCACCCACGCCGGCCACGCGGACTTCTACAACATCTTCTGCCGCACCGGCGGACCCGGCGCGGCCGGCATCTCGTGCCTGCTCGCCGACGCGGACACCCCCGGCCTGCTGCCCCAGACCCCCGAACGCACGATGGGCCTGCGGTCGTCGGCGCCGGCGCAGATCGTCCTCGAGGAGGCCCGGGTCCCGGCGGACCGGCTGGTGGGCGAGGAGGGTATCGGCTTCCGTATCGCCATGCAGGCCCTCGACTCGGGCCGTCTCGGCATCGCGGCGTGCGCGGTCGGCCTGGCCCAGGCGGCGCTGGACTACGCCTGCGCGTACGCGAAGGAACGCACGCAGTTCGGCAAGCCCATCTCGGCCTTCCAGGGGATCGGGTTCATGCTGGCCGACATGGCGACGCAGACCTCGGCGGCGCGCGCGCTGATGCTGGCGGCGGCGCGGCTCAAGGACGCGGGCCGGCCGTACTCGACGGAGGCCGCCAAGGCCAAGCTCTTCGCCACGGACGTCGCGATGAAGGTGACGACGGACGCGGTGCAGGTGCTGGCCGGGGCGGGCTACGTCAGCGACCATCCGGTGGAGCGGTGGTTCCGCGAGGCGAAGGTGCTCCAGATCGTCGAGGGCACCAACCAGATCCAGCGGCTCGTCATCTCGCGCGCCCTCACCCGCGACTGATTCGGTACGGCCTCGGCCCGACCGGTATCGTGACGCGGTGGAAGAGATCGACCGGGCGATCGTGGGCGCCCTCACCGCGGACGGCCGGCTGTCCTATACCGACCTCGCCGAGCGCGTAGGCCTGAGCGTGTCGGCCGTGCATCAGCGCGTCCGCCGCCTCGAGCAGCGCGGCGTGATCAACGGCTACACGGCCAAGGTCTCGTACGAGGCCCTCGAACTGCCGCTGACCGCCTTCGTGGCGATCCGCCCGTTCGACCCGTCGCAGCCCGACGACGCACCGGAGCGGCTGGCGCACCTGGCCGAGATCGACTCCTGCTACTCGGTGGCGGGGGAGGACTTCTACATGCTTCTGGTACGGGTGGCCAGCCCGGCGGACCTGGAACGGCTCCTGCAGGAGATCCGTACGGCGGCCAGCGTCACGACTCGGACCACAGTGGTGCTGAGCACGCCGTACGAGAACCGCCCGCCCCGCATCGTCGCCCCATGAATGAACTAGCCTCCTAGGATGCCATAGAGGGCGTTACGGGTTCGGCTCGTCATTTCCGGAGCGTGCCGAAGGGATGCGTCCCCCGGAGGAGAGCCGGCGGTGTACCTCCCGCTCGACCAGCACCGGCAGGAAGTCGCGCACGGTCGCGTCGCCGAACGCCGCGAACGCCTCCGCGACGTGGTGGGAGATGACCGCGGCGGGGAGGTGGGGCCACCTCAGGCGCAGCGCCTCGGTGATCCGACCGCGCGCTTCCGGATCGGGTGTGCCCTCCGCATTCATGCGTCCACGAAACCGGACCCCGCGAACCCCGGTCAATCACACGGTAGGGGGCCCGTCACCGAAAGGGGCGCCCGGCGGCGGTCGGGCCGGTCGGCGAGGACGGCCCCGAGCCGCCTCGCGCAGCGCCGGGCCGACGCCGCGGCATCGGCGGCGATCTGCCACCGCCCGCCGGGCCGATCGGGCGGGCCGCGACCAGCTCGCGCCGGAGGGCCTGCAGCTCGGCCGGGTGGGTGTCGACCGCCCGCCCGGCCTGCTGCAGATCACGGACCTCGCCCGGTGGCTGGGCCTGGAGCTTCATCCTAGGATGCCTTAGAGGGTGTGCGCCGGGTCCAGCCTCAGAGCCATGGAGAAGGACGAGCCGGCGGAGAAGACCCGTGACGACTACCGGCGGCTGCCGCCCCGGATCAGTCCCGACGAGATGACCACGATGCAGCCGGTCGAGCACGCGGTGGACGATCCGACGAACGGCGACGACGACCAGTGGCACATCCGCCGCGGCTGGACGGCGTGACGCAGCGGTCAGCCCGGTAGCGACGCCCGGGCGCACTCGGTGACGTACGGGAGCTCGAGGACGTCCCGTCCGGCCAGGTCGGGGTGGGTCTCGGTGAGTTCGCGGACGCGGTCGAGCAGAGCCCGGCGTTCGTCCTCGGGCAGCAGGATGACGTAGCTGCGGGAGCCCACGAGGTCGAGCAGCCGGCCGAGGCCGAGCCGGTGGGTCCAGCGGAAGCGGCGGTGCTCGACCGGTCCGAACGGCGCGCCGACGTCGGTGCGGCGGGGTTCCTCGGGGGAGCGCAGGATCTCGCCGAGGCGCCGGACCCAGTCGCTGGTCTCGTCGCGCAGGTTCCAGATGAGGCCGAGGCGGCCGCCGGGGGAGAGGACCCGGGCTGTTTCGGGTACGGCACGAGCGACGTCGACCCAGTGCCACGCCTGGGCGCACACGACGGCGTCGACGCTTTGGTCCGGCAGCGGCAGGGCCTCGGCGGTCCCGGCGTGGGCCGGTACGCCCGGAAGAACCCGCCGGAGCTCGTCCAGCATGCCCTCGGAGGGGTCGACCGCGGTGACGGGCAGGCCGCGGGCGGCGATCTGCCGGGTGAGCTTGCCCGTGCCGGCGCCGAGATCGAGTACCCGGGGCTCGCCGGGAGGCAACAGCCAGTCGAGTGCCTCGGCGGGATATCCGGGCCGCCCACGCTCATAGGTGGCTGCGGCGGGTCCGAAGGAGCCGGCTTGCGCGGCGCGGTCGACCATGCGCCCATCCTGCCATCCCCTATATCTCAGGATCCTAGGATGCTCTACGCGTTGTGCGCTGGGCCGCCCAGTCGCTGAGTCACCGAGTTTTAATCACGAGCCCTTCGGGCACTGAATTCACCGACAAGGACAAAACAAGGTTCGAGTCGATGAGAGGTTGACGATGAGCTTCACGGACAAGGCCAAGAACAAGGCCGAAGAACTGACCGGCAAGGCGAAGCAGGGCATCGGCGACGCCACCGACAACGAGCGGCTCATCGCGGAGGGCCAGGCGCAGGAGACTTCCGCGCACGCCAAGCAGGCCGGCGAGCACGTCAAGGACGCCGGCAAGGACGTGCGCGACGCGTTCAGCTGAGCCGTACAGCGGAAAAGGGCCCCGGGATCACTCCCGGGGCCCTTTCGTCATTCCGCTTCTGTCATTCCGCGATCTGCTTGCGCCACCAGTCCTGGCCGGACTCGGGCAGCGTGTCGATCGGGTCGTAGTACGCGTAGAGCTTGTTGAGGGCTTCCGGGTCCTCGCGCTCGATGGAGGTGCGGTAGTTCTTGGTCCAGTACGAGATGCCGTGCTCGCGGTCGTACTCGTTGATCATGTGCACCCAGCGCTTGCCGACGAAGGGGACGTCGCAGACGATGCGCGGGGTGGCGTAGCCGGGCAGGTAGCCCATGATGTCGTGCTGGAGCTGCTGGGCGTACCAGACGGGGACCCGCCAGTGCTCGGCGTTGGGGATCATGTCGCACATGTAGAAGTAGTACGGCAGGATGCCGGCCTCGCCCTGGAGCCCGAAGCAGAGGTCGAGCAGGTCGGTGCTGGTGGCGTTGACGCCGCGCATGAGCACGCCCTGGTTGCGGACGTCGCGGACGCCGACCTCGATGAGGGTACGAGCGGCGCGGGCGACCAGTGGCGTCAGCGAGTTGACGTGGTTGACGTGGGTGTGGACCGCGAGGTTGACGCCGCGCCGTTCGGCGGTGATGGCGACGCGGTGCAGGCCCTCGACGACGTCGGGCTGCAGCCAGTGCTGGGGCAGGCCCATGAGGGCCTTGGTGGCGAGCCGGATGTCGCGGACGGTGGGCACGGAGAGCAGGCCCATGAGGTACGTCTCGAGCTGCTTCCAGGGCACGTTGGCGACGTCGCCGCCGGAGACGACCACGTCGCGGACGCCGGGGTGGGCCTTGAGGTAGGCCAGGTGGGCGTCGTAGCGGTCGACGGGCTTGAGGGAGAGCTTGAGCTTGTCGACGACGGGGGTGCTGTTGCCGACGAGGTCCATGCGGGTGCAGTGGCCGCAGTACTGCGGGCAGGTGCTGAGCAGCTCGGCGAGGACCTTGGTGGGATAGCGGTGGGTGAGGCCTTCGGCGACCCACATGTCGTGCTCGTGGAGGCTGTCGCGGGTGGCGTGCGGGTGTGACGGCCAGTCGAGGTGGCGGTCGGTGGCGACGGGGAGCATGTAGCGCCGGATCGGGTCTGCGTAGAACGACTCCGTGTCCGGGGTGCGGTCCGGCACCATGGTGTTGAGCATCTGCGGCGGGATGAGCATCGACATGGTGGCGAGGCGCTGCATGTCGGCTTCGAGGTCGTCGTAGAAGGCGTCGTTGAGCAGGTCGCCCATGACGGCGCGCAGCTGCTTGATGTTCTTGACGCAGTTGACGCGCTGCCACTGGGCGGATTCCCACTGGGCGGTGGTGATGTCGCGCCAGCCGGGGAAGCGGGTCCAGTCGGGCTCGGCGAGGGGGCGGCGCCGGTATTCGTACGGCTGGCCGGCAGTGGTGTCCGGGGTCGCATCCAGCTGCGGCAACGGTGCCTCCTGGGGTCGGGGTGTGATCGTAGTCGACGATACTGGAGAATCTCCGGTCTAGAAACCGTAGGCCCGGAGGATTTACGGTGTACCGGCGATCTGGCAGCTTGTTTCTCGTGAGGATGGTGGGAATGACGTTCGCGGTGGGGCTGTCTCGGGTCGTGGAGCCGGCGGGTGTGCTGCCGCAGGCGGCGTGGAAACTCGACGCGCGCCCGGAGATCGGGCCGGACGAGGTGCGGATCCGTGTGGAGCGTTTGAACCTGGACGCAGCCAGTTATCGGCAGCTGTCCGGCAAACATGACGGTGACGGCGCGGCGGTGCGGGCCGAGGTGCTGGAGATCGTGCGGTCGCGCGGCAAGATGCACAACCCGGTGACGGGGTCGGGCGGGATGCTGATCGGGGTCGTGGACGAGGTGGGTCCGGAGTCGCCGCTGCCGGTGAAGGCCGGTGACCGGGTGGCGACCCTGGTCTCGCTGACGCTGACGCCGCTCGTGATCGACGACGGGCTGGAGCGCTGGGACGGCATGGGTGAGCAGGTGCCGGCGTCCGGGCACGCGATTCTGTTCGGCCGGTCGGTCGTGGCGGTGCTGCCGGACGACCTGGCGCCGGAGCTGGCCCTTGCCGTGTTCGACGTGTGCGGGGCGCCGGCCCTGACGGACCGGGTGGTGCGGGAGTACGCGGATTCGGGCGTACCGGTGTCGGTGGCGGTGCTGGGTGGGGCGGGCAAGAGCGGGTCGCTGGCGTTGACGGCGGCGCGGCTGGCGGGTGCCCGTACCGTCGGTGTGGTCGTGTCGGACGCCGAGCGGGAGTCGCTGACGGCGGCGGGCCTGGCCGACCATGTCGCGGTGGCCGACGCGCGGGATCCGGTGGCGGTGTCGGCGGCGGTGACCGGTGCGCTGGGCGCGCCGGCGACGGTGACGGTCGTGTGCGTGGACGTGCCGGGGTGTGAGCACGGGGCGATCCTGTCGACGGCCGACGGCGGCACGGTGATCTTCTTCTCGATGGCGACGAGCTTCTCGGCGGCGGCGCTGGGCGCGGAGGGCCTGGCCGCGGACGTCCGGATGCTGGTGGGCAACGGGTACGTGCCCGGCCACGCCGAGTTCGCGCTGGATGTGGTGCGGCGCACTCCTGCGGTGCGGGCGTTGTTCGAGGCGCGGGTTTCGGCACACTGACGGTCATGACTTCCCAAACGGTGCTCTACACCCACGGCCGGTTCTATTCGGCGGCGGATCCGAGGGCCACGGCGATGCTGGTGCGCGACGGCCGGATCGGGTGGCTCGGTGCGGCGGCGGATGCGCCGCCGGCCGATGCCGTGGTGGACCTGGGCGGCGGCCTGGTGACGCCGGCGTTCGTGGATGCGCATCTGCACGCCACGGACACCGGGCTGGCGGCGGACGGGCTGGACCTGTCCGGGGTGCGGTCGGCGCCGGAGCTGCTGGCGGCGGTGGCGGCGTTCGCCGGTACGCGCGGCCCGGACGCGGTGGTGCACGGGCACGGGTGGGACGAGTCGACGTGGGTGGAGCGGACGCCGCCGGACGCCGATGAGCTGGAGCGGGTCGCCGGCGGGCGGCGGGTGTATCTGTCGCAGGCGTCGGTGCATTCGGCGCTGGCGTCGCGGTCGATGCTGGCGGCGTGTCCCGGCATCGAGGGGGTGCCGGGGCACGCGCCGTCGGGGTGGGTGCGGGAGCAGGCCCATCATGCGGTGCGGGCGGTGGCGCTGGGTGCGTTGTCGGCGGCGCAGCGGGAGGCGGCGCAGCGTTCGGCGTTGCGGCTGGCGGCCTCGCGCGGTGTGGCGGCGGTGCACGAGTGCGCCGGTCCGGGTACGTCGAGCGAGCAGGATTTCGCGTCGGTGCTCGCGTTGTCGGGCCGGGGCCTGCCGCGGGTGTTCGGCTACTGGGGTGAGCTGGGCGGGGCGCAGCGGGCGAAGGATCTGGGCGCGGTGGGTGCGGCCGGTGACCTGTACGCGGACGGTGCGCTGGGGTCGCGGACGGCGTCGGTGCGCAGCCCGTACGCCGACGGCCCCGGGTGCGGTGAGGCGTTCGTGTCGGCGGAGCAGGCCGGGGCGCACCTGCTGGAGTGCATCGGGCTGGGTGTGCAGGGCGGGTTCCACGCGATCGGGGACGCGGCCATCGAGAGTGTGCTGGAGGGCTTCGCGATCGCGGCCAAGGACGTCGGGGTGGACCGGGTCCGCGAGGGCCGGCACCGCATCGAGCACGTGGAGCTGGCGGACAAGGCGATGATCGCCCGGATGGTCGAGTTCGGGGTCGTGGCCAGCGTCCAGCCGGTTTTCGACGCATTGTGGGGTGGCGCGGACCGCATGTACGCGCAGCGGCTGGGTGTGGAGCGGGCGCTGGCGTCGAACCCGATCGGCGCGATGTACGCGACCGGGGTGACCCTGGCGTTCGGTTCGGATTCGCCGGTGACGCCGCTGGATCCGTGGGCGGCGGTGGTCGCCGCGGCGGCCCCGCGCAATCCGGTGTACCGGATGAGTGTGCGGGCGGCGTTCGGGGCTTCGACGCGTGGCGGCTGGCGGGCCGCGCGGGTGGACGACGCGGGGGTGCTGGCGCCGGGTGCGCAGGCGACGTTCGCGGTGTGGGACACCCCGGCGGGTCTGGACGGGGGACTGCCGGCGCTGCTGCCGGGGGTCGAGGGTGAGGTGCCGGCGCGGCCGGTGTGCCGCCGGACGGTGTTGTCCGGCGAGACCATCTACGAGGAGTGACAGTGCGGAAGCTGGGTCTGGACCCGGAGGTCGTGCGGCGGGCGAGGGAGCTCGCCGTACGGGCGGGGCAGCCGGTCGTCGATCTGGCGCGGTCGCACACGACCGTGTCGGTGGAGCGGGCGGTGCTGCGCCTGGCAGGGGTGAGCGGTGCGGACTCCGACGGGATCCCGTGGGTGAACCGGCTGGTGGACGCGGTGCGCGCGGACGTCGGGCTGGGGCACGGGGTGGCGGTGCCGGTGTTCCATGCCCTGGCCGCTGAGGGGCTGGACGATGTGACGGTGCTGGCGCAGAAGGCTGCTGCGGGGGCCGTGCGGTTCGGCGTACCGGAGAAGAAGGCCGACGTGACGGCGGCCCGGCGGGCGGCGCGGCGGGCGACCAACGCGGGTCTGAAGGTGGTGGACCGGCGCCGCGCCGAGCGGGAGCGGCTGATCAAGCGGTGGGGTGACCCGCCGCGGCGGCCGTGGATCTATCTGATCGTGGCGACCGGGGACATCTACGAGGACATCCCGCAGGCGCAGGCGGCGGCGCGGGCCGGCGCGGACGTGATCGCGGTGATCCGGTCGACGGGGCAGTCGCTGCTGGACTACGTGCCGGAGGGCGCGACCCGGGAGGGTTTCGCGGGGACGTACGCGACGCAGGAGAACTTCCGGCTGATGCGGGCGGCGCTGGACGAGACGTCGAAGGAGCTGGGCCGCTACGTGCGGCTGACGAACTACGCGTCGGGCCTGTGCATGCCGGAGATCGCGGCGCTGGCGGGCCTGGAGCGGCTCGACATGATGCTCAACGACTCGATGTACGGGATCCTGTTCCGCGACATCAACCCGATCCGCACGTTCGTGGATCAGCGGTTCTCGCGGCAGGTGCACGCCCGGGCCGGGATCATCATCAACACCGGTGAGGACAACTACCTGACGACGGCGGACGCGGTCGAGGCGGCGCACACGGTGACGGTGTCGCAGCTGCTGAACGAGTTCTTCGCGCACGAGGCGGGGCTGGCGGACTGGCAGCTGGGCCTCGGGCACGCCTTCGAGATCAACCCGGAGGTGCCGGAGTCGTTCCGCCTCGAGCTGGCGCACGCGCTGCTGGCGCGGGAGTTGTTCCCGGACGCGCCGCTGAAGTGGATGCCGCCGACGAAGCACATGACCGGTGACGTGTTCCGCGGCAACCTGCTGGACGGGTTCTTCAACCTGGTGGGTGCGCTGACCGGGCAGGGGATCCTGCTGGTGGGGATGATGACCGAGGCGGTGGTGACGCCGTGGCTGTCGGACCGCGACATCGCCCTGCAGAACGTGCGGTACGTGCTGAACGGCGCCGGGAACCTGCACGAGGACTTCGTGCCGGCGCCGGGCGGGTTCATCCAGCGGCGGGCGCACGAGGTGCTCGACGAGGCGGTGGAGCTGCTGGAGCGGGTCGTCGACGACGGGATGCTCAACGCCATCGCCGACGGCACGTTCGGGATCATGAAGCGGCCCGCGGACCGGGGCAAGGGCCTGGACGGGGTCGCGAAGCACGAGCCCGGCTACTACAACCCGGTGACGGAGGCTCTGGAGTCATGAGCATCGTCCGGCCCTACGGGGACACGACCGGTGACGGCATGGTGCAGGTGTCGTTCACCCTGCCGCTGGTGCACGACAAGCGGGCCGAGGGCGCCGCGATCCAGCTGGCGAACAAGATGGGCATGGACCCGGCGATGCTGGTGCACGCCAAGCCGATGGGCGAGGGGTTCACGTTCTTCGTCGTCTACGGCAAGGTCAACCACCTCGTCGACACCGAGAAGGTGCAGATCGTCGAGCGGGACTTCCCGCTGCTGGGCGCCAAGGAGATCAACGCCGTCATCAAGCGCCGGCTGCGGCGCCGGCTCAACGTCGTCGGTGCATGCATCGGTACGGACGCACACACGGTCGGCATCGACGCGATCCTGAACCTCAAGGGCATCGCCGGCGAGAAGGGCCTGGAGTCGTACCGGGAGCTGGCGGTGACGAACATGGGCGCGCAGGTGTCGGTGCCGGATCTGGTGGAGACGGCGAAGGCGCAGAAGGCCGACGCGGTGCTGGTCTCGCAGGTGGTGACGCAGCGCGACGCGCATCTGCTGAACACGCGGGCGATGTCCGCGGCGTTCCGGGAGGCGTTGCCGGCGGGCAAGCGGCCGCTGCTGATCGTGGGCGGCCCGCGCTTCGACGAGTTGATGGCCGGGGAGCTCGGCGTCGACCGGATCTTCTCGCGGGGTACGACGCCCCGGGAGGTCGCCTCATACCTCGTCCACGCGCTGACCGGGAGTACCGCATGATCACTGTTAAGCATCGCCGTTACGTGCCGTACGCGCACGCGCACTACGCGGGGAACCTGGTCGACGGGGCGTACTCGCTGGGCCTGTTCGGGGACGTGGCGACCGAGGTGTGCATTCAGCTCGACGGCGACGAGGGGCTGTTCGCCTCGTACGACGACGTGCAGTTCAAGGCGCCGGTGCAGGCCGGTGACGTGCTCGAGGTGACCGCGACGGTGGTGAAGATGGGTACCCGGTCGCGGAAGATCGAGTTCACGTCGACCGTGGTGTGCCGGGGCACGGGCGGTTCGGCGGCTTCCGTTCTGGACGAGCCGATCGTGGCGGTGACCGCGACGGGCACGGTGGTCGTGCCGCCGAAATCTTGAACACGGCTGTCTGCGTCGACGTCGGGTCCACGTACACGAAGGCGCTGCGCGTGGATCTGGGCAGCGGCCGGGTGCTGGGGCGTGCCGAGGTGCCGACGACGTCGGGCACGGACGTGCTGACCGGTCTTGACGAGGCGGTCGAGGTGGCCGGCGGCGGCGATCAGCTCTACGTGTGCTCCTCGGCCGGGGGCGGGCTGCGCCTGGCGGTCGTCGGGTACGAGTCGCTGGTCACGGCGGAGGCCGGGCACCGGGTGGGCCTGTCGGCGGGGGCGCAGGTGGTGCACGTGGCCGCCGGCCTGCTGGACGGGCGTGCGGTGGCGGCGCTGCGGGCGGCTCGTCCGGATGTGATCCTGCTGGTCGGCGGCACCGACGGCGGTGACGAGGAGACGCTGCGGCACAACGCGGGCCGGTTGGCGACCTCGCGGATGCGGGTGCCGGTGGTGGTGGCGGGCAACGCGGCCGCCCGGCCGGACGCGGCGCGGGTGCTGACCGATCGGGGCGTGCCGGTGACCGTGACCGATAACGTGCTGCCGCGCATAGGCGTGCTGGACCCGGGCCCGGCGCGGGCCGCGATCCGGGAGATGTTCCTGCGGCACGTCATCGGCGGCAAGAAGCTGTCGAAGGGCCGGCGGTTCGCGTCGCTGGTGCGGTGCGCGACGCCGGACGCCGTGCTGGCAGGGGTGTCGCTGCTGGCCGACGAGACCGCCGCCGGGGTGCTGGTCGTCGACGTCGGCGGGGCTACGACCGACGTGTACTCGGCGTTGCTGCCGGACGCGGAGCTGTCGCACGGCCCGCAGCGCGACGTGGCCGGGACGCTGTGGCGGTCCCGCACCGTCGAGGGTGACCTGGGGGTCGGGGTGGGCGCCGCGGGTGTGGTCGCCGCCGCGGCCACGGAGAAGCTCCCCGAGCCGGACATCTCGGGCGGGCGGCCGTACGACGTGGCGACGGACCGGGCGCTGGCGTCGACGGCGGCGATGATCGCGCTGCGCCGGCACGCGCGCGGCCACTCGCCGGGGCCCGGCATGCCCCGTACCGGCGGGCGTGACCTGCGCGACGTGCGGCTGGTGGTCGGCTCCGGCGGAGTGCTGCGCCACGGCGGCGGGCCGGAGGTCCTCGACGCCGTGCTGGGTGACACCGCCGGTGGTTGGGCGGCACCGCGGCAGGTGCGCCGGGCGGTCGACACCGAGTACGTGCTGGCCGCCGCGGGCCTGCTCGCCGACGATCATCCGCGTGCGGCGGCGGCGCTGGTGAACAGTCTGTGACGGGGGTCTCCTCGCCGGGGGAGCGGCTGTGGTGAACGGTGCGTGACGGGCGTCTGCCGGGCCGGGGACACGCCGAAGAATGCGACACGCCCACCCGTGCGGGACATGGTTGACAAGGCGCCGGGGGTGCGACGTACCGTCGACGGGTCCTTTTCCGGGAAGCGGTTGTTGTTCGCTTCGTTCCTTCGCTCACTGGCCACGCGCCGAGACCCGAACGTCGCGCGTACGCCAGGTCCAGGGGGTGGGGGTCGGCGGGGCGGCGCGGACCGGCCGCGCCCTTCCGGTGCGGGTCGGGGATGGAGTGCGGCCAGTAGACAACGGCACGACGCGGGCAGCCAGCCTGTGGCGGGTCGGTCCGAAGGTCACGCGACATCGTTCCGGCGTATCGGCCCGGAAACGGATCTCTGGGAGCAATCGGGGCGCAGTCTGCGGGCTGCGCCCCGATTTCCGGTTCTCGGGGACTTGGCGGCGCGATAGTTTCGTGATCCCTGCCAGGTAGCCTTCCGCGGGTGGATTTGTTGACGCTTCAGCCGACACCGGCCCCGACGGGCGCCGCCGCGACCGTGCCGCCGCGCCCCCGGCCGCTGCCGCTGTGGGTGTCGGTCGTGCTGGCGTTCGGCGCCGGCGCCGGGCTGCTGCTGTCGTTCCCCCCTTACGGACTGTGGTGGCTCGCCCCGGTATCGGTGGCGTTGCTGACGGCGGCGGCGCACCGGCGGCGGCTGCGCGCCGGCCTCGGCGTCGGGTTGATCGCCGGGCTGGTGCTGTTCGTGCCGCTGCTGGACTGGACCCGCATCGCCGCCGGCTGGCTCCCGTGGATGTTGTTGTCGTTCGCCCAGGCCGGCTACCTGGCGTTGCTGGGAATGGCGACGGCGTGGCTGTCGCCGCTGGCCGACCGGGTACGGGCGGTATGGCCGCTGCTGATCGGGCTGCTGTGGGTGAGCCAGGAGGCGCTGCGGGACCGGGCGCCGTTCGGCGGGTTCCCGTGGGGGCGCCTGGCGTTCGCGCAGGACGACGCGCCGGCGCTGCGGCTGGCGGTGCTCGGCGGTGCGCCGCTGGTGACGTTCGCCGTCGCCGCAGCCGGCGGGGCCCTCGTGGCGCTGGCGTGGCGCAGCTGGCGGCCGCGCACGTGGCTGCCCGCGGCCGGGTTCGCGGTGGTGCTGGCGGCGCTGCTGGCCGGCCCGGCGTTCGTGCCGACGGCGGCGCCGGCCGGGCAGACCCGTACGGTCGCGGTGGTGCAGGGCAACGTGCCCCGCCTCGGGCTGGACTTCAACGCCCAGCGCGCGGCGGTGCTGCTCAACCACGTGCACGCCACCGAGAAGCTCGCCGAGGAAGTACGGCTGGGCCGCAAGCCGAAGCCGGACCTGGTGATCTGGCCGGAGAACGCCAGCGACATCGACCCGCTGCGCAACCAGGACGCCGCCCAGCAGATCGCCGCGGCGGCCGGCGCGATCGGGGTGCCGATCCTGGTCGGCGCGGTGCTGCGCGGCGACGTGCCGGGGGAGATCCGCAACGCAGGGATCCTGTGGATGCCGGTCACCGGCCCCGACCTGGACCAGGTGTACGTGAAGCGGCATCCGGTGCCGTTCGCCGAATACATGCCGCTGCGTCCGGTCGCGCGGGTCGTGTCCGACAAGGTGAACCTGGTGCAGAACATGGTCGCCGGTGCCACCCCCGGCGTCCTGCACACCCCGGCCGCGACCGTCGGCGACGTCATCTGCTTCGAGGTCGCGTACGACGGCATCGTGCGCGACACTGTGACCGGCGGAGCACAGATCCTGGCCGTGCAGACGAACAACGCGACGTTCAACGAGGCCGAGGCGCGCCAGCAGCTGGCGATGGTGCGGCTGCGCGCCGTCGAGCACGGGCGCGAGGCGCTGATGGTCTCGACGGTCGGGGTGTCCGCATTCGCCGGCGCCGACGGCCGGGTGCACGCCGCCACCGGCTTCAATGTGGACGCCGTGGTCCTGCATGACATGCGTGTGGGCGGACCGCGTACGCTGGCCACTCGTTTGGGACAGTGGCCGGAGCTCGCGGCGGTCGCGCTGACCCTGCTGGTCCTGGCCGCGGCGGCACCGCTGCGCCGGCGCCGCAGGACCGGCGACGACACCGCGGCTGAGGGAAAGACGGAGGTACGGTGAGCGACACGAACCCGACGGCAGCGGGCTCGGAGGGATACCCGGGGGTCGGCCGTGTGCTCGTGGTCATCCCGACCTACAACGAGGCGGACAACGTCCGGCTGATCACCGAACGGGTGCGCCGCGCCGTGCCATCGGTGGACATCCTCGTGGCCGACGACAACTCGCCCGACGGCACCGGGGCCATCGCCGACGACATCTCCGCCGCCGACGACCACGTGTTCGTGCTGCACCGTGCCGGCAAGGAGGGCCTCGGGGCGGCGTACGTCGCCGGGTTCGCCTGGGCCAAGGACAAGGGCTACGACGCGGTCGTGGAGATGGACGCGGACGGCTCGCACGCCCCCGAGGAACTGACCAAGCTGCTCGACGCGCTGCGCGAGGCCGACGCCGTCCTGGGCACCCGTTACATCCCCGGCGGCAGCGTGCACAACTGGCCGCTGCACCGGCTGCTGCTCAGCCGCGGCGGCAACATCTACATCCGCATGGCGCTGGGCATGCCGTTCAAGGACGCCACCGGCGGCTACCGGGCGTACCGGATGCCGGTCCTCGACGCGATCGACGTGTCGACGGTGGCCTCGCAGGGCTACTCGTTCCAGGTCGAGCTGGCCTGGCGTACGTACAGGCACGGGTTCCGGATGGCCGAGGTGCCGATCACGTTCACCGAGCGCGAACACGGCGTCAGCAAGATGAGCGGCAACATCTTCAAGGAACAGCTGCTCAGGGTCACGGTGTGGGGTGTCTCCGCCCGCAAGGACGCCCTGCTGAACAAGCTCGGGCGCAAGCCGCGGCAGCCGTCGACCTGGCCGTGACGGCGTAGCCGCGTCATGCTGGACAGGCCGGTATTCGCGGGAAGGTGACCACCATGCGTCGAGCTCTGGTTCTGCTGCCGCTGGGTCTGCTGCTGCTCGCGGTGGCCGAGATCGCGGTGTTCGCCGCGGTGGCGCACGCGCTCGGCGCGCTCTGGGCGGTGCTGCTCGTCGTCGTGTCCAGCCTCGCCGGGCTGGTGCTGCTGCGCCGTGAGGGCATCCGCGGGTGGCGGGCGTTCCGCGCCGCCGCGGAGGCCGGCCGCCCGCCCGGCCATCAGGTCAGCAACTCGCTCGTCGGTCTGCTCGGCGCCCTGCTGCTGGCCCTGCCCGGGTTCGTCTCCGGCGTCGCCGGGCTGCTGCTGCTCGTGCCGCCCGCTCGTCCGCTCGCCCGGCGCGTGGTGGAACGCTTCGCCGAGCGGCGCCTGTCCGCGGCGCTCGCCGGTGACCTGTTCGGCCCGCGGCACGTGCGGGTGCGCCTGTCCGACCCGGTCGACGAACCCGCGCCGGCGCCGCGCGCATCGGCCGGCGCGGTCACTCCCGGCCCGGCCGTGGCCGACGACGTCGTCGAGGGTGAGATCGTCCGCTGACCGCTGACCGCTGACCGCTGACCGCGGGCCCGCTCCGGGCACAGCAAATCGCCGTCCCGCCCTCGTCGGCGGAACGGCGATCAGGTTGCTGCGGGTCAGCGGCCGCGGCGGGTGCGAACCTCCTGGAGCCGCTCGTTGAGGATGTCCTCCAGCTCCGAGATCGACCGCCGCTCCAGCAGCATGTCCCAGTGGGTACGCGGCGGCTTCGCCTTCTTCTGCTCCGGCTCGTTACCGTCCACCAGTCGCGCGACGCTGCCGTCGAACTTGCATTCCCAGGTGATCGGCACCTCGGCGTCGACGGCGAACGGCACCTCGAACTGGTGACCCTTCACGCACAGGTACTCGCGGGTCTGCCGGGGCGCCAGTTCCGTATTGCGGTCGGACTCGTAGCTGACTGCGCCAAGTCGGCTGCCGCGCAGCATGCGTTCGCCCATGATCGGCTTTCCCCTCGCTCGTGGTGCTACTTGCCGTTGGTGTAACGAAACGGACGGTCGCGCGATTCCTCGGCGACGGCCGTATGTCGACGGTGTTAACGCTCCGAGCGTAACCGGCAGGGTCCCCTATCGGCCGACTCAGCCCCGTCCTGAAGTGGACCTTGGTCCACTTTACGGGATATTGCGCGACTTACGGATAGTGCGATGTCGGTCACTCGGGCGGATAGTTCCCGGGTTCCTGTCGGCCATCGGCCGTTTCAGGGTACCGCTCACCGCCCGCCGCCGCGCGTCGTGCCTCGGCGCTCGCCCTCCCGGCCGACGCGTCAACGGGCGGTGCCCAGAGCTGCCACCGCCGACGCCAGATCGCTGACCTGAGCCGAGAGCTGCGCCACCCGGTCGTGCGCGCTGTCCGCGTCCGAGCGGGCCGCCTCCAGCCGGCTGCGGGCCTCGCCCGCGTCGCGCTCGGCGGCCTCCCGCACGGCGGCGAGCTCACCGGTCGCCCGGGCCAGCGCCGCCCGGTCGCGCTCGGCGTCCGCTTGAACCTGAGCGACGGTACGCCGCAACGACTCCGTCTCCTCGGCGGCGCGCGCCGCCTCGGCCCGCAACTGGGCGGCCTGCTCCGCGTCCCGCTGGGCCCGCGCGCGGGCGGCCTCGACAGCGGCCGTGGCGGCGTCCCGCTCGGTGCGGGCCTCGTCGAGCTCACGCTGCGCGGTGTCCCGGGCCACCTGCACGGCGTCGCGGTCGGCACGGGCCGCCGCCAGCTCGGTCAGGGCCTGGTCGAGGTCGCGGGCCCGGGTGGCGGACTCGTGACGGGCCTCGGCGAGCTCCCGGCGTACGGTATCGGTCTCCCGGACGGCCTCGTCCCGCTCGCGCCGCGCCGCATCGCGGTCCGTCTCTGCCTGCATCTGCAGGGCGGCGGCCCCGCTCGCCGCCGCCTGCGCCTGGTCCCGGGCCGCGACGGCCTGGCGCGACTCGGCCGCCGCCGACTCCGCCAGCCGGTGGGCCCGCTGCGCCGCCTGCAGGGCGTCGTCCCGCTCGGCCCGGGCGACGACGGCCTCCTGCACCGCCGTCGCGGCCGCCTCCGCGGCCCGGTCGGCGTCGTGACGCGCGTCGTCGCGTTCGGTGTGCGCGGCGGCGATCTGCCGGGAGGTCTCCGCGCGGACCTCGGCCACCTGCCGCTCGACCCCGGCCGGCGACATCTCGGCGTGCAACGCCTCGCCCAGCGTGACCACCAACTGGTCCAGCCGGTCCACGACCTCCCAGGTGCGGGCCACCTGCCCCGCCAGGCCCGGCGACGAACGGTGCCGCATCCGCACGTTGCGCGAGGCCCTCTGGCACTCGCCGTCGTTGTCGCGGCAGTACCGGAACGGGCGGCCCGCCGACGAACGCTGCGGCACCGGCCGCCCGCAATGCGCGCAAGGGCGCGTCTCGGGCGCCTCGTCGGCGTCGATCGTCTGCCGCGGTACGGAGGAAACGTCGTGTTCAGCCATCGCGACCCGACCTTAATGCCGCCGGCGGTCCCTACCCGGTAACCGCGCCGCGATACGGTGCTCAGTCGTGCCGATACCGCCGCCGGATCTGGTCCCGGACAGCCGCGCCGAAGAGTTGCCGCACAACACCGTCAACGGCGCCACCGGCGGCATCTGGCGCGTGCACCGCGACGGCGGCAGCGCGGTGCTGAAGATCTCCACGCCGGGGCGGGCCGCGGCGGCAGCGCATTTCCAGGCCTCCGGCGACCCTGGCCACTGGAACTACTGGCGGCGCGAACTGCTGGCGTACCGCAGCGGGCTGGCCGGCACCGCCTTCGCCGACGCCGGCCTGTCCGCGCCGGAGCTGCTCGCGACCGAGGAACGCCCCGACGGCTCGGTGGCGCTGTGGCTGCAGGACGTCGCCGGTACGCCCGGCACCGCGTGCGGCAGTGGGCAGCTCGGCGACGTCGCGTACCGGATGGGGGTGGGCCAGGCCCGCTGGCTGGGCCGGCCGCCGGCCGAACCGTGGCTGGCCCGCGACTGGCTGCGCGATTACACCGGCGCCCAGCCGGTCCGCGACGACCCCGACTGGAACCACCCGGCCGTCGCGCGGGCATGGTCGCCGCGGCTGCGCGAGGACCTGCGCACCGTGTGGGAACGCCGGACGCAGCTGCTGGCCGAGGCCGACCGGCTGCCCCGGACGCTGTGCCATCACGACCTGTGGCCGATGAACCTGATCCTGGGTACGTCCGGGCCGGTGCTGCTGGACTGGGCGTTCGCCGGTCCCGGCGCCATCGGTGAGGACGTGGCGAACCTGGCGCTGGACAGCTTCTTCGACGGGCTGATCGACATCACGCTGCTCGACGAGGTGGTGGCGGCGGTCGTCGACGGGTACCGGCGGGGACTGGGCGGAGCGGTGGACGAGGCGACGATCACCCGGGCGGTCAAGGTGACGGGGGCGGCGAAGTACCACTGGCTGGCGCCGCGGATGGTGATGGCGGCGGCGCAGAGCCCGCGGAAAGGTGCCTACGACACGCGTGACGCCGCGGCGATGTTCGCGGGGCGGGCGCCGGTGCTGGAGGTGGTGGCGCGATGGGCGCGGGAGGCTCTCGGCTGAGCCTGATGGCGCCTCAGGCGGCGGGGAAGTGCAGGCGCCAGCGGCCCGAGCGGTGGGTGAGCCGGGTCAGGGACAGCGGTGCCACGTCGAGGTTCCACACCGCCTCGTCCGGCAGCCCGAGGGCGTGCACCAGCGCCGCCCGTACGACGACCGGGTGGGCGACCACCACGACCCGCTGGCGGGCCATCGCGTCCAGCCAGGAGCCGCTCCGCTCGCGGACCCGGGCCAGGGATTCACCGCCGTGCGGAGCGGACTGCGGGTCGGTCAGCCACTGCTCGAGCCCCTTGCCGTCGGCGGCCGCCACCTCGTCCAGGCTCATCCCGTCCCAGCGGCCGAAGTCCGGGTCCGCCAGCTGCGGCTCCGCGATCGCCGAATGGCCCAGCGCCTGCGCGGTCTCCCGGGCCGCCCGCGACGGGGCGCACACCCACAAATCGCCGCGGCCCGGCGAGGACATGGCGAGGGCGGCCCGCCGGCCACCCTCGTCGATGTCCTCGTCGCCGCCGAACCGTCCGCCCCGGAGGGCTGCCGTCGGCGCGCAGGCGAGCAGCCGCAGGCCACTCACACCGGCACGGTCTCCGACTGCTCGGGCGCTGTGGCGGCGTTGCGGGAACCCAGCCGGGACAGCAGCGCAGTGAACGCCAGGCCGAGCACCGTCCACAACGTCACCTGGGTGCCCAGCGAGCTGATCCGGAAGTTCCAGAGCAGGCTGGGCGGGAAGGTGGCCGGCACCTCGTCGACGGTGGGCAGCAGCACGTACCCGACGATCACGACCACCAGGAAGCCCGCCAGGCCCGCGGCTGCGCGTACCCATTCCGGGGCGCCGGCGCGCGCCGAGCGGAACGCGAGCACCCCGGCCCATACCGCGACCAGGCCGATCACCACGATCGAGAGGTAGCTGATCGTGCGTTGGTCGATCGTGGACGGATCCCCGACCGCCGGCGGGTTCGGCGGATACTTCACGAACGGCACGAGCACCAGCCCGAGCAACGCGGCCGCGGCCAGCCCGAGCGCGGCGCGCGAGTCGTGCTCCGTGCGCAGCCGGCGGCGCAGCAATGTGTACGCGGTGGCGAGCAGGCCGCCCATCGCGATGCCGTACAGGGCCGTGGCCAGGAACAGGCCGCCCTTCTGGCCGTCGCGGGACACCAGCTCCTCGTCGTCGTGATGGTCGGCCGCGGTGGCCGCCTCACCGGGGTGCTCGTGCGCGGCGGCGGCCTCCTCGATGGAGATCGCCGCGTCGACCTTCGGCTCGCCGACAGCGTATGCGAACACACCGGCGAGCAGTCCGGCGATGAGACCGGCGAGCAACCCCCGCAGCAGCAGCGCCCCATAGGTGGGAGCGCTGCGGGCCGGCGTCAGTGACACGGCACGCCGAGCAGGTGACGGCCGTCGTGCATGAGCTCGTGCAGGTACATGCCGCTCTGCGACACCGCACCCTGGTCGAAGGCCACGAGGTAGGCGAGCATGAGCAGGGCCGCCACGACGCCGACCGCCGTCCACAACACGCGGGGGGAGACGGTGGCCGGGCTGAGCGGACGAACCGACTGGACCTTGGGCATAACGGATCAGACCTCCTTGCGGGATGACGCGTCCCGGATCGACAGGCCTGCGACGCGTGAGCGTCCTGACTCACGAACCCGGGACGGATCCGTTCACAGTGGCGCGACCGCACCGGAATTCCACCGGTTTCCCTCACGACGCCGCAGATGGTCCCCACAACCTAGCGGCGCGCCGGTGAGCGGGTCAATCGCGGCCCCGCTCACACCGAATCATGACGATCCGCTCACCGATCGGCCGCGGCTCCCCGTCCCGGCCCCCACCTCGGTAGCATCCAATCCGATCGCTGCACGGGGGTAGGCATGCACATCGGGACACGGCTCACAAAGGCGGCATTCGCCAGGGCGGCGCTCGCCGTCGCGGCGCTGGCCGCCACGCTGCTGCCGGCTGCCCCGGCACAGGCGAAGGCCAACGAGTGTCGGCCACCCGGCGTCGCCCAGGTCAGCAAGGCCACGCCCTACGAGACCCAGATGTACGCACCGGAGCGGCTGGCGCCGTTCGCGACCGGCTTCGGCGTGCGCGTCGCCGTCATCGACTCCGGCGTGGACGCGACCCACCCGCAGCTGCGCGGGCAGGTCGACGCCGGTCACGACTTCCTGCACGGGAACCCGGACGGTCGCCAGGATTGCGTCGGCCACGGCACCGCGGTGGCCAGCATCATCGCGGCGACCCACGACCGAAGGGCCGGCATGCGCGGCCTGGCCCCGCGCGCGACGATCGTGCCGGTGCGTGTCAGCGAGCAGACCGACACCCCGGGCCAGGCCGTGCAGACCGAGCCGACCAGCCCCGCCAAGTTCGCCCAGGCCATCGACTGGGCGTCCGACCCCGCCGCCGGCAACGCCGACGTCATCAACATGTCCCTGGTCATGACGGACGAGAGCGAGCTGGTCCGCGCCGCCGTCGCCCGCGCGATCGACCGCGGGGTGGTTGTCGTCGCGGCGGTGGGCAACCACGGCAGCGCCACCGACAAGAACCTCACGCCCTACCCGGCAGCCTTCCCCGGCGTGATCGGCGTGGGCGCCATCGACGTCAACGGCGTCCGAGGCGCGTTCTCCCAGCACGGCCGCTACGTGGACGTGGTGGCCCCCGGCGTCGGCGTGACCTTCGCCGCCCGCCACTCCGGCCACACCTCGGGCGACGGCACCAGCTACGCGACACCGTTCGTGTCCGCAACGGCCGCGCTGATCAAGCAACGCTTCCCCTACCTGACGCCGCCCCAGGTCGCCCGCCGCCTGCTCGCCACCGCCGACCCCGCCCCCGGCGGCGCCAACAGCGACGAGTACGGGTACGGGGTGGTCAACCCGTACCGGGCGCTGACAGAGACACTGGGCCCCGAGGAGCCCGCAGCCCCGGCACCGGTGGTGCTGCACACGGAGGACCCGGCGGCAGCGGCGCTGGCGGCCCGGCGCGCGCGTGCTCAGGACATGTCCCTGGTCTTGGCGGGCGCGGGCGCGGGGGTGGTCGTGCTGGTCGTGTTGCTGGCTGGCGCGGTCCGCCACGGCCGCCGCAGAGGCTGGCGTCCGGCGGGGCCGGCGGACGCCACCGACACCTGACAAGAAAACCCTGCGGAAAGAATCCGAGCTGGCTGGACCTTCGGCGGCTCCCCGGGTTGCTCCCGACGGCACCCCGCACAGGATCAGGAGCCTGCCGTGTCGCTGAACCTTCGCACCTCCGCCCGCGCGATCATCCTCGACGAGGATGATCGCGTCCTGCTGTGCCGCTTCGTCTTCCCGCACCCGGCGGTGCCGAACGGGGCGCAGGTCGTCTGGGCTGCTCCAGGTGGCGGCATCGAACCAGGTGAGGACGGGCTGTCCGCGCTGCGCCGTGAGCTGCGAGAGGAAACCGGCTTGGTCGCCGCCATCGACCCGCCGCACGTCTGGCATCAAGTAGTCATTGCCGCGGATCATGCGCCCGGCTTCGACGGCATAGTCAACGACTACTTCCTCATCCGCGCCACCCACTTCGAGCCGCAAGGCGAGTTCACCGACGACCAACTCGCCGCCGAGCACATCGCTGCCTTTCGATGGTGGCGGCTTTCCGAGATCACGAATTACACCGGACCTGACCTGTTCTCGCCCCGTGACCTTGCGACACCGCTGACCGACCTGCTCACGTCCGGGATACCCGCCGACCCGGTCACACTTGGCTTATGAATGTCAGTGACCCGCCGAACACTGGGTGATCATCGGCGGATGTCGGCGCTGCACCCGATCAGCTAACCACTCAGATCACGGCTTCCCGCAGCCGCCGATAGCCCTCGTCCGTGCCGATCGCCACCTGCTGCTCGGGCCGGGTCGCGTAGTAGCGGATGGCCGCCGCCAGGAACCGGACGTCGACGTGCGCGCTCTGGATCCGCGTCGTGTTCCACACCAGGCCCCTGCGGCGGACGAGCTCCGGCCGGAGGCATCCCAGGCGGACCTCGTCCGGGCGGTCGGCCGGCCGAGCATGCACAGCGCGTAATACACCGGCCACACGCCGGCGGGTGCGGTGAAGGAGGCGGACTCGGCCCGGACGACCAACGCCGCGGACGCCGCCCGGCGCGGCATGCAGACGACAATGACCACCAGCAACGCCACGATCGCCAGCGTGGAGACGGTCCCGGGAGCCGACGCGGTGAGCATCGCCTGGACGACGGCGAGCACGACGCCGGCCATCAGGATCGGACGACGCCGTCGCGCCGTCGCGTCCGTGACCCACGAGATCATCACCGGGACGGTACGGACCAGCGGAAACCGGCGGCAGGACCGAAGGGATGACGAGGGTCCCTCAGTAGTACAGCGGTTGGTCGTCGGCGGGCTGGGCCGGGACGACGTCCAGCTGCGGATCGGCGACCAGGGCGTCGACGGCGGCCCGCTCGGCGCCGATCCCGGCCCAGTGCGGGTCGACGTCGGCGGCGAGGCACCAGCGGCGGTCGGCCGGCCAGACGAACGCGGGCGGTGCGATCGGGTGCCCGCCGCCGAGATCCGTCTCCCACGCGTCGATGTCGTGGAGCGCACCCCGCAGCAGCGCGTAACGGCGATGCGGTATCTCGACCAGCGGCCCGTGCGGGGGCAGGGGAATGTCGGAGTAGCCCTCCCACACGCAGAAGTAGCACTCCTGCGGAGTGGAGGTGAACCCTGCGAGCAGGTGCAACGCCCGGCGCGTCTGCGTGATGTCCGACGGGTGGTCGTCGGGCATTTCGACGTCCGTCTCGTCCTGGCCCGGGACGGTGGGATCGGGGATGAAGCGCAGCCGGGCGAAGGCCTCGAAGACCGCCGGCCCGAAGGTGATCAACCGCATGGCCGGTGTGCCCGAACGGACGAGCCAGTCCGCGGCGGAGGTGTCCGGACAGTAGGTGAGTCTCATCACCTGTGACCCTACGTGCGGGGCGGAAGACACCCGCGGAGGGCCGCGACGAAGGCCGTCACCGCCGGGTGGGCGGCCGCACCCTTGCGGTAGGCGATCCACGTGCGCCGCCGGTACGGCAAGGCGACCAGCTTGACCCCCGGCGGCGGCACCGCAGTGCCCGGTCCGGCCACGGTGCCCGGCCCGGCCACGGCGAGATCCGGCACCAGCGACACCCCCTGACCGGCCGCGACCAGCGCCAGGACCGTCGCGAAGTCGTCGGCCTGGTGCCGAGTCCGGGGCGTGAACCCGGCCGCGCGGCACACCTGCAGCGTCACCGTGTGGCAGAGCGTGCCCGGCGTCGCCACGATCCACGGATGGTCGCGGGCAGCCGGGATCGTCGCCGTCTGCGCGTCCGCGGGCACCGCCAGGTGCACCGTCTCGTCGAGCAGCGGCGTCGTGTCCAGTCCGGCATCCGGCTCGGCCGGGGCCAAGTCGTAGTCCTGCACCAGGCCCACGTCCAGCTGCCGTTCGCGCAGCGCCCGGGGGACCGCCACCGGGTCGAGTTCCGTCACGCGCAGCTCCAGCGCCGGGTGGTCGCCTCCGAGGGCCACCAGGGCCGGGGGCAGCAGGGTGCGGACCGCGGTCGGGAAGGCGCCGATGCGCAGCGGGCCGGTCAGCTGGGCGGACACCTCCGCGAGCGCTGCCGTCGTGCGTTCGAGCGCGGCCAGGACCGTCTCGGCGTGGGCGACGAGGACCCGGCCCGCCGCGGTGAAGGTGACCCGCCGGCCGGTGCGTTCCAGCAGGGCCACACCGGCCTCGCGTTCGAGCGTGGACAGTTGCTGCGACACGGCCGACGGGGTGTAGCTGTGCGCGTGGGCCACGGCCGCGATCGTGCCGAGCCGGTCCAGGTCGCAGAGCAGCCGCAGCCGGCGTACGTCGAGCATCAGGTGAGCTTACGCATCACCGTACAAATCTGAACTGGACCTGATGGTCGGGGCGCGCGAGGGTCGGGGCATGACTCTCACCGGCGTGTACGTCCCGCTCATCACCCCCTTCGACGCGGGCGGTCACGTCGCTTACGACGCCCTGGATCGGCTCGCCGGGGAGCTGCTGGACGACGGCGCGCACGGGCTCGTCGCGCTGGGAACGACCGGCGAGCCCGGGTCGTTGAGCCCCGACGAGCAGCGTGGGGTCGTGGACGTGATCGCGGGGGTGTGCCGGCAGCGGCAGGCCCCGTTCGTCGTCGGCGCGTCCCTCGTGGTGCCGCCGCCCGGCGATGCCCAGGCGGTGCTGACGCTGGTGCCACCGTTCGTGCGTCCCGGCGAGGAGGGCGTCGTCGCCTACTTCTCCGCGTACGCCCGCAGCAGCCCCGTACCCGTACTCGTCTACCACGTGCCGTACCGGACCGGGCAGCCGCTGTCGGCAGCGACCCTGCGCCGGATCGCCGCGCTGGACAACGTGGCCGGCGTGAAGCTGGCCGCCGGCGGGATCGACGACGAGACCGTCGCGCTGCTGGCCGACCCGCCCCCGGATTTCGCGATCCTCGGCGGCGACGACGCCTTCCTCTCACCGCTGCTGGCGCTCGGCGCGCACGGCGGCGTCCTGGCCTCGGCGCACGTGGAGACGGCCGGCTTCGCGGCGCTCGTGCAGGCGTGGCGCGACGGGGACGTGTCCGGTGCCCGGGCCGCCGGTCGGCGGCTCGCGCGGCTGTCGCTGGCGCTGTTCGCCGCGCCCAACCCCACCGTGATCAAGGCGGTGCTGCACGCCCGTGGCCGGATACCGACACCCGCCGTACGGCTGCCGCTGGTGCCGGCAGCGCCCGCCGCCGTCGAGGGTGCCCTGGAATCCGTGAAGTAAGAAGGCGCACAAACCCGTTGCGGGCCCCACGCCCGTGACGGCAGGGTCGACCTGTGCGGATCCAGGAGTTCGTGATCACCGGCGACGCTGCCGGCCCGTACGGGATCACCATCGGCCCGGACCGGGCAGTGTGGGTGACCTGCACGCACAGCGGCGAGATCGGCCGGCTCGTCCGGATGCTGCCATGAACGCCGACGACGTGAAGGCGTGGCTGCGCAAGGCTGACCGGACTCCGCTGCGGCAGCTGGTGGGCGAGCGCGCCGAGTCGCTGGTCCACCAGTACGGCGCCTGTGACCGCTCCCGCACCTGGCGGACCCTGCCCGGCACGAGCCAGGTGTGGAACCGCTGGACCGGCCGCCCCGACTACCTGCTGCAGGGCTTCGCCGACCTGAGCATCGTCAACGAGCTCGACGTCGTGGAGCAGGACCCCACGCTCGGGCAACGGTACGGCGGGTACTTCCGTGACGTGTTCGCGTCGTGGCAGGGCCTCGCGTCGGAACCGGTGCTGGCCGAGGCCCGCCGGGTGCTGGGCCCATGACGCTGCCCACCGGCCTCGGCCTGCCCGATGGTGCCGCCGCGGTCGTGACCGGCGTCGTCCGCCCGGCAGCGCTGCACTCCTCGCTGGCGGTTGCCGAATGCGCGACGGCCTCCGTGGCCGGGTGCCTGCTCGCCGCGGCGGAGCTTGCGCACGCCCGCACCGGCCATCGGCCCCGGGTCACCGTGGACACCGCGCACGTCGCTGCCGCCGTACGCAGCGAGGCTCTGCTGCGCGACCCGACCGGCCACGGCGTTCCCGGGTTCGCGCCGCTGTCACGACTCTGGCCGACCGCTGACGGCTGGGTACGCACCCATGCCAACTATCCGTGGCATCGTGCCGCGCTGCTGCGTGCCCTGTTCGTGCCGGACGGCCCGGACGACACAGTGTTGCCGCTGGTCGCCCAGGCGATCAAGCAGCGCCCGGCTGCCGAGGTCGAGCAGCTCGTGTACGACGCGGGCGGACTCGCCGTCGCGGCGCGAACGACGAAACAATGGCGGAGCGAGCACCCGCCCGATGACGCGCCGTTGATCAGCATCGTGCCGTTGGGCGCCGCGCCCGGGCTACCGGCCACCGGTCAGCTGCCCGCGTCCGGGGTCCGGGTCCTCGACCTGACCCGGGTGCTCGCCGGGCCGGTCGCCACCCGGATGCTCGCCGCGCTGGGCGCCCACGTGCTGCGCGTCGACGATCCCGAGCGGCCCGAGCTGGACTCGCTCACGGTGGACGGTGTGCTCGGCAAGGCGAGCACCCTGGTGGACGCCCGCACCGGAGAAGGGCTGGAGACGTTGCACCGGCTCGCGGCCCACGCCGATGTGATCGTCACCGGTTACCGGCCCGGTGCGCTGGACCGGTACGGCCTGGCGCCCGCGCTGATCGCCGAGCGGCACCCCGGCACGATCGTGGCCACCCTCTCGGCCTGGGGCACGACGGGTGGCTGGGATGCTCGCCGTGGTTTCGACAGCCTCGTGCAGATCGCCACCGGCATCGGCTGGGCCGCCGGGAACGGGACCCGGCCGGGTGCCCTGCCGTGCCAGGCGCTCGACCACGCCACCGGCTACCTGCTCGCCTCCGGTGTCCTTGCGGCCCTGACCCGGCGAGCCCGCACCGGCGAGGCGGCGCACGTGTCCGTGTCGCTGGAGCGCACCGCCCGGTGGTTGCTCGAGCAGGGACCCCGCGGTGCCGGTGACCCCGGCGTGGACGATCCGGACGCCTATCGGGTCGACCTCGGCGGCGGCTGGACCGGCATCAGCCCGCCCGGGTCGCTCGACGGGCGGCCGTTGCGCTGGCCGCATCTGCCCGCGTCGTACGGCACGGCTGCGCCGACGTGGCGACGCGTCTTCACCGGGTGAGTAAGGGCGTCCGCCCCCCGGACCGAAAGCGGCCCGGGGGGCTACTGCCGAGCTAGTACCAGAGCTGGTCGGCGTGGCCCTCCCAGTCCCACTGAACCACGGGCGCGCCGTCGGCCAGGGAGCCGCCGCCGACTCCGATGATTTTGCCCGAGTTGCGGTTCAGGAACGCGTAGGCGCCCGTCGAGGCGTTGCGGACCGGGCTCCAGAACTGGTCGGCGTGGCCGTTGCAGTCCCAGATCACGAGCTGTGCACCGCTGGCGGTCGTGCCGCCCGGTACGCCCAGGCACTTGTTGCTGTTGGCCTGATTGCGCAACTCGTAGTAATTGCCGTCGTCCAGCGGCGTGGAGAGCCAGAACTGGTCGGGATGGTCCAGGCACGACCACTGGACGGCCTTGGTGCCGTTGGCCATGTTGCCCCCGGCGATGCCCAGGCACTTGCCGGAGTTGTAGTTGTACCAGTGCCAGTAGACCGCGGCCAGGGAGCTTGTCTGCTTGTCCGCCTTCACCGCGGCCTTGTCCGCCTTCACTGCCGGCGGCGGCACCGGTGCCACGGCGACGGGTCCGAGGTCGGTAGATCCCGAAGCGGCAGGCGCCGCGGTTCCCGCTGTGGCGCTACCGGTCACGACCGCCGCCGTCACCATGGCGGTTGCCGCCGCGACCGCCAGGCCGCGGCGCGTGAGCATCTTCAACACGATTGTCCCCCTCGTACGTGGCGCTCGGGGTCGTCCCAGGGACGTCCTCGCGGCGAACCCGGCGCCGGTCGTTGCCGGCACGTCGCCGGCACGTCAACGCTCACGGCGATGGTCCGGGCCCGACAAGACCGCCGCCGTCCCAGGTTCGTCCCGGGACGGCGAGGGACGATGAAGGCCCAGCTCAGGCCACTGTCGACAGTCGACAGGAGTCGGAGTCCTGCACCCGTCCGCGCCGTTCAGTCAAGTTATAGACATCGATCCCGCACCGGTGGCCAGCACAATGAGGATCAACGGGGGACGGAGGGCTGGCGTGACGAACCACGACCTGGAACCGCTTTCTTCACGGTTGGCGGCACTACGGGCGCAAACCGGGCTCAGCTTGAAGCAGCTGGGACAGCAGCTGCATGTCAGCGATTCATCGTTGTCGCGATACTTCACCGCGCAGGCGTTGCCGCCCTGGGACATGGTCGAGGCCCTGGCCACGTTGGCCGGGGTCGACCCGCGAACGCTTCGTGCCGAGTGGGAGGCGACGCACAGAGCGCGTAAACAGTCGCGTCACTCCGACCGCACGCGGCCGGCGAAAGTGTTGTCGGCGCCCCTGTGGGAGCCCGACTGGCCGGCGACCTCACCGCCACCCGCTCCCTCCGCCCGGCGCTTCGCCGCTGTCGGCGTCGGTGTCGTCCTGCTGATGACCGTCTCCGCAGGGATGGCGTACGCCCTGTCCGGCGTCACCGTGTCCGCCGACCCGCGATCGATCACGGCAACGCCCGCCGGGCCGGCCGGTGCGCCCAGCAGCGGCACGCCGCTTCCCACCTCGCAGCCGCCCGGAGGGGTGCGGCTTCCCACTGCGCGGCCACCGGACGCGGCGCCACCGGACAGCGCGCCGTCGCACACCCATCCGGCATCGCGGCCCGCGACATCGCACCCGGTCGTGCCCGTGACCCAGCCGAGCCGGGCGCCCGAGCCTTCCCCGACTTCACCGTCGCCGGCCCAGCCCGCCTCCGGCACCACCATCGCGATCACCAACGCGGACCCCGGCACCAGCTCGATTCCGTACGTCCTCGACGTGGAGAACTGGTCGATGGACAACGGCGCCCGCGTGCACCTGTGGACATGGCGGACCGACGGCGACTACAGAAACCAACTCTGGGTCGTCGAACGCCTCGACCCGACGACCTGGCGCATGGTCAACAAATTCAGCAGCAAGTGCCTGACCCGCAACGACGTCGCGGCGCTGGAACAAGCCGACTGCGAAGACACGCCGGAACAAGGCTGGCAGCTCGGCGCCGGCGGCGCCCTGCAGAGCAGAGCGGACCACCGATGCGTGGAGATCAAGGGGCGGCAGCGGCTGCTCGATGCCGGGCTCGCGCTCGCAGCCTGTGACGGCGGCTGGTATCAGCGCTGGCAATTCGACAGGCGGCAGTCACCCTCGTAAAGCTCCGTAGCTGCCAAGCCAGCGCAGTCCCTTGCGAGAATTACTGGATTGCGATTAACAGTAATCCGGTAATCCAAAAACCGGACATAACGCCACTACACCATAATGACAGTTATGGTGTAGCGGCTTGGCCGATGTCGAGAACGGAAGGCCGGCTCCGTCCCAGGGGCAGCAGCGGACACCCCGTCCGCGTGACGCCCTGGAGGTACCACCGTGCAGCCGAACGAGATCGCCGAAATCCTGGACCGGCCGCTCAGCCGGGAACTGCTGGCCCGCGACCTGACCCGCCTGGCCTACGTCGCCAAGGACGGCACTCCCCGCACGATCCCGATCGGGTTCTCCTGGAACGGCTCGGAGATCGTCATGTGCACCCCGAAGAACGCCCCGAAGCTGCCGGCCCTGCGCGCGAACCCGATGGTGGCCCTGACGATCGACACCGAGGTGCACCCGCCCGCGATCCTGCTCATCCGCGGCCGGGCCGAGCTGGACGTCGTCGACGGCATCCCCGACGAGTTCCTGGAGGCCAACACCAGCTACGAGATGACGCCCGAGCAGCGGGTCCACTGGAAGGCGGAGGTGCGGTCGCTCTACGACGGCATGGTCCGGATCGTCGTGACCCCGACCTGGGCGAAGCTGATCGACTTCGAGACCACCCTGCCGAGCGCGGTCGAGGAACTGGTCCGCCGCCGCGAAGAGAGCCGGCGCGCCTGAACCGGATCCGGATTTCGGGCGTGTGCACAGGGCGGGGGTACGCTCCTGCCTCCGCCACGTCTCGAACCGAAGGACCGTCGCAGTGTCACGCAAGCGCCGCGCCGCCGCGTGGGCCCTCACCGGCCTCGCTGCCCTCTTCGTCTTCCTCGCCCTCGTCGTCCCCGACCAGCTGACGCGCCTGCCTCCGGGGGCGTCGCCGTGGGCGGCGCTGGTGCGCGTACCCGTGGAGGCCCTTGCCGCCCTCGCCGTGCTGCTCGTGCTGCCCGCGCGGGCGCGGGCGATCACCGCGAGCGTGCTCGGCGCCGTGCTGGGCCTGCTCACCGTCGTGAAGATCGTCGACATGGGCTTCTTCGCGGTGCTGTCCCGGCCGTTCAACCCGGTGCTGGACTGGCCGTTGCTGGCAGACGGCTACCGCTTCGTCCAGGGTTCCACGGGTACGGCCGGAGCCGTGGCCGCGGCCGCCGGGGCGGTGCTGCTGGCCGCCGGAGTGCTGACGGGAATGGTGCTGGCCGTACGGCGGCTGGCCGCGGTCACCGCCCGGCACCAGGATGCGACGCGGGTCACCACCGGGTTCGCCGCGGTGGCGTGGCTGGCGCTTGCCTTGCAGGGCACCTCGTTCGTACCCGGGGTATATGTCGCCTCCGACAGCGCCGCGCTGCTGGCGCGGGACAACGTGCTGAAGGTGCCCGCCGCGGTGCGGGACCGGCAGGCGTTCGCCGCCGAGGCCGCCGCGGACGCGTTCCGCGGCACCCCGCCGGCGTCGCTGCTGACCGGGCTGCGCGGCAAGGACGTGCTGTTCGCGTTCATCGAGAGCTACGGCCGCTCCGCGATCGAGGATCCGCAGCTGGACCCGCCGGTCAGCCGGCTGCTCACGGACGGCACCAAGCAGCTCGCCGCGGCCGGGTACGCGGCCCGCAGCGGGTTCCTGACCTCACCGACAGCCGGCGGCGGCAGCTGGCTGGCGCACTCGACCATGCAGTCGGGAGTGTGGATCGACAACGAGCAGCGCTACCGCAGCCTGGTCTCGGGCGACCGGTTCACCATCACCGGCGCGTTCAAGAAGGCCGGCGCCTGGCAGACCGTCGGGGTCGAGCCGGGCGTCACGTACGCGTGGCCCGAGGCGCAGTTCTACGGCTACGACCGCGTGTACGACTCGCACACGCTCGGTTACCACGGCCCGGTGTTCGGCTGGGGCCCGGTGCCCGACCAGTTCACCCTCAAGTCGTTCACCGACCTGGAGTACACCCGCCCCCGCCGCAGCCCCCTGATGGCCGAGATGACCTTCGTGTCGAGCCACACCCCGTGGGCGCCGCTGCCGACGCTGATCGGCTGGGACCAGGTCGGCGACGGCTCGGTGTACCAGGCCCAGCACGCCCGTGGCACCGGCGCCGCCGAGGTGTGGAAGGACGCCGGCCAAGTCCGTGCGGCGTACGCCACGTCCATCACGTACTCGATCGGCAGCCTGCTGTCCTGGGTGCGCGAGTACGGCGACGAGAACCTGGTCCTGGTCTTCCTCGGCGACCACCAGCCGGCCCCGATCGTGGTCGGCGACCGGGCGAGCCACGACGTGCCGGTGACGATCGTCGCGCACGACCCGAAGGTGCTCGACCGGGTCGCCTCCTGGGGCTGGACCGACGGCCTGAAGCCGGACCCGCAGGCACCGGTGTGGCGCATGGACCAATTCCGCGACCGTTTCCTCACGGCGTTCGGACCCTCCGCCGAGGCGCCGCGGTAATTGAGGTGTCGCCGGTCCGCGGTGGCTCTACCGTCGCGTGCATGAGTACACGCACGATCCGGGTCACCGTCCGCGGCGCCTTCGACGCCCTCACCGACGCCCAGCGCACCGCGCTGCTCGACGACGCCGCCCGGCATGACGTGGCGTACGCGGCGTTCACCGCTGAGGGCTCGATGACCTACGACATCGCCGCGCGGCCCTTCTTCACGTTCCGTTACGCGGAGACGGTGGACGACGAGCGGGACATCCCGGCGGTGACGGCCCGCGGTCAGGCCGCTGCCGTGCGGTGGCTGACCTGCCACGGGTACGCCCACAAGAACCTGACCGCCCAGGCGGTGGACCTGTCGCAGACGCCCCTCGGTAAGCGCGGCCGCAAAGAGACCGCCCGCCAGGCGTAGCGCATGTCGCCGGAGGTGCCGCTAAGAAGCGGATGGGGCCGTGCCAAGCCACTGGGCAAACGGCCCCGTCTGGTGCTCAGCGGTTCGCGTCGTGCAACAGCTCGGCCGCCAGGCGCGCTCGACAGAGTCATATCCCTGCGGCGGCTTGAGCAACCATATTCGGCCTCGCGGTCGGCCGGGTGCCCCTGCAGCCGCCAACAGCTCGTCGATGTCGGCCTCCGCCTCCTCGCGGGCAGCGGGAGTGGCCGAGACGGTCGCCGTCGAGTAGATGGCGAGATTGACGGGGTACTGCTCGAACCGCTGCTCGTGGCGAGTCGAGCGATCCGGGACCCAGGTGCGCAGCTCCGGCGGCCACACCGCCGGTAGGAACGCCAGCACCGGAGCGTCCGGCGCCAGCTGCCACCCCTCGGCCGACAACGCGCGCACCTCAGGCAACTGTTCAGGTTCGATGTCCTGAACACCCTCCCCAGGTCGCGCTGCAGGGTTCGCGGGCTGATCCAGACCCCAGTCGAACTGTGCCGCCATGCCCCCACCATAAACCCGGGAGCCGCCGACTCGACCCTCCAGAATGGCCGCGATCAGGCTTCGCCATCACCAATCGCACGGCTCCCGAGCAAGACGTGCACGTGGCCCTCGCGCGGGTACGGGTCCTGAGCCTTGAGCGTCTGCTCGTACGCGTACCCGCTCTTGAGGGCGACCCGGCACGACGCCGTGTTGTCCACCTGGTGCAGCAGCCGTAAGCGCCGCAGGTGCGGGAACTCGGCGAAGGCCCAGCAGGTGACGATGCGCACCGCCCCCGGGGCGACCCCGCGACCACGGGCGTACGCGGCGGTCCAGTAGCCGACCTCGGCCTCGGTGGCCGGCGCGCCGGGGCGCTTCAGGGCTACGTGGCCGAGCAGGCCGTCCTGGTCGTCGACGACGGCGAAGCTGTAGCGGGTGCCGGTGGTCCAGCCGGCGTGCTGGGCGGTGAGCCAGGCGCTGGCCTCGTCGGGGTGCTCGACCCGCAAGGACGTCCAGCGGTGCAGATCCGGGTCTCCGGCGGCGGCCGTCAGCGCGGCCGCGTCGCCGTCACGCCACCGGCGCAGGGTGAGGCCGCCCGCGGGTTCGGGGAGTCTCACGCCCGCTCGGCCGCGCTGCGTTCCACGCAGAACTCGTTGCCCTCGGGGTCTCGGAGCGTGACCCAGCCGAGCCCGTCCCCGGTGCGGTGGTCCTCGTACACCGTGGCGCCGGCCTTGACCAGCCGCTCCACGGCCTCGTCGCGGGTGCCCGCCGGCGGCTGGATGTCGAGATGCACCCGGTTCTTGGTGGCCTTGTCGTCGGGTACGCGGATGAACAGGATTCCGGGCGCGCCGGGTTCCGGGGCGCTGAGCAGCACCTCGTCGTCGCCGGGGGCGTCCTCCGCACCGACGGTGTAGCCGGTGACCGCAGCCCAGAAGGTGGCGAGCTTCCAGGGGTCGTGGGCGTCGATGGTGATGTGCCGGACCGGATTCAGGTACATGAACGCTGAGCGTACGCGTCAACCGGTGGTTGACGACAGCCCGACCGTCAACCTAGAGTTGACGCCATGACGCAGACCACGCCGCCCGTCCGGCTCGACGACCTCATCCAGTCCATCACCAGGAACCGCCCCGACGCCCCGCTCGACAGGCTCTCCGACGCGGTGCTGCTCGCCGACCATCTCGGCGAGCTCGCCGATCACCTCATCGGCCACTTCGTCGACCAGGCCCGCCGCTCCGGCGCCTCCTGGACCGACATCGGCCACAGCATGGGGGTGTCCAAGCAGGCCGCCCAGAAGCGCTTCGTGCCCAAGGGTGACCTCGACGCGGGGCAGGGCTTCAGCCGCTTCAGCGACAACGCCCGCAGCACCGTCGTCGGGTCCATGACGGCGGCCCGCGCCACCGGCCACCCCGAGATCCACCCCGAGCACCTGCTGCTGGGCATGCTCGACGTCCCCGACGCCCGCGCGCACGCCACCCTCGGCGACATCGGACGCGTACGGGAGGCCGCCAGGGCCGCGCTGCCCGAGGCGCCCGGCGGGGCGATGCCCGAGCTCATCCCGTTCGACGCCCGCTCCCGCAAGGCTCTCGAGCTGACCTTCCGCGAGGCGCTGCGCCTCGGCGACGACACCGTCGGCACCGGTCACATCGTGCTCGCGCTGCTCGAAGAGGCCCAGGGCGGCGGGGTGCTGGGGGAGCTCGGCATCGACAAGGCCGCCGTGGAGGCGGCGCTCGCTCAGTCCGCCAGGTAGGTCTCGATCGCCTCGACCACCAGGGCATGGTCGTCGGCCTGCGGCAACCCCGACACGGTCACGACGCCGACCACACCCACGCCTTCCACGCGTACGGGGAAAGCACCGCCGTGGGCCGCGTAGTCGGCCGGGTCCACCCCGTACTTGGCGTCCAGCGCGTCGCCCTTCGCCGCCAGCCGCCGGCCCACCAGGTACGACGATGCGGCGAAGCGTTCCACCACCCGTACCTTGCGCGCGATCCAATGGTCGTTGTCCGCCGTGCTGCCCGGCAGCGCCGCGTGGAACAACTGCTGGGTCCCGCGGCGGATGTCGACGGCCACCGGCAGATCCCGGCCGGTGGCCAGATCCACCAGCAGGCTGCCCAGGTGCCAGGCGTCCGCGTTGTCGAAGCGGGTGAACGTCAGCCGCTCCTCGTGCTCCTCGAGCCGGGCGATGAGGTCCTCGTCGGTCATGAGCCCATTCTCGTGCACGGCTCAGGCGCGTAGCTGGTCGATTCCCAGCTTCACGATCAACGCCAGCACGACCACGAGCAGCACCACCCGTACGAAACCCGAGCCGCGCCGTAACGCCATCCGTGCGCCCAGCACCGCGCCGCCGATGTTGCACACCGCCATGGCCGCGCCCAGCAGCCAGTACACGTGTCCCGTGGCGCCGAACACCACCAGCGCGCCCAGGTTCGTACCCGTGTTCACGATCTTCGCCATCGCCGAGCCGTGCACGAAGTCCGCGCCCACCACCGTCGTGAACGCCAGCACCAGGAAGGTTCCCGTACCCGGTCCGATCAGCCCGTCATAGGCCGCGATCACCCCGCCGGCCAGCGCGACCACCACCGCGACCCGGCCCCGGGTGCGCCGCGACGGGTCGGCGACAAGGCCCACCGCCGGGCGCAGCGTCACGAACAGCGCCACCGCCACCAGCACACCGAGCACCACCGGCCGGTACGCCGCCGCCGGCACCACACCCGCCAGCACCGCGCCCAGCCCGGACACCACGACGGCCAGTCCGGCCGCCGGCCCCGCCACGCGCCAGTCGAGTTTGGTACGCCGTGCGTACGTCACCGCCGCCGTGCTCGTCCCGGCCACCGCCGCCAGCTTGTTCGTGCCCAGCGCCGTGGCCAGCGGCAACCCGGGCGCCGCGATCAGCAGCGCCGGCAGCAACAGCAAACCGCCGCCGCCCACCACCGCGTCCACCCATCCGGCCGCCGTCGCCGCCCCCAGCAAGGTAACGACCGAAAACGCATCCACGGCTGACAAGCATGGACTACCGCCCCCGGCGCCGCCGCAGCCAGATGCCCGCCATCCCGATCAGCAGGAACACCGACGCCGAACAGCACACCGCCTTGAACACCGCGCCACCCTCCGTACCTCGATAAGGTCTTGTTCCGTGCGCCTGGCCACCTTCAACCTGCTGCACGGCAGGTCCCTCTCCGACGGCAACGTACACGCCGACCGCGTCGCCGCCGCCGTCGCCGACCTTGATGCCGACGTCCTGGGTCTGCAGGAGGTCGACCGCGCCCAGCCCCGCAGCGGCCACCTCGACCTCACGGCCATCGCCGCCGAAGCCCTCGGCGCACCCTCCCACCGCTTCGCCGCCGCCGTCGCCGGCACGCCGGGGGAGACCTGGCGGCCCTGGCGCTCCGAGGCGGACAACGTGCACCCGCTCTACGGCATCGCCCTGGTCAGCCGCTACCCGGTCGCCCGCTGGCAGATCACCGAGCTGCCGGCGGCACCCGTACGCTCGCCCGTCTGGGCACCCGGCCCCGACGGCGGCCTGCTGCTGCTCAAGGACGAGCCCCGGGTGATGGTCGCCGCGGTCATCGACGCGCCGGGCGGCCCGATGACCGTCGCCACCACCCACCTGTCGTTCGTGCCCGGCTGGAACATCCGCCAGCTGCGCGCCGCGGTCCGTGCGCTGCGGTCCATGCCCGCGCCCCGCGTGCTTCTGGGCGACCTCAACATGCCCGCCGGGCCGGTACGCGCCTTCACCGGCTGGCGCAGCCTCGCCCGGCGGCCCACATACCCGAGTCCCTCACCGCGCGCGCAGCTCGACCACATCCTGGTCCACCCCCGCGACGCCGCCGGCCTGGGACCGGTGGTGCAGATCCGCACCCCCGCGGTCGCCGTCTCCGACCACCGCCCGCTGGTCGTTCACCTCGACCCGGCCGCCGCCCGCTCGTAGACGGTCTCCAGGCCGTCCACGGCGTCCCACTGCTCGCCGACGGCCTCGAAACCGAACCCGGCGATCGTCGCCAGCGACGCCGTGTTGTCCGGACGGATGCTCGCCCGGACGACCCGCACCCGGGGGTCACCCTCGGCGCGCCGGATCAGCTCGGCGAGCATGGCCCTCGCGAAACCCCGTCTCCGGTACGCCGGATCGACCGAGTAACCGACCTCGACGCACCCCTCGTCGTCCGGTGGCCCGTGAAAGCCGCCGTGCCCCACGACCTGACCGTCAATCACCGCCGCACGCGCCACCCACTCGGCCGCCCCGGGATCCTGCTCGATCTGCTCCGCCCGGATCTCCCAGAGCCACCTCTCGCCGGCCATCCACGGGGTCAACGCGACACCGGCCGCCGCGCTCGCCGCCGCCACGTCGCCATCGATGAGGGCCCGCATCGCCGGCAACGGGAGCGGCACAAAATTGACCACGGTGAGATCGTAGTGTGGGCGGCGCCACACATCGGTTGTACACAACTAAATCGCGGACTACCGTTCTCGCCATGACCGAGAGCACCGGCCTCGAACAGATGATCTGCTTCGAGTTGTACGCTGCGTCCCGCACCATGACCGGCCTCTACCGGCCCGCTCTCGACACGGCCGGCCTCACGTACCCCCAGTTCGTCACCATGCGGGTCGTCTGGCACCGCGGCCGCATCACCGTCCGAGACCTCGGCGCCGCCCTGAACCTCGACAGCGGCACCCTCTCACCGCTGCTCAAGAGGCTCGAAAGCCAGGGAATCATCCGCCGCGAACGCGGCACCGACGACGAACGCGTCGTCTGGATCAGCCCCACGCCCAAGGGCGCCGCCCTCGAACACGAACTCGCCGACCTGCCCCGCCAGCTCGGCTGCACCCTCGACCTCACCCCCGAAGACCTCGCCACGCTGCAAAGCCTGCTCAGCCGCATCCGCGGCGCCGCGGCAGCCACCCCCAACCGACGGGAGACCGCACGATGACCCCCCTCTACACCGCCTCCGCCACCGCCTCCGGCGACGGACGCAGCGGACACACCCGCTCCAGCGACGGTGTCCTCGACCTCGACCTCGCCGTGCCGAAGGAGCTCGGCGGCCCCGGCGGCCCCCTCACCAACCCGGAACAACTCTTCGCCGCCGGCTACGCCGCCTGCTTCCACAGCGCGCTCAAGACCGTCGCCCGCAAGGAGAAGATCACCCTCACCGACACGGCCGTCACCGTGGACGTCGGCATCGGCCCCCTGGACGGCGGACGCTTCGGGCTCACCGTCGCCCTCGAAGCCGAGATCCCCGGCGTCGACGAGGCCACCGCCCGCAAGCTCCTCGACGCGGCGCACCAGGTCTGCCCGTACAGCAACGCCACCCGCGGCAACATCGACGTCACCCTCACCCTCGCCTGAGAAGAGGCCCGTCATGCCGCACGCACCCGTCAGCACCGGAGTCGACCTCTACTACGAGGACTTCGGCAAAGGCGACCCCGTCGTCCTCATCCACGGCTGGCCCCTGTCCGGCCGCAGCTGGGAAGCCCAGACCCCGGCCCTGATCGCCGACGGCAAACGCGTCATCACGTACGACCGGCGCGGCTTCGGCAAGAGCAGCCAGCCCTGGGACGGCTACGACTACGACACCTTCGCCGCCGACCTCGACGCCCTGCTCAAGCACCTCGACCTGACCGGTGCCACCCTGGTCGGATTCTCCATGGGCGGGGGAGAGGTGGCCCGCTACCTGGGCACGTACGGCAGCGGCCGTATCGCCAAGGCCGTGTTCGCGGGAGCCGTCCCGCCGTACCTCTACAAGAGCGACGACAACCCCGAGGGCGCCCTGGACGACGCGACCATCAAGGCCTTTCAGGACGGCGTCACCGCCGACCGCATCGCCTTCGTGGACGGCTTCGCCCAGGCCTTCTTCACCGCCGGCAAGACCCTCAAGGTCAGCGACAACCAGGTCCGCTACGCTCAGGAACTCGCCCACGCCGCCTCGGCCAAGGCCACCCTGGACTGCATCGCGGCATTCGGTCTCACCGACTTCCGCGGCGACCTGGCCAAGATCGATATCCCGACGCTGGTCATCCACGGCGACAGCGACGCGATCGTGCCGATCGAACACAGCGGCAAGCGCACCGCCGAAACAATCCCCGGCGCGAAGCTCGTCGTCATCGAGGACGGGCCGCACGGCATCAACGCCAGCCACCCGACCGAGTTCAACGAAGCCCTGCTGGGCTTCCTCAACAGCTGATTCATGACGGCGGGAAGCCGGGAGGGCGGGTATCCGCCCTCCCGGCTTCCCGCCCTCCCGGCCCCTCGCCTCGGCGCCTGGCGACGCCCCGAAGCGGCTGATTCACCACCTGCAGCGTAGGGTTGCGAGGTATCTGCCGTATCCGGTGGTGCTCGGTGGGATGCCAGGAGCTTGTGGCGCTGGATCCGAACCTGGGTGGCGCCTCTGGGGCAGGGTCGGAGGTTCCCGTCATGGTGAACCAGTACTTGCGCATATTCGGAGTCGGCCGTGATCGGTGTGGATAACCCTGACCGCCGATTGCGGGTGGAACGCTTGATGGCCGAGCACGGCCCGGATGTGGAAAGCCTGTGTAACGCCTGCCTGCCCGCTCTTGCGGGGGTTCGTGGCGGGGGCGTGACGGTGATGACGCCGGACACGCAGCAGGTTCGCTATGCCAGCGATCCGGTGAGTGCCCGGGTGGAGCAGTTGCAGTTCCTGCTCGGTGAAGGGCCGTGCCGGGTTGCGTACGCGGGAACCGAGCCAGTGCTGGCCGAGGATCTGCGGGCGCCGGTGTGGCAGGAGCAGTGGCCGGCGTTCGCCCCGGCGGCGGTGTTGGCCGGAGCGTATGCGGTTTTCGCGCTACCGCTGCACGTGGGCGACACGCGGGTAGGCGTTCTGGATCTGTACCGCGACACCGCGGGCGGGTTGGCCGATCAGACGCTGGCGGACGCGTTGGTCATGGCGGAGGCGGTCACCGAGCTTCTCCTCGCCGAGACCGTGGCGGACAGCGACGACGAGACTCCGATGCTCGGCAATGGCCGCGGCGAGCATCTTCTGCAGCGCGCGGCCGTGCACCAGGCGACCGGGATGATCAGTGTGCAGCTCGCGGTGCCGGTGGAGGACGCGCTGGCGCGGCTGCGGGCGCACGCGTTCGCCGCCGGACGTGAGCTGGACGAGGTGGCCGCCGACGTGGTGGCCCGGCGGCTGCGGTTCAGCGACCTGGACGACGATGAGGACAGGGCGGGTGAGTACCGGTGAGCGTGGCAGACGATCCGGCGATGGTGGACTTTCTGGTGGAGTTGTCCGACACGTTGGTCGCCGACCTCGATGCTGACGGGCTGCTGCACTGGGTGACCGAGCGGGCCGTGCGACTACTGTCCGCGCAGGCGGCGGGGATCATGGTCGCCGACGGCCGGGGCGTGCTGTGTCTGCTGGCGGCGGCACCGGAGTACACCCCACGGGCGAGGCTGTTCGAGGCCCCGTCCGCACCGGCCAGCTGGTGCTTCGCCACCGGACGACCGGCGGTTGACGCTGACTTGGACGATCCGGACCCGCGGTGGGCGGCGTACGCCGAGCAGGCCCGCGATGACGGTTTCCGGTCGGTTGCGGCGGCGCCGATGCGGATGCGCGGTGAGATCGTCGGCGTGCTGAGCGTGCTCCGGCACCGACCCGGCCGGTTCACCGACGAGGAGCTGCGTCTGACGCAGGCGCTGGCGAACGTGGCCACCGTCGGACTGTTGGTGCAGCGCGACGCCGGGCACCGCGCAGTGCTGGCCGCCCAGTCCCAGCACGTCCTGACCGGGCGGGTGGCGGTCGAACGGGCCCGGGGCATCTTGGCCGAAACATTCGAGATGGACGTCGACACCGCCCTGGATGAGCTGCGCCGCCATGCCACCCGCACCGGCCGGAGCCTGCGGGCCACGGCCATCGAGGTGGTCACCAGCCTCCCCACGGCCGACCGGCGCAACGGCACCGTGGCAGCCCTGCTGGCGCATCCCGTCACCATGGCCTCGATGGCCGAGCTGCGGACCCAGGTCCGGCACCGGCTGCTCGCCGCCGGGTTGTCCGGCTCGGCCCTCGACAGCTTCCTGCTCGCCGTCCACGAGGCCACCCTGAACGCGCAGGAGCACGCCGGCGGTGGCCGGTTGTGGCTGTGGGTGCATCACGGCAGCGCGTGGTGCGAGATCAGCGACAACGGTCCCGGCCTGCCCGCCGGCTTCGAGATCCCGACCGGGTCCCAGGACATCCGCCGCCGGCATGCGGGCCTGTGGCTGATCCAGCGTGTCTGCCCCGATCTGAAGATCACCAGCAGTGCACGCGGGACCCGGCTGCTGCTGCGCCGGTCGCTGCCCACTCAGCCCAGCGGGTCGCCGTCCGCCGTCGATTCGGGCGCCGGAGGATAGCCGAACAGCGCCGCTGTCTCAGTGAACAGCATGAGGGTGCGCACGGAGTCCGAAGCCGCGACCACGCGCATCTGCCGGCCGCCCGCGACGGCCCTTTGCCGCAGGTCGAGCAGGAGCCGCAACCCGGCGACATCACAGAACCGCAACCCGGACAGATCCCACTCCACCACGAGTGCCAGCTCTTCGAGCACCCTGGCCAGCCGCCCGGCAACCGCCGCATCCACCGGTCTCGTCAGCTCACCGCTGACCGCAACCGACACCACGTCCCCGACGAGTGGACCCACCGTTACCCGCACATCGGTACCCGGGTCCGGCCCCATTTCATCGATCACCAGCAGCGCGGCCGTGGACAGCGAATTGCCCGCAGCAGCGGCACGGGCCCGCAGCATCCGGTGCGCTTGCACGGCATCGCACCCGGAATCGGCCATCAGCATGCCGACCGCCCGCTGGATCGTCACCCGAAGCTGCAACGCCAACCCGAGCCCGTTGAGGAACTGCAGTGTGCCGGCGCTCCCGTCCACGCCGAAGCCACCTGCCGGTATCCGCTCCGCGGCAAAGACGTCGCGCACTCCGGCGGACAACGGTATCAACGCCGAAGACTCGCGGGCGTAGAGATTCAGCACCCCCACCACAGCACCGCCACCCGCGAACAACGGCACCGACACCGACGCCTGTAGCCCCAACTTGGTGGCCTGCTCATGGAACCTGGGCCACGACATCATCGCCGCCGGAATGTCGGGAACCCTCACCGGCGCAGCCGTCTGCTCGGCCTGCACGCACGGGCCGGAGGCCTCGACGTGCTGAGCGTCGTCCACCGCCCGAACGAGGTCACTGCTGGCCGCCACTGTGGTGTATCCGGCATCCCGCCACGCGGTGATCGAGGCATAGTCGACACCGGCAATCACCTGGGCGGCCGCCGACGTGATCCTGGTCAGGAACGCGTCCACCAGGCCATCGGCGTCATCCGGCACCTCCGCCAACGACACCACATCATCCGCCAACGGCCCCCACGGCGTACGGCGCGAAGGACCCGACACTCCACCAGAGGGTTCACCAGGACGAGTCATCCCATCGACCGCCTACCACCACGCATACCGCAAAGGTACGACCTGCCCCGCACAGCGAACGACAACTACCCCACTCAGACCGAAGATTCACGCGGCATTGGTGAAATCCGCGCCGTTCAGCGTCGCGGTGATGAACGAGGGTCTCGGTGACGCCAGTAACCCCGCAGCAGTGGGCAAGGGTAGACGCAGCGTTAGGTCGTAGCATCAGTGGGTAGTCGGACAGTTTCCGCCAGCACAGTGGAGAGCCCACTGCCGGTGGGAAGTCGCCGTTGCGGTGCCGGCCCTGACATGCGAGCCGGACATTTTCTGGCTGGAGGCGTTGGCATGGAGTCAGGCTCACCGTACGGAATCCGCGACGGCGACCTCGACGACGCATCGGTGACGACCGTGGTCGACTGCGACACCGGGATCATCGACCTCGCCGTGCGCGGCCGCTGGAGGCACCAGCTGTGGCAGCAGGCTCATCAGGCGGTGGCCACGTGCCTCGCCGGGCACGCCGGCGGAATCGTCATCGACCTGCATCACCTCGATGATCCCCGCGCCGGCAGCGTCCCACTGTGGCTGACCACCCGCGCCCAGGGCGCCGCCCTGCACCCGCCGGTGCCGGTGCTGGCCACCGTGCCCGCCACCACAGCGCTGGCCGCCCGACTGAACCGGCCCGGCGCCCGCCGGCACCTGCCGGTGGCTGCCACCGTCGCAGACGCGCACGCAACGCTCGCCGAGCACGACCCGTTCACCGACCAACTGCGGCTGCCGCTGCCACCCGAGCCGGCAGCCACCGTCGCAGCCCGAGACGCCGTCGCCGGCGCGTGCCGACAATGGCGCCTCACGCCGCTGATCCACACCGCCCGGCTGGTCATCTCCGAACTGGTCGCCAACGCCACCGAACACGCCGGCACCCCGATCGATGTGATCATGTCCCGCCTCGGTACCACCAACCGCGACCTCGGGCTGCATCTAGCCGTCTACGACCGCGATCCGCGGCTGCCGCAACGCCCCTCGACCGGCAGCACCGAGCCGCTTGAGCATCGCCACCTGGGACTGCGCGTCGTGGACGCCGCCGCGCACGCCTGGGGAGCAATGCCCGCCCGCAACGGCAAGATGGTGTGGGCCACCCTGCGCCCGCCACCACACCCGCATTGACCCGCGCTGGTTCATCCGCCTCACCGCGGACGGCCGACCCGGACCGCTCCGGCCAACCCTCACGGTTGGTCACTTTCGCGAACCGAGCGGTGTCGGCCGTGTCGGCGTAGCCTCAGGAGTGCATCAGCCGTCATCGCTTCCGGTGTTACCCGGCCCCGAGGTGGTCGAGGAAAGCCGGTCGGGATGGCTGTCGTCAGTGACACCTCTGCCGCCTTTGGCGAGCATCCAGCCGTGGTCTTCGCGCGCGAGGCGAGAGCCCACTCTGTTGCGGCGAGGCAGGCTGCTCTTGCGGCCGTGGAACGTGCCCATCGTCTGACGGCCGAGGCCCACGCCGCGCGCCAACGACTCGTCAACCCGGGTGCCGACGCTGCCGGCGACGTCGCGGGGCCGGCTGCCGACGATCGCGCCGCGTGAATCCGGCGGCCGGTCCGACCGGTTCCGGAGGTGGCTGCTTAGGCCTACTGCAACCGACCCAACGCCCGATTGGTGCGATTCGCTCGCACTGCCGCCCGCTGCTGCGCCGCCGTGACCTCAATGTAGCCCTGCGACGTCGTCAACGACGCATGCCCCAGCAGCCGCATGATCTCCGACGCGTTCGCCCCGTCCTCCGCCAGCCGCGTCGCGAACGTATGCCGCAACGCGTGCAACTGCGCGCCTCGCGGAACCCGGTCCGACACCCCGGCCCGCCGGAAACACGACTGCACCAGATACTGCAGGCCACCGCGCCGCAGCGGCACACCACGCCGATCCACCAGCAGCGGGTCGTCCGGCCGCACCCGCCCGAACCGCCGTTGACGGCTCTCCACGTACCGCTTGATCACGGCGTCCAGCTCCGGCTCGATCGGCACCGTACGGGGACGGCCGCCCTTGCCCGCCACCTCGACCCGGCGCTCGCCGGGTCGGCCCAGCACGGAACCGGTCCTCAACGCCAGCAGCTCCGACAGCCGCAAGCCCGCACACAACGCCAGAGCCAGGACCGCCACGTCGCGTTCGGGCCAGGGGTCGCGCTGGCGGTCGTCGGCGTGGTTGACCGCTTCAAGGAGTTGCTCGGGAGTGTCCTCGCCACGCAACGGCTTGGGGGAGGGCGTCGCCATCCGGGGCTTGCCCACTGCGGACATGGGGTTGCCGGCGACCACGCCGTCGACGACGAGGAACCCGAAGAAGGAGTTCCAGCTCGACCAGGCCCGATAGACGGAGGCGGGAGCCCGCCCGGTGGCGAACTGAGCGAACGCGGCTCGGAGCGCGCGAGGGGAGAGGTCACGGAGAGTGACGTTCTCGCCGATGACCCGCAGGACGGCGTTCAGGTCGCGGCGGTAGGCGAGGAGGGTGTGCTCGGACGGCTTCCTCACGGCGCGAGCCGCCAGAAACTCTTCGACGAGCGCTTCGGTCGATATGTCTTGTTCGTCCTGCATAAGGAATATTATGCAGGAAAGTCCCATCCGGCGGGAGTGGGAGCGTGGCTGTCATCAAATCCGAACTCGCGTGCCTGCCCATGGCTCGCGTGGCCCGCAAGTCCGCCAGCGCGTCGGGGGCCACACCCTCCAGGTCCCGCAGCGTCGTTTCGGCGGCCAGTCCGCGGCGGGTGGTGCAAGCGTTCTGTCAGAACGATCCTGCTGGGATTTCGTATGGCGCACTAGCGGTTCCGCCTCGCATGCGACGACTCGCATGGCCCTACGCCGAATTTCGACCCTGCTAGGCAGGGGTTTCGAACCTCAGTCGGAGCTGGGATGTGCACTGCCGAGGGATTCCTCCCTCCTCTCGCGCTTAGGTTGACATAATGTCAATTATCGACCACATCCAAAGGGGTGAACGTTCAGGGTTCCGGCCACGCCTGGAGCCAGGATGTGCGAGCTCGGGAAGTGCACCCCAGTCCGGAGGTCCTCGACGATCTCGAGAGCTACAGCATGGCCCGGCCCCGCACGCCCGACACACGGCACCGAGTCGGCAGCGGACGACACGTTGGATCGTCCGCGCACCGTGACGCGGACGCCGGTTGTGAACCTCGTGGCGAACCACTGAACGGCAAGCCGCGGAGCGCGGCCCTCGCTTGATTCGGACAAGAGGAGTCACCAAGCGTGCGCTGCTGTGTTCGCTCGATCGGCGGTCGTTTCTGCGGCCTCTCCCCCTCCGCGGTCGGACGGTTGTTTCCCTGGAAGCTGCTTCCGGGGATGTCGTTACGCTGTGGATCGTGACCAAGGCCATGGACATCTTCGACCGCGTCGTAAGCGTGGAGATCGCGTTGTGGGAGCGGGTCGACGCGCGTTTGCAGACCGAGCACCAACTGACGCTGGGCCGATTGCTGCCCATGCGGGTGATCGCCACGACGCCGGGCTGCCGGGTCTTCGACGTAGCGGCGCAGCTGCAGATCACAGTCGGCGCGGCCAGCAAGACCGTGGACCGGATCGAGGCGGTCGGTCACTGTGTACGCCGGCCGAATCCCGATGACCGGCGGTCGTCGTTGATCGAGCTGACGGAGGCGGGCGCGGCGGCGCTGAGCGATGCCGAGGTCGTTTTCGAGGACGAGGTGCAGGTACGGGTGGGTGCCGTCCTCTCCCCTGCCGAGCTCGAGCAACTGGCGGGCCTGTTGGAGCGGTTGCGGGAAGCTGCCCGCTGAGGCGCGTACGGGACGGGCAGGGCAGGATCTCGGTCATGGCGGGGACCGTAGCGGTGGGGTCTGACAGTTCTGTCCGGTGGATCACCGGCTTTCTCGATTCGCCGTCTCGTGCGGCGGAGGCCTTCTGGCAGGCGGCGACGGGCTCGGGCCTGTCGCCGCGGCGGGGGCCCGGTGGCGAGTTCGCGACGTTGCTTCCCGGCGGCGGTGACGCGTACCTGAGGGTGCAGGTCGTGGGCGACGACGGCCCGGCGCGGGCGCACCTGGATCTGCATGTGGAGCGGGTGGCGGCGCAGGCGCGCCGGGTGGTGGGGCTCGGTGCCGTGGTGGTGCACGACGAGGATGATCTCGTGGTGCTGCGCTCCCCCACGGGCCTGCTGTTCTGCCTGGTGGCGTGGCATGGGGAGGCGGTGCGGCCGGAGCCGGTGTCGTGGCCGGGTGGGCGGAGCCTGGTGGATCAGTGGTGTCTGGACATTCCGGCCGCTTCGTTCGAGGCGGAGGCTGATTTCTGGGCCGCGGTGACGGGTTGGGCCCGGCGGTCCGGTTCACGGCCCGAGTTCGATTTTCTGGTACGCCCGGACGGCATGCCGTTACGCCTGCTCCTCCAGCGGACCGGTGACGCGGCGTCCGGGATGCATCCCGATCTAGCCAGTGACGACAGGCATGCCGAGGTCGCACGGCATGAGGGGCTCGGCGCTTCGGTGGTACGGGTGGCGGAGTCCTGGACCACCCTCCAAGATCCGGTGGGCCGGCACTACTGCGTGACGGATCGGAACCCGGCGACGGGCGGGCTGGGCTGACGCGTTTCTTGTCGGTGGCGGCTGGTAAAACTGACGGCATTGGAACACACGTACGAGGAAGGGTGGGCCGATGGCGGCGGCGCGTACCGGTGTGCGAGGGCTGGGCTCCGACGAGTTGCAGGCGATCCGCGACGGGCTGGCGGCCGGGCGCAAGCCGCGGGTGATGTTCACCGCGTCGGCCGGTCAGATCGCGGGTCAGCTGGGTCAGGTGGTGGCGTTGACGGACCCGTCGGTGTCGGACGAGTGGGTGGTCGTGCGGTTCGGGCGCGACGAGCTGCCGTTCGCGCCGGGTGATCTGCAAGTGGCTCCCAAGGGTGCGGCTGCCCGGAAGCCGGCTCCCCCGCCGGCCCCGCCGCCGCCGTCCCGGCCGGAGCCGGAGTTCGTTATCGACAAGCCGGTGGTTCCCGTTCGGGGCGGCCGGTCGGGGTCTTCGGGAGGCAGGGGTGGTGCGGCGGTGACTGAGTCAGGTTCCGGGAAGGGGTCTGGTGTCGGTAGGTGGTCCGGCGGTGCAGCGGACGGTCGTGGCGCGACAGGCGCTGGTGCGCCGAGCACGGTGTCGGCTGGCTCGATGTCGGCAGGCTCGGGCGTGGATGCCTCCCGCGCGGATGGCGCTGGGCCGGCGGCGAACTCCTCCAATGCGGGCGCGGTGGCCGGTGGCTCTCCCAGCGGCGCTGCTCGGACGACGCCGGCGGGCAGAAACGGTCGTCCCGGTGCTGCGGTAGCCGCTGACGGTGAGCCCTCGAACGCCGCGGACGGCAACGGTAAGGCCCCCGCGGTCGTGGGAGGCAATGGCAGGAGCGCGTCGGGTGGGCCGGCTCCGGCGCCTCGGAAGGCTTCCTCCCGGGCGGCGAAACCCAAGCCGCCTCCCGGTCTGACGGTCACGCTGGCGTACACCGAGGGCGAATGGACGATCGCGGCCAACCAGGGCTCGAAGGCGCTGGCGAAGCCCTACGTGGTCCGCCCGGCCGAGGCGATGCGGATGGTGGCGCTGGTCGACGTGCCCGGGGTGCAGGAAGCGGTGGAGCAGATCCTGGGGGCCGAGCGGGCGGAGGCGGAACAGCAGGCCGAGCGGCTACGGGCGGAGCTGGCCGAGATCGAGGCGCGCCTGCAGGAGCTGCGCGACGCGAGCTGACACCGGCCGCCAGCGGGGTGGCTTCCTGCGCTCGATGCGGCTGGCGCCGGCGGATGCCTGCCACCGTGGGTCTGCCTGGCTGCGCTCGACTCGACTGTGCGGAACCACCTGCCAGCCTCGGCCTGCGGTGGACACCCTCGGCCAGCGGGTGACAGGGTCCCGAATGGCTGGCGGTCGGCTGGAACACCGGGCCGAACGCAAGCCGGGCGAGCCAGCTGGTGCCGGGTGACTGCCACCATCGGCCTGCGGTTGGCGTTGATGCCCGGGCCGGGCTGTGAGGCCACTGCGTTCAGTGGTGCGCCGCACGGATCCACCTCATCCGGGGCGACCGCGGCGCGGGGCCGTGGGGTGGCGGGGGTCGGGCTTGGCGGGCGGTCCGGCGTGCGATCATGGCGCATTGATGAATGCGTCATGGCAAGTGCCGGTGGTGTGGCGGGTGCTGCTGCGGTTTTCGCGGGTGCTCGTTCCCTTGATCTGCCGGTTGCGGGTGTCGGGCGAGGTTCCTGCGGAGTTGCGGCACGGTCCGCTGATCCTGGCGGCAAACCACGTCAGCCCGGTGGATCCGGTTCTGATGACCGCGGCGTGCAGCATCGCGAAGGTGGCTCCCCGGTTCATGGCGACCGGTGGCCTGTTCGACGCGCCGATCGCGGGGTGGGCGATGCGGGCCTCGGGACATCTGCGGGTCGACCGGCACACCGCGCAGGTCGCCGAGGCGCTGCCGAACGCCGCGGCCGCGTTGCGGGCCGGGTCGGTGGTGCTGGTGTACCCGGAGGGCCGCATCGGCTTGGACCCGTGGATGTGGCCCGAGCGCGGCAAGACGGGCGTGGCCCGCATGGCGTCGATGTCCGGCGCGCCGGTGATTCCCGTGGCGCAGTGGGGCTCGCATGCGGTGCTGCCGTACACGGCGCCGGTGGGCATCGTGCGGTCGGTGCTCAAGGCGATGTGGCGGCGGCCGGTGGTGATGATCCGGTTCGGGGAGCCGGTGGACCTGACCGGGTTGAGCGGATCGGCGGGGGCTCGGGCCATGCGGGCCACCGACCGGATCGTGCAGGGGATCGCGGACACCCTGGTCCCGCTGCGCGAGGACGAGCCGGAAGTCCCCCACTTCGTGGACCGGACCCGCCCGGTCGACATGTCCCGCGTCCGTCGACGCCGCGCGGCGGCCTGAGACGCGGCCCGCCGGTTCGATCTGACCGAGCTGGTCAGCCGAGCTGGCCGCGCCCTGATAGCGGTCAGTCAGGGTTTGCACGGCCGAGCCCGGCCGGCGGTCAGGCGAGTTGATCCGGCTGAGCCGGGTCAACGGTCAGGCGGGTTTGATCTGGCCGAGCTGGGTCAGCAGCTGTACCAGCCGGTACGCCTCACCGATGTCCCCGGCCGTGAAGGTCACCGTCCGCCCGCCCACCCGTGTCACGCCGGGTATCAGCATCGCCAGGTCGATGGTGACGGGGCTGTACAGGTCCACCTCGACGCGTACGGGGCCCGGGACGGTCAGCAGCGGGACGCTGTCGGCGCGGCGTATCGCCTTGGCCGCGGCTCGGTGGATCTGGTCGCAGACCTCCTCCGGGTGCAGCGCTACCGTGGCCGCCTGCCCGAGGGCGTGTTTCACCGTGACTGTCGTCGTACCCGGGATGAGGTCGTGGATCTCCGCGCAGGCGGCGTCGTCCCCGGAGAGCAGGACCACCGGCGCGGTGTGGTGGGCGGCCATGGCCGCATTGAGGCCGATCTCGCCCATCGGGCGGCCGTCGACGCGGACGTCAAGGACCGCGTCGCTGATGGTGTGGGCGAGCACGGCCGGGCCGGCACCCGCGCGGGCGTGGTAGCCGACGAACAGCACTGCTTCGGTGCGGTCGTCGAGGCCGGCCAGCATGCCCAGCGGGCGGGGTCTGCCACGCACCAGGCGGGCGCGGCGGTCAAGGTTCTCCGGCAGTACGTTGCGGAACGGTCCGTGCGCGTCGGCGACGAGGACCTCGGCCGACGGTACGGCCTCCAGCACTCCGGCTACGGCGGCGTTGACCTCGGCGGTCATCTGGTTCCGGCTGCGGTCGTAGTCGTAGCCGCCGGGGTTCGTCTCGGTGGGGTGCACGACCCCGGAGACGCCTTCCATGTCGGCGGAGATCAGTACCTTCATCGACAAGCACCCTACGCGTCGCGGCCGCGGGGTCGTGCCGGGCGGGTGGCGGGTGACGCCGGCAGGTGGCGCACCTCGGTCACGGACGCGCCGAACAAGCTGAACGCACGGCCCGCGCCGCCGTCAACCGAAGGAGAGGCGGCGTCAGTCGCTCGTGCGGCGCTGCCTCAGGTACGCCAGGACCGCTTCGCGGGTGGTACGGACCCCGAACAGGGCTCTCGCCTCGGCGATGCGGCGGTTGGCCGTCCGCAAGGACAGGAACTCGGCAGCCGCCGCGGCGGCGATGGTGTCGCCGGCGGCGAGGCGGTCGAGCAGGGCGCGCTGTTCGGGTACGAGCTCAGCGACCGCATCCCCGGCCTCCACGGGCGTCGAGTTCTGACTGCCCGGTCCCAGCTGCACCGTCCCGAGCCGGCTGAGGTCGTCGATGAGTGCATGACCCATGGCGCTGTCCGCGTCGCACACGGCGACGATGCCCGCGCCCCGGGCCGCCGCGAGCACGGCGAGTTGCAGGGCGTCCCGGTCGCCGATGCGTCCGTGCAGCACCAGGCGTTCCGTGGTGACATCCCAGGCGGAGCTGGGCAGCGCGAATCCCTCGCGGACGGTCCAGCCGTCCCGGGCGAGGCGGCGCACCACGGTGTCGGCGTCGGCGCTGGAGGCGACGACGTGGCGGGGGGCGTCGGGCTGTCGGGTCACCGGCCATCCTCACGGTCGGGTCGGTCCAGGCGGTCGTACGGGTCGGGCCGGCCGAAGCCGGCAGATCGGTCCGACGGGCTGACGGAGCCGGCCGAATCGGAAGGGCTGGAGCGGGCCGTCTCCAGCTGGGTGAGGGCCAGGGCCGCTGCCTCGGTACGCGTACGCGCCCCCAGCTTGCGCATGCCCGCGCGGATGTGGGTGTCGACCGTCTCCGCCGAGATGCCCAGCTGCCCCGCGATCCGGCGGGTCGGTTCGCCCGCCGCCACCAGGCGCAGCACGTCGGTCTCGCGGCGGGTCAGGTTGCTGCCCGAGCGCGGGCTGCGGGTGTCGCGGTGCACGTGGTGGCGGCGCAGGCCTCGGCGGGCGCGGCCGGCGAGGACCACCAGGCCGGCCTCGTCGGCGAGGTGCTCGGCCTGCAGCAGGGCTGACACGGCTCGCTGCGGGTCCGGGTCGTGCAGGCCCGCTGCGAGCAGGCAGCGGATCTGTTCGCGGCGGGCGGTGCCGGCCCAGGCCTCGGCCGCCGCGGTGAATCCCGTGCCGGTCGCCCAGGCGGTCAGGGTGCGGCGGGCCGCGGTGGGCAGGCCGCCCGGGATGGCCGGGGCGGCGTCCTCGATGTCGAACGCCGATGCGTACGCGGGCCGGGCCCCGGCGCCGCCGTCGTACGCGGCCCAGCGGGCGGTGATGTGCTGCAGTCCGGTGAGCAGTCCCGCGCCGGGGGTGTCCGGGTGCTGGGTGGCGCGGTCGGGTTGCCCGTCGAGCCAGGCGGCCTCGCGGGCGACCCAGGCGGTGGCCGGGTGCCCGTCGGGGTCGGCGAGCCGGCTCCGGGCGGCGGCGAGCAATCCGGTGTCGGCCTCGACCAGCGCGGTCGCGGCCACCGCGTAGGCCCGGGCGTCCGCGGGAAGGGCCCGGTCGGCAAGGTCGCCACTACGCCGCACCGCTTCGTCCGAGGCGGCAGACTCCGAGGAGGCAGAAGCAGCGGCGGGCAGGCCCTGCAGCACGTCCGCCCACCCGGCGACGGCCAGGAACCGCGTCTGCCAGCTGTACGCCATGCCGGCCCCGCACGCCACCGCGGCCGTCCGAGCCGCCGCTGCCGCCTCCGCCAGCCGCCCGTCCGCGGCGAGATGCTCGACCAGCAGCCAGGCGCTCCACCGCCCGCTCAGCGGATCGGCCCCGTCACTGGCGGCCGCGGCGAGGTCGCGTTCCCATCCTGGCGCACGGTGGGCCGCGCGCACCGCGGCCAGCGCCGCCGCCACACCCGGCGCAGGTGCCGGATGGCGGGCCGCGATCTTCTCGGCCGTGTCCAGGGCCCCGGCCGGGTCGGCGGCCAGGTCCGCCAGGAGCAGGATCCGGTCGCGGGCCGCCACGACCGTGCCGGTGGCCGCGTCGGGGATCGGGGTGACCGCCGCGCGGGCCGCCGCCGGGTCGCCCGCCTGCAGCAGTGCCTCGCCGCGCAGGACGTCGGCTTCCACCCCGAGGGGACCGGCGGTGGTCAGGGCGCGGGCGGCGGTGTGCGGGCGTCCCGCGGCCAGCAGCGCGTCGGCGGCGGCTATCCGTACCCGGGGCGCCGGGGTGACCCCCGGCAGGTTGCAGGCGAACAGCAGCAGGTCGGCGCGGTCGCCGCCGGCGGTGCGGTCGGCCGCGGTCAGGGCCTTGCGGTACGCCTGCTGGTGGTCGCCGGCGGCGGCGAGGTGGCGGGCGGCCTCGGCGTCGGGGGTGGCGGTGGCCAGGGCCCGGTGCAGGTCGGTGCGGGCGTCGGCGTCGAGCAGGCCCGCGGCGGTCTCGGCGATGTACGCCGACACCGGCACGACCTCGTCCCCGGTCCGCAGGATGAGTCCGGCCTCGTGCAGGGCGGCGGCGCCGGCGCCGAGCAGGGACTCGGGTGCGGGCCGGCCGAGCAGGCCGAGGGCGGCGAGCGCGGTCCGGGCGGCGCGGGGCAGGTCGGCCAGGGCGGTGGCGATCGCGTACGCGACCTGGTCGACGTCGGTGTCCGGGGTGCCGCGGCCGGCGCCGGCCTGGCGGGCGAGGGCGGTGACGGCGAGCGGGTTGCCGCCGGCGCGGGCAACGACCGCGGCCACGGCGGTGTCGTCGAGCTGCCCGGCGGTGCGGCGGGCCAGGTCGGCGGCGGCCTGCGGGTCGAGCGGCGGGATGTCGAGCCACGCCGTGGCCGCGTCGCGCAGGGCGGTCAGGGTCTCCTCGGGGAGCCGGTGCGGGGTGCGCAGGGCCGCCACGACCCGGATGCGTGCGGCCAGGTGGGGCAGCGCCGCGAGGGTGGCGGGGTCGGCGTACTGGAGGTCGTCGAGGACGAGCAGGCCGGTGCGGACCCGGGAGCGGACCGCCTCGGCGAGCAGCGGGACGTCGTGGGCGGGCAGGCGGGCCTTGACCGCGCGGGACAGCGCGAGGGCCGGCACGGTGGCGAGCATGGCGAGGCCGCCGCCGGTGTGCGCGGGCCCGGCGGCGGTGGTGGCGATTCGGCGCAGCAGGGTGGTGCGGCCGGCGCCGGGGGCTCCGGTGAGCACGACGAGGCCGGGGCGGCGCAGATGCGCGGCGGCGAGCCCGGCCAGGTCCTGCTGTGACACGCACGCTCCTGTCCCGCTGCGCCCCCGGCAGCGTCCGTTGGCACGAACACGGGATCCTCGCTCGGCCCCGGGTCCGTAGTCTGTGCTGCGGCAGGCGATTCCGCCCTGCCCTGGAGGGGAAGGGCAGCCACCTTTGTCTGCGTTGACGGCCGCGGTCAGCACATTCTCGCCGAATGTGTGCTCGGCTGACGAGTCATGACCGTCGGGCCGCTGTCCGCGCGGGTCGCTACCCTGTGCGACGACATTAGCGCCCGGGTCGGTCCGGAGGTCGCTGGCCAGGTGCGACACGTCCATGACCGGCTTGCCGAGCCGTTACGCGTCGCTATCGCGGGGCGGTTGAAAGCCGGAAAGTCGACACTCGTCAACGCGTTGATCGGGCGGCGGGTGGCGCCCACGGCGGTCGGTGAGTGCACCCGGGTGGTCACCCGGTTCCGGTACGGGCCGGCCGACCGCGTCGACGTGGTGCGCCGCGACGGCACCCGCTCGAGCCTGCCGCTGGGCGACGACGGGATGATCCCGCAGCGCCTGGGGGTGCCGGCCGGGCGGGTCGCGTACGTCGACGTGATGCTGACCAGCGAGAAGCTGCGTGACCTGACGGTGGTCGACACCCCGGGGCTGGCCTCGACCGACACGCAGGTGTCCGCGCGGGCAGCCGCGGAGCTGAGCGAGACGACCGCGCCGTTCGACGCCGGCATCGATGCCGACTCCGCCTCCGAGGTCGCCGCCGCCGAGGCGGTCGTCTACGTGTTCACCCAGGCCGTACGCGCCGACGACGTGCAGGCGCTGGAGGCTTTCCGGGCGGCGTCGGCGCGCCTGGCCAGCAGCCCGATCAACGCGCTGGGCGTGTTCGGCAAGGTCGACACCCTGGTGGGCGGTGCCGGGGACCCGTGGCCGGTCGCCGGTCCGCTCGCCGAGCAGCAGGGCGCGCTGCTCGCCCGTACCGTTTCCGAGGTCGTGCCGGTCGTGGGGTTGCTGGCCGAGACCGGGGAGGCCGGGCGGCTCACCGCGGCCGACTGCGCCGCCCTGAAGGAGCTCGCGGGAATGCCGGCCGGGCAGTTGCAGGTGCTGCTCGCCTCCGTCGACCTGTTCCGCAGCCGGCCCGCCCCCGTCCCCGCCGAGCGCCGCGAGCGACTGCTGGGCCTTTTGGACCTGTACGGCGTGGGTTTCGCCCTGGCCCAGCTCGCCGCCGAGCCGCAGCTGGGCACCGGGGAGCTGGTCCGGCGGCTGGTCGCGGCCTCGGGTTTCCCGCGGCTGCGGCACACCTTGGAGCAGACGTTGCGCTGGCGTGCCGACGCCATCAAGGCCGGCTGGGCGTTGTCGCGGCTGGAACGCGTCGCCGGGCACACCGGGGACCGCCGCGACCGGGAGACGCTGCGCGACGCCACCGAGCGGTTGCTGCGCGAGCCCGCGTACCACCGGCTGCGCCTGCTGGAGGTGGCGCAGCGCGTCGCGACCGGCAAGGTGGAGCTGCCGGTGGCGTGGGAGCAGGAGCTGACCCGGCTGGCGACCTCCGAGGACGCCCGGTGGGTGCTGCGCCGCCCGCACGCCGGGGCCGACGAGCTGGCCGCCGCCGCGGTCGAGGCCGCGAACCGGTGGCGGGTGTACGCGGTCGCTGGCGCCGGTCCGGCCCAGTCGCGGGTGGCGCAGGTCGCCCATCGGGGCTTCCACCTGCTGTCCCAGGCGATCCGCGAAGAGGCCACCCGGCAGGAGGCAGGCCGATGAGCGCGACCCGCGAGCTTGCCCAGAGCCTCGACGTCACCGTCCGCGACGCGCTGGCTGCGGTCCGCGCCGCCGACCCCGACGCGGGCGCCGAACTGGCCGATCTGCGCCGCCGCCGGCTCACCCGCCCGTCGGTGGTGCTGGTCGGCGAGACCAAGCGCGGCAAGAGTTCCCTGATCAACGCGCTGCTGGGCGTGCCGGGGCTGTCGCCCGTTGACGCCGCGGTGGCCACCGCCGCGTACCTGCACTTCTCCCCCGGCCCCACTCCCGGCGCCCTCGCGTACGTGCCGGGTCTCGGCGAACCGGTCGAGCTCGACCTGGGCGAGCTCGGCGACCGGGCTACCGGGCGGGGGGCGGGGCGTTCGCCGCGGCGCATCGAGATCACCCATCCGGCGCCGCTGCTGCAGTACGTGAGCCTGCTGGACACCCCGGGCGTCGGCGGTCTCGACCCGGCCCACACCACCGTCGCGCTGGACGCGGTCGAGCGGGCCACCGCCCTGCTGTTCGTCGCCGACGCCTCGGCCCCGCTGTCGCAGCCGGAGCTGGACTTCCTCGTGGCCGCCAGCGAGCGGGTCGACGCGGTGGTGTTCGCGCTGACCAAGGTGGACGCCTTCCCCGGGTGGCGGCGCATCGCGGAGGACAATCGGGCGCTGCTGCGCGTACGGGCCCCGCGCTTCGCCGACGCGCCGTGGTTCCCGGTGTCGGCGCGGCTGGCGGAGCTGGCCCTGAGCGTGCCGGCGCCGGAGCAGGCGGCGCTGGTCGAGGCGTCGCACATCGCCGAACTCCAGCACGCCCTGGTGGAGCTGGCCGGGCACGGGCACCAGTTGCAGCTGGCCAACGTGTTGCGGGCCGCCCGCGCGGAGCTGGCCCGGCTCGAGCAGGCCGCCGAGGCGCGGGTGCAGGCCGCGGAGGCCGACCCCGCCGAGACCGCCCGGGTCCGGGCCGAGCGCAGCGCCCTGGCCGCCCGCAAGCGCACCGAGTCGCGGCAGTGGGCGCTGCTGCTGACCACGGAGACCCAGCGGGCCCGCGTCGAGGTGGTCGGCCTGCTGCGGACCCGCATCGCCGAGCTGCAGGCCGACGTCGCCGCGCGCATCGACCGGCTGCGCGGCGACGGGCTGACGGGGCTGCCCGATCAGGTCGACGCCGAGCTGCAGGCGGTGGCCGTACGGATGTCGGAAGATCTGCAGACCACCTTCCGCCAGGTCGGCGAGCGGATCCTGGCGGAGGTCTTCGACGACGAGGAGCTGGCCGGGGTGCTGGACCGGCTCAACGCGACGCTGCGCCACGCCCTGGCGGCCGGATCGCCGCGCGACGGCTCCGGCGACAACGTGCTCATCGCCCTGTCCGCGGGCGGCATCGCGTTCATGGCCGGCCGGGGAGCGATCTTCGGCGCGTCGGCGCTGGGCGTGGGGGTCGCCGGGGGTCTGCTGATCCCGGTCGCGGGCCTGGGTCTGGGCCTGGCCGCCGGCGGGTACGTGCTGTACCGCCGGCGGGTGCAGACCGACCGGCAGCAGGCCCGCGCCTGGCTGCGCGACGTGCTCGGCGAGGCGCGCGCGGCGTTGCAGGACGAGATCTCGTACCGGTTCACCGACCTGCAGTACGCGCTGGGCGTCGCCGTCGACGACGCGGTCGAGCGCCGGCTGCGGGAGCTGGACGCGCACATCGCCGAGATCGACGCGGCCGCCGCCGAGGACGCCGCCGGGCGGGCCCGGCGCCGCTCCCGGGCCACAACGGAGCTGCAGCAGGTACGGGCACAGCTGAAGAACGTCGACGAGGTCCTCACCCGGGCGCGGGCCCTGGCACCCGCGCCGTCATCCCTCGGTCAGGAGAACGCATGAGCGACGAGTACGGCTGGCCGGACTTCCACGACGCCGGCCACCACGACGACCCGGGGCACCACGACGACGCCGTCACCGCCCATGACGACGTGGCGCCGGAGGCCGACCCGTTCCACGAGGACCTCTACGCCGGCCACGACCTGGACGACCTGGGCGCCGACGACCCGGGTCACGACGCCGGTTTCGACCACGACGCCGACCACGATGCGGGCTGGCACGACGACCACGCCGAGCCGGGCACCGGCCACGACGACGTCGCCGGGCACGAGGTCGCCGACGTCACCGACGGGCACGGCATGGGCCCGGTCGGCGCCGACCCGGACGCGGTCGAGCCCGGCGACGAGGCGGCGAGCCTGTTCCCGCCGGTCGTCGAGGTCGGGCCGCTGCCGGAGCCGGTCGACGGGTTCCCCTGGATCGACACCGGCAGCCTCGGCCTGGTCGACCCGGCGGCCGTGCACGCCACCGGCGCGCCGGTCGACCCGCACGAGCTGGCCGCGTACGCGGCGCAGGACCTGCCGCCGGGCGTGGACCCGTGGGCGGCGCTGGCCGACTCCGAGGATCCGGCCACCGGCGCGCTGGCCCGATGGTGGAGCCAAAACAGCTGACTAGGTGACATCATGTGCGCCCATGACCGTCACCACCGCGCCGGAGAGCACCCGGCGTGAACGCACCGGCTGGTACCTGTACGACTGGGCCAACTCGGCGTTCTCCACCACCGTCATCACGGTGTTCCTGGGCCCCTTCCTGACCTCGGTCACCGAGCAGGCGGCCGGCTGCGCGCTGGGCGCCGACGAGTGCCACGGGCGGGTGCATCCGCTGGGGATCAGCGTCGCCGCCGGCTCGTACTTCCCCTATCTGGTGTCGCTGTCGGTGCTGCTGACGGTCTTCGTGCTTCCGGTGATGGGCGCGATCGCCGACCGCGCCGAGCGCAAGAAGCCGCTGCTGGCCGCCGCCGCGTTCCTCGGCGCCGGGGCGACCGTCGCGATGGCGTTCGTGACCGGCGAGCGCTACCTGCTGGGCGGGGCGCTGTTCATCGTGGCCAACGTGGCGTTCGGCGCGTCGGTGGTCGTGTACAACTCGTTCCTGCCCCGGCTGGCCGGGCCCGACGAGCGGGACAAGGTGTCGAGCCGCGGGTGGGCGCTCGGCTACCTCGGCGGCGGGGTTCTGCTGCTGCTCAACCTGATCGTGGTGACCAGGCTCGGCGTCGAGGGCGACGACCGGCGGACCCTGGACCTCGCCCGCTGGTGCATCGTGTCGGCGGGGGTGTGGTGGGCGGCGTTCACCCTGCTGCCGCTGCGGTGGCTGCGCGAACACCCGAGCGCGGAGGCGGCCGTGCGGCGCGGCAGCGTGGTCACCGCCGGGTTCCGTCAGCTCGGGCACACGCTGCGCAGCCTCAAGGCGTACCCGCTGACGTTGTTCTTCCTGGGCGCCTATCTGGTCTACAACGACGGCATCCAGACCGTGATCGCCCTGGCGAGCCAGTTCGGGACGGAGGAGCTGCACCTCGGCCAGTCGACGCTGATCATCACCATCCTCATCGTGCAGTTCCTGGCGTTCGGCGGCGCGCTGCTGCTCGGAGCGCTGGCCACACGGATCGGCGCGCGCCGCACGGTGCTGCTCGCGCTGGCGCTGTGGCTGCTGGTCATCCTCGCCGCGTTCTGGCTGCCGGAAGGCGAACCGGTGCCGTTCATGCTGCTGGGCGTCGGCATCGGCCTGGTCATGGGCGGCAGCCAGGCGCTGAGCCGCTCGCTGTTCAGCCAGCTCATCCCGCACGGCCGCGAGGGCGAGTACTACGGCTTCTACGAGATCAGCGACAAGGGCACCAGCTGGCTCGGCCCGCTCGCGTTCGGCCTGGTGTTCCAGCTGACGGCCAGCTACCGGATCGGGATCGTGTCGCTCGTGGTGTTCTTCGTCGTCGGTGGCATCCTGCTGGCGATGGTCCCGCTGCGCCGGGCCATCGAGGCCGCCGGCAACACCCCGCCGCGGCTGCTCTGAGAGAGGACATCCGCCGGAGGAGGACAGTGTGGACATCGTGATCGACTCGGACTCGGCGGTGCCGCCGTACGAGCAGGTTCGGCTGCGGATCGCGGCGCTGGCCGCGGACGGGGTCCTGGCGGCGGGCACCCGGCTGCCGCCGGTGCGGCAGCTCGCGGCCGAGCTGGGTCTGGCGGCGAACACGGTTGCGCGGTCCTACCGGGAGCTGGAGCAGGCCGGCCTGGTGGAGACCCACGGCCGGGCGGGCACGCTGATCACGTCGGCGGCGGCCGGCACCCCGGTCGCGGCCCGCAGAGCCGCCCAACGGTACGCGGACGAGACAAAGTCCCTCGGACTGACACCGGAGGCGGCCTTGGCGCTGGTCGAGGCCGTTCTCCGGCGTCCGGGCTGAGCGTCGTGGTCCCGCGAGCGGGTGCCGGCGGAGTCGTCCGCCGGCACCCGCCGCTGCGTCAACCGATGGTCACGCGGGGCTGGAGATCTCGCATACCGACGCGGGGGTGAATTCAGTGCTGCTGCGGAAGCTGCCGCCCGGGAAGTCGGTCCAGACGGCGATGTAGGTGAGGTGTGCGCCCGTACTGGCACCGGGGATGCGCTGGATGGCGTGCTCGGTGGCGCCGCCCTGCGGCCACGGCAGGGAGGTGAGGGCGGCCTCGGCCGGGGTGGACTCCATCAGGATGAGCAGCGCGGCGGTGTCCGACTCGTTGGTGATGGCCCAGTCGACGACCCACTCGCCGGTGGTGGTGTCACAGGTGCCGGAGACCTCGGTCGCGAAGGTCCTGGGCGCGGCGGCGTGGGCGGCGGGAGCGGCCGCCAGGGCCGTCAGGGCACCGGCGAGGGCGGCGGCGATGATGCGGAACTTCATGGGGTCCTTTCACAAGGGGTTCAGACAGGTGTCGCCGTTGGGCAGAAAAGGGGCGACGCAGGCAAGGTAGACGGTTGCCGCGAACCAGGCGCAACGACGAAATGAACGTCACACCGTGCCCTGGGCGCGTCGCAGGTTGCCGCGAAAACCGTCTCCGCAGGCCGGCGCTCTGCCGTCCCGTTGCACGGCGTCCGCGAGGTGCTGCACGAAAGGGAACCCCGCATTGCCCTTCTACGCCTGGGCGAAGTCCTGCTGCCCGATGACGGCGAGCAGCTGCAGCTTCTCGTAGCCCTCGCTGCCGGGCGGGGCGGTCAGCACCAGCAGGGCCTGCGCCTGGTCCTCGGTGAACAGCACCTGGCAGTCCACCTCGATGGCACCGAGTTCCGGGTGCAGCAGCACCTTGTGGTCGTGGAAGCGCTGCCCGACCTCGTGGCGTTCCCACAGGGCGGTGAACTCCGCACTGGCCTTCTGCAATGCCCGCACCAGTTCACCGGCGCGCGACGACGGCCCCATCGAGCCGTACGCCGCCCGCAGGTTCGCCACCTGGGCGCGGCTCTGCCGTTCCCGGTCGTGCTCGGGGTAGCGCAACCGCTCACCGGGGCGGGTGAACCAGCGGTAGATGTCGCTGCGCTCCAGCCCGGTGTCGCCGGACCGGTCGCCGAACAGCGCCATCGCCAGCCGGTTCTGCACCAGCGTCTCGCCCAGGTTGGACAGGATGAGCGCCGGGGTGTCGCCGAGCCGGTCGAGCACCCGCAGCAGCGCGGGGGCTACGTGCGCGGCCGCCGACACCGACGAGGGAGCGTTGCGACCGGCGATCTGGAACAGGTAGTTCCGCTCGTCGGTGCTCAGCCGCAGCGCGATCGCCAGCGAGGCCAGCATCTGCTCGCTGGGCTGCGGGCCGCGCTGCTGCTCCAGCCGCGTGTAGTAGTCGGCCGACATCGCGGCCAGCGCCGCCACCTCCTCGCGGCGCAGGCCCGGGGCGCGGCGGCGGGCGCCGGCGGGCAGCCCGACGTCGCCCGGGCGCAGCGCCTCGCGGCGGCGGCGCAGGAAGTCGGCGAGGGCGGCACGGTCCATGCGCTCCAGTATCGCCGGGCGCCACCGCCCAGCCAGGGATCGCCGATCCCCCGATGAGTGCTCTCTGCCGGCCGGGCGCCGACGCGGCCAGACTTCGAGGCATGAACATCTCCGGAAACACGATCTTCATCCCTGGCGCGACGAGCGGCATCGGCCTGGCCCTCGCGCTCGAGCTGCAGTCGCGCGGCAACACCGTCATCGTCGGTGGTCGCCGCACCGAGCTGCTCACCCGCATCGGCGCCGAGCACCCCGGCATCGACACCGTGCAGATCGACACGGCGGACGCCGCGTCGGTCACCGCCGCCGCCGAGCAGGTCCTGGCGCGGCACCCGCGGCTCAACGTGCTGGTCACGATGGCCGGCATCATGCGGGTCGAGGACTGGCACAAGCCGGAGTCGTTCCTCGCCTCCGCCGAGGAAGTCGTCACCACCAATCTGCTGGGCCCGATCCGCCTCATCGCCGCGTTCGTGGGGCATCTGCAGGCGCAGCCGGACGCCACCATCGTCACCGTCTCGTCGGGCCTGGCGTTCGCCCCGCTGAAGGTCACCCCCAGCTACAACGCGTCGAAGGCCGCGATCCACATGCTCAGCGAGTCGATCCGCCTGCAACTGGCCGACACCTCGGTGCGGGTCGTGGAGCTGGTGCCGCCGTCGGTGCGTACGGAGCTGGTGCCCGGGCAGGAGTCCAACCACCTCGCGATGCCGCTCGGCGAGTTCGTCGCCGAGGTGACCGGCCTGCTGGAGAGCGAGCCGGACGCCACCGAGATCCAGGTGGAGCGGGTCAAGTTCCTGCGCTACGGCGAGGCACGCGGCGACTACGACCAGGTCGTCGCGGCCCTCAACGCCGCCGACCCGCACGGTAAGTAGCCCCGAGGGCCGCTCAGTCGACGGTGATCGCTCCGGAAGGGCACATCAGCACCGCGCGCCGCAGCAGCTCGTCCGGCTGGCCGCCGGCGTCCGGGTCGGTGACCACCACCAGGCCCTCGTCGTCGTCCTGGTCGAAGACCTGCGGCAGGGTCAGCACGCAGTTGCCGGCGCCGATGCACACGTCGCGGTCGGCGCGCACCCGGGCGCTCACCAGGTCACCGGCAGTTCGGCCAGGCCGTACACGATCGACATGTCGCGGGTGGGCAGCCGGGTGGGGTCGGCGGCGAGGCTGAGCCCGGGCAGGCGGCGGGCGAGGCCCGCCAGGGCGATCCGCAGCTCGGCGCGGGCCAGCGGCTGCCCGATGCACTGGTGCACGCCGAAGCCGAACGCCAGATGCTGGTGCGCCTGCCGGTACGGGTCGAACGCGTCGCCGTCGCCGAACACGTCGTCGTCGCGGTTGGCCAGCGACAGCAGCGCGGTCGCCGGTTCGCCGGCGCGGATCAGCCGGCCGCCGATCTCGACGTCGCGTACGGCCAGGCGCGGCAGGCCGGTCCGCACGATCGTCAGGTAGCGCAGCAGCTCCTCGACGATCCCGTCGACCGTCTCGTCGTCGCCGGTCCGCAGCCGCTGCCACACCTGCGGGCGCTGCAGCAGCAACAGCACGCCGAGGCCGATCATGTTGGCGGTGGTCTCGTGCCCGGCGATGAGCAGCAGCAGCGCCATGCCGATGAGCTCGCCGACCTCCAGCTCGCCGGGACGCACCCGCTCGCTGATCAGCCGGCCGAGCAGATCGTCGCCGGGATCGCCGGCGGCGCGTTTCGCCTCGATCAGGGTGCCGAGGTACGTGCGCAGCCCGGCGGCGGCGTCTCGGGCCAGCAGCGGGTCGGCGCCCTGGTCGAGCAGGATCGCGCTGCGCTGCTGGAAGAACGCGTGGTCGGCGTACGGGACGCCGAGCAGGTGGCAGATGACCAGCGACGGCACCGGCAGCGCGAACCCGGCGACCAGGTCGGCGGGCGGCCCGGCCTGCCCCAGCGCGTCGATCGCGTCGTCGACCACCCCGGCGATCAGCGGCTCGATCCGCCGGATGTTCTTGATCATGAATTCGGCGGTGAGCATCCGGCGCAGCCGCAGGTGCTCACTCCCGTCCATCCGGATGAAACCACCCTGCCGGTTGCGCGTGACCTGCGGCGGCACGGCGCGCAGCAACGGGAACCCGGGCCGGGTCATGTCGGCGCTGAACGCGTCGGAGCGCAGCATCTTCTTGACGTCGGCGTGCCGGGTGACCAGCCACGTCCAGCCCCCGGTCGGCAGCCGCACCCGGCTGACGGGCCCGTCCAGGCTGCGCAGATCGGCGGCGGTCACCGGGGTGAACGGGTCGTCGCCGGGACTCCGGAACGGGAACAGCGGAAGACGGTCGGTCAACACGTCGGCCACAGCGGCGCTCCTCGAACGTAGCAGGGCGTACTGGATCGCAAGCGCTACGTTATCGCCACACCGGGCAAAGGACAACGAATGTCGATGAAACCTACGTCCGGGGCCGACCGCGGAGCACCAGGATGTGCCACAGGTACTTGAGTAGTTGCAGCACCTCGGCGCCGGTGCCGAAGGCGGCGAAGTCAGCCGTGCGGTGGGTGCCGACCACCGTGGGCTCGGTGACGCTGTCACCGTGGCTGAACGTGGCCCGCCGCAGCACCTCCGGACGCAACCGCAGGTGGCAGCTGCCGAAGCGGGGCGACGCACCGTCCGGATGGCCGGCGAGGTCGAGGCCGCCGTAGACGGGCCGCCCGGCCGCGACGCCGCTCGGATACGCCCCGGCGAACATCCGCTGCTCCCACCGGTCGCGGTCGCCACCCGGGTACGCGGTCAGCCCGCCGTTGGAGATGCCGCTCTCGAACTGGCTGCGGTACACCCCGTCGGCGGCGAGATGCTCGGCGACCGTACGCCTGTCAGCCAGCAGCCGATCGGGGTGGAAGTTGACGGTGATCCGGGTCCCGGGCACGGGCAGCTCACCGGCGGCGCCGAGGCCACGGACGTGCGCGAGGGCCCGGGCCGGCGGGGTCACTTCGGGTCGATGACGTTCGTGGCGAGCAGGACCATCAGCAGCGCGCCGAGGACGAGGCGGTAGCCGATGAAGATGGAGTAAGAGTGCCGGGCGATGAACTTCAGCAGCCACGACACGGCGAACCAGCCCACCACGAAGCTCACCAGGGTCGCCACGATCGTGGGCAGCCAGCCGACGCCGCCGTTGTCGGCCGAGATCTTGTCGTACTCGGTGACGCTCTGCAGCACGGTCGCGCCCAGCAGGGCCGGGATGCTCAGGAAGAAGGACAGTTTCGTTACTGTCACCCGATCGAAGTCGCGCAGCAGGCCGGCGGTCATCGTCGCGCCCGAGCGGGACACGCCGGGGATCAGGGCCAGGCATTGCACCGTACCGATGATCAGGGTGTCCTTCCAGCCGACGTGTTCGGCGTGGCGGATCTGGGTGGCGGCGCGGTCGGCGAACCACATCACCCCGCTGTAGAGGATCAGCGCGCCGGCGACGAACCACAGGCTGCGCAGGGTCGTCTCGATGGTGTCCTGGAACAGCAGGCCGACGATGCCGATCGGGATCGAGCCGAGGATGACCGCCCAGCCGAACCGGTAGTCGGCGTTGCCGCGCTGCTCACGGCTGAGCACGCCGCGGAACCAGGCGGTGATGATCCGGATCAGGTCGTGGCGCAGGAAGATCACCGTGGCGATGACCGCGCCGGACTGGATGATCGCCGTGAACGCCGTGATGTCCTCGGCGTCGATCTGGTAGCCGAGCAGCTTCTCCAGGATGGTCAGGTGGCCCGTGCTGGAGATGGGCAGGAATTCGGTGAAACCCTCCACCGCGCCCAGCAGCACCGCTTCGAAGATGTTCAACCCAACCCCGTCTCGTGATCGACTCACCGGACCGCGGTCGAGGATAGGTGGTCGCTCAGGTGCTGCTGCGCCTGGCCCGGGCCGCGGCGAGGGTGTGCGCCGGGTCCCGGTCGAGGTTGTGGCGGTCCCGGTCGTAGCGGCGCGTGGTACGCGGGTCGGCGTGTCCCATCGCGTCCTGCACGTCCTCCAGCGGCACGCCCTCGGCCCGGGCAGTGGTGGCGAACGCGTGCCGCAGCGAGTGCGGCGACAGCCGGGCCCACCCGGCGATCCCCGCCTCCGCGGCGAGGCGGCGCACCAGCCGGAACACGGCGTGCCGGTCCAGCCGGGCGCCGGTGGCGGTGACCAGCAGCGGCCCGTCGAGCCGGTCGGCGGTGGTGCCCTCGGCGGCGGCCCGGGCGGCCAGATAGGTGTCCAGGGCCTCGGCCGCGTACGGGGTCAGCGCCCGGCGGCGCGGCCGGCCGCCCTTGCCGACGAAGCGCACGCTGCGGTGCCCGCGTTCCACGCCCAGGTCGGCGACGTCGAGGCTGACCACCTCGCCGACGCGCAGGCCCAGGTCGGCGAGCAGCGCGATGACGGCGCGGTGGCGTACCGCGGCGGGCCCGGTGGCGGCCTCGGCGGCGGCGAGGACCGCGTCGACCTCCTCGGGGCTCAGGCCCACGGTCGCCGAGTGGTCGCGGGAGACGTACGGGCGGTCCGCGCCGGCGACCGGGTTCGCGTCGACCGCGCGCAGCTTGACGAGGAAGTCGTACCAGCTCGAGAGCCCGGACAGCTTGCGCGCCACCGTCGCCGGGGCCAGCTCCTGCGCCTCCAGGCCGCGCGCGTACGCGTTGACGTCCAGGAACGACGCCCGCAGCGGGTCGACGTCCCGCGCGGCGCACCAGCCGAGCCACGCGCCCACGTCCCGCCGGTACGCCTCACGGGTGTGCGCGGACAACCGCCGGTTCTGCAGCCACGCCTCGGTCACCTGTTCGGCGCCGCCGGCGGCCGCGACCGTCCCGGCGGGCTGACGCGGTACCAGGGACATGCCCCTCATGATCTCAGCTGACGTGCACCCGGCCGTCCGCGACATGCCAGGTGCGGTCGTGCCCGGCGGCCCCGGCGAAGTACCGGTCGTGGGTGACGGTCACCAGCGTCCCCCGGTACGCCCGCAGCGCCTCCTCGACGACGTCGAGCGCGTCGAAGTCGAGGAAGTTCGTCGGCTCGTCGAGCAGCAGCACCCGCGCCGGGCTGTTGACCATGACGGCCAGCAGCAGCCGGCGCAGCTCCCCCGCGGACAGGCTGCGCAGGCTCGCGTCCCACTGGTCGGCGCCGAACTGGTGGGCGGCGAGCAGGCGTTCCGCGTCGTCGGCGTACACGGGCACCCGGGAGCGGAAATAGTCCACGACCGTGGTCTTCGTGCGCAGGCCGTGGTCGGTCTGCGGCAGCACCGCCACCGGGACCGTCGCCTGCTCCTGCAGCGCCCGCAGCAGGGTGGTCTTGCCCGAGCCGTTGCGGCCGGTGACCAGGATCCGGTCGCCGCGGCGCAGGGCGAGGTCGACGCCGTCCAGCACCGCACGCCCGCCGAGCTTCACGGTGAGGTCGCGCACCTCGATCAGGGTCTCGCCGGGTTCGGCGTCGTCGCCGGGGAACGCCAGGGTCAGGGGCGGGCGGGTGCGGGGCTCGGCGATCCACCGTACCGATTCCATCTGCCGGCGCAGCCGCCGCTCGCGGGCCTTGGCCTTCGCGGCGACCTTGCGGGCGATGCGGCGCAGGTGCGGCGCCTCCGCGCCGGAGCGCACGGTGGTCTCGACGAACAGCGACTGGGCCTTGGTGCGCTCGATGTCGGCCTCCCATCGCACCCGGTCCTTCTCCTGGGCCTCGTAGTCGAGCAGCAGTCTCTGCCAGCGGCGGGTCTTCTCCGCGCGGTAGGCGCCGTAGCCGCCACCGGGATAGTCCTGCGGGACGTCGTGGATGCCGTCGAGCTCGATGATGCGGGTGACGGCGGTGTCGAGGAAGGCCCGGTCGTGGCTCACCGTGAGCACGCCGCCCTGGAATCCGGCCAGCCATTCGCCCAGCCAGGCGGCACCCTCGGCGTCGAGGTGGTTGGTGGGCTCGTCGAGCAGCAGGACGTTCGGGGCGTCGAGCAGGGCGCGGGCGAGCAGCAGCCGGGCCTGCTCGCCGCCGCTGACCTCGTGCAGCGGCCGCCCGTCGTCGAGGTGCGCGATGTCGAGGCGCTGCCGGATCCGGTCCAGCCGGGTGGCGGCGGTCCACCCTCGCAGGGTGGTCCAGCGTTCCTGGGTCTCCCCGTACGCGGTGAGCACGTCGGCGCCGGCGGCCAGCTCCTGCCCGAGCCGGTGCAGGCGCGCCGTGACCTCGGCCAGCTCGCCGAGCCCGGCGTGCAGGAAGGCGCCGACGGTGCCGTCCCGGCCGGTGAGCTGCTGCGGCACGTAACCGACGCGGGTGCCGGGGCCGCGCGTCACCGTGCCGGTGGCGGGGGCGAGCTCACCGGCGAACACCCGCAGCAGGGTGGTCTTGCCGGCGCCGTTGGGCCCGACGACGCCGATCCGGTCGCCGGCGCCGAGCACCAGGTCGACGCCGGCGAACAGGGGTTCGCCGTCGTGGGCGGCGCTGATCGAGACGGCCTTGAGCAAGGGGTCCTCCGAAGGCGGATACCGATGGGACACGACGACCCGCGCACCCGCCATGATCGGCGGCACGGAACGGGTCGGGTCGGTATCACACGGGAGTGACTGCTCCTCGGGGCTCGGCGGTGGTCCGGTTGCCACTGTGCCGCCGCCAGGGACGGGTCGCAACCGAATATGGCGAAGGCCGCCACCGGCGGGTACGGGTGACGGCCTCCGGTGGTGCGGGGGTCAGGCGGCGTAGGCCACCGAGCGGTTCAGGCCCTGGACGTCGGTCACGCCCAGGCGCGTCGACATGGTGCTGCGGCCGGCGATCTGCGCCGCGTACGCCGCCCTGCGCCGGGCCACGCAACCATCCTTGGCATCGCCGTTGTCCTGCTGCTCCAGGTGGGTGGTCAGGCCGTCGCGCAGCAGCGCCAGCGCCTCGGTGCGCAGCTGCGACACCCGCGACTCCGTCACGCCCAGCTCGGCGGCGACCTCCGAGAGCGGCCGCTCCTGCAGGAACGACGCCTCCACGACGAAGCGCAGCCGCTCGGGCAGCACCGCGACCGCGTCGTGCAGGTAGCCGATGCGCTCGCGGTGCAGCAGCATCTCCTCCGGGTTCAGCGCCGCCTCGGTCACCAGGTCCTCGGCAGCGCCGGAGGCGAAGCCCTGCAGCGACAGCACCGCGGCGCGCTGCACGTCGTCGTCGACGCTCGCCAGCTCGGTCACGCCGACACCGAGCAGCTCGGCGAGCTCGGACGGGGTCGGCGTACGGCCCAGCTGACCGGTCAGCTCCTGCCGGGCAACGTCGGCGCGCCGGGCCCGGGCCCGCACCGACCGGCTCGCCCAGTCCATGCTGCGCAGCTCGTCGAGCAGGGCGCCGCGCACCCGCACCGCGGCGAAGCGGCCGAACGGGATGCCGCGGGAGGCGTCGAACGCCTGGGCGGCGGTGACCAGGGCCGCGTACCCGGCCGAGGCCAGGTCGTCGCGGTGCACGTGCGCCGGGACCTTGAACAGCATCTCGCGGACCATGTGACCCACCAGCGGCATGTTCTCGCGGATCAGGTTCTCCAGCTCACGGCTGACGGACTTCTTCGCGGTCGCTGCGGACATCGTGTGTTCCCCCTCGTATCCCGTCGCCCGGTGACGGCTCACCGGCTGACAGGGGGAACTTTTCGTGGCGCTGGGTGCAGGGGACGGTCACAGTCGGTTGCCGCTCGGTTGCACCCGAAGAAAACCTAAAGTCACACAGTTACCTCTCAGGCAGCACCTAGGTCAGCAACCAACCGTGGTCACGGGCCAGGCGGACGGCCTCCGCGCGGGTCCGAGCGCCCGTCTTGCCGATCGCCGCCGACAGGTGGTTGCGCACGGTGCCCTCGGAAAGGCGCAGCTCACGGGCGATGTCCGCGACCGTGCCGCCGTCCCGGGCGGCGCGCAGCACATCCGTCTCCCGCTCGGTCAGCGGCGAATCCCCGTACGCCAGCGACTGCGCCGCCAGGCCCGGATCCACCACCCGCAAGCCCTCGTGCACCCGCCGCACCGCGTCCGCGAGCTGCCGCGCCGGTGTGTCCTTGACGACGAAGCCGCTCGCCCCCGCCGCCATCGCCTGCCGCAGGTAACCGGCCCGGCCGAAGGTCGTCACCATCAGCACCCGGCACCCGGGCACCGCCCGGTGCAGCTGCCGGGCCGCCGCCACGCCGTCCAGCCCCGGCATCTGCACGTCCAACAGCGCCACGTCGGCGCCGTGCTCGCGGGCCGCGGCCACGACCTCGTCCCCGCGGCCCACCTCCGCGACGACCTCCAGGTCCGGCTCCATGTTCAGCAGCGCCGCCATCGCACCGCGCACGAGCGCCTGGTCGTCGGCCAGCAACAGCCGGATCATGACGGCACCTCCACCCGCACGCGGAAGCCCGGCCGATCGTCACGGCGGCCCACCGTCAGGCGTGCCCCCACCGCCTCGGCCCGCCGCCGCAGGCCGGCGAGGCCCTGACCGCCCGGCCCCGGCCCCGGCGCCGCGTCGCCGGGGCCGTCGTCGACGATCTCCACGCAGCCCGGCGCCAGGCGCACCTCGCACCGGCCGGCGCCGCTGTGCCGCACGACGTTCGTCACCGCTTCCCGGATCGTCCACGCGAACAGCTCCCGGTTGCGGGTCGGCACGTCGTCGGCCGCCCCGGGCAGGTCGGCGACCACGTGCGCCGCCGCCAGCGCCTCCCGGGCCGCGGCGATCTCCCCCGGCAGCGAGATCCCCCGTACGCCCAGCGCGGTGGCCCGCACGTCCGCCAGCGCGTCGCGGGCCAGCGCCTCCAGGTCCCGCAGCTCCGCCCGGGCCTTGTTCACGTCGACGTCCAGCAGGCGCTGCGCCAGCTCCGCCTTCACCGTCACCACCGTCAGCGAGTGCCCCAGGATGTCGTGCAGATCCGCGGCGATGCGCGTGCGCTCGTTCTGCACCGCCATCTCCGCCAGCTCCTCCTGCGCCACGCGCAACCGCGCCTGCCGCTCGCCGGCCAGCCGCAGGCCCCAGGTCGCCGCCGAGCCCAGCAGCACCGCCAGGCCGTACCCGTTGTCCTCCCAGCCTGGCACCCGCCACGCCAGCAGCTCCGCGGTGACGACCAGCGCCACCGAGAACGGCGCCGCCTGCCACAACGGCAGGGCCGCCACCGCCGACGCCCCGATGTACACCAGGCAGGTCAGGGCGTGGAAGCCGGCCCCGGGAACCTGCAACGCCGTCAGCGCCAGCAGAGCCACGAGGCAGGCCCACACGCGCAGCGAGCCGCCCATGTCCCGCAGCCGGCCACGGACGGCGCTGAACCACCACACCATGGCCAGATACAGCCCGGCGAAGCCGGCGAGCGCCGCCAGGCCCACGTCCCGCTGCCAGCCGCCCGGATGCGCGAGCAGCGCCGACAGGTTCTCGCTCAGGTAAAACAGCCACAGGGCCGCGAACAGCCACCCGAACCGGAAACCGCGGTGCTCGAACGCCTCCACGACGGTTCCCGTCAGACCCTCGCCGTGTCGCGCCGGAACCGCCACACCGCGCCCCCGGCGAACAGTGCCGTCCACACCACCACGTTGAGCGCCGCCAGCCACAGGTTCCCATCGTGCACCAGCGGGTAGCGCGCGATCTCACCGACGCCGTACACCGGGGTGAACTTCGCGATCGTGGCGAACGTGGTGCCCAGCTGGTCCACCGGGACGAACAGGCCACCGGCGAACGACAGGACCGCCAGCACCGGGCCCAGGATCTGCATGACGTTCTCACTCGGCAGCAGATAGCCCATGAAAAGGCCGAACGCCGCGAACACCAAGGCGCACACCCACGCCAGCACCCCGCACTCCACCCACGCCGCCGCCGGCAGCTGCGCCCCCGCGACGGCCCCCACCGCGAACGCCACCGCCACCGACACCGCCCCGAGAATCATCGCCAGCACCAGCTTCACCGCGATGTACGCCGCCGGCCGCAACGGCGTCAGCCGCAACTGCCGGCTCCAACCCGCGGCCCGCTCCACCGCGACCATCGCCCCGCCGCTGGTGGTGGCCAGCATCGCCCCGTACACCGCCATGCTGACCAGCACGAAACCCGCCACATTGCCGGCACCGGCCCGCTCGGTGCGATAAGCCTCGCTCGAGCCGAACAGCAGGTAGAACACCGCCGGCATCACCAGCGTGAAGATCACCGTGCGGCGGTTGCGCACCAGCCGCCGCAACTCCAGCCGGACCACCCCGGCCGAGAACCCGCCGAAACGCGGAAGACTGCGCTGCACCGTGGCCGTCATCGCCGCACCCCCACACCCTCGTCGGCCGTACGCTCGTCGTGCTCCTGGATGTCGTCGGCCGTCAACGCCAGGAACGCCTGCTCCAGATTCCGCGAGGTGATCTCCAGATCCCGGGCCGTCGTCGCGGTCAGCAGGTGCCGCGCCACCGCGTCGGCGTCGGCCGCCTGCAGGATCACGGTGTCGCCACGCACCTCCACCGAGTCCACCCCGGGCAGCTCCCGCAACGCCCGCTCGTCGGCGCCCGGCAACGTGGCCCGCACCGTACGCCCCGACGCCATCGCCTTCACCTGCGCCGCCGTGCCGTCCGCCACGATCCGGCCCCGGCGAACGAACACCACCCGGTCGGCATAGGCGTCCGCCTCCTCCAGATAGTGGGTGGCGAACACCACCGTGCGGCCCGACTGCGCGTCCGCCCGGATCGCCGACCAGAACTCGTGCCGGCCGCCGACGTCCATCCCGGTCGTCGGCTCGTCCAGGATCAGCAGCTCCGGATCGGGCAGCAACGCCATCGCGAACCGCAGCCGCTGCTGCTGCCCGCCCGAGCACTTGCCCACCAGCCGCCGCCGGATGTCGCCGATGCCGGCCCGCTCCAGCGCGGCGTCGGCCTCGCCCGCCGGACGCCCGAACAACACCGCGGTCAGGCGAACGGTCTCCTCGACCGTGTAGTCCTTCAGCAAGCCGCCCGTCTGCATCACCGCCGACACCAGGCCCAGCGCCACCGCCTCCCGCGGCGGCCGCCCGTACACCCGCACCGAGCCCTGCGACGGCGTCGACAACCCGAGCAGCATGTCGACCGTGCTGGTCTTGCCGGCACCGTTCGGCCCCAGCAACGCCACCACCTCACCCGGGCGGATCCGCAGGCTGATCCCGTCGACCGCGGTCACGGCCCCGAAACGCTTCACCACACCGTCCAGCTCGACGGCCAGGCCCCGCGGCGGGGCCTCGCTCTCCACGATCACTGTCATGCCACCCAGCTTCGCCGCCGGCCGCCCCTCGCGACCAGGTCACGCGTCACGACCACCCCATGACATCTGTCAGGGATTCCGGTCCATCGGACGATCGGATCGATCCGCTGTCCCATATCCGGTCCCCATGACGTGTCACGCCCATCCACACTGGATCCGCAGTCGCCGTCTCCCACGGGAGCAACGGCGCGGCCGGGTGGCTCCGAGGGCAGCCCGGTGCGGTCCGGTACGGCTCTTGCGGCCGCACCCATCGGGACGGCCGCACCGGGTCTCGCGGCCGCCGGCGGATCAACCGAGCCCGGCGTCTCATAGCCCGAAACCGCTGGACACCCGGCGTCCCCCGCCGCACAGTCGCCACCATGACGCCCACCCACAGCGCCCTCATCGTCCCGGTGCCCACCGCCGAACCCGCCGTCCGCCACCACCGGGCCCACCTCGACCGCGCCGCCGGCTGGGGAGTGCCCGCCCACATCACCGTCCTCTACCCGTTCCTCCCGCCGGCCCGGATCACCGCGGCCGTCCTCGACACCCTGCGCGACATCGTCGCCGGCGTGCCGCGCTTCACCGCCGCCATCACCCACGCCGACTGGTTCGGCGACACCGTCGTCTGGCTCGCCCCCACACCCGCCGAACCCTTCACGACCCTCACCCACGCGATCGCCGCGCGCTTCCCCGGGGCACAGCCCTACGAGGGCGCCCACCCCGACGTCGTGCCGCACCTCACCATCGGCCACGACCATCCGCCTGCCACACTGCGCGCCGCCGCCGACGAAGCCGCCACCCACCTGCCCATCACGGCCGACATCGACGCCGTCCACCTCATCCAGGGCATCCCGGCCCCCGGCGGACCCTGGCACACCGCCGCCGAACTCCCCCTCGGACCCCGCTAAGCGACGCCACTCGCCCCGGACTCTGTCAGCGGGCCTTGCGAGGTCACGCCACTCGCCCCCGGAGCCGTCAGGCCGCGACGCAGAACTCGTTGCCCTCCGGATCGGCCATCACCACGTGATGCCCCTCGAACGTCGCCAGCACCCGCCCACCGGCCGACACCAGCTGCGCCACCTTCGCCGAGATCACCGCCCACTGCCCCGCCGACCGGCCCACCCGCACGTCGATGTGCAGCCGGTTCTTCGCCACCTTGGGCTCCGGCACCTCCAGGAACACCAGCCGCGGACCCACCCCCGACGGATCGTGCAACCACGCGCCGTCCCCGTCGTCGTCCTCCAGGTCGACGAACGACGCCGCCCACTCCTCCCGGGTCGCGAACGGCGCCGGCGGCGGCTCGTCCTCGTAGCCCAGCGCCAGCTTCCAGAACTCCGCCAGCGCCCCCGCCCCTGCGCAGTCGAACGTCAGATCCACCCGTAACGCCACGTCACACCTCGTTTCCGCCGACAGCGATAGCATCTTCCACCCCGGGTACGACAAAAGGCATCGTCGCTCCCATGAGACTGCTCGTACTCGGAGGAACCGGATTCGTCGGCCGTACCGTCGTCGACGAGGCACGCACCCGCGGCCACCACGTCACCGTCCTCAACCGCGGCCACCGCCCAGCACCCGCCGGCGTCACCGCACTGGTCGCCGACCGCACCACCCCCGGCGGCCTCACCGCCCTCGACCACGGCACGTGGGACGCCGTCGTCGACACCTGGTCCGCCGCCCCGTACGCCGTCCGCGACGCCGCCAAGGCCCTGACCGGTCGCGCCGGCCACTACACGTACGTCTCCAGCCGCAGCGTCTACGCCGGCGGCGGCCCCGTACCCCTCACCGAGGACGCCCCCGTCGTCGACGCCTCCCCCGACGCCGGCGACGACGTCGAATTCTCGGCCCCGATGGCGTACGCCGCCGCCAAACGCGGCGGTGAGCTCGCCGCCCAGCAGTCGTTCGACGGCCCGGTCCTGCTCGCCCGGGCCGGGCTCATCCTCGGCCCGCACGAGGACATCGGCCGCCTGCCCTGGTGGCTGAACCGGCTGGCGAAGGGCGGACCCACCCTCGCCCCCGGCCCCCGCGACCTGCCCCTGCAGTACATCGACGCCCGCGACCTGGCCGCCTTCGTCCTGGACGCCGCCGCGGCCGGCCGCTCCGGCCCGTACAACGTGGTCAGCGAGTCGGGCCACACGACCATGGGCGAGCTGCTGGAGACCGCGGCCGAGATCACCGGCGGCCGAGCCGAGCTGCGCTGGACCGAGCCGGACGCGATCCTCGCCGCCGGGATCGCACAGTGGACCGAGTTGCCGATCTGGCTGGCGCCGGGGTTCGACCACTCCTTCATGCACGGCGGCGACGTGAGCCGGGCGATCGCCGCCGGGCTGCGGCCCCGCCCGGTGCGCGAGACCGTCGCCGACACGTGGGCGTGGCTGCAGAGCATCGGCGGTACGCCACCGCATCGCCCCGATCGCCCTCCCGTGGGCCTGGACCCGGCCAGGGAGGCCGAACTTCTGTTCTGATGGGGTCGATGAAATTCCTCTTTGGGTTTGACCTTGTGTGCGACCTGTGACGGGTCGCACACCCTGTAGAGCGTCCTAGGATGTTGATGGCCGGGCCCGTGCCGCGGGCCCGGCACGGTGCCGGAGAATGGGCGCCGTGCCCACCGCCGACGCCGTCCGGACCCGTACCGAGCTGGAGCGTCTGCGGCCGGAGCTGACCGGGCCCTACGACCGGGCGCTGCCGCGGGCGAGGGCCGAGATCCTGGCCCGGTTGCTCGGCGCCCTCGCCCGCGAACCCCTGCCCGGCGTGGCCGCGCGGGCCCCCGGCCGGATCACGGTCAGCGGCGGCCGGGTGCTGACCTTCGACCCCGCCGCTGCGCTCCCCTTCGCCGTGCCCGCCGCGGGTCTGGCCTGCCGCCTCGGCGCCGAGGCGATCACCGACCCGGTCCTGCTGGTACGCCGCCTGGGCTGGCCGGACACATTCCGCGACGAGATCGCCGGCAGCGTCGCCAACCTCGCCCTCGCGTACGCGGACCCGCCGGCCGCCACCACCCGGCCGATCCTGGACACCGAACCCGACCCGGCCACCCTCGAACAGCTCGTCCTGGACGGGCACCCGCTGCACCCCTGCTGCCGGAGCCGGGGCGGCATGGACGTCGCCGACGTGCTCGCGTACGGCCCGGAACACCGTCCCACCCTGCGCCTGCACCGGCTGCGGGTGCCCGCGGACCGCTGGTACGGCGAGGGGCCGCCCGTGCTGCTCGCCCACCCCTGGCAGGCCCCGCGCCTGCTCGAGCGCCACCCGTGGCTCGCCCCCGACGGCGAGACCGCCCCGGTCCGCCCGCTGATGTCCCTGCGTACCGTCGCGACCCCCACCGGCCACGTCAAGACCGCCGTCGACGTCCAGATGACCTCCGCCGTGCGGACGGTGTCCCCCGCCGCCCTCCACAACGGACCCCGGCTGTCCGCCCTGCTGCGCGACCTCACCGCGGGGCTGCCGCTGTCGGTACCGGCCGAGTACGCCCCCGGCGCGGTCCTCGTCGACGGGCGCCCCGACCGGCACCTCGCCCACCTGCACCGGCAGGCCCCGGAGATGCGCCCCGGCGAGACCGTCGTGCCGCTGGCCGCGCTCGCCGCCGCCGACCCGTACGACGGACGGGCGTTGCTGCTGCACGCCGCGACCGACCCGTACACGTGGTGGCAGGACCTGACGAACCTGCTGTTCCCGCCGCTGCTGGCGGTCCTCGACCGCGGCGTCGCGCTGGAGGCCCACGGCCAGAACACCCTGGTCGTCCTCGACGGCGGCCGGCCCGTGCGGATCGTCTACCGCGACCTCGGCGGGGTTCGCGTCAGCCCGGCCCGGCTGCGCGCCGCCGGCATCGACCCGCCGCGGCTGACCGGCGACCTGCCCACCGACGATCCCCGGGTGTTGCGCACCAAGCTGGCCGCGGCCGTGGGCACCGTGGCCGGGCAGCTCGTGGCCGTGCTGGAACGAGGCGGCGCGGACCCCGCGAAGCTGTGGGCGACGGCCGCCGCGGCGGTCGCCTCGGCCGGGACGAGCGACGCGGCCGCCCTGCTCGCCGAGCCGCTGCCGGTCAAGGCCACCACGGCGATGCGGCTCGCCGCCGACCCGCTCGACGACGTGTGGACCCACCTCGACAACCCGATGGCCCGACCATGACCTCCGGCCTGACCGCACGCCGGCTCGCCGTGTCCGCCGCCGACACGGGGGCCTCCCTGGCGGTGCACGCCCCGCACCTGCTGGACCCGTTCAGCGCCGCACTGCCGACTGCGGCTGACGTCGTCGGGCGCCGGCTCCGGGAGGCGCTGGTCCGCGAGGGTCTGGCCGCCCCTGAGCCGGGCGATCACGTGCACGCGTTCCACCGGGTCGAGTACGCCGACGCCGGCGCCGACGATCCGGCCGACCTCATCCCGGACGGGCTGCCCGGCAACACCACCGGCTTCGCCGCGGAACTGCGCAACGCGGTGGTGAACCTCGCCATCGCCATGGCCCGGCAGGACCACGGCCCGGAGCGCGGCGAGGACCCGGACGCGTGCGCCGTGGCCGGGGAGCGGCTCGCCGTGGCGGGGCACAACCTTCACCCCTGCGGACGGACCCGGCTGGGCTGGGACACCCTCGACGTGCTCACCCACGACCTGGAGGCCGGCCACACCTCGGTGGGCTTCCTCGCCGTCCGCGACGACCTGCACCTCGGCGAGGACCTCGGCGACGCGCTGAGTGCGGCGTACCCGGGGCTGCCCGCAGTGCCGCCGGGATTCCGGCTGCAGCCCGTGCACGCCTGGCAGCGGGACACCGTCGTGCCGCGGCGCCACCGGGAGCTGCTCGCCGGCGGCGCCGTGCAAATCCTCGACGGCGAGCTCGGCGCGACACCGACCGCCGCGCTGCGTACCGTGCTGCTGCCGGTCAGCGCAGACGGCCGGCGGCGGTACCTCAAGCTCTCCCTCGACATCCAGGTCACCTCGACGCGGCGCGGGATCTCGGTGGCCAGCACCCGCAACGGGCCGCCCGTCTCCGCCCTGCTGCACCGCCTCGTCGCCGGCGACCCGGACGCCGGCCGGTTGTTGCTCATGGCCGAGACCGCCGGTGCCGCCGTGCCGGTCGGGTCCGGGCGGGACATGTCGGCGATCCTGCGCGACGGGATCACCGGCCGGCTCGGTCCCGGCGAGCGGGCGATCGCGGGTGGCGCGCTGCCGTTCCTGGCCGCCGGCCTGGTCGCGGCCTTCGCCGCGAGCACCGGGCGCCGCGACGATGCGGCGGCCGCGGGGGCCTTCCTGGACGCATACGCCCGGCTGCTGCTGCCGCCCCTGCTGCGGCTGACCGTCCGCGGCGTCGCCCTGGAGGCGCACCTGCAGAACTGCCTGCCGACCTTCGTGGACGGCGTCCCGCACCGGCTGGCCGTACGCGACTTCGCCGGCCTGCGGATCCACCCCGGCCGGCTCGCGGCCGCAGGGCACGACGTGGCGCTGTGGCCGGGCTCGGTCGTCGGCACCGACGACGAAGCCGTGCTGCGCGCCAAGATCGGCTACACCGCGTTCCAGGCCCACCTCGGCGAGCTCGTGCTGCGCCTCGGCGAGTCGCACGGCCTGGCCGAGGACGCGGCGTGGCGGATCGTCCGGTCGGTCGTGGACGAGACGTACGACGCGCTGGGCGACGCCGGGCGGGACGACCACGCCGCGTTCACCGCCCCGCTGGTGCCGCACAAGGCGCTGGTGCGGATGCGGCTGACCGGCGCCGGTGACGAGTACGTGCCGGTGGAGAATCCCCTGCATGCGCCCGCCTGAGCCGGTTCTGGCCGCGCTCGGCGACCTGCCGTCGCCGGTGTGCGCGTACGTCTACCAGCGGCAGGCCCTGCGCGACCGGGCCGCCGCCGTGCGAGCCGCCCTGCCCGGGGCCACGCTCCTGTACGCGGTGAAGGCCAACGGGCACCCCGACGTCGTCCGTACCCTCGCGGAGGCCTGTGACGGCCTGGAGGTGGCCTCCGGCGGTGAGTTGCGGCTGGCCGTGGCGGCGGGTGCGCGCCGCATCGTCTTCGGCGGGCCGGGCAAGACGGACGCGGAGCTGGCCGCGGCGATCGCCGCGGGCGCGCAGGTCAACGTGGAGAGCGGCCAGGAGCTGCTCCGGCTGGATCGCCTCGCCCGGGCCGCGGGGATCGTCGTGCCCGCTTGTGTACGGGTGAACCGCGCCGGTGCCGCCCTTTCCGGCAGCCACGCGATGACCGGTGCACCCACCCCGTTCGGCGTCGACGAGGCGCAGCTGGGCGAGGTCCTGGCCCTGCCGCACGAGAACGTCGGGGTCATCGGCTTCCACCTGCACGCGGTGTCCAACAACCTCGACGGCGCCGCCCACGCCCGATTCCTCGCCGGCGCGCTGCGATGGTCACAGGCGGCGGCCCGGCGGCACGGGATCGCGCTGCGTGTGGTCAACGCGGGCGGCGGCCTCGGCGTGGACCATCTCGGCGACGCCACCGTCGACTTCGCGGAGGTGGGCGCCGGGCTGGACGTGCCGCCCGGTGTGGAGCTGATCGTCGAACCCGGTCGCATCCTGGCCGCCGACGCCGGCTGGTACGCCGCCGAGGTCCTCGACCTCAAACGCACCCACGGCCGGTGGTTCGCGGTGCTGCGCGGCGGCACCCACCACTTCCGGCTGCCCGCCGCCTGGGGCTACAGCCACCCGTTCACCGTGCTGCCCCGGGACCGGTGGCCGTACGACTGGCCCCGCCCGGAGGTACGCGACACGGCCGTCGACGCCGTCGGCGAGCTGTGCACCCCCCGCGACGTCCTCGCCCGCGACGGGCACGTCACCCGGCTGCGGATCGGCGACGTGCTGGTGTTCGGCCGCACCGGCGCGTACGGGTGGGACATCTCGCACCACGAGTTCCTGCGCCACCCGCCGCCGTCGTTCATCATCCTCTGATGGAAGACGCCACTCACCGGCCCGCCGCCCGGGTCGTCTGCCTCGACGCCGACGGGCGGGTGCTGCTCATGCACTGGCGCGACCCGCTCGACGGCCACGACGTGTGGGAGCCGCCCGGCGGCGGCCTCGATCCGGGCGAGGACCACCTGCAGGCCGCCCTCCGCGAGCTCGCGGAGGAGACCGGCCTGGATCCGGCGGCGGTGCGCGACCGGTCGGTGGTGGTGGACCGCGACTTCGTCTGGAAGGGACGGCGATTCACCGGGCCGGAGCGGTTCTTCCTCGCCCGGTTCGAGACCGCCCGGCCGGCGCTGGGCCGCGACGGGCTGCTCCCGGACGAGCGGGAGCAGCTGGCTGGGCACGCCTGGGTGGCCGTCGGCGACCTCGCCGGGCTGGCCGGGCTGGACCCGCCCGGCCTGGCCGAGATCATCCGCCGGCTCTGAACTCCGCCCGCCACCGGGCCACCAGCGGATCGCCGGGATCTCGCAGGTGCTCCACCGCCACCGGCGTCAGGGACGGCCCGGCGAACGCGTCGATCTCGGCGCGGGTCAGCGGCCACGGCGGCCCCGCGCCCTCGCCCCCGCCCTGCTCCGCCACCGCGATGACGAGCAACGTCCCGCCGGGCGCCACCATCGGGCCGACGTTCGCGATGGCCCGGGCGCGCTCCGGGCCGGGCAGCGCCTGGACGTTGTTGCTCTCCAGCACCAGGTCGAAGCGGCCGTTCCACTGCGGCGGCGGGTCGAGCAGGTCGGCGACGACATATTCGACGGACGAGGACGGGTGCCGTTCGCGGGCCGTGCGCACGGCCGTTCCGGAGATGTCGAAAGCGGTCACGGTGAAGCCGAGGCCGGCCAGGAACTCGGCGTCGCGGCCGAGCCCGCACCCGACTACCAGGGCCCTGCGGCCACGGCCGGTGATCTCGCCTCGGCGCACCCATCCGGCGAGGTAGCGGCTGGGCTCCGGCACGTCCCACGGCACCTCGGCGGTGCCGGCTCCGGCCTCGGCGTAGAGCCGCTCGAACCAGCCGGTCGGGTCGCCGGCCGCCAGCGACGCCGCCGCCAGCCGCGTGGTGTCCGGCACCCGCGCCGGATCGCCCGGCCCCGAGGGGCCGGGCTTCGCGGAGAAGGCCGAGGTCATGCCGGCATCGGGCGGGTACGCCGCAGCTCGCGCAGCGCCTGCCGACGGGTATCGCCGGTCAGCGTGTCGATGTACAGCCGGCCGTCGAGGTGGTCCGTCTCGTGCTGCAGGGCCCGTGCCAGGAAACCCGTGCCCGCGATCGTCAGCGGCCGCCCGTGCGCGTCGAAGCCGGTCGCCGTGACCGTCAGGGCCCGCGCGGTCGCGAAGCCCATCCCCGGCACGGACAGGCAGCCCTCCTCGTCGTCCTGCACACCCTCGAAGCCGGACAGCACCGGGTTCACCAGGTGACCGACCCGGCCGCCGACGTTGTACGAGAACACGCGCAGGCTCACGCCGATCTGCGGCGCCGCGACCCCGGCCCGGCCCGGTTCCCGCACGGTGTCCTCCAGGTCGGCGACGAGCCGGCGCAGCTCGTCGTCGAAATCGGTCACGGGCTCCGCCGCGGTACGCAGGACGGGATCGCCGAACAGCCGGATGGGGCGCACAGTCATGGCACCCAACCTATTCGCCGGGACCGTTCAGTCGCCGGCGAGGGCTGCCCTGAGCGGTCCCGCCTTGGCCGCGGCCTCGTCGACCTCGGCGACCGGGTCGCTGTCCCAGGTGATGCCGCCGCCGGCCCACAGGTGCACCCGGCCCTCGGTGACCGCCGCCGTCCGGATGGTCAGGCCGAGGTCCATGTGGTCGGTGCCGACCCAGCCGAGCGCGCCCATCGCCACTCCGCGCCCGACCGGCTCGATGTCGGCGATGAGGTCGAGCGCCGCGAGCTTCGGCGCGCCCGTCACCGAGCCGCCGGGGCACACCGCCCGCAGCAGCTCCGCCAGGCCGAGGGTGCCCCGGATGGGCGCGGACACCTGGGACTCGGCCTGCCACAGCCCGGACCAGCGGCGTACGGCGAACAGCTCGTCGACCTGCACCGGGCCGACGCCGGGCAGGCGCGACAGGTCGTTGCGCTCCAGGTCGACGATCATGACGTGCTCGGCGCGTTCCTTGGCGGAGCCGAGCAGCTCCCGGCGGCCCGCCGCGGTCGCCGGCCGGGTGCCCTTGATCGGCCGGGTGACGACCCGCCCGGCGCGGACCTCCACGAGGGTCTCGGGGGACGCGGTGGCGATGGCCCAGTCCCCGCCCGCCAGGATGCCGCCGTATCGGGCTCCGGACAGTTTGGTCACCCGCTGTAGGGACGGGCCCGGATCTCCCGTGTACGGAGCGCTGGCGTGGCCCACGACATTGACCTGATAGACGTCCCCGCGCCGGATCGCGGCGCGGACGGTTTCGACCGCATCGGCGTGATCTTGACGTGTCCAGCTGTCCTGCCAGGGACCCAGCGACCAACCCCGGGAAATTGACTCAGGGTCACCGATCGGGCGCTGGGAGACACCGCTCCCCGGCTCCTCCCCGGCGCCGGTGTGGCGGTAGAGAACCGCTGCCACGTCAGGGATTCCGGGAACCGGCGTGGGGCGCCCGATCGCCCCGCCGGCCATCACCGATCCGGCCGCGGCTGACACGTACAGTGAGGATCCGCAGACCGTGCCGACGCCGTTCGGGTGGTTTGCATTAGCCGTTCGGATGAGGTCTCGCACCGGTAGTCCGTTGTCCGCGAGCCACGCTGTAACAAGCTCTGCAGGGTCACCACCGTCACCGAGGAACCACTCGAACACCGATGACGGACCGTGACGGCGCTGGCAGGAGGCCGGAGAACCCGGTGGAACGGCTGGCGCGACTGTCGCACAGTGTTGGTATCCACGGTTCCCGTGGCCCATCTCAACAGTGGATTCGCTCAATGGGGCGCCGTCACCCGCTCCCCCCGGACTCGTTCCGATGGGAGTAGTGTTCGCCACCGTTGATGTGAAACACAACACAACACAACCCCCCTGACCGGAGACCTCCGATGTGCCAGCACCAAACCACCTGCCCTTCCGCCGAGGCCGTGGACCGCGAAGCGGCCCGGGTCGTGGCAACCTTCCCCGAGCAGGGTTGGAGCCTGCTCTGCAACGGCGTCATCCTCTTCGAGGACACCGGCGAACTGCTGCCCGACGGCAGCCAGATCGAACCGCACCGCGGCCCCGCCCGGCACGCCCTCGCGGCCTGACCGGCCTGACCGGACCACCGGGCGGCTCGGGCCGTCGACGAGACGACCGCAACTAGTACGACCGCCGGAAGAGTAACGGCGACGAGGCCGCGACCGCGGACCGGCCTGCACCACCCGGCGCCCGCGCCCACCCGCGGCGCCCGCGCCCACCGCGGCGTCAGGGCCGCGCACGCCGCACGACGGCGAGGCGCCCCGCGCATGGCACACACACCGCCCGCGGGCCGACCGATGCACACCGGCCGACCCGCCCGGCGGCCTCAGTCCTCGAACGCCTCCGGCGACGGACACGAACACACCAGGTTCCGATCCCCGTACGCGCCGTCGATGCGCCGCACCGGGGGCCAGTACTTCGCCGTGCGGTCCACGCCCTCCGGGAAGCCGGCCAGCGACCGCGGGTACGCGTGCTCCCACTCGTCCGCCGACACCGCCGCCGCCGTATGCGGGGCGTGGTGCAGCGGGTTGTCGTCGCGCGGCCACTCCCCCGCGGCCACCCGGTCGATCTCGCCCCTGATCGCGATCATCGCCGCGCAGAACCGGTCCAGCTCCGCCAGGTCCTCGCTCTCGGTCGGCTCGACCATCAGCGTGCCCGCCACCGGGAACGACATCGTCGGCGCGTGGAAGCCGTAGTCGATCAGCCGCTTCGCCACGTCGTCCACCGACACACCCGTCGCCTTCGTGATCGGGCGCAGGTCCAGGATGCACTCGTGCGCCACCAGGCCCTCGTTGCCCGCGTACAGCACCGGGTAGTGGTCGCGCAGCCGCGCCGCCACGTAGTTGGCCGCCAGCACCGCCACCGCCGTGGCCTGCGCCAGGCCGTCCGGGCCCATCATCCGCAGGTACGCCCACGAGATCGGCAGGATCCCCGCCGAGCCGTGCGCCGCCGCCGACACCGCGTGATGGTCGCCCGGCTCGAGGGGGTCACCGGGCAGGAACTCGGACAGGTGCGCGCGCACCGCGACCGGACCCACACCCGGGCCGCCGCCGCCGTGCGGGATGCAGAACGTCTTGTGCAGGTTCAGGTGCGACACGTCGGCACCGAACTTCCCCGGCCGGGCGAAGCCCACCAGCGCGTTCAGGTTCGCGCCGTCGACGTACACCTGGCCGCCGGCGTCGTGCACCTTGCCGCACAGCTCCGCGATGCCCTTCTCGTACACGCCGTGGGTCGACGGGTACGTCACCATGATTGCCGAGAGGGCGTCCCGGTGCTTCTCGATCTTGGCGTCCAGGTCCGTCAGGTCCACGTTGCCGTTCTCGTCGCAGGCCACCACGACCACCCGCATGCCCGCCATCACCGCGCTGGCCGCGTTCGTGCCGTGCGCGCTCGACGGGATCAGGCACACGTCCCGGTGCGTCTCGCCCCGCGACCGGTGGTAGCCGCGGATCGCCAGCAGGCCCGCCAGCTCACCCTGCGACCCGGCGTTCGGCTGCACGCTCACCGCGTCGTACCCGGTGATCTCCGCGAGCCAGCGCTCCAGCTGCGCGACCAGGGCCTCGTAGCCCGCGGTGCGCGACGTCGGCGCGTACGGATGGATGTTCGCGAACTCCGGCCAGGAGACCGGCTCCATCTCCGTGGTCGCGTTCAGCTTCATCGTGCACGAGCCCAGCGGGATCATGCCCCGGTCCAGCGCGTAGTCGCGGTCCGACAGCCTGCGCAGGTAACGCAGCATCGCCGTCTCCGAGTGGTAAGACCGGAACACGGGGTGCGTCAGGAAGTCCGACGTGCGGGCCAGCTCCGCCAGCCCCGACCCGGCGGGCGCGCCGGCCGTCGCCCCGAACGCCGCCAGCACCGCCTCGACGTGCGCGGCCGTGGTCGTCTCGTCGCACGCCACCGACACCCGGTCGGCGTCCACCAGGCGCAGATCGATCCCGGCCCCGGCCGCCGCCTCGACCACCGCCGCCGCCCGGCCCGGCGCGTACGCCGTCACCGTGTCGAAGAACCGCGAGTGGGTGACCTCCACACCGGCCTCGGCCAGGCCACCGGCGACCGCGAGGGCGTGCCCGTGGACGCGGCGCGCGATCTCCCGCAGCCCCTCCGGGCCGTGGTAGACCGCGTACATGCTCGCCATCACCGCGAGCAGGACCTGCGCCGTGCAGATGTTGCTCGTCGCCCGCTCCCGGCGGATGTGCTGCTCCCGCGTCTGCAGCGCCAGCCGGTAGGCCGGCGCCCCGTCCGCGTCCCGCGACACCCCGACCAACCTGCCCGGCAACGACCGCTCCAGCCCGGACCGCACCGCGAGGTAGCCCGCGTGCGGACCACCGAATCCCAGCGGTACGCCGAAACGCTGCGTCGTGCCGGCCGCGATGTCGGCACCGATCTTCCCCGGCGCCCGCAGCAGGGTCAGCGCCAGCAGATCCGCGGCGACCGTCACCAGGGCACCGGCCTCGTGCGCCGCCTCCACCAGCGCCGCGTGGTCCCGCACCGCGCCGGACGCCCCCGGATACTGCAGGTGCAGGCCGAAGAACTCCGCCGGCAGAGCCGCATCCGTGTCCAGGTTCACCTGGCGCAGCTCGATGCCCAGCGGCTCCGCCCGGGTCCGCAGCACGGCCAGCGTCTGCGGCAGGGTGTCCGCGTCCACCGCGTACACGTTGCTCTTGCTCTTCGACGATCGGCGCGCCAGCGTCATCGCCTCCGCGACCGCCGTGCCCTCGTCGAGCATCGACGCGTTCGCCGTCGTCAGCCCGGTCAGGTCGGTCACCATCGTCTGGAAGTTCAGCAACGCCTCCAGGCGCCCCTGACTGATCTCCGGCTGGTACGGCGTGTACGCCGTGTACCAAGCCGGGTTCTCCAGCACGTTGCGCCGGATCACCGCCGGCGTGAAGGTGCCGTGGTAGCCGAGCCCGATCATCGAGGTCGTCACCGTGTTGCGCCCGGCGATCTCCCGCAGCTCCGCGATCGTCTCCTCCTCGGAGGCCGCGGCCGGCAGCTCCAGCGTGCCGTGCCAGCGGATCACCTCCGGGATCGCGGCATCCATCAGCGCCTCGAGGGATGCGTACCCGATCGCCTTGAGCATCTGGGTCTGAGCGTCCGGATCGGGACCGATGTGGCGATGTGCGAACGTCATGGCGGCTCCAGGGGACTTCCGAGGTCGACGGGCAACCTCCCCCTCTGTCATACCCACGAGTCGGACATACCCACGAGCGCACTTCAGAGTCGCCTTCCCCCGCGGTCCTTTTGCCTGAGAGGTTCCGGGGAGGATTTGCCCCTTCGGCGCCGCCGGCGGACCGGTGGTCTCTCCCGCGTGGGTGGTACGGCTGCGTTCAACCTACCAGCGGACGGATGTCGATCACGTGTCCCTAGGCTGTGGCGTGTGACCTACTCCCCCTCGGACGACCGCTACGCCACCATGACCTACCGCCGCGCCGGTCGCAGCGGTCTCAAGCTGCCGGCGATCAGCCTCGGCCTCTGGCACAACTTCGGCGACGCCCGCCCCCTCGAACGGCAGCAGGCCATCACCCGCCGCGCCTTCGACCTCGGCGTCACCCACTTCGACCTGGCCAACAACTACGGGCCCCCGCCCGGCAGCGCCGAGACGAACTTCGGCCGCATCCTGAGCACCGACTTCGCCGCCCACCGCGACGAGATCATCGTCTCCACCAAGGCCGGCTACGCCATGTGGGACGGCCCGTACGGCGAATGGGGCTCCCGCAAATACCTGGTGTCGTCGCTCGACCAGTCCCTCAAGCGGCTCGGCCTCGACTACGTCGACATCTTCTACCACCACCGCCCCGACCCGGAGACCCCGCTCGAGGAGACCATGACGGCCCTCGACGCCGTCGTCCGCGCCGGCAAGGCCCTCTACGTCGGCATCAGCAACTACAGCGCCGAGCAGACCGCCCAGGCCGCCGCCATCCTCCAGGAACTCGGCACCCCGCTGCTCATCCACCAGCCCTCCTACTCGATCCTCAACCGCTGGATCGAGCGCGACCACCTGCTCGACACGCTGGAACGCGTCGGCGCCGGCTGCATCGCCTTCAGCCCCCTGCAGCAGGGCCTGCTCACCGACCGCTACCTCGGCGGCATCCCCGACGACTCCCGGGTACGCACCAGCGTCTTCCTCGACGAGAGCGACCTCGACGCCCGGACGATGGGCCGCATCCACAGCCTCGACGACATCGCCCGGCGCCGCGGCCAGAGCCTCGCCCAGCTCGCCCTCGCCTGGGCCCTGCGCGACCCGCGCATGACCAGCCTCATCATCGGGGCCAGCAGCGTCGAGCAGCTCGAGACCAACGTCGCGGCGCTGCGGAACCCGGCGCTGAGCCAGGAGGAGCTCGACGCGGTCGACGCCACCGTCCTCGACCTGTGACCGACTTTCCGCCCCACACGATCCTCGCGGTCGTGGTCGGCTCCCGCGCGTACGGCCTCGACGGGCCGGACTCCGACCACGACCGCCGCGGCGTGTACGCGGCACCCACCCGCGCCTTCTGGCACCTCGACAAGCCGCCCACCCACCTCGACGGGCCCCACGACGAACAGTTCTCGTGGGAGATCGAACGGTTCTGCACCCTCGCCCTGCAAGCCAACCCGACCGTCCTCGAAGTGCTCTGGTCACCCCTGGTCGAACACGCCACCGCCGACGGCCACGAACTGCTCGGCGCCCGCGCCGCGTTCCTCTCCCGGCACGTCGCCCACACATACGGCGCCTACGCCCGCGACCAGCTCAAGCGCGTCGCCGCCCGGCGCGCGCGCACCGGCGAGACCAACCGCAAACAGGCGATGCACATGATCCGGCTGCTGCTGGCGGGCGCCCACGTCCTGCGCACCGGCGAGATCCTGGTCGACGTCCGCCCGCTGCGCGACCGGCTCCTGCTGATCAAAAACGGTGGAGAGCGGTGGGAATCCGTGGTCTCGTGGGCCGACGAGCTGCAGGCCGACCTGGCCGCCGCCGAGGCCGCCAGCGAGCTCCCGGACGAGCCTGACCGGGCCGCGATCGACGCGCTGCTCACCGGCGTACGAGAAAGGGGTCTGAAGTGACCGTCAACGTGCCCGCCTGGGCCGCGGAAGCCGCTGCCCTGCCCTATCCCACGGTTTTCGTGACAGTCAGCGGCGCCCACCTCTACGGCTTCGCGTCCGTCGACAGCGACCTCGACCTGCGCGCCAGCCACGTCCTGCCGGCCGCCGAGGTCGTCGGGTTGCGAACCGGCCCGGAGACGATCGCCTCCGACACCTGGCGCGACGGGGTGGAGCTCGACGTGGTCAGCCACGATCTGCTCAAGTTCGCCCGCCTGCTGAACAGCCGCAACGGTTACGTCCTGGAGCAGCTCCTGTCGCCGCGGGTCGTCACGACCTCCGAGATCCACCGCGCGCTGATCGCGCTGGCTCCGGACCTGATCACCAGCCACCATGCCCACCACTACCTCGGGTTCGCCGCCACGCAGGAGCGGCTGTTCGCCAAGACCGGGGAGCTCAAGCCGGCCCTGTACACGCTGCGGGTGCTGCACACGGGCATCCACCTCATGCGCACCGGAGAGGTCGTCGCGGACCTCGGGGTGCTGAGCTCGCTGGCGTACGTGCCGGAGCTGATCGCGATGAAGCGGTCCGCGGAGCACGGGGCGTTCCCCGACTCGCTGCGCGACGAGGTGGAGAAAGACGTTGCCCGGCTGCGCTCGGAGCTCGAGGCGGCGCGTGACGCTTCGACTCTCCCCCAGCACGCCGATCCGGCCGCGGTCGAGGCGTTGCACGAGCTGGTCGTGCGTACCCGCCTTAGCTGAAGCATTTGTTCCGGTTTGTGGTGTGGTGCTCCGCGCGTAAAGCATCCTAGGAACCTAGGGGTTATCCGTCGGTGCGGGTTGCGGTCTACGCTGGTCGTCATGTCCACCCGCACGCTCGACGGCCCGGTCGTCCACCTGGCGCGGCCGCACCGGCCCGTCCTGGTGGCCGGGACCCTGGGCGAGCTGAGCGGCCCGACCCACGGACTGGTCGAGCTGCCACTGCGCCTCTGGTGGAATCCCCAGCGCGCGTTCGACCTCGGCGAGCACACGATGCTGCTGTGGATGTACGAGAACGTGCTGCGCGAGGCGGTGCGCGTGGACGAGCTGCGCGACCACATCGACGGGGCGACGCTGGTGCGGGTCTGGCCCGAGTTGAACCTGCCGCGGGGGGTGCGGGCGGCCTGGGAGGCCCGGCACCCGGCACTGCGCCGCGCTGCCCACGCCGCCTGACCCTTTCACTCCCCCCAGACGGACCTTCCTCCTTGAGCTGGTTGACCGATCCCTGCTCTTCGACAATAGTTAGGTGTGTGCCTAAGTATCACGACGAGCTCGACGCCGTGCTCCGCGCTCTCTCGGATCCGACGCGTCGGGCCGTCGTGGAACGGTTGGCGAAGTCCCCAGCCGTCGTGTCCGACCTCGCGGCACCGTTCTCGATGGCGTTGCCGTCGCTCATGCAGCACCTGCGCGTCCTCGAGAACGCGGGACTGGTCACGTCGCAGAAGCACGGACGCGTCCGCACCGTGAGCCTGCGACCGGGCGCCCTCGACGTCCTTCACCTGTGGCTCGACGAGCAACGGACCCCCGCAGAACGCCAGGCCGACCGGCTCGGCATCCACCTGACCCGCACCAGCCCGAAGGAAATCTGACATGACCCGTGTTCGCATCGACCTGTTCGCCTCGCTGGACGGCTACACGTCGGCCGGCCAGACCGCGGAGAATCCGATGGGTGAGGACTGGGGGCGCCTCACGGCGGCCTACGCCGCTACCCGCACGTTCCACGAGCGCGTCTTCGGGGACACCAGCGGCGCCGGCACGACCGGCATCGACGACTCGTACGCCGCCGCGCACTTCGAGGGCGTCGGCGCCGAGATCATGGGCGCGGCCATGTTCGGCCTCCACACGTTCCCCGACGACCCGGACTGGAAGGGCTGGTGGGGCGACCAGCCGCCGTTCGGCACCCCGGTCTACGTCCTCACCCACACCGCACCGCGCCCGTCGATCCCGATGCCGGGCGGGACGACATTCCACTTCCGCAGCACCGCCGCCATCGAGGACGTGCTCGCCGAGGCGACCGAGGCTGCCGGCGGCCTGGACGTGCGCGTCGGCGGTGGGGTCAGCACCGCGCGCGCCTTCCTGCGCGCCGGCCTGGTCGACCACTTGCACGTCATGATCGCCCCGATCCTGCTCGGCCGGGGCACCCGGCTGTGGGACGACCTGCGCGGCCTGGAGCTCACCCACAAGGTGACGACGGAAGTGGCCGAGAGCGGCACGACCCACGTCACCTTCACGCGATAGGACCTGCAGATGACGATCGAACGCCGACTGGCCCGCGCCGGATTCACTCTCACCCGCGACTACCCCGTTCCCGTCGAGCGCGTCTGGGAGGCGTTCGCCGAGGAGGATCAGAAGTTGGGCTGGTGGGGTGCCGGCGACGCCATCGAGCCCGGCGAGTGGGTGTTCGACTTCCGCGTCGGCGGACGCGACGTCGCCGAGGGGAAGTTTCACAACGGTCCGGTCTCGCGGTACGAGGCCACGTACACCGACATCGTCGAGCACGTCCGCATCGTCACGACGTACGACATGTGGCTCGACGGGGTCCACATGTCGACGTCGGTGGCGTCGCTCGAGTTCGAGCCGATCGAGGAGGGCGCCCGGTTCACGCACGTCGAGCACGGCGTCTTCTTCGACCAGTTCTGGGCCGACGGACCGAACCGCGAGGGGGGCAGCCGGGGCCTGCTCGAGGCTCTGGGCACCTACCTCGCGTGACGCACTCCCACCTCACGTAGCCCTCTTGATCGTTGTCCCTGGTGAGAGCGTCACGGCGGGGACGTCGACGGGGAGTGCGGATGACGGCGGGCGGCAGTGCACGGCCCGGCATCTCCACCGGCGGGCCCGTCACCTCGCCGCGCTACGAAGCCATCTTCCTGGCCCGCAGTGGCCGTGCTCTACGCCCCCGGGGTGGCCCTGGCCGGCGCGAGGACGGGAATGTGGGCGACCACGCTGATCATCGTGCTGCTCGGCAGCGTGCTGGTGTTCCTCATGCTGCGCACGCTGGGATGCGGAACCGGGGCCTGATCCTGCTGGCCGCCGGCTTCGGTGTCGGCATGGTCGTCAGGTACTCCCAGTTCCTCCTCTTCGCCGCCGCATTGGCCGCGACCGCAGCCGTCGCGGCGTGGCGTGGCGGCACCGTCGTGCCGGACGGCCGGAAACGGGAGCTTGGACGGTCGCCGTGACAGCGGCTGCGGCGGCCGTCGTGCAGGATGCCGGCGCGAAGCTGCTCGGCTGGCCGGGGGCCGTCGAATCCATACAGGACCTGCTGACCCAGCAGTTCCGTCAGCCCGACGTCCCCCACCCCGTCCTGCAGTGGCTGCGAGCCGACGCGCAGTTCTTGGCGGCCTGGTCCGACGCGCAACGGCGATCACCCCTGACGCTCGTAGTGTGGGGTGTCGCTCCGTGACCTTCACGATCCTCGCCGCCGCCCTGGCGGGCCTGGGGAATCAGATCGGTCATCCGAACCAGCTTCAGCGCGACCGGCTCCTCATCGCCGTCTGGTTGCTGGTGGTCTACGGGCTACCGCTGGCGGCAGGCCGGAACACCACCCGCGAGACGGCCGCGGAGGTCAGTGCGGTCCCACGGCGATGATGCGGATCGCCGCGGCGCCCGCCTCGTCGCTGGCCGCCAGGTCGATCTCGGCGTCGATGCCCCAGTCGTGGTCGCCCTCCGGGTCCTCGAAGACCTGGCGGACCTTCCAGACCGCCGGGCCCGCCTCGATCTGCAGCAACGCCGGGCCGCGCGCCGACGGGCCGGTGCCGACCACCGGGTATTCCGCGTAGTAGTCCTCCAGCGCCTCGATCCAGCGGTCCGTCGTCCAGCCGGACTCGGCGTCGAGCTCGCCCAGGTCCTCGGCGCGGCGCAGGGCGAAGAGTTCGACGCGGCGGAACAGGGCGTTGCGGACCAGGACGCGGAACGCCCGGGTGTTGCGGGTGACCGCCGGGGGCTTGTCGTCCAGCGGCGACGGCTCGGCGATCTCCGCTCCCGGGTTGCGCAGCCGCTCCCACTCGTCCAGCAGGCTCGAGTCGACCTGGCGGACCAGCTCACCCAGCCATTCGATGAGGTCCGTCAGTTCTTCGGTACGGGCGTCCTCCGGCACCGTCTGCCGCAGCGCCCGGAACGCGTCGGCGAGGTAGCGCAGGACCAGCCCCTCGGAGCGGGACAGGCCGTAGAAGGACACGTACTCGGTGAAGGTCATCGCGCGCTCGTACATGTCGCGGACGACGGCCTTGGGCTTGAGCTCGTGGTCCGCCACCCAGGGATGCCCGCGGCGGTAGGTCTCATACGCGGACTCGAGCAGGTCCACGAGCGGCTTCGGGTACGTGACCTCCTCGAGGAGTTCCATGCGCTGGTCGTACTCGATGCCCTCGGCCTTCATGGCGTTGACCGCCTCGCCCTTGGCCTTGAACCGCTGGGCCGAGAGCACCTGGCGGGGATCCTCCAGGGTGGCCTCGATGACCGACACGACGTCGAGCGGGTAGTCCGGCGACTCGCGGTCGAGCAGCTCGAGGCAGGCCAGGGCGAACGGTGACAGGGCCTGGTTGAGGGCGAAGTCCAGCTGCAGGTCGTCGACCAGGCGATAGGTGCCGTCGACCTTCTCGACGACGCCGCCTGCCAGCAGGGCGCGGGCGATCGCGATGGCCCGGCGGACGTGCCGGCGCTGCGCGGCGGGCTCCTCGTGGTTGTCGGTCAGCAGGTGCCGCATCGCCGCGAACGGGTCGCCGCCGCGGGCGAGCACGTTGAGCAGCATCGCGTGCGAGACCTGGAACGACGACGTCAGCGGCTCCGGGTCGGCGGCGACGAGGCGGTCGAAGGTGGGCTGGCCCCAGCCGATCGTGCCCTCCGGCGGCTTCTTGCGCACGACCTTGCGGCGCTTCTTCGGGTCGTCGCCGGCCTTGGCGAGCGAGCGCTCGTTGTCGATGACGTGCTCCGGTGCCTGCACGATGACCGTGCCGAGGGTGTCGAACCCGGCCCGGCCGGCCCGGCCCGCGATCTGGTGGAACTCGCGCGCCTTGAGCAGCCGCGTCTTCACCCCGTCGTACTTGGACAGGCCGGTGAACAGCACCGTGCGGATGGGCACGTTGATGCCGACGCCGAGGGTGTCCGTACCGCAGATGACCTTGAGCAGGCCCGCCTGCGCGAGGGTCTCCACCAGGCGGCGGTACTTGGGCAGCATGCCGGCGTGGTGCACGCCGATGCCGTGGCGCACCAGGCGCGTGAGCGTACGCCCGAAGCCCGCGGTGAACCGGAAGCCGCCCAGCGCCGCGGCGATCGCGTCCTTCTCGGCGCGGGTGCACATGTTGATGCTCATCAGGGACTGCGCGCGCTCCAGGGCGGCCGCCTGGGTGAAGTGCACGATGTACACCGGCGCCTGGTGGGTGGTCAGCAGTTCCTCGATGGTCTCGTGCAGCGGCGTCATCGCGTACGAGAAGAGCAGCGGGACCGGCCGCTCGGCGTTGGCGACCACGGCGGTCTCACGCCCGGTGCGCCGCGACAGGTCGTCGACGAACCGGGTGGTGTCGCCCAGCGTGGCCGACATCAGCAGGAACTGCGCCTGGGGCAGCTCGATGAGCGGCACCTGCCAGGCCCAGCCGCGGTCGGGTTCGGCGTAGAAGTGGAACTCGTCCATCACGACCTGGCCGACGTCGGCGTCGGCGCCCTCGCGCAGCGCCAGGTTGGCCAGGATCTCGGCGGTGCAGCAGATGATCGGGGCGTCGGCGTTCACGCTGGCGTCGCCGGTGAGCATGCCGACGTTGTGCGCGCCGAAGACCGCGCAGAGGGCGAAGAACTTCTCCGAGACCAGCGCCTTGATCGGGGCGGTGTAGAAGGTGGTGCGCTTCTGCGCCAGGGCCGCGAAGTGCGCGCCGGTCGCCACCAGGCTCTTGCCGGAGCCGGTCGGGGTGTTGAGGATGACGTTCGCCCCGGTGGCGATCTCGATGAGCGCCTCCTCCTGGTGGGGATAGAGCGTCAGGCCCTGCTCGGCGACCCAGGTCTGGAAGGCGTCGAAGACGGCGTCGGGTTCGGCGGTGCCGGGCAGGCGTTCGGTGAGATTCATGATGCGGCCAGTCTATGAGCAGCCCGTCCGCGGACAGCACCGTGGCCGGGCGCACACGCGCCCGGCCACGGAAGGGACCTTGCTGTGGAGTTGGGAGCGGTGACCTACGCGGCGAGCGCCGCGTAGATCGGGCCGGCGACGCTGCCCGCGAGGCCGATGACGGCGGCGAAGACGGCGATGGTGGAACCGATTCTCTGGCGCATTCCGGGAGCCTTCCTGGTCTGACTGGCCTCGCTGACAGCAAGATTCGGTGCGCGCGGTTGCCGGCCGGGACGCGTCCGGTTGCGAAACGGTTGCGCTCATCGCGGCCAGCCCGCCAGTCGCTCCCGCAGCCGGGCCACGTCGGCGGCGGAGAGCCCGTAGACGGCGAACCGGGCGTCGTCGAGGCGGTCCAGGTAGCGACCGGCGTCGGCGATGTCCTCGTTCTCCAGGGTGTCGTCCAGCGCGTGGGCGAGCTCCAGCACCCGGGCCAGCGGATAGCGTTCGAGCGCGGCCGCGACGTCGATGTAGTCGCGCACTTCCCGGCGGTTGACCAGGGCGGCGACCTTCGAGGCCACCAGGTCGTCGAGGTGCATGACCGGGCCGACGTCCATCACCACGGGCGCCCGGCGCCGGTCGAGGCGGGTGAGGGTGAGCCGCAGCGCCCGCCGCCCGTCGGCGACGTGATACTCCCGCAGGTCCTCGTCCATGCCCGCGAACATCTCGTCGCCGACCTCGCGGAACACCTGGTAGCCGGCGGCGGTGAGGGCACCGGTCACCCCCGCGGCGGCGGCCTCGACGGCGCCGGCGGTGTCGGTGAACAGGTCGATGTCCTCGGTGGGACGCCGGACCAGGCCGTTGACCAGCCAGGCGACGCCGCCGCCGAGCACGAAGCCGTGCTTCTCCCCCGCCGTCAGGGCGATGGTGGCGACGTCGCGGTAGAAGTCGTCGAGGTTCGCAGTCACGGGCAGACCGTAGCGGTCACCTCCGACAGAATCGCCCGGCTCAGCTGATCGGCGGGGGCGCCGATGGTCGGATATGGGGCGGATCCGGGTGGCTGCGGCGCTGCTGGGCGTGGTTGTGCCCGCGGTCGCCGCGTGCAGCCCGCTGCCCGCTGTGACTCCGGAACCAGCGGCCGCACCCGCCCCACTGGCCACCTCGTCAACGGCCCACGCCGCCCGCGCCGAGAAGGTCACCTACCCCGCCCGGGGAGGCGCGGAGTGGCGGACGGCCCCGGCGTCGTCGCGTACCGGCGGGAAGGGCGGCAGGGTGCTGCGCTACCGCGTACGGGTCGAACGGGACATCAAGGGGCTGGCTCTGCAGGGCTTCGCCGATGCGGTGACGGCCACGCTCGACGATCCGCGCAGCTGGACGGCCGGGGGCACGCTGCGGCTGCGGCGCTCGGGTCCCGGTCAGCCGTACGACTTCACGATCTACCTCGCCACGCCGCGGACCCGGGACGTGCTGTGCGGCAGTTCGCGGGATGCGTACACCTCGTGCCGCAATGAGGACAAGGTGGTGCTCAACGTCGCCCGCTGGGTCAAGGGCGTCCCCGGCTACGGCGCACCCTTGAGCGTGTATCGGCAGTACATGGTCAACCACGAGGTCGGGCATCGCCTGGGCAACGGCCACGAACGCTGTCCCGGCCAGGGCCGCCCGGCGCCGATCATGCAGCAGCAGACCTTGGGGCTGCACGGTTGCAAGGCCAACCCCTGGCCGTACCGCGACGGTCAGCGCTACACCGGCCCGGCCGGGGTCTACGACGAGCGGGAACCCGCTCCGGAAACCGGGTTGCCGCCGCGGGGATGATCCGCGATGGTGGTGCGCATGATGACCGCTGACCGAAAGGGCGTGCGCGCCCTCACGCGTTGACCGCCACCGTGCGGCGCAGAGGCGCCGCCACAGTTCTCGATCATTGGCACCGGGCCGACGAAGGGCGCCGGGAATGGCTCGGCGTGGGACTCGCCACCGGGCCCGCCGACCGGGAGACCGCCGAACGGATCCTGACCCGCTTCTATCTGCGGCAGGGCCGCGAGCGGCCCCGCTTCACCTGGGTGACCTCCCCCGCCGCCGCGCTGCCGCACACCGCCGGCATCCCGGGCCACGACGACCTGCACGCATGGCTGTGGCCGGACCAGCCGGCCGGCAGGCCGCCGATCGCCGTCGACCTCGCCGCGACCTGGGCCCGCCTGCGCGCCGCCCTCGACGAGGCGGCCGTCCATCCCGATCTTGAACCGGTACGGAAGGTCCGCAAGGGCGACAAGCCGTGGCCGGTGCTGCCGCCCGTACCGGCCATCGAGGCCGGGGTGCCGCTGCGTGTGGTGCTGGGGCAGAGCGTCCGGGACGCGCTGCGCTCGGCGCTGATGCACGGCGTCGCGCTGCCGGTCCGGGCCGCGCTCGGGCCGCCGGCCACGCTGCCGATCTGCTGGTACGGCCAGCAGGACGCGCCCTGGATCGCCCACCACGACGTCATGCACCGGCTCGGCCTGTCCCAGCCGGCGCCCCGCGACGCAGCCCACCTGGAGGAGTGGGCCGCCCTCGCCCGCGCCACCGGCTGGTGGTGGCCCGGCGAGGAGGTCTGCGTCCTGGTCGAACGGCCGGCCCGAATCGGCCCGGTCACGCTCCCGGACGACCCGCTCACCACCCCCGTACGCGCCACCGTCGAGTACCGCGACGGCAGCCTGTTCCGGTAACCGCCCCGCGGCCGGGCGCCACCGCCGGTGGTGCCCGGCCCTCATCCCCGAGAGCCCCGGTCCCGCGGCGGCATCCGGTCGTCGTAGACGCCGGACGAGCCGGTGTAGCGCTGACCGTCGCGGTACGGCCAGGGGTTGGCCTTGCAACCGTGCAGCCCCAAGGTCTGCTGCTGCATGATCGGCGCCGGGCGGCCTTGGCCGGGACAGCGTTCGTGGCCGTTGCCCAGGCGATGCCCGACCTCGTGGTTGACCATGTACTGCCGATACACGCTCAAGGGTGCGCCGTAGCCAGGGACGCCCTTGACCCAGCGGGCGACGTTGAGCACCACCTTGTCCCCGTTTCGGCAGGAGGTGTAGCCGTCCGGGACGTCCTGGCACAGGTCGTCGCGCGTACCCGGGGTCACCAGGTAGATCGTGAAGTCGTACGGCTGGCGGCCCTCGACGCGCCGGAACGAGCGCTCGCCGCCGGCGGTCCACCCGCGCGGATCGGCCAGGGTGGCCTGGACGGTGCCGGCGAACGTACCCGGGCTGATGCCGGTGATGTCCTTCTCGACCAGCACCCGGTAGCGCAGCATCGTGCCCGGGGCGTCCGATGCCCGCTCTGCCGTGGCGGCGGCGAACTTGCCGTCGCCGGCCTCGGGGTAGGTGACCACGGGAGCCTTGGATGCGGGCGCGGCCGGTGTGCCGGACGAGTGCCGGGGCGGCGGCGGTGGCGGCTCGCTGCCGGAGGCGACCGCTCCGCAACCGGAGAGCAGGACGGCGGTGAGGACGGCCGGGACGGCGAGACCGCGGACGGGCATGGCATCTCTCCTTCGCACCGGGGGCGGTGTGTGCAGAGAGAGACTGGTGAGGGCCCCGAATAGTTGATCTCGTTCGGCGTCAACCTTTTCCGAGGTTCGCTCGTCCTGGCGCAGCGCCGGCCTGGCACGGCGCCTTCTCATCGCCGTCCAGCGCCGCCGGTCTCTCGGCCGCCGGGCTGACAGCCGCCGGGCTCGCGGCCGCCGGGGTCGGGCGGCGGCCGCCGGTGCGTTCTGCGCCGACGCCGGCGGCGACCACGAAGGCGATGCCCGCCACCGGCACCCAGCCGGGCCGCTGCCCCAGCACGAGCAGGCCGATGACCAGGGCGAAGCCCGGCTCGAGGCTCATCAGCGTCCCGAAAGCCGCGGTGGTGAGCCGGCGCAGCGCCAGGAACTCCAGCGCGAACGGTACGACCGGCAGCACCACCGCCAGCCCCAGGCCGGCCAGCAGCAGCTGCCAGGTCAGCACGGGCAGCACCGACGGCCCGGCGACGACGGTGGCCACCACGCCCGCCACGGGCATCGACACCGCCAGGCCATGGAAGCCCGAGACGCCGTCCCCGACCCGCTGGGTGAGCACGATGTACGCCGCCCAGCACACCGCAGCACCCAGCGCGAACCCGACGCCGGCGAGGTCGATGCCGCCGTGCCACGGCTCGGTGAGCAGCACGACGCCCACCCCGGCGAGCGCCGGCCACAGCAACGTCCCGCGGCGGCCGCGAACCACGGCCACCCCGAGCGGCCCGAGGAACTCCAGAGCGCTGGCGGTGCCGAGCGGCAGCCGCGCCACGGCGGCCATGAACAGCATCGTGACGCTCGCGGTCACCACACCCAGCGCGATGCAGGCCGGGAGGGCACCGCGGGAGAACGCGCCCCGGCGGGGACGGACCAGCACCAGCAGGATCACGCCCGCCCAGGCCAGGCGCAGCCAGGCGGTGCCGACGGCCCCGAGCTGGTCGATCAGGCCGACCGACGCCGCGAGCCCCAGCTGCACGAGGAGCATCGAGGCGAGGGCCATGGCGGTCCCGGTACGGGCTTCGGAGCGCATGGGCACCAGTACACGCCGCATGACCGTACGCGTCCACGTGATAATCCTGGACCAACCGTTCGCCGATGCCGGACGATGGCGGGATGGAGACCCGCCGTCTGCGCCTGCTGCTGGAACTGTCCCGGCTCGGCTCGATGCGGGAGGTCGCCGATGTGCTGCACCTCACCACGTCCACCGTCTCGCAGCAGCTCGCCGTCCTGGCCCGCGAGGCCGGCACGGCACTCGTCGAACCGGACGGCCGCCGGGTGCGGCTCACCCCGGCCGGGCGGCGGCTCGCCGACCACGCGGTGACCATCCTCGCCGCGGTCGACGAGGCACGGCTCGACCTGGCACCGGACGCCGAGCCGTCCGGAGACGTGCGGGTGGCGGGCTTCGCCACGGGGGTACGCCGCTCGCTGCTGCCGGTCGCCGCCAGGCTGGCGGAGGCGCATCCACGGGTACGGCTGAGCATCCGTGAGCACGAGCCCGCCGAGGCGTTCGCCATGCTCGCCGCCGATGCCGTCGATCTGGCGCTGACGTACGACTACAACCTCGCCCCGGCGGCGCCGGACCCGGCCCGGGAGGTGTTCCCGCTGTGGCGCACACCGTGGGCTCTCGCGGTCGCCTCGGAGGCGCCGGGCAGTGGCTTCGCCGACTTCGCGGGCGGTGACTGGATCGTCAACTCGCGCAACACCGCGGACGAGGACGTCGTGCGTACCGTTGCCGCCTTGGCGGGCTGCACGCCCCGGATCGCGCATCGGGCCGACAGTCTGGATCTCGTGGAGGACCTGATCGTGGCCGGGATGGGGGTCGCTCTGCTCCCCGACCGGCGGCCGGCGGCGGGGGTGCGGCTGCTGCCGTTGATCGGTACGCCGGTGTGGCTGCGCAGCTATGCCGTGGTGCGACGCGGCCGGGCTACTTGGCCGCCCCTGGCGCTGGTGCTGCGGCTGTTGCAGGAGACGGCGCAGCCCTGAACCCGGTCAGCCGGCACGGCGCCGGGCCCGGCGGGCGGCGAGCTCGTCGCCCGCGGCGGGCTGGGCCGGGGTGCCGACCGGCTGCGCCGCCGCGGCCGGCTCGGCGGGCAGGTGCGACAGCGAGCCCTGGATCTCCTTGAAGGCGCCGCCGATGGCGATGCCGAAGACGCCCTGGCCGCCCTGGAGCAGATCGACGACCTCCTCCGGCGACCGGCACTCGTAGACGGTGGTGCCGTCCGAGATCAGCGTGATGCCGGCGAGGTCGTCAACCCCGCGCGAGCGCAGCGTCTCGATCGCCTTGCGGATGTTCTGCAACGAGACTCCGGCGTCCAGCAGGCGCTTGACCACCTTGAGGACGACCAGGTCCCGGAACGAGTAGAGCCGCTGGGTCCCCGACCCGGACGCGTCCCGGATGCTGGGCACGACGAGGGTGGTACGGGCCCAGTAGTCGAGCTGGCGGTAGCTGATGCCGACCGCCTGGCACGCGGTGACCCCGCGATACCCGACCTCGTCGTCCTCGCCGACGAGAGGACCCTCCTGAGGATCTGAGTCGTGCACGCGACTACCTCCCCGCTGCGCGGTGCCGCTTCACCTGGACTTCACGAGCCTATAACTCAGCGTGCCGGGAAACAGGGAGGTAATGACGCGACACGCCGCGTATGGACGACCGGACATGTGGTGACCGTCAATGCATTATTCACGAAAGGGCAGTTCAGGGCGCATTTCCACGCTCATCCGGCACGATCGTGCCGGGCCGGGTCAGCCGGCGAAGTCCTCCGGGCGGACCTGGTCGAGGAACTCGCGGAACTTCTCCACCTCGTCCTCCTGCTCGTCCGGGATGACGATCCCCGCCTCGGTCAGCACCTGGTCCGCACAGCGGATCGGGGCGCCCACACGCAGCGCCAGCGCGATCGAGTCGCTCGGGCGGGCCGACACTCGCAGGTCGTCGCCGATCAGCAGGTCGGCGTAGAAGACGTTCTCCTTGAGCTCCGTGATCTCGACGGCCTTCAGCGGCGCCTGGAGCGCGGCGAGGACGTCACGGAGCAGGTCGTGGGTCAGCGGCCGTGCCGGTTTGACGCCCTGCTGCTCGTACGCGATGGCGGTCGCCTCCACCGCGCCGATCCAGATCGGCAGGTAACGATCCCCGTCGACCTCCCTGAGCAGGACGATCGGCTGGTTGCTGGGCAGCTCTACCCGAACCCCGACCACGCTCAGCTCGCGCACCGCCCGCCTCCGTGTCGCACGTCGTCGCCGCCCCGCCGGCCCCCCGAGTGAAACGGTGACCGCCAGGCTGTTTCCCGCCCTATCCTGCACGGTACACGGGCGCCCCGCGACGAGCGCCACACGAGGTCCGTGTCCGATCCCACTGCGGTTACCCCGCGGGGTGGCGCCGAATCGCCCTTCGGCCGCTGGTCATCGCCTGTTCCCGCGCGGCGGCCCGATGATCTCCGCGACCGGTCCGCCGCGTTCGTCGTGACGTTGTTCAGCGCTCGGCGTAATGCTCCCCGTCGCCAGGGAAACCGGCGTCGCTCAGCGACCCAATGTGTCGCGGAGGCCCGCCCGCACCAGGGCCGCATGCAGCCGCTGGGACAGCGCCTGCAGCTCGCGGGCAGTCTCCGCCGCCCGGGCCCGCGCCGCCGGGTCCTGCTGGCGGACCAGCGGCGCCAGGAGCTGGGTGAACAGCCCGACCTCGCGGTCCGCGCCGGTGCGGAACGCCCGGAGGTGCCGGGCCTCGAGGCCGTGGCGGGTCAGGCCCACCACCGCCTCCACGATCACCAGCGCGTCGTTGTCGTACCAGCCCGGGGGCCGGGACGTGACAACGCCGATCTGTTCGAGCTCCGTCAGGAGCTGCTCGGCGATGCCGGTGCGCTCGATCAGGTCGGCTCGCGCCACCCGGGTGTCCGCGGCGTCCGCGGCCACCTCCGTCTCCGAGCCGACCGCCACCAGCGACGGGCGCTGGCGGCTGAGCGGGTCGTCGCCCCGCTCGAGGGCCTCGAGCTGCTCGCGGATCACGCGCAGCGGGAGGTACTGGTCCCGCTGCGCGGTCAGCACGAACCGCAGCCGGGCCACGTCGTTCCACGAGTACTTGCGGTAGCCGGAGGCGGTGCGCTGCGGGTCGACCAGCCCCTCCGCCTCCAGGAACCGGAGCTTGGAGATCGTCGTGTCCGGGAACTCCGTGCGCAGCTGGGCCAGCACCTCCCCGATGCTCATCAGCGCGACGTCACGACCCGGGCGCGCGCCCGGGTCGTGTGCGGCCGCCCCCGCCGGGTTCACGCCCCGCCGCCCTCGCCCTCCGGCCGCGGACCGGCGATGAAGACCAGGCGGAACTTGCCGATCTGGACCTCGTCGCCGTTGCTGAGCGTCGCGGACTCGACGCGCTCGCGGTTCACGTACGTGCCGTTGAGGGAGCCGACGTCGCGGACCGTGAAGGTGCCGCCGTCGCGGTGGAACTCGGCGTGCCGGCGCGAGACCGTCACGTCGTCGAGGAAGATGTCACTGTCGGGGTGCCGCCCGCTCGTGGTCACGTCGTGGTCCAGCAGGAAGCGCGCGCCCGCGTTCGGGCCCCGGCGCACCACCAGCAGGGCCATACCGGGCGGCAGCGAACCGGACATCCGGCTCGGCACCACGTCGGTCTCAGGTCCCTCGAGCACCTCGTCGAGCGCTCCGAGGTTCAGCGTGGACGTGACGTCGAGCGGGGGGAACTCGTCGTCTGGGCGCGTCATGGACCACCTCACGGATCTGTTTCGGTCGCCGCCCGACGACGAAGGGTGAGCGAGCCGGACGTGAGGTCCGGTGCGCAGCGCCCCCGCCGCCGCTGCCCGGTGCTCCGGACGTACGACTATCGGTTTCGAAGTAATAACGGTTTCTACATGTGCTCCGCGAGCCTAGTCAGCGCGCAAATGCCGGGCAACCAGACGCGCGGACGTTGCCGGACCGAGCCGCGTGGACGGCGGATCAGCCGTCGGTCAGGGCCTTGTACGCCTCGGCGTCCAGCAGCCCGGTCAGGGCCGACGGGTCGTCCGGGGCGATCTCGACGAGCCAGCCGGCCGCGTACGGCTCGGCGTTGATCAACTCGGGCTCGTCGGCCAGCGTCGCGTTGCGGGCCACCACGGTGCCCGCCACGGGCGCGTAGATCTCCGACACGCTCTTCGTCGACTCGATCTCGCCGAGCTGGTCACCGGCCTGCACCGCCGTGCCCTCCTCGGGCAGCTGCACGAAGACGATGTCGCCGAGCGCGTCCTGCGCGAAGTGGGTGATGCCCACGCGCACGGGGCCGGTGCCGTCGCCGGACACCCACTCGTGCTCGGCCGTGTAGCGCAGATCCTCGGGAATCACACATTCCTCCGTCGACAAGCGCGTCCGCTCAGGAGACCGGACGCGCGTACTGCAGGCTGGCGGGCTGACGCACCGCGGTCACGTCGACCGAAGTGCGCTGCTCCATGGTCACGTTACCGCCGGCCTGGCTCACCGACGCCACCACCCCACCGGGGATCTGCAAGGCAGTCTGCATCGTCGCCGGCACCCCGATCACCCAGAGGGTGTAAGGACCGCTGAGCTGCTTGCCGTCGACGATCACCTCACCGCCGTCGGCGTCGACGAAATACGACGACGCGACGATGCGCACGGCGACGCCGTTGTTGCCGACGAGCTCCATCACCTCGCCGCCGGCGCCGCGCAGCTCCTGGACCGCGTTGAGGACCGCCGACGCCTTGATCGGCTGCCCTTTCGGGTCGATGGTGATCCTCAGGCCGGGCCCGGTCGCGGGCAGCGTGCCGGAGAGCAGCCCCAGCTCCTCCGCCCGCTTGTCGGCCTCGGCCAGCGCCGCCTGCCGCCCGGCGACCCCGGAGGTCAGCTGACGCTGGCTCTCCTCCAAGCCGTTGATCTCCTGCTGCAGCCGCTGGTCGCGGGCCTCCAGGTCGGACAGGATCCGGACCAGGTCCTCCTGCCGGGCCGAGGCCAGCCCGGAGTCGGCGTCGTTGCTGCGCAGCTGCACCACCAGGGTGAAACTGAACAGCGCCAGCAGCACCCAGATCAGCGCGCCGGCCGAGGAGAGCCGCCGCCACGGCGCCAGGACCTTCTCGGGTACCCGGCCCGCAGGCTCGGGTGCCGGCGCCGCGGGATCACCGGCCGGGTCCGGCTCGGCCGCCGCCGCGACGGGCTCCGGCACGGGCTCGGGGTCGGACCCGGGAGCCGGCTCGGGCTCGGGCTCGGGAGAGGCGACGGTGTCGGTGTCGGTCGAGATCGGGCCGCCCACCTCGGGCGAGGTGACGACGGTCGGCTCGTCCGAGGCGGCCGGCTGAGAATCGACCGGATCGAGGGACGCAAGGGAGGGCTCGGGCGGCGTCTCGCCCGGCCGGGGGTTCTTCTCGTCGCTCATCGGTTCGCCCTACGCCCGGAAGAGATGCCGGCGGATCGCCGCCACGTTACCGAAGATGCGGACGCCCAGGACCACCACGACGCCCGTCGAGAGCTGGCTGCCCACGCCGAGCTGGTCGCCCAGGTAGACGATCACCGCCGCCACCACCACGTTCGCGATGAACGACACGACGAACTGCTTGTCGTCGAAGATGCCGTCGAGCTTCGCCCGTACCCCGCCGAAGACCGCGTCGAGCGCGGCCACCACCGCGATGGGAAGGTACGGCTGCAACCCCGGCGGCACCGTCGGATGGAAGACGATGCCGAGGACGACACCGGCGATCAGGGCGAGTACGGCGATCATCAGCCGCCTTTCGACGGGGTTCGGGACGGGGACGACGAGGAGGCCGGCGGCGCCGCCGACGGGGTGGCCTGGCGCAGGCGGGGTGCGGTGGCGGCGTCGAGGGTCACGCCGCGGACCTCGGTCACGTCGAACGACATGCCGTACTTGCTGCTCAGGGCGTGGAAGAACTTGCCCGCCGCGCCGTCGCGGAAGTCCTCCACCAGGGACGCCGGGCCGATCGCGACCACCTGGTACGGCGTCGTCACCGGGCGGAAGTCGACCAGGATCGCCTCGCCGGCCTGGCGGATCGTCGACGTCGCGGTGAGCCGCTGGCCGTTGACGGCGATCGCCTCGGCGCCGGCCGCCCACAGCGCGTTCGTGGCGAGCTGGAGGTCGGTGTCGCGGACCCGGGCCTCGCTGCGGCGTTCACCGGTGACGGGGTCGATCGGGGTGGGGCCGTCGCCGACGGTGACCCGTACGCCGGAACCGCGCACCGGCGCCAGCCCGGTCTCGGCCTCCATGCCCTCGAGCCGCGCCACGGCGGCACCGCCCAGTTGCCGCTCCCGCAGGCCGGCCACCTCGGCCCGGAGCCGGTCGGCGCGCTCCTGGAGCTCGGCGGTCTCCTCGCGGCGGCCCTGGACCTGCTCGACGAGGGTGTCGCGGGCCCGGGCGCGGGCCGGCTCGTCCGCGACCGTCTGCTGGTAGGCCACCACGAGCAGGAAGCCCACCCCGGCCAGGGTCACGGCGCTGACGCCGCTGAGCAGCCTCCGGCGCCCGGCAGTCGGACCCTCGCCGCGGGCCCGGCGGGCGGCGGCGTCGGCGTAGCCGGGATCCAGCGGGTTGCGGAACAGCTCGGTGAGGAAGTCCGGGGTGTACGTCCGGCGCTGGGCGCCGTCGGTGCCGCCGTCGGGCGAGGTCATCCGGCGACAGCCTCGCGCGAGTCCGCGGCACGGTCGGCGCGCAGGAGCGCCCGGGTCTGCGCCAGGTAGAGGACGGCGGCCGCCCAGTACAGGCCGAGCGCCCACCAGGCCAGGCCCCACCCGATCGGCGCGGCGACGCTGTGCGCGGCCGGCACCGCCTCGGCGAGCAGGAGCACGGGAAACGCCCCGAGCAGCACGAACGTGCCGGTCTTGCCGACGTAGTGCACGGGCGGGGGCCCGTACCCGTGGCGGCGCAGCACCAGCAGCGCGACGCCGAGCACGGCCTCGCGCAGCAGCAGGGCCGCGGTCAGCCACCACGGGACGACCTCGCGCAGGGTGAAGCCGATGAGCGTCGCCAGGATGTAGAGCCGGTCGGCGAACGGGTCGAGCAGCTCGCCGAGCCGGCTCACCGAGTTCATCCGCCGGGCGATGTACCCGTCGACCCAGTCGGTGGTGCCGCCGAGCGCGAGCACGATCACGGCCGCGACGTCGCTCTCCGGCCCGAGCAGCAGATAGAGGAAGAGCGGCACGCCCAGCAGGCGCACGAAGCTGATCACGTTGGGCAGGGTCCAGATGCGGTCCGTGGCGAAAGGCGCAGCCTGCTGCGACATGGCGCCCCCTCTCCCCCGAACCGGCCGCGAACCCCACCAGCCCGGCCCGGGTGCGGCACCTGCCGCCGTCCCCCCGGATGGCCGCCGGCACGCCGGGCCGCTCACTCGCCGAGTCACTATATCCAGCCACGCCGCGGGCCCGGACCACCCCGTGCCGTGGCTTCACCGCCTGTCACCCGTCGCACACGCCGTAGCGCATCCTAGGAAGATAGGAAACGGCGGGGCCTCAGCGTTTGCCGCGCCGGCTCCGTACGTAGTCGTCCACCACGTAGCGACCCAGCTCGCTGACATCCGGGCTGAACACCCGTCCGCCACTGCGCTTGGCCACCGCGTCCACGAACCGGCGCAGCCCCGGGTCCTCCCCGAGCATGAAGAGGTTCAGCGTCGCGCCGTACCGGGTGAGCTGGTCCACCTCCTGGACCGTCAGCCGCACGGTCTCCGGCGTCGTCGGCCAGGTGAAGAACGCCGAACCGTCGTCCTCCAGGTGCGCGGTCGGCTCGCCGTCGGTGACCACCAGCACCACCGGCTCCGCGCCCGGGTGCCGCCGCAGATGCCGGCCGGCCAGCTTGAGGGCGTGCTGCAGGTTGGTGCCCTGCACCATGTCCGGCTCGATGCCCGCGAGCTCGCCCTGCGTCAGCGGCACGGCGTGCCGGCCGAAGCCCACGATCTGCAGCGAGTCCTGCGGGAACTTCGTGGCCACCAGGTGCGACAACGCGAGCGCGGTCTGCTTCATGGGGCCCCAGCGGCCGTCCGCGAACATCGAATACGACAGGTCGACGCAGAGCGCCACCACGGCCGAGGCCCGGCGCTCGGTCTCCGCGACCTCGAAGTCCTCCGGCTCGAGGCGTACGGGCACGGTGGCCGTACCACCGCCGGCGCGGCGGCGAACCGCGTTGCCGATGGTGCGCACCACGTCGAGGGGCTGCTCGTCGCCGAAGCGCCACCGCCGCGACGAGCCGATGAGGTCGCCGGCCGCCCCGGCGTCCCGCAGGTCGTGCTCGCCGCGCCGCTTGCCGTCGAGGTCGTCGAAGACCCGGGCCAGGGCCGTGTGCCCGAGCCGCCGCAGCGCCTTGGGCGAGAGCGTCAGGCCCTCGTCGTCGCGGGTCACCCAGCCCTGCCGGCGCAGCTCCCGCTCGAGGTCCCGGAGCCGGCGGACGTCGTCGGCGGCGCCGCGGCCGAGCTGGCGCTCCACCGCCTCCACGTCGACGTCGTCGAGGGTGGCGCCGGGATGCTCCTGGCCGAGCTGGTCGAGCAGCTCGTCCAGCTCGCCGATCTCGCCGAGCGCGGCGGCCGCGTCGCCGTAGCCGAGGTCCTCTCCCCCGCGCATCCGCTCGCCGCGCCCCCAGTTGAGCTGGGGCCGCAGCGCCTGGAGGTTCGCGGTCAGCTCGGCCAGCTGATCGCGCAGCGGCCCGTCGCCGAACGCCTGGTCCATGAGCCGGGAGAGCTCTTCGCGCTGCTGCGGGCTGAGGGAGCGCAGCAGCCGCTCCGCCGCCGCGGCCCGGCGCGCCAGCGAGTCGATCAGCTCCTCGACGGTGGCCGGCTGCTCCGGGAAGAACTCGCCGTGCTTCTCCATGAACTGCTGGAACGCGTCGTCGGTGTCCTCGCCGCGGGCGTGCTTGCCGAGCAGGTCGTTGAGGTCGCTCACCATCTCGGCCACGCGGGCGTCGGTGGCCGGGTCGCGGCCCTGCAGCGCGTCGCGTATGCCGGCGAAGCGTTGCTCGACGACCTCGCGGCGCAGGCCGTCGAGGATCTGCTGGTAGAGGGCGCGGGCCTCGGGACTCGCCCAGTCGTAGCCGGACAGCTCCTCGACCGCGCGGGACGTGGAGCGGGGCAGGTTGTCCAGCACCGCCTCGTTGAACCGGGCGTCCATGTCGTCGCGGCCGCGCAGTTCGTCGCGTTCGGCGGCGAGCGCCTGGTCGAGCAGCTGCTGCGCCCGGGTGACGGCACCGTCGAGGTTGCCCCGGCGCAGCGCCTCCCGGCGCAGCCGGCGCGCCCGGGCCCGCAGGTCGTCGAGCCCCCGGCCGTCCCGCGGGCCCTGGCGGATGAGGTCACGCAGCGCGTCGCGCAGGCTCTCGCCGCCCAGGACCCGCTCGCCGACCTCGTCGACGGCCGCCCGTACGTCGTACGGCGGCGCGAGCGGGTCGGGGCCGTCGCGCCACGCGCCGTACCGGAATCGGTTGCCGGTCACGGTCAGTTCCCGTACAGGGTGCGGCCGTCGTCGGTCAGCTCCTTGGCCAGCCGGCGCGTGAGGTGCAGGCCCTCGAGGGCGAACTCGACGCCGGCGGCGGCCTGCCCGGGGCTGGGCGCGTCGCCGAGGCCGAGCCGGTCGAGCACCTTGGCCAGGCCGGGCACGGTGCCGATCTGGCCGAGCAGCTCCTCGGCGGAGACCAGGTCGCCGGTCTCGATGATCGCGCCCTCGGCCACCAGGTCGGTGAAGCCGGACAGGTCGAGGCCGGACAGCCGGGCCCGGAACGTCTCGGCGGTGGCGAGGCGCAGCAGGTGGGCGAGGATCTCGGTCTCCCGGCCCTCCTCGCCGCTGTCGAACTCGACCTTGCCGCGCAGGGTGCTGGTCACCGACACGGTGTCGCAGATGCGGGCGACCGCCTCGCGCTCGTTGCGCAGCCCGGCCCGGCGCAGCGCGGAGGCGGCGACGGTCTCGGCGGCGGCGATGCCGAACCGGGCGGAGATGCCGGAGCGCTGGTCGACGGCCGGCGACTCGCGGACGGCGCGGGTGTAGCGGGCGATGACCTCCACGAGGTGGTCGGGCACCGCCGCCGCGAGGGCCGCCTCCTGCCGGACCAGCGCCGTCTCCAGCTCGATGTCCAGCGGGTAGTGGGTGCGGATCTCGGCGCCGAAGCGGTCCTTGAGCGGGGTGATGATACGGCCCCGGTTGGTGTAGTCCTCCGGGTTGGCCGAGGCCACGAGCAGCAGGTCGAGCGGGAGCCGCAGCTGGTAGCCGCGGACCTGGATGTCGCGCTCCTCCAGCACGTTGAGCAGCGAGACCTGGATGCGCTCCGCGAGGTCGGGCAGCTCGTTGACGGCGAAGATGCCCCGGTTGGTCCGCGGCACCAGGCCGAAGTGGATGGTGTCCGGGTCGCCCAGTGCCCGCCCCTCGGCCACCTTGATCGGGTCGACGTCGCCGATCAGGTCGCCGACGCTGGTGTCCGGGGTGGCGAGCTTCTCGCCGTACCGTTCGGAGCGGTGCAGCCAGGAGATCGGCAGCAGGTCGCCGGTCTGGTCGGCGAGGCGGCGCGAGGCCGGGGTCAGCGGCTGGTACGGGTGCTCGCGCAGCTCCGAGCCGGTGATGTACGGGGTCCACTCGTCGAGCAGGCCGACGAGGCCGCGGATGAGCCGGGTCTTGCCCTGGCCGCGCTCGCCGAGCAGCACCATGTCGTGGCCGGCGAGCAACGCCCGCTCCACCTCGGGCAGCACGGTGTCGTCGTAGCCGACGATGCCGGGGAACCGCGGCGCGCCGCTGCGCAAACGGTCGAGGAGGTTGTCGCGCAACTCCTGCTTCACGGTGCGGAACTCGTGCCCGGAGGCGCGCAGCTCGCCGAGGGTACGCGGAAGATCTGTAGGCGGTGTGGGGACAAGCGGTGTGGGAGCCTTTGTCACTTCGAGAACGCTACCCCGCGGCCGGGGCCGGTGACCAAGACCAGAGCCGGGCGATTGGCCCTGGTTCCGCACGCTGCCGCCCGGCAGGCTCGGCGTCATGACAGACCTCGAGATCCTGCGGTACGCGGCGTTCAGCACCGATCCGGACGGCGGCAACCCCGCCGGCGTGGTCCTGGACGGAGGCGCCCTCTCCGACGAGGAGATGCTGGCCATCGCCGCCGGGGTGGGCTATTCGGAGACCGCCTTCGTCACCGGGGACCGCGGGGACGGGGTCCTGCGGGTCCGCTACTTCAGCCCGCTCGCCGAGGTGCCCTTCTGCGGGCACGCCACCGTCGGCACGGCCGTCGCCCTGGCCGACCGGCGCGGGCCGGGCACCTTCGTCTTCGTGACGAACGCCGGTGAGGTGCCGGTGACCGTCGACGAGGCCGGGCGCGCCACGCTGACCAGCGTCGGGGCGCGGGTGGCGGACCTGGACGACGCGGACCTGGACGCCCTGCTGGGTGCGCTGCGGTGGGGCCGGGAGGACCTGGACCCGGCGCTGCCGCCGCGGGTCGCGTACGCGGGGGCGTACCACCCGATCGTGGCGGTGAACAGCCGGCAGCGCCTCGCGGAGCTGGACTACGACGTGCCGGCGCTGAAGGCGCTGATGGAGCGCCGCGGCTGGACCACCGTGCAGCTGGTCTGGCGCGAGGACGAGCACCGCTTCGACGTGCGCAACCCGTTCCCGGTCGGCGGCGTCTACGAGGACCCGGCGACCGGCGCCGCGGCGGCCGCGTTCGGCGGTTACCTGCGCGACCTCTGGCTGGTCGAGGGCGACGCGGTGGTGGAGGTGTCGCAGGGTGCCGACATGGGCCGCCCCGGGCACCTGACGGTGACGCTGACCCCGGGAGAGGCCGGCGTACGGGTGAGCGGCACGGCGGTGCCGATCCCCGGCTGAACCGGCGCTAGAGTCGGGTCCCGATGAGCGCCACGATGATCGCCCGGGACCTCGCCGCGGGGCACGGCGACCGCACCCTGTTCAGCGGCCTCGACCTGGTGGTGGGGCCCGGCGACGTGATCGGGCTGGTGGGATCCAACGGGGCCGGCAAGACGACGCTGCTGCGTACCCTCGCGGGCCTGCTGCCGGTCGAGGCCGGCTCCGTCTCGCTGAGCCCGCCCACCGCCACGGTCGGCTATCTGCCGCAGGAGCGCGAGCAGCGCCCCGCCGAGACGGTCCGCGACCTGCTGATCCGGCGCACCGGGGTGGGCCCGGCGCAGGCCGCCATGGACGCGGCCGCGGAAGCGCTGGCGCAGGGGGTGACCGGCGCGGAGGAGACCTACGCGGCGGCGCTCGAACGCTGGCTGGACCTCGGCGGCGCCGACCTGGAGGAGCGGGCGGAGCAGGTCACCGCGGAGCTGGGGCTGGCGGTGACGCTGGACCACCCGGCGACCGCGCTGTCCGGCGGGCAGGCGGCCCGGGCGCAGATGGCGTCGCTGCTGCTCAGCCGCTACGACGTGTTCCTGCTGGACGAGCCCACCAACGACCTCGACCTCGACGGGCTGCGCCGGCTGGAGGAGTTCGTCACCGGGCTGCGGGCCGGGACGGTGCTGGTCAGCCACGACCGGGAGTTCCTGTCCCGTACGGTCACCGCGGTCCTCGAGCTCGACCTCGCCCAGCAACGGATCCACCTGTACGGCGGCGGCTACGACGCGTACCTCGAGGAACGGTCCACGCTGCGCCGGCACGCGCGGGAGAGCTACGACGAGTACGCCGGCAGGGTGTCCGCCCTCGAGGACCGGGCGCGGATGCAGCGCAACTGGATGGAGCACGGGGTCCGCAACGCCCGCCGCAAGGCCAAGGACAACGACAAGATCGGCCGGGGCATGCGCACCGAGTCGACCGAGAAGCAGGCGGCGAAGGCCCGCCAGACGCAGCGGATGATCGAGCGGCTGGATGTCGTGGAGGAGCCCCGCAAGGAGTGGGAGCTGAAGATGGAGATCGCCGTCGCGCCCCGCGCCGGCGCCGTCGTGGCCTCGCTGCGCGACGCGGTGGTCCACCGGGGCGCCTTCACGCTCGGCCCGGCGACTCTCCAGATCGACTGGGCGGACCGGGTGGCGATCACCGGCGCGAACGGCTCGGGCAAGTCGACGCTGCTCGCCGCCCTGCTGGGCCGGCTGCCGCTGGACGCCGGCGCCGCCCACCTGGGTCCGCAGGTCGTGGTCGGCGAGGTGGACCAGGCGCGGGGGCTGTTCCTCGGCGGCGAGCCGTTGCTGACCGCGTTCGGCGCCGCCGTGCCGGAGATGGCCGACGCCGACGTGCGGACGCTGCTCGCCAAGTTCGGGCTGAAGGCGGTGCACGTGCTGCGGCCCGCGGCCACCCTCTCCCCCGGCGAGCGGACCCGGGCGGCGCTGGCGCTGCTCCAGGCCCGCGGGGTCAACCTGCTGGTGCTCGACGAGCCGACCAACCACCTGGACCTGCCCGCCATCGAGCAGCTCGAGTCCGCCCTGGCGGACTACCCCGGGACGTTGCTGCTGGTCACCCACGACCGGCGGATGCTGGAAGCGGTACGGACCGACCGCCACTTCGAGGTGGCGGACGGCAAGGTCACGGGCTGACCGACACGGGGTTGCTCAAGGCGCTCTCGTTCCCGGAGCGGTCCAGGGCGCTCAGGCAGTACGTGGCGCCGGCCGGCGGTGGGGCCGGGTCGACGACCTTCTGGCTGCCCGCCCGTCCGGTCGCTACCAGGTTCGCGGCAGCGCCGTCGACCCGGTAGAGCGCCCACGAGACGGCCTTCGTGTCGCCGCTCGCCTGCCACTCCACGGCGACCGTACCGTCGGCGCGGCGCGCGGCGGTGGCCCGGGGCGCGGTCGGCGGCTGCGCCGGGAGCTTCGCCATGGTGGGCAGCAGCGCCGGGGTCGCGTAGTGCTGGGTGCGATAGCGGGTCACCGAACCGAGGCGGTCGTCGCGGATCTGCTTGGCGCTGAAGTGCACGCTGCCCTGGACGCCGTACTTGGCGTTGAGGGTGAGCTGGCGCTCGATCTGGTCGGGCTGACGCCACGGGCCCTTCTCCCCGACCCGGTAATCGCCCTGGCCGATGTAGAGCTGCACGCCGGTGCCCTTGACCAGCGCGGACCACCAGGGCAGCACCTTGGCGTAGTCGGCCTTGTCGAAGCCGATGGCCCAGTACAGCTGCGGCACCACGTAGTCCAGCCAACCCTCGCGCACCCACGTACGGGTGTCGGCGTAGATCGTGTCGTAGCTCTCCAGGCCGTGGGTGTCCGAGCCGGCCGGGTCGGTGTCCTTGTTGCGCCAGATCCCGAACGGGCTGATCCCGAACTTGACCCACGGCTTGAGCTTCTTGATCCGCTCGCTCATCTCGCGGACCAGGGTGTTCACGTTCTGCCGCCGCCACTGGGCGCGGCTCTGCGCCTTGTCGGCGCGTTGGGCGAAGCTGGCGTCGTCGCGGAACGCGTTCCCGCCGCCCTCCGGGTACGGGTAGAAGAAGTCGTCGAAGTGCACGCCGTCGACGTCGTACTTCTGCACGGCCTCGAGCATCGCGTCCTCGACGAACCTCCGCGCGGCCGGGTTGCCGGGGTCGAAGTACAGCCGGGCGCGCTCGCCGTCGGGGTAGGCGATCGCCCAGTCGCGGTGCTTGAGCAGCGGATGGTTCGGCGCCAGCTTCGTGAGGTCGGCGCCGGGCCCGGCGGGGGCCGGCTGGGTGCCACGGTACGGGTTGAACCACGCGTGGAACTCCAGGTTGCGCGCGTGCGCCTCGGTGACCATGAACGCCATCGGGTCCCAGCCGGGCGAGCGGCCGTCCCGTTTGCCGGTCAGCCACTCCGACCACGGCGCGTACGCCGACGGCCAGAACGCGTCGCCGGACGGCCGGACGTGCACGAAGATCGCGTTGTGGTGCTGCGCCACGGCGAGGTCCAGCCACTTCACGTACTCGGCCTTGACCTGCGCCTCGGGCAGGCCGGGCCGGCTGGGCCAGTCGATGTTCATGACCGTGGTGAGCCACATGCCGCGCAGCTCGCGGGTGGCCCGCGCCGGCACCGGCCCGCAGCGCCCCGACGTGCCGTTCGCCGGGACCGCCTGCTGACCGGCGATCGACGCGGGCGGCGGCTCGTCGTAGGTGGCCGCCCGGAGCAGGCCGAGGCCGAGCACGGCGACCGTCAGCAGGACTGCGGCGACGATCAGGACGAGCCGTACGGGGGGACGGGGCACCCACCCAGTGTGCCCGCTCCTAGGCTCGGGACATGAATGTGGTGGTGGTCGGGGCGGGGATCGCGGGGCTGGCCTGCGCGCGGGCGCTGTCCGGCGCGGGCGTGCGGGTACGGGTCCTCGAGCGGGGCCGGGTGGTCGGCGGACGCCTCGCCAGCAGGCGCTACAACGGCCGGTACGCCGACATCGGCGCCGCGTACTTCGTGGCCGACGACCCGGACTTTGCCGCCGTCGCCGAGCGGTGGCGGGCGCGGGGACTCGCCCGTCCGTGGACCGACACGTTCGCCGTGCACCCCGGCTCCCCCGCCCGGGGGCCGATGCGGTGGGCGGCGCCGGGCGGCCTGCGCTCGCTCGCGGCGGACCTGGCGGACGGCTTGGACGTGACGCTGGAGCACGAGGTGCGGGCCGTCCCGGACGACGCGGACGCGGTCGTGCTGGCCATGCCCGGGCCTCAGGCGCTCCGGCTGGGGCCGCCCGCCGCGGTGGCGGACGCCGCGCGGGGGCAGGAGTGGCAGCCGGTGCTCGCGGCCGTCCTGGCGTACCCGGAAAGGGTCTGGGGTGATTTTCACGGCGCGTTCGTGAACGACCACCCGGTGCTGGCGACCGTCTGCGACGACGGCGACCGCCGTGGCGACGGCGCGCCGGTGCTGGTCGCCCACTCGACGCCGGACCTGGCGCGGCAGCACCTCGCGGACCCGCACGCCGCCGGGCCGGTCCTCAGTGAGGCGGTCGGTGAGCTCCTCGGCATCCCCGCGCGGCCCGAGATCCACGTGCACCGCTGGACATACGCCCAGCCGGCCTCCACCACCGGCGACTATGCCACCGACGGGCGGGTGTGGCTGGCCGGGGACGCGTTCGGGAGGCCACGCGTCCAGACGGCGTGGCTGTCGGGGCGCGCGGTCGCCGGCGCGCTGCTTCAGAGCAGCGAGCGGTAGACCTCGAGGGTGTCCTGGGCGATGGTGCCCCAGGAGAACTTCTCGACGGCGCGCCTGCGCCCCGCGAGGCCCATCTGCCCGGCCCGGGCCGGGTCCTCGATCAGCCGGCGCATCGCGTCGGCCAGGTCGGCGACGAACCGGTCCGGGTCGACCGGGATGCCGGTGCCGTCGGCGACCTGCTCGATCGGGACCAGCACGCCGGTGTCGCCGTCGGCGACGACCTCGGGGATCCCCCCGGTGGCGGTGGCCACCACGGCGGTCTCGCAGGCCATCGCCTCCAGGTTGACGATGCCCATCGGCTCGTAGATCGAAGGGCAGACGAAGACCGTGGCGTGGGTCAGCACCTGGACGACCTCGTGCTTGGGCAGCATCTCCTGGACCCAGATCACACCGTGCTCGTCGCGGGCGTTGCGCAACTGGATCGCCAGGCCCTCCACCTCGGCGGCGATCTCGGGCGTGTCCGGGGCGCCCGCGAGCAGCACGATCTGGGTCTCCGCGGGCAGGTCGTGGCAGGCCCGCATGAGGTACGGCAGGCCCTTCTGCCGCGTGATGCGCCCGACGAACACCACGCTGGGGCGGTTCAGGTCGATGCCGAGGCGCTCGATGACGTCGGTGCCGCGGTCGGGGGCGTACTGCTCGGTGTCGATCCCGTTGTAGACCACGCGGATCTTGTCGGGGTCGACGCTCGGGTACGCCGTCAGCACGTCGCGCTTCATCCCCCCGGAGACGGCGATGACCGCGTCCGCCGCCTCGATCGCCGTACGCTCGCAGAACGACGAGAGCGCGTAGCCGCCGCCGAGCTGTTCGGCCTTCCACGGGCGCAGCGGCTCCAGGCTGTGCGTGGTGACCACGTGCGGTACGCCGTACAGGAGCTTGGCGGTGTGCCCGGCGAAGTTCGCGTACCAGGTGTGGCTGTGCACGATGTCCGTGCCCTCCGCCCCGGCTGCCATCGCCAGGTCGACGCCCATCGTGCGCAGGGCGGCGTTGGCCCCGGCCAGCTCGGCCGGCTCCGGGTACGCGGTGACGCCGGGCTCGTCGCGCTTGGCGCCGAAGCAGTGCACCCGTACGTCGGTGAGCGGGCGCAGGTCCCGGGCGAGGTACTCGACGTGCACGCCCGCGCCGCCGTAGACCTCCGGCGGGTACTCCCGGGTGAACAGGTCGACGCGGAGGCTGCCGGTGGCGAGTTTCGAACGCGAGTCGGTCACGTGACGCAGAATAAGCCTTTCGACTGGCGTGAGCGCGGCAGGAAAGTTAGCGTCTCGTCATGGCAGTCAAGGTGCTCGCGATCGTTCTGGCAGGTGGCGAAGGCAAGCGCCTGATGCCCCTCACCGCGGACCGGGCCAAGCCCGGCGTCCCGTTCGGCGGCATCTACCGCATGATCGACTTCGTCCTCTCGAATCTGGCCAACGGCGGCTTCCTGAAGATCGTCGTGCTGACCCAGTACAAGTCGCACTCGCTGGACCGGCACATCACCAAGACCTGGCGGATGTCGACGCTGCTGGGCAACTACGTGACGCCCGTACCGGCGCAGCAGCGGCTCGGGCCGCGCTGGTTCGCCGGCTCCGCGGACGCGATCTACCAGAGCCTCAACCTGATCAACGACGAGAACCCGGACTACGTGATCGTGTTCGGCGCCGACCACATCTACCGCATGGACCCGAAGCAGATGGTCAACGACCACATCGCCTCGGGCGCGGCGGTCACCGTGGCCGGCATCCGCCAGCCCAAGTCGATGTCCGACCAGTTCGGCGTCATCGACGTCGCCGCGGACGGCAAGCGCATCCGCGCCTTCCGCGAGAAGCCCACGGAGGTCGACGGCCTGCCGGACTCGCCCGACGAGATCTACGCGTCGATGGGCAACTACGTGTTCACCACCCGGGCCCTGTGCGAGGCGGTGAGCGCCGACGCGCAGAACCCCGACAGCAAGCACGACATGGGCGGCAACATCATCCCGATGCTGGTCGAGCGCGGCGAGGCGAACGTCTACGACTTCCGCGACAACGAGGTGCCCGGCAGCACCGACCGCGACCGCGGCTACTGGCGCGACGTGGGGACGCTCGACTCGTTCTACGAGGCCCACATGGACCTCATCGCCACCCTGCCGGTCTTCAACCTCTACAACATGGACTGGCCGATCTACACCAACTACGGCTCCTGGCCGCCGGCGAAATTCGTCCACGGGTACGACGACCGCCAGGGCCGCGCCATCGAGTCGATGATCTCCCCCGGCGTGGTCGTCTCCGGCGCGCTGGTCGAGCGCTCGGTCATCTCGCCCAACGTGCGCGTCAACTCCTGGGCGCACGTGGAGGGCTCGGTGATCATGGAGGGCGTGCAGGTGGGCCGGCGCGCGGTCATCCGCAACGCCATCCTCGACAAGAACGTGGTCGTCCCGGAGGGCGCGCAGATCGGCGTCGATCTCGATCAGGACCGCAAGCGCTACACCGTCAGCGACAGCGGCATCGTGGTGGTCGGCAAGGGCCAGCAGATCGAGCTCTGACCGGCCGTGGGTATCCATCCGATGCCGACCTGGGTACGTTCGAGGTGTGGCTGGTCCTGACGTCCACGGGTGTGGTCCGCAGTGGGACGGCCATGTGCTGTTGCTCTATGAAGCTGAGTCGGAGCGGCGGGCCGGCCTGGCGGCGTGGGTGCGGCGCGGGCTGGAACGGGGCGAGAAGGTCATCTACGCCGACGGGCCCGTCGCCTCGCAGGACTCACTGGTCGCCGTGCTGGAGGCCACCGGTCTCGACACCGGCGCGGCCCGGCGGGACGGCCGGCTGGCGGTGCTGCCGCTGGAGGAGTTCTATCCTCCGGCCGGGCAGGACGGGCTGGTCGAGCGGGCGCTGGCCGAGGGGTTCTCCGCGGTGCGGATGTCGGCGGAGCCCACCGCCGCGCTGACCCTGCTGGCCCCGGACGCCTACCTGCGTACCGAGCGGACCATGGACCGGCTGTGCCGGACGCGGCCGGTCTCGGCGATGTGCCAGTATGCGCGCGCGGCCATGACCGGCCCGGCGTTGCGCGCTACCGTCGAGGCCCATGTGGTCGGGGTGCGCCAGACCCGGTTCGCCACCGGTGACATCGGACACGGCCTGGTCCTGCGCGGTGAGATCGACCTCGTCAACGCCGACGTGTTCGCCGCGGTCGTGGCCACCGCCACCAGCCACGGCAGCGGCCCGGTCTGGCTGGACCTCGGCGCCGTCGACTTCCTCGACGTCGCGGCCTGCAGGGCCCTGCTCACCGCCAGCGCCGATTTTCGCGCCGACGGCGGCCACCTCCTGCTCGTCGCACCGCAGCTGGAGGTGGAGCGGACCATGCGGCTGCTCGGCCTGGCGGCCGAGCCCGGCGTGCAGCTGCTCGGAGGTGACCCGTGACCGCCCCGCACAGCACCGGCTATGACCATCACGTCCTGTTCTGCGACTCCACCGACGCCCTGCTCGCAGGGGCGGTGCCGTTCCTGCGAGCCGGCCTGGACGCCGGCGAACCCGCTGTCCTGGTGTGCGGCCGGGATGCCAGCGCGGCCCTGGCGGATGCCGTGGGCGGCGGTCCACAGGTGACCGTGGTCGACCGGGCCTCCGTCCATACCCGCACCGCGCACGCCGTGGCAAGTTACCGCCAGATCATGCGCCGCCACGCCGCGGCGGGCTCCCGCCGGGTGCGGCTCGTCGGCGAAGTGGCCTTCGGGGCCGACCCGGAGACCTGGCGCGAATGGATCCGGTTCGAGGCCGTCGCCAACGCGGCCCTCATCTCCTACCCGTTGTCCGGCGTCTGCGCCTACGACACCCGCAGCCTTCCTGAGCCGCTGCTGGCCGGGGCCGAACAAACCCACCCCCTGCTGCTCACTCCCGGCGGGAGCCGGCCGAACCCGCGCTACCAGGACCCGGCAGCGTTCCTCCGCCACTCCGCGGACGTCGACCCTGATCCGCTGCCGAGCACCTCAGCGACGGCGACCATCGACCTCACCTCCCCCGGCCGGATCGCGGAAATGCGCCACGAGCTCCGTGCCGGCGACGTCCTGTCGGGCCTGCCGCCGCTCTCCCGCAGCGACCTCATCGCCGCCGTCGCCGAGGTGGCCGCGAACGGCCTGACCCACGGCCGCCCACCCGTGCGGGTGCGGCTGTGGGCGAACCCCCACCGGGTCCTGTGCACCGTCACCGACCAGGGCTCCGGCTTCGACGACCCGCTGGCCGGATACGCCCCGGCCGACACCGGCCACCGTCCCCTCCGCTCGGGCGCCGGACTGTGGCTGGCCCGGCAATGCTGCGACCGGCTCGACATGACCACCACCCCGGCCGGCTTCGAGGTCCGGTTGTCCGTCACCGTTCCCACCGGCGGCCCCGCCGGCCACAGTCAGTACGGCACCCAGGCGCGGGCCGAGGCCGCCCAGCGGCGCGCCGTACAACTCCGTGAGCGCCTCCGGCAGATCGAGGCGCGACTCGTCGACCGCCAGCGCCGCCAGGACCGCGGCCGCCCGCAGACATAGCCCGGCCGTGGGAGTACCGTCGTGGTGTGGTGAGGACGGGCGCAGCCCGCGGCCAGGTGGGTCATTTCCACGAAGCCGGCTTCTACGGCTCCGACGCCGAGTTCGCCGCCCTGATCGTGCCGTTCGTCGAGCAAGGTGTGGCCGCCGGCGAGCCGGTCATCCTCGGGTACGACGACCGGAAGTCCGGGCTGCTCCGGTCCCGGCTGGCCGACACGTCCGCCGTCTCCTTCATCGGCGACAAGGGCCTGTACGCGACGCCGGCGCGGGCGATCGACGCCTACCGGCGGCTGTTCGACGTCCATCTCGCCCGCGGCGCCGGGCAGATCCGGATCGCCGGGGACGTACCGCACCCCGGCAACGGGGGCCGGTTCGAAGGCTGGGACCGGTACGAGTGCGCCGTCAACACCGTCTGGCAGGACTACCCGGTCTGGGGCTTCTGCCTGTACGACACCAGCACCGCGCCCCAGGCGGTGCTGGACGTCGTCGAGCGCACCCATCCCCGCCTCGTCATGCCGTCCGGGCAGCGCCGGACCAGCGAGCGCTACCAGCCCGTCCCGGCATTCGAGGGTCTGCCGCCCCGACCGGACCCGCTCGAGGCCTCCACCCCGATCGCCGAGCTGACCGACCGGCCCCCGGCCGACGTCCGCCGGGCGCTGACGTGCATCGGGACCGGCCGGGTCTCCGGCACCGCGCTCGCCGACCTGACCCTCGCCACGTCGGAGACAGCCGCCAACGCCCACCTCCACGGCGAGCCACCGGTGACGGTCCGCATCTGGGCCGCGCCGGACCGCATCGTGGTGGGCGTCCATGACCATGGCCGTGGCCCCGCCGACCCCCTCGCGGGCCTGGTCCCCGCGGCGCAGCGCCTCGTACGCGCGGGCTGGGGGCTCTGGCTCGTGCATCAGCTCGACCTCGACACCACGCTCATCCGCAGCGGCGACGGCTTCACCGTCCGGCTGCGGGCGGGGACGATACCCGCCTGATCCCGCCGTACCGGCCACCCGCTACAGGCGGTCGCCGCGCAGGGTCTGGGACGGCGAGACGCCGTAGCGGGCGCGATAGGCGCCGGCGAACCGGCCCAGGTGGGTGAAGCCCCACCGGTAGGCGACCTCGCTGACACTCACCTCGCCCTTGTCGGCCCGGGTCAGTTCGGCGTGCACGCCCTCCAGGCGCAACCGGCGCAGGTAGGTCAGCGGCGGCACGCCCACGTGCTGGCGGAACGACTCCTGCAGCACCCGGATGCCGACGCCCGCTATGCCCGCCAGCTCGGCCGCCGTGAAGGACCGGCCCGGCTCCGCGTGCATCGCGTCGAGGGTGCGCTTGACCGTCCGCGGCCGGCGCGCGGTCGGCCGGCCACGGACGCCGTCGCCGGACGAGTGCTCCACGGCGCCGGCAAGGGCGCTGATCGCCAGGTCCCGCCAGCGCCGCAGCAGCCAGGGCAGGGTGGTCAGGCCGTCCATCTCGCGCAGCTCGGCGTGCAGCATCCGGATCAGGGCCATCCAGCTGCGGCCCGGCCCGCCGGAGACGCCGAACGTGGCGCCCAGCGGCAGCGGCACCCCGCCCGGCGCGTCGTACGCCGCCTCGAGCTCCCGCTCGAACGCCAGCCGCTCCACCTTGACGCTGTAGAGCCGGCAGTCCGCGGACCAGCGCAGGTCGATGTCACCGATCGGCTGGAACACCGCGGCACGGCCCGGATCGGCAGTCGTCGCCGTGCCGCGGTGCCGCACCTGGACCGAACCGGTCATCGGGGCCAGCACGTGGTACGCCGTGCGCAGGTCGCCGATGGCGACGCACATCTCCACCCCGTAGCTCACCTCGCCGACGGTCAGCGGGCCGACCTGCACGACGTCGCCCGAGAAGGCGAAGCCCTCCATGCTGCCGGCCGGTTTGATCTCGAGCGGACCGTAGAACATCCGGCGGCAGAACGCCCCCGCCTCTTCCGGGTCGACGGTCCGCAACGCCGCGCGCGCCGCCACGTCCGAGCCCGCCGAGGCTGGACCAGGGTCCCGATCGGTCACCCCTGCCGTGTCCATTCGCTCACCCTAGACCGGCAGGGGGGTCACCGCTGGTTACGAAGTAGCACCTTCCGGCCATTCGTACTCGGTCACGGACCCGCCGGACACCCCGACCTCGGCCAGGGGGGTCACCGGGTCCCGCCAGACGACGTAGCGGCCCTCGGGCAGGCTGTCGATGACCACGCTGAACATCACGCCGTCGCGGACGTACCGCGCCCGGACCGCCGCGTGCGTACGCCGGGACGGGTCCCCGACCGGGCTGACCTCGATCTCGTGGCCGTGCAGGTTGCCCGGGGTGTGGATCACCAGGGCGCCGATCCCCGCGCCGATGTTGAGCACCACGGTGCCCTGCCCGGACGGCGCCAGGGTGTGGTGATGGTGGACGCCGACGCTCATTTGCCGTCCTTGCCCGACGGCGTGTTGAAGCCGTCGAACGGCACCCCGAGGTACGGGAACTTGTGCAGCAGCTTCGAGCTGACGTCCTTGGCGCTCAGCCCCTGCTCCACGAGAGCGGCCGCATCGTCCGGCTTGAACTTCTCGTCGACCAGCGGCACGGTGACGCCGGCGATCGCGCGCAGCGAGATGGACACCACGTCGTCGGCGGGCCGCCGCCCGTTCGGGAAGCCGGCCAGGTCGCCGCCGAGGATGCCGAACTTGTTCTCGTCCTTGGTCGGCGGCACCACCGTGTTGAGGCGCAGCATGTCCGCCTGCGTCTCGCCGGTGTTGTTCTGGAAGTCGTCGATCAGCCCGTCCGGGATGCCGGTCAGCAGGATCGCGACCAGGTCGGCGCGGGCGGTCTTCGCCTTGTTCAGCTCGGCCAGGTTGTCGAACAGGCCCGGGTAGAGCACCGGCAGCAGCTGGGCGAGTTCCGGCTGCTCGACGAACTCGACGAAGCGCTTGTCCTCGCTGGGCGGCAGGCTGTTCCACAGGTCCTTCTGCGCCATCGGCACGATGACCTCGTTGAACAGCGGGTTGCCCAGCCGGGACACCTGGACCTGCGGGCCCACGTACACGTCGTCGTTCTTGCGGCCGTGCCGCACCTGGACCTGCCGGCGGCTGGCGGAGGTCCACACGCCGACGACCGCGCCCGGGTCCCGCCCGCGCACCTTCTTCTTGCCGTCCTTGCGGACCATGTGCATCGGCACCTGGATCGCGATGCTGTGCACGTTCGTCTTGTCGGTGGCGTTGACCGCCTTGCCCGCGTAGTTGAACAGCTTCTGCCCGACCAGGTGCTTGTCCTGGAACGGCCGCAGCGTGGCGAGGTCGAAGATGGCGCCGAGGTCGACGAAGAACGGGTCGGCCCGCTGGCCGGCGAAGACCTTCTCGCCGGTCTTCAGCTTGTGCACCGCGTCCTCGGCCAGCTTGTCGTAGTCCGCGATGGACAGCGGGCCGACGTTGCACGGCGGGCAGGGCAACTTCTCGGCCAGCACGGTGTGCTTGCCGCTGGCGTCCACCCGGGTCACCGAGTAGAACTGCCGCCGGTTCCAGTTCTCGCTGTCGAGCGACTCGATCGGGCCGGTGTTGTAGAGAAACGTCTTGTCGTTGCGCAGCTCGGTGCGGAACCGGAACTGGTACGTCAGATCGGGACGCCCGTCGCCGTTGTTGTCGACGTGGATCTCATAGAGCACGTCGTCGCCGAACTCGAAGAAGTTCGGGCCGCTCGCGGGCAGCTGCAGCGGGACGTAGTTGGCGATCAGCGTCACAGTGTCCGGATGGTCCGGGCTGACGAACGCGTACAGGTCGGAGCTGTCGGCCACCGGGTCCTTGCTGATCTCCGGGGCTTCGCGGTGCGAGGACATGAGTCTGCCTTCCTGGTCAGCGCTTGACGGCTTTGAGCAGCTTCTTCGCCAGGGCCGCGTCGGTGATGGTGACCTTCGAGCCGCCCGAGAACAGGTCGAAGGTGCCCTTCTTCGCGTCCCGCAGCGAGAGGACCAGCGGTTCGGCGTCGGCGGATGCGCCGCCCTTCTCCCCCGCCAGGCTCAGCCCGGCCACCCCGGCGGCGGAGGCTCCGACGCCCACGGTCGCGGCGATCGTAAGAACCCGACGGCGCGACAGGCGGGAAACCGCCCGCGTGCCGTAGTGGACACGACTCATGCTCGGCCTTTCGTCACGCGCTGCGGAGGTCTCCCACCGCCGCGCAAATCGGGAATGTTGCCCGGTACAGACGTCGTCGACAGCCATCAGTACGAAGACGCCCGGGAAGGGGTTCAAAGCAATTTCCCAGCAAAGGTTTTCGAAAGGTTCGTGCGACCATGGCGGGCGTGTCCATCGATGAGTTCCGCCACGCGTTCCGGGTGGCCGCCACGCCCGGGCGCATCTACGACCACCTCGGCGATCCGGAGAGCTACGTCGGGTTGTCACCGCTGGTGGTGGCCGTGCGCGACGTCCGGCATACGGGTGGCGCGGTGGCGTACGTAGCGGTGGAACGCTTCCGGCTCGGACCACTGCACTGGGACAATCCGATCCGGGTCACCATGACCTTTCCGGACCCGGGGCGGCGGATCGTCAGCGACGTGCGCAGCCCCGGATCGGTGCACCTGGTCGCCACGGTCGACCTGGAGCCGGACGGCGAGGGCACCCGGGTGACCGAGTTCGTGACCGTGACGTCCCCGCGCGTGCTGCGGCGTTTCGTGATCGGGCAGGCACGCTCGGTGCAGCGGGCCCGGGCCCGCGAGCTCGCCCGCCGCATGGAGGCGTCGAGGACGGGCGCATGACGGGAACCGCGATCGACCCGCATCTGGCGCCGCACTGGGGCACCTCCGCGCTCGTCACCATCGACATGCAGCGCGACTTCCTGTCCGAGAGCCGGTTCGGGCTCGCCGGCACCACCGAGATCGTCCCCGCGCTACGGGAGCTGGTGGACGCCTTCCGGGCCGCGCGCCGGCCGATCGTGCACATCGTGCGGCTGTACCGGGGCGACGACGTCGACCTGGTGCGGCGCACCCTCGTCGGCGCGGGCGCCGAGATGCTCAGGCCCGGCACCGAGGGCCGGCTGCTCGCGCCCGGCCTGCTGATCGGCGACGGCCCCGGCCTCGACGACGATCTGCTGCTCGGCGGGCGGCCGCAGCCGCTCGGCCCGCACGAGTACGCCCTCTTCAAGCCCCGCTGGGGTGCCTTCTACCGGACTCCGCTGGACGAGATGCTGCGGGACCGGGAGGTCGACACGGTGGTCTTCGCCGGGTGCAACCTGCCGAACTGCCCCCGCGCCAGCATCGTCGAGGCCAGCGAGCGCGACTACCGGGTGGTGCTGGCCACGGACGCGATCTCCCGAGCCACCGAGCAGGGGTTGCGGGAGATCGCCGGGCTCGGGGTCGTCCTCCTCGACGTGGGGGCGATCACGGCAGGGCTCGCAGGAAGGTGCTGAGCGCCGCCCGGTACGGCGCCACGGTGGTCAGGTCGGCGTACTCGCCGGGGCCGTGCTGGCCGTCGCCGCCGGGACCGAAGACGACCGCGGCGATTCCCCGCGCCGAGTAGAACCGGACGTCGGCGGCGCCGTGCTTGCGCAGCAGCTCGCCGGACCAGCCGGCCTCCCGTGCGGCGGCCTGCAGCAACCGCACCTCGCGGCGGTCCGGATCGGCCCGGTGCGGCGGCCCGAAACCGTCCACGGTCACCTCGAGCCCGGACAGCTCCCGCAGGTGCGCCGCGACCTGCTCACGGGTACGCCCGGCGTACGCCTCGTCCTCGGGCGGGAACCGGATGTCGAGCCACGCGGTCGCCGCGGCGGGCACCTGGTTCACCGCCGCGTCCGGGGTCTCGATCCGGGCCACGTTGACCGTGGTGGCCCACACCTCGTGGCCGGGCACGGGATGGCGGGCCAGCACCCGTCCGATCGCCGCGAGGAGCTTGAGCAGGGCGTTGTCGCCGAGCCAGGGGTAGGCGGCGTGCGCGGCGGTGCCGGTGGCATGCAGGCGTACCTGGAGGATCCCGCGGGACTCTGTGACCACCCGCAGGCCGCTCTGCTCCCCGATCACGACGAAGTCCGCGCTCACGCCGGCCTCGATCTGGTGGGCGGTGCCGTCGTACCCGCCGACCTCCTCGTCGGTGACCAACTGAAGGCCCAGCGGGTACGGCAGGACGGGCGCCAGCTCGCGGAAGACGTCGGCCAGCACCAGCGCCGCCACCTTCATGTCCTGGGCGCCGCGCCCGTACAGCCGGCCGTCGCGGACGTGCGGCCGGAACTGCTCGTCCGGGGCCGGCACCACGTCGAGGTGCGCGTTGAGCAGCACCCGGAAGTGCGGTCGCGGCCCGCCGGTGTGCACGAGCGCGCTGGGCTTGCCCCGGGAGGTGAACCGCTCGACGGTGAAACCCGGGCCGACGCGGCCGAGCACGAGCTCGAGCGCCTCGCCCAGCAGCTGCGGCCGGTCGGCGGTGGACCGGATGGCGATCAGCCGCGCGGCGGCGTCGAGCAGGTCGTCCATGCCGCGCACGTTACCCGGCCGGAAATCGGTTGCCGGGCCGCCCGGGCTCCGGCTACACCTACCGGACGGATCCGACATGAAAGGAGGGCTGAGCCATGTTCCGCACGACCATCGCGCTCGTGTCCTCCCGGGGCTGCCACTTCTGACCCCCGGCACGGGCGCCCGTCTCCGCACGAGGAGAACACCCCTTGACGCAGCACCTGCGCCCGCTCCGCGGGCCGGACGAGATCGACCTGTTCACCACCCTGCCGTACGCGCTCAACACCGAGGTCGCCGGTGACCTGGACGCCGGGCGGCGCCGCACCGGATGGCTGTGGGTGGCGCTCGACGACGGCCGGGTGGCCGCCCGGGCCGGATTTTGGGCCCCGGTGGGCGACGACGAGCCCATGTTCCTCGACATCTTCGACGTGGCCGGGCCCGCGGACCTCGAGGTGGGCGTACGCCTGCTCGAGACGGCCCTGGCGACCCTGCCGGCCCGGCCCGAGTACACCCGGTTCGTGCCGGCCGCTTGGCGGGACGACCCGGGCGCCCGCCGCGACGTGGAGCTTCGCATGAGCGCCCTGGAACGCACCGGCGCGAGGCTGTTCGTCGAGCGCCTGCGCCTGCAGTGGGATCCGGGCACGCCGGTCCCGCCGGACACCGGCCGCCTCAGGTTCCGCCCGCCGTCCGGCCCGGAGGAGCTCATCGCCTTGATGACCCGCGTGATGGACGGCACCCTCGACGCCCACGGGCGCGAGGAGCTCACCCGGATGACTCCGGCCGAGGCGGCCCACCGGCAGTACCACGACGAGCTGGTCCGCTGTCCCAGCCCGCAGGAGTGGTGGCGGGTGGCGCACCGCCCGGACGGCACGCCTGCCGGGTTCGTGATCCCGGCGCACAACGGCTACAACCCGATCATCGCGTACATCGGGGTGGTGCCGGACCTGCGCGGCCACGGCTACATCGACGACATCCTGGCCGAGGGCACCCGCGTGCTCGCCGGCCGGGACGTGCCCCGCATCCGCGCGGCGACCGACGTGGCGAACGCCCCGATGGCGGCGGCGTTCGCCCGCGGCGGCTACCGCGTGTTCGAGCGGCAGATCGACATGGTCTGGACCTAGGTCGCGACGGGCAGGCCGGCGGCGGCCGCGTTCGCCCAGTCGTCGTCCACGGCCACCGCGCGGCGTCCGGCCCGGGCCAGCAGGCTCGCGGCGGCCGCCGCGCGGTAGCCCGCCGCGCAATGCACCCACACCGTGCCGTCCGGAACCTCCGTCCAGCGCTCGGTCAGCTGCGGTAGCGGGATGTGGACAGCCCCGGCGAGGTGGCCGGCCCGCCACTCCGCGTCGGCGCGGACGTCGAGGACGACGTCCGCGCCCTCGGCCGCCAGGTCCGCGAAGGTCGCCCGGCGGCGCTCCGCCAGGTCGCCGGGGGTACGCGCCCAGTCGTCGGGCGTGCCGGTGGCCGCGGCGGCCGGGCGGTCGATGCCGATCCGGGCGAGCTCCCGCTGGGCCGTCGCCACCTGCTGCGGGGACTCGCCGAGCAGCGTCAGCGGGGTGCCGTGCGGCAGGGTCCAGCCCAGCCAGGTGGCCAGCGGACCGTCCACACCGAAGCTGAGCGTCCCGGCGAGGTGGCGGTACGCGTACGCCTTGCGCGAGCGCAGGTCGACCACCCACTCCCCGGCCTCGATGCGGGCCCGCAGCTCGTCGGCGCCGGCGCGCCGGGCGGGCGTCAGGTCGATGAGCTCCGCCCCCTCGGCGTTGCGGACGCCCATGTGCGCGTAGTACGCGGGATAGGCGCCGAGCCCGGCCAGCAGCTGCTCGACGTACGCGTCGGCATGCAGCCGCAGCACCGGGTTGACCCGTTTCTCCCGGCCGATCGTGGACGAGTCGGCGTCCGGCGGGGTGGCGGAGCAGAAGCTGCCGAAGCCGTGGGTGGGCCAGACCGGCGTGCCGTCGGGCAGCAGGTCGGCGAGGCGGCGCGCCGAGTCGTGCTGGTGCCGGGCCAGGGTCCGGGCGTGCGCCGCGCCGAGCAGGTCCGTGCGCCCGGTGGTGCCGAACAGCAGCGAGCCGCCGGTGCAGACCCCGGCCACCTCGTCGTCGTGACGCACCACGTACGACAGATGGTGGAAGGTGTGGCCCGGCGTGGCGACGGCCGTGAGCGTCAGCCGGTCGGAGACCACGACCCGGTCCCCGTCGGCAACCGGCAGCCGCGGGAAGCTCACCTCCTCGGCGGCGGCGACCAGGTACACCGCCCCGGTCACCCGGGCGAGCGCGAGGCCGCCGGAGACGTAGTCGTTGTGCAGGTGGGTCTCGGCCACGTGGGTGATACGGACGCCGAGGCGGCCGGCGACCGCGAGCACGCGGTCGATGTCACGTTGCGGGTCGACCACCACGGCCACCTCGCCGTCGTGCACGAGGTAGGTGCGGTCACCGAGGGACGAGGTCTCCACCACGGCGGTGCGAAGCGTCATTGCTTCCTCCAGAGCGACTCGATGCCGACACACTATCCATATTTCCTATCGATTAGATATGGTCCGGTCATGGTGAGCGTCCTGAGCCCCGCAGAGGTCAAACTTCCCGACGGCAGCAGCATCGATTTCGCCAACCTCGACATCGCGGCCACCGCACCGTGCCTCGACGTCGTCGCCGCGGCGGTGGCGGACCTGCTGCCCTGGTACGGCAGCGTGCACCGCGGCGCCGGCGCCCTGGCCCAGCGCAGCACCCGCGAGTACGAGCAGGCCCGGGAGACCCTGTACGAGCATCTCGGCTGCGGCCCGCAGGACACCGTCGTGTTCACCCGCAACACCACCGACGCCCTCAACCTGCTCGCCCACGTCCTGCCGCCCGGCACGACCGTGGTGACCTTCGACGTCGAGCACCACGCCAACCTGCTCCCCTGGCGCAACCCCGTACGCATCGGGACGCCCCGTTCGGCCGGCGAGGCGGTCGCCACGCTGGACGAGGCGCTGCGCGGGCTGCCCGGCCCGGTGCTCGTGGCCGTCACCGCCGCCAGCAACGTCACCGGGGAGCTGTGGCCGGTGCAGGAGCTGGCGGCGGTCGCCCACCGCCACGGCGCCCGCATCGCGGTCGACGCCGCCCAGCTCGCGCCGCACGCACCGGTAGACATGACGGCCCTCGGCGCCGACTACATCGCGCTCTCCGGGCACAAGGTCTACGCCCCGTTCGGCGCGGGCGTGCTGGCCGGGCGGGCCGACTGGCTCGACGCGGCGCCGCCGTACCTCGCCGGGGGCGGCGCGACCGCGGGGGTGTCCGCCGACTTCGCCGTACGGTGGCACGACGGCCCGGCCCGGCACGAGGCCGGCACCCCCAACCTGGTCGGCGCGGTCGCCCTGGCGACCGCCTGCCGGGCCCTGGCCGACGCCGACCTCTCCGCCGAGGATCACCTGCTCGACCGCCTGCGGGCCGGGATCGCCGCGCTGCCGCACGCCGAGGAGCTGCGGCTGTTCGACGCCGCCGCGCCCCGGGTCGGCATCGTCTCGTTCGCGGTGCTGGGCCGCGACCCGGACGAGCTGAGCACCACCCTGGGCCGCGACCACGCGATCGGGGTCCGCACCGGACTGTTCTGCGCCCACCCGCTGACCCGGCGGCTGCTGCACGAGGCGGCGGGCCGGCTGGACCCGGCCGCCGAGGCGCCGGGCGCGGCGATCCGGGCGAGCCTCGGCCTCGGCACCCGCGAGGAGCACGTCGACCGCCTGCTCGGGGTGCTGGCCGAGCAGGCGCCTCGCCGGTGACGCCTCAGCGGGTGGGGGCGTACCACTCGTCGCCGTCGGCGACGAGGATGCGGGTCAGGTAGTCCGCGAGGCCGTCGGCCACCGTCCGGCGCTCGTCGGTCTCGTGGTCCCACACCACCACGCCCCGCACGGGGTCGCCGGGCACGAGGGCGAACTGGTCGCCGCCCCCGTTGTCACCGAAGAAGAGCAGGCCGTCGAAGGGGGCGTAGAGCTCCCGGAAGTCCGCGACGGTGCGGAACTCCAGGTTGTCGCGCACGATCCGCTCCACCGGCCAGATCACGTCGAGCTCGTCGTCGCCGCGGACGCCGTCGGACTCCGCCAGCAGGCTCGCCAGGTCCTCCGGGAAGACCTGGCCCAGCCGCTCCTGCGCGGCCGCGATCGCCGCCACGGGGGCGCCGTCGGCCAGGCCGGCCGCGGGGAACACCGCCAGCACCACGTCACGCCAGGGAACCGCGAGCATGGTGGCATCCTACGAGAGCCCGTTTGCGGCGCATCCGGAAAACTCGCCGTACGGCATTGACCATCGCCATTGGATCCCCCGAAGCTGGCGGCGTGACGGTCAACGACGTGATCGTGGTGGGGCTGGGCGGCATGGGTAGCGCGGCGGCACACCACCTCGCCGCACGCGGCCGGCGCGTGCTGGGGCTGGAGAAGTTCGGGCCGGCCCACGACCGGGGCGCCAGTCACGGCGGCTCCCGCATCATCCGGCAGTCCTACTTCGAGAGCGCCGACTATGTGCCGCTGCTCCTGCGGGCGTACGAGCTCTGGGAGACCCTGGCGCACGACTCCGGCCAGGACGTGATCAGCCTGACCGGCGGGGTCATGGCCGGGCACCCGGAGAGCCGGACCGTCGCGGGCAGCCGCCGCAGCGCCGAACAGTGGGACCTGCCGCACGAGATGCTCGACGCGGCGCAACTGCGGCGGCGATTCCCGGCCCTCGATCCGCGCGCCGACGAGGTGGCGCTCTTCGAACCCAAGGCCGGTTTCGTACGCCCGGAGCCGACCGTCCGCGCCCACCTGGACCTGGCCGCCGGGCACGGCGCGGACCTGCGCTTCCACGAGCCCATGACCCGATGGGAACCCACCGCGGACGGCGGCGTCCGGGTCGACACCGAGTCCGGTACGTACACAGCGGGCCACCTGGTCCTGGCGCCCGGCCCCTGGGCGCCCCGCCTGCTGGCCGACCTGGGCGTCCCGTTCGTCATCGAGCGCCAGGTGCAGTACTGGTTCCAGCCCGACGGCGGCGTCGGGCCGTACCTTCCGGACCGCTTCCCGGTCTACATCTGGGAGGACCGGCACGGCAGCCAGGTGTACGGCTTCCCGGCCATCGACGGCCCGGAGGGCGGAGCCAAGATCGCCTTCTTCCGCCGGGGCGTCCCGACCACCCCGGAGACGGTCGACCGGGAGGTCCACGACGACGAGATCGCCACGATGGCCGCCCGCGCCCGCCGGCACCTGCCCACCCTGCCGGGCGCCTTTCTCCGGGCCAAGACGTGCCTCTACAGCAACACGCCCGACGAGCACTTCGTCATCGCCACCCACCCGGCCCACCCGGCGGTGACGGTGGCGTGCGGCTTCTCCGGTCACGGCTTCAAATTCGTGCCCGTCGTCGGGGAGATCCTGGCCGACCTGGCCACGACGGGCGCGACCGCGCACCCGATCGGCTTCTTCGACCCCCGCCGCCTCACCGAAGTGCGCTCCTGACGCCTCGGGCGCGACCGCTAGCGAGCGCGGTCCATGCGGGTCGAGCCCGGCGGCGGGAAGGCGGCCGAGCGGGCCGCCCGGAGGCGCCCGCCGAGCTCGGCCAGACGCCGGCTCTCCGCCATGGATGCTTCCAGCGCCCGCTGGGCGAGCGATTCCGCCGTCCGGGTGACGGCCTCGGCGATCTCGCGCGCCCCCTCGTAGGCGGCTTCCGCCTGGTCGGCCTGCGCCACCAGGGACAGGTTGCCGGGTTCGCCGCGGCGGGCCTCCCGCAGCCGGGTGAGCTGGTCCCAGGCGGCCGTCTCCTCGCGGTGCGCGGCCCGCTGCGCGTCGAAGGCCTTGTGGCTCGCCGTCTCGCGCGCGGCGGCGCGGACGGCGATGTCCTCGCGCATCGCCTCGAACTCGGCCCGGAGCCGGTCATGCTTGTCCTCGGACACTCCAGCAAGCTAGCACCGCCCGCGCCGCCGTCCCACCGGTCAGCGGTCGATGAGCGCCTGCAGGTGGGCCGGGTAGCGGTCCCCCTGGACCTCGATCTTCGCGGCGGCGCCGTCGATCTCGGTGAGCTCATCGGCGGTCAGGCGGAGGTCCGCGGCGCCGACGTTCTCGGTCAGGCGGGACACGTTGCGGGTGCCGGGGATGGGTACGATCCACGGCTTCTGCGCGAGCAGCCAGGCCAGCGCCACCTGGGCCGTCGTGGCGTTCCGGCGGCCGGCGACCGCGCCCAGCAGGTCCACCAGCGCCTGGTTCGCCTGCCGCGCCTCCGGGCTGAACCGCGGGAGGGTGCTGCGGATGTCGCCGGCGGCGAAGGCGGTGTTGCGGTCGATCTTCCCGGTGAGGAAGCCCCGGCCCAGCGGGCTGAACGGCACGAAACCGATGCCCAGCTCCTCGAGGGTGGGCAGGATCTCGGCCTCGGGCTCGCGCCACCAGAGGGAGTACTCGCTCTGCAGTGCGGTGACCGGCTGGACCGCGTGGGCCCGGCGGATGGTCTGCGCGCCCGCCTCGGAGAGCCCGAAGTGCTTCACCTTCCCGGCTTGGATCAGGTCCTTGACGGCGCCGGCGACGTCCTCGATCGGTACGTCCGGATCGACGCGGTGCTGGTAGAACAGGTCGATCGCCTCGACGCCCAGGCGCCGCAGGGACGCGTCGGCGACCTGCGCGATGTGCTCCGGCCGGCTGTCGAGGCCCACCTGGCGGCCGTCGGCGTCGAACGCGAAGCCGAACTTGGTGGCGATCGCGACCTGCCCGCGGAACGGGGCCAGGGCCTCGCCGACGAGCTCCTCGTTGACGAACGGGCCGTACACCTCCGCGGTGTCGAAGAGGGCGACGCCGGCCTCGACGGCGGCGCGGATGACCGCGATGCCCTCGGAGCGGCCGGCGGCGGGGCCGAGCCCGTGGCTGATGCCCATGCAGCCCAGGCCGAGTGCCGAGACCCGCAGGCCGGTGCCGAGCGTGCGCTGGTCCATCGTCGTACTCCTGTCGTCGGGTGGCGGCGTGATACCGATCTTTCCCGGGATCCCGTCCGGGTGGCAGTGTCTGCTGAGCCCGGTACTGACAGAACCTCCCAGACCGGGCGGACCGCTCGTAGCGTGGTGGTCATGGACAACCGGTCCGAGATCCGCGACTTCCTGACCACCCGGCGCGCCAAGATAACCCCCGAGCGGGCGGGGCTGACCGATTACGGCGGCCACCGGCGCGTGGCAGGGCTGCGGCGGGAGGAAGTCGCCCTGCTGGCCGGGGTGAGCGTCGACTACTACACCAAACTGGAGCGTGGCGATCTCAAGGGAGTGTCCGACAGCGTCCTCGAGGCGCTCGCCCGGGCCCTTCAGCTCGACGAGGCCGAGCACGCCCACCTGCTCGACCTGGCCCGTGCCGCCGGCACCCTGACGGCTCGGGCCCGGCGCCGCTCCGCCGGGCAGCACGTACGCCCGGGGGTGCAGCGTGTCCTCGACGCGATGAGTACCGCGCCGGCGTACGTACGCAACGGCCGCCTCGACCTGCTGGCGGCCAATCCGCTCGGCCGGGCCGTGTTCGCGCCCCTGTTCGACAGTCCGACGACCACCGCCGCCCGGCCGGCGAACATCGCCCGGTTCATCTTCCTCGACCCCGCCGCCCGTGACTTCTACGTCGACTGGGAGCAGCTGGCCTGCGACACGGTCGCCCTGCTGCGGGGCGAGGCGGGGCGGGATCCGTACGACCGGGCCCTGACCGAGCTGGTCGGGCAGCTGTCCACCATCAGCGACTCCTTCCGGACCCGGTGGGCCGCGCACAACGTGCGGCTGCACCGCTCCGGGGTCAAGCACCTGCACCACCCGGTCGTCGGGGACCTGACGCTGACCTACGAGTCGCTGGAGCTGACCGCCGATCAGGGGCTGCGGCTCAACGCGTACACCGCCGAATCGGGCACCGCCTCGCAGGAGGCGCTCGGCCTGCTCGCCAGCTGGACCGCCACGCCCGCCGGCGTCGCCAATGCGCCTGAAGTCAGCTGACGCCGGGCCTCCAAGGTCCTCATTCGACATCGATCACATTGAATCCCATGGACGGGACCTCCGGCCCTTCCGAACGGCGCCGCACCGGCGGATGCTGTATTGGGGTCCGGTCGCGGGCCTGGAGGCCCGAGGGGCCGGGAGGTCGGGGTCATGACCACAGTCGCCGGAGCCGCCGTGGTGGTCGGAGTCGACGGATCGCCGCGGAGCATGGATGCCGTCGAGGTCGCCGCCGCCGAGGCCGCGCGCCGCCGCCGGCCGCTGCGGATCGTGCACGCGCAGGCGAGAACGGCTGCCCGGGAGCAACCGGACGAAGTCCGCGAGCGCGCGGCGGCCTGCCTCGCGGAGGCGGTCCGGATGGCCGGGAAGGTGACCTCCGACATCGCCGTCACCACCGAGGTCGTCGCCGGGCGCCCGGCGGCGGCGCTGACGGCGCTGAGCCGGCATGCCAGCCTCCTGGTCGTGGGCGACCGCGGGCTGGGCGGCCTGCTCTTCGGCTCGGTGCCGAACCACGTCGCATCGCACGCCGACTGCCCGGTGCTCGTCGTACGAGGCGAACCGCGGACGACCGGCCCGGTGGTCGTCGGCGTCGACGGAGCCGGGGACTCGGCGGGGGCGGTCGACGTCGCCCTCGAGGAGGCGTCGCTGCGGGACACGTCCCTGGTGGCGCTGCACGCCTGGTGCGGCACCGACGGGACGGAGCTCACCAGCAGCGTGGCGATGCGCTCAGGGTTCCGGTCGGGCGAGGCGCAGGAGGAACGGGTGCTCGCCGAGGCGCTGGCCGGCGCGGCCGACCGCTATCCGGAGGTGCCGGTACGGCGCCACGTCGTCCGCGGCGACGCCGGACCGCTGCTCGCGGACTGGTCCCACCTGGCGCAACTGGTGGTCGTCGGCGAGCGGTGCCACAGCGGGCTCGCCGGCCTGATGCTCGGCTCGGTCAGCCAGCACCTGATCTTCCACGCAGACTGCCCCACGACCGTCGTCCGGGCGGTCCCGCCGGCCGGCCGGCTCGGATTCAGCGGGTCAGGTTCAGCGTCGTCTCGTCCTCGACTGCGGGTGTGAGGACCAGCGTCGGCTCGAGCGCCGGCGACCACGACCGGGCCGCGGGGATGCGCGGTGGGACAACGGGCGGTGGCACAAAGGGCGGCGGCACAAAGGGCTGTGGGACGACAGCAGGCGGCGGCGCCGGAGCTGCGGCGCGCGGTCGCGCCATCGCGCCGACGGCCAGGAGGACCAGCCCGGCGCCCGCGCCGATCAGCGCCCCGCCGCTGTTGTAGACCCAGTCCCCCGCGGTGGCGACGCGTACGCCGCTGACGGCCTGCCACCCCTCGATGCCGAACGACAACGCCGCCCCCGCCACCGCCGTCCACACGGCCCGCCGCGTGGCGAGCGCGCCGAAGAGGCCGAGTGGCACGAACAGGAGTAGGTTCGCCATCTGCTCGTCGGGCGAGGTGGGTTCGTGCAGCTCGGCCCGGAAGGTCGCCGCGTGCAGGAACGTGCGGACGTACGCGCCGGCCCGGTGGACCGCGCCGTCCTGCCAGCCCGGCGCCTCCAGGGGCACGGTGAAGACCAGGATGGGCGCGAGGGACAGCAGCGCGAGCAGGGTCCATCCGGGCCGCCACCCGAACAGGCGGGACACCGGGAGGAACAGCACACCGGCGGCCAGGGCGCAGCAGACGAGCAGCGGCAGGGCGCCGGGGCGGTCCAGGGCCAGATCGAGCTGATAGCGCATGCGGACGATCTTGCCTGCCGGTGCGTAACGCCCGAATAAATGCTCAGGGCTTGCGGGCCACCCCGCCGTAGAGGGCCGCCTGGGCGTCGGTGAGGGGCTCCTCGCCCTCGGGCCGCCACCGCAGGATCGGCACCACGCCGGGCTCGGCGAGCTCCAGGCCGGCGAAGAAGCGGCCCACCTCCGGCTGGTTGCGCAACCGGGTGGTGATGCCCTGCCGCCGCATGATCTCGGAGAAGCGCGCCCAGGACGTGGGGTTGTAGTCGGCGGTGATGTGCGACACCACCAGGTAACTGCCGCTGGGCAGGGCGTCCATGAGCCTGCCGACGATCGTGTACGGGTCGGCGTCGTCGTCGAAGAAGTGCAGGATCGCGAGCAGCAGCACCGCGACCGGCCGGCCCAGGTCCAGCGTCCCCGCCAGTTCCGGGGCGCGCAGGATCTCGCCGACGTCGCGCAGGTCGCCGTCCACGTACGCGGTCCGCCCCTGCGGCGAGCTGGTGAGCAGGGCCCGCGCGTGGGTCAGCACGATCGGGTCGTTGTCCACGTAGACGATCCGCGCGGACGGGTCCGCCGCCTGCGCCACCTCGTGCACGTTCGGGGAGGTCGGCAGGCCCGTACCGATGTCGAGGAACTGCCCGACCCCGGCCTCGGCGGCCAGGAACCGCACCGCCCGCCGCAGGAAGGCCCGGTTCTGCAGCGGCGCGGTGGCGGCGTCGGGGTTGACTGTCAGCCCCTGCTCGGCGGCGGCGCGGTCGGCGGCGAAGTTGTCCTTGCCGCCGAGCAGGTAGTCGTACACGCGCGCGGGATGCGGTCGCCCGGTGTCCAGCGGCTCCGCCATGGTTCCTCCCGGTGTCGGCGAGCGTCCGCGTGCATCTTAGTGAAGACCGTTCAGCGCGATGAACCGAAGTCCTGGGTCCACCATGGTGCGCCGTCCGCGTCGCGTGCCACGCCGACGCCGACCTCGGTGTATCCGCAGCGGAGGATGTTGGCGCGGTGTCCCTCGCTCTCCATGAAGCCGGTGAAGTCCGTGGTCGCGTCGTGCTTGCCGTACATGGCGATCTCGGGCGTCCGGAAGGCACCCGGGGCGGCGTTCTCGGCGATGGACGCCCACCGGTAGCCGGCCGCGGTGATCCGGTCGCCGAGGTCGGGCTCGCCGGCCAGGCGGTGACTCAGCTCCCGCTTCCCCGCCATCAGCCGGGAGTGGGCGCGCGCGGCGCCGGTCAGGGTGTCGCTCGGCCTGACGGGCGGGCAACCGCCCCGGGCCCGCTCGGTGTTGATCAGATCGATCATCCGGCTCTCCAGTGCGGCGTCACCGACCGGCGCATCCGGCGCCGGGGGCGTAGCCGGCTCGGTCGGAGGCGTCGAGGGCTGAGACGGAGGTGATGAAGGGGGCGTCGACGGCGGTGTCGACGGCGGTGTCGCGTCCGGTACGCCGCCGAGCACGGCACCGTAGGCACCGGCGTACCCCGCGGCGGTGGGATGGAACGTCTCAGTCGGCCGCCGGGGGTCGGCGGCGTGCAGCCACGGGTCAGCACTGCAGGCCTCATGGCCGCGGAAGGCCTCGCGGACGTCGGCGAAGCGGAAGCCCGCACGGCGGCTGGCCGCGGCGAGTCCGTCCGTGACCGCATCCGCGTTGTCGGCGAGCCCGCGCCGCTCGGCCTCGTCGAGGTCCAGGCCGGGGCAGGTGCCGCCCTCCCCCACCAAACGGGGATAGCCGAGCACGGTCACGTCGGCGTGCGGCGCCCGCCGCCGGATCTCCGTGAAGAGCCCCGCCAGGCGGCCGGACAGCCGGTGCCGCGCGTACCACGTACCGATCCGGGTGGAACGCCGGCACATCCTCTCGCTGCGGGCCAGGCAGTTCCGGACGGTCCAGGCGAAGCCGGCGTCGTTGCCGCCGGCCGTGACGGTCACCATCGTCGTCCGCTCGTCCAGCGCGCCGAGCTGAGTCTCCCCGACGTCGGCGATGGTCGCGCCGCTGCACGTCATGTCGGTGAGGGCGTACGCCGGGTGGGCGGCGGCCCAGGCCCGCGGATAGCCGAGCGGGCTGCGCCGGCACGGGCCGCTCGCGGGGTCGTAGGGGTCCGCGCCGACTCCGGCGGCGTAGGAGTCGCCGAGGGCGACGTACCGGGCAGGTTCCGCACCCGGCGTCTGCGCCCGGGCGTTGGCCGCGATGGCGAATGCCGAACCGGCCGCCAGCAGCATCGCCGCGGCGGTGACCGTACGTTTGAGCACCTGAACCTCCGAGAGGGGTCGACGTCCCTTGCCGCCATCGCAACGGGCCGCCGGAGGCGCAGGTTCACGAACGCGGCATGCTCCTCACTTCGACCGGTTGAGCTGCGAGTGGTGGCGGCTGTAGAGCAGGTACACCAGCAGCCCGAGCACGAACCAGACCACGAAGCGCAGCCAGGTCACCGGGCTGAGGAACGTGATCAGCCAGAGCGAGAAGAGCACGCCGAGCGCCGGGATCACCGGCATCCCGGGCAGGCGGAAGGTGCGGGGCAGCTCCGGGCGCCGGTAGCGCAGCACGATCACCGCGACGCAGACCACGACGAAGGCGAGCAGGATGCCGATGTTGGTCAGCTCCGCCGCCTCCCGGATGGGCAGGAAGCCGGCGATGACGGCGGAGGCGGCCCCGGCGATCCAGGTGACCCGGCTCGGCACCCGGCGCACCGGGTGCAGCCGGGCGAACCAGGCCGGCAGCAGGCCGTCGCGGCTCATCGCGTACCAGACCCGGGTCACGCCGAGCATGAAGGTGAACATGACGGTGAGGATGCCGATGATGGCGCCGACCGCGATGACGTCGGCGAGGCCGGACAGGCCGACCGCCGCGAAGGCGGAGGAGAAGCCGCTCTCCGGGTCGATGTCGCGGTAGTTCTGCATGCCGGTGAGCACGAGCGTGGCCGCCACGTACAGCAGCATCGAGACGATCAGCGAGTAGATGATCGCCCGGGGCAGGTGCCGCCGCGCGTCGCGTGCCTCCTCGGCGGCGGTGCTCATGGCGTCGTAACCGAACACCGCGAAGAACACCGTGGCGGCTCCGGTGACGGCGCCGCTCACCCCGAACGGGAAGAACGGCCGGTAGTTCGCCGTACGGATGTGGAAGACGCCGACCGCCACGACGAGCAGGACCACCGCGATCTTGATCGCGACCACGGCCGTCTCGGCCCGGGCCGCCGCCCGGATGCCCAGATTCAGCAGGTACGCGATGAGCAGGCACAGCAGCACGGCGAACAGGTCCACGACGTGCCCGTCACCGGTGCCCGGCGCCCCCAGCATCCAGGCCGGCAGGTCGAGGCCCAGCTCCCCCACGAGGAACGAGAAGTAGCCGGAGATGCCGATCGCCACCACGGACACGATCGCGGTGTACTCCAGCAGCAGGTCCCAGCCGATGAACCAGCCGACGATCTCGCCCAGCACCACGTAGCCGTACGTGTAGGCGGAGCCGGCCTTGGGGATCATCCCGGCGAACTCCGCATAGGACAGTGCCGCGGCGGCGCTGGCCACGCCGGCGATCAGGAACGAGATCAGCACGGCCGGGCCGGCGGTCTCGTGGGCCACTGCGCCGGCCAGGGCGAAGATGCCGGCACCGATGATGCCGCCGACGCCGATGGCGGTGAGCTGCCACAGCCCGAGCGTGCGGGACAGGTCGGCCTTGTCGTCGGCGACGTCCTCCACCGGCTTTCGCCGGAAGATCCCCGAGCCCGATCCGAACCGTTCCGGTGTCGTCGTCATGACGGTCCTCCCTGCTGGTACGCACGCGCCTGCCATCGGCCTACCACGTCAGGCCGGGGAATGCATCTACAGAGGTGAATAGAGGCGGCGCGCCCCGCCGGCGGCGACCGGGTGACACGGGTGGATCAGGGCCGCCGCGGCCCTATGATCGTGCAGGTGGTTGGGCATCGTCGAGGGAAGCTGCACGTTTGGATGCACGTGCATCAGGTTATGGAGTTCCCCGAGAGGACCGAGGGCTGATCGGGGTGGGTGGATTGATCGCAGCTCGTCAGGACGCCGGCACCGGCCCCGCCGCGCTGCGCATCAGGCTGGGGACCAAGCTGCGCAGGCTGCGCAAACAACGGGAGATCACCCGCGAGGCGGCCGGCTGGGAGATCCGGGCCTCCGAGTCGAAGATCAGCCGGATGGAGCTGGGCCGGGTCCCGTTCAAGGAACGCGACGTCGCCGACCTGCTCGCCTTCTACGGCGTGCCGGAGGACGAGCGCGACGACCTGCTGGCCCTGGCCCGGCAGGCCAACGCGCCCGGCTGGTGGCAGGAGTTCGCCGACGTCGCCCCACCCTGGTTCCTGTCCTATCTGGGCCTGGAGGAGGCGGCGTCGCTGGTCCGGGCGTACGAGGTCCACTTCGTCCCCGGCCTGCTCCAGACCGGCGACTATGCGCGTGCGGTGATCGCGCACGGGCACGCGGAGGCGCCCGCCGACGAGATCGAGCGGCGGATCGCGCTGCGCCTGGGCCGGCAGCGGGTGCTGCACCGGCCGGACCCGCCGCAGGTGTGGGCGGTCCTGGACGAGGCCGTGCTGCGCCGCCAGTTCGGCGGCCGCACGGTGATGCGGGGTCAGATCGAGGCGCTGATCGAGGCCGCCGAGCTGCCGCACGTGCACATCCAGATCGTGCCGTTCCACGCCACGGCGCACGCGGCCGCCGGCCTGCCCTTCGCGATCCTGCGCTTCGCCGAGGCCGAACTGTCCGACGTGGTGTACGTCGAGCAGCTCACCACCGCGCTCTACCTCGACAAGCCGGGCGACGTGGATCTCTATGCGGAGACGATGGAGCGCGCCTGCCTCGAGGCGGAGCCGCCGGACCGGACCTCCGCGATCCTCCACAAGATCCTCGACGAGCTCAGTGCCGCGGAGAGCTGATCAGCTGGTCAGCTGGTCAGCCTCCTCCGAACGGTGCACTTCAGACATCCTTTCCTGTTGTCTTACCAGCCAATGTGCATATGCACGTGCAGCAGTACTTGCATCGTCGAGGCCATCTGGCCATGCTTGGGCACGTGCGCGGCTCCGCGCACCCGCCGGCGATGGCAGCGTCCAGCCCGGACGCGGGCCCGGCAGACGAGGAGTGCGTGGATGGACAGGAATCGCGGCCCCGCCGCTCCGGTGAGCCTCTTCCCGGAGTCCGACTACCGGTTCGGGGCGGGACCGCTGCGGATGCGGGTCGAGCGGGTGGACTGGAACCGGCCGGTGCAATACGACAACGACAGCTGGTACGAGGTCGACGGCGTCGAGGTCACGGTGGACGGCCGCGAGATCGGCCGCCGCCAGGCCCTGGTCCGCGGGCGCAACCTGTCCGCGCTGCCGCGCAACAGCCGTCCATAAGCGACAGGAATCGGCACGTTTTCCTGTCCGCCGGGCCCTGGCGCGCGCCCGCTCCGGGCACCACCATCGGCGGCATGACCGAGCCAGTCCTGATCATCGGCGCCGGCATCGCCGGCCTGGCCCTCGCCCGCGCGCTGCACCGCGAGGGCATCCCGTACGCGATCTACGAGCGGCGCACGGAGGCGGCGGATGCCGGCCTGGCCGTCAACCTGCCCGGCAACGCGATCAGCGCCCTGCACCGGGCCGGCCTCGGCGACGCGATCGAGGGCGTGGGCTTCCCGGTGGCCCGCCGTGAGTACCGCACCCGGCGTGGGCGCCTGCTGTTCGGCGTCGACGAGAACGCCTTCTGGGGACCGCGGGCCGCGCCGCGCTGCGTCCGCCGCGCCGACCTGCACACCATGCTGCGCGCCGGGCTGCCGGACGGGACCGTCCACCTGGGCCTCGGTGTGACCGCCGTCCGGCAGGACGGGACCGGCGTGGAGGTGGACCTCTCGGACGGCTCGACCGCGCGCGGCGTCCTGGTCGTCGGGGCCGACGGCGTGCGCTCGACCGTGCGCCGGGCGGCATTCGGCGACGAGGGGGTCCGGGCGGCGGTGCTGTCGGCGGCGAGCTACCGCTTCATGGCGCCCAATCCCGGCGTGGACCGCTGGGCGGTGTGGATCGGCGACCGGGGCACCTACCTGCTGATCCCGGTCTCCCCGGCCGAGGTGTACGGCTTCGCCTGCGCGACCGGCGGGGGCCCGGCCAGCCCGGACGTCGGCTGGCTGGCGGACACCTTCGCCGGCTTCCCGGAGCCCGTACGCCAGACCCTCAAGTCGGTGCTCGCCGACCCGTCGCAGCTGTACCACTCCCCCATCGAGGAGGTCCGCATCCCTCGGTGGACGCACAGCCGGGCCGTGCTGATCGGCGACGCCGCCCACGCCACCGCGCCGGTCTGGGCACAGGGGGCCGCACTCGCCCTGGAGGACGCCGAGGTCCTGGCGGCCCTGCTCGCCGCCGGGGCGGACGTACCGGCCGCCGCCGCCCGCTTCGACCAGGTGCGGCGCCCGAGGGTCACGCACGTCCAGACCCAGACCGACCGCTTCTCGCGGACCGCGTCCGTCCCGGGCTGGGTCCGCGCCCTCACCGCGCCCTTGACCGGGCCGGCCGGCTACCGGGCCGCCTACGGTCCGCTGCGGGAGTGGCCGCAACTATGAGCACCACCTCCGGAGTCCCGGGTCGTTGTTTCCGATACGTCCGGATATCGGGCGATCCCGTCGGACGTCAGGAGGGCGAGCGGTGGCCTCGCACGAGATCCAGCCGGTGGGTGATGACCCCGTCTTCGTGGACCGCACCGGCCGCCGGCGCCGGCGGCTGGTGCTCTGCGGCCGGCTGGGCGTCGCCGCCCTGGCCGCGGCCACCGCGGTGACCGTCGCGGGCCTCGCGGGCGGGGCCCGCCTGCCCTCGCTCGCGCTGCCCGCTCCCCTGAACCCGGCGGCGCCCCGCACCACCACCCACCCGACGACTCGCGAGGCGCAACCGCCGGCCTCGCGGATCCCCGGACGCGAGGCCGTCACGGTGTCCACACCGGTCCTGGAGACGGCGGCCGTCCGGCCGGCGAAGGCTCCGACGACCGCCGTGACCAGCGCATCCCCGTCCCGGCCCGCAGTGGTGCCGTCCCCGCCCTCGCCGAGCGCCGGCGATGCCGGGACGCCGGAGCCGTCGACGTCGTCGGCGGCGGCTCCGGCCACCGGGCGGAAGCCCAAGGCGTGCACCGCCCCCGGCCGGAAGCCGCCGCGGGCGGCCGCCGCCTGCCGGGCCCGTTCCGGTCACAAGAAGTGACCGGAGCCCGCCCCCGATCCCACTGGGCCGGTCTCGTCGCCGCGCTGATGCTGCTGCTGATCGCGCTCTGCGTCAACGGCTACGTCCGGCACGTGGGCAGCGAGGGCTCCGGTACGCCGCAGCGGACCGGCCCGGCGACCGCGGCCGATCCCGTGATCCGCGCCGGCGGCCCGGTCCAGCGCGTGGCGCCCGGGCAGCCGATCCGCAGCCTGCGCCCGCCACCTCGGGTCCTGGCGTTGACCTTCGACGACGGACCCGATCCCCGGTGGACCCCGCGGATTCTCGACGTCCTGCGCCGGCACGGCGCCCACGCGACGTTCTTCGTCGTCGGCGCCAAGGTGGCCGAGCACCCCGAGCTGGCCCGCCGGATCGTCGCGGAGGGCCACGAGCTGGGCGTGCACACGTACAGCCACGCCGAGCTGGCGGCGATTCCCGCCTGGCGGCAGCGCGCCGAGCTCGCCGCCACCCAGGCCGTCATCGCCTCGGCCACCGGCACGCGGACCAGGCTGGTGCGCCCGCCGTACGCCGCCACCCCGGGGGCTGTCACCCGGGCCGAGGCCGAGGCGATGAACAGGGCCGGGGCGGCCGGTTACCTCACCGTACTGACCGACCGGGACAGCGGTGACTGGCGCCGCCCGGGCACGGCGGCGATCGTCCGTGCCGCGACGCCGGCCGCCGGGCGCGGGGCGGTGGTGATGTTCCACGACAGCGGCGGCGACCGCGCCCAGACCGTCGCGGCCGTCGACCGGCTGCTGAGCACCGCGGCGGGCTACCGCTTCGCGACGGTGTCCCAGGCCGTACGTCTCACCCCGACACCGGCCGCCCCGCTCGCCCTGCGCCTGCGCGGGTACGCGCTCACCGGGGTGCAACGGGCCGGAGCCGTCGCCGCCACGGCGATGTCGGTGCTGCTGGGTGCGGCGGTCCTGCTCGGCGTCGGACGCCTGGTGATGCAGCTGTACCACTCGCGGCGCCACGTACGGCGGACGCGGCGGCAGGGCCACCGGCAGGCCGGCTTCGGTACGGTCAGCGTCGTCGTGCCGGCGTACAACGAGGCCGCCAACATCGCGGGCACCGTGCGCTCCCTGGCCGCCTCGGACTACCGGCCGCTCGAGATCATCGTCGTCGACGACGGCTCCAACGACGACACCGCGGGCATCGTCGCCCGGCTGGGCCTGCCCGGGGTCCGAGTCGTCCGGCAGGCCAACGCGGGCAAGCCCGCCGCCCTCAACACCGGCATCGCCGCCGCCACCGGTGACCTGCTCGTACTCGTCGACGGGGACACCATATTCGCCCCGGACGCGATCGGCCGGCTCGTGCAACCGTTCGCCGACGTCTCGGTGGGCGCGGTGTCGGGCAACACCAAGGTCGCCAACCGCGGTGGCCTGCTCGGCCGCTGGCAACACCTCGAGTACGTGATCGGCTTCAACCTGGACCGTCGCATGTTCGACCTGGCTCGCTGCATGCCGACGGTGCCGGGGGCGATCGGGGCGTTCCGGCGTACGGCACTGGCCGAGGTGGGCGGGGTCTCGCAGGCCACCCTGGCGGAGGACACGGACCTGACCATGGCGGTCATCCGGGCCGGCTGGCGGGTCGTCTACGAACCGCGCGCCGTCGCGTGGACCGAGGTGCCGGCGACCCTCGGGCAGCTGTGGCGCCAGCGCTACCGGTGGTGCTACGGCACGATGCAGGCGATGTGGAAGCACCGCCGGTCCCTGGCCGAGCGCGGCCCCGGCGGCAGGCTGGGCCGGCGCGGGCTGGCGTACCTGCTGCTGTTCCAGGTTCTGCTGCCGCTGACCGCCCCGGCGGTGGACGTGGCGGCGGTCTACGGGGTGTTCTTCCTGCCCTGGCCGCAGATCGCCACGACCTGGGCGGGCTTCCAGGTCCTGCAGATGATCACGGCGGCTTACGCGCTGCGCCTCGACGGCGAGCGCCTCGGGCCGCTGTGGAGCCTGCCGCTGCAGCAGATCGTGTACCGGCAGCTGATGTACCTCGTCGTGGTGCACGCGACCGTGGCGGCGTTGCTCGGCGACCGCCAGCGCTGGCAGCGGATGCACCGTACGGGCCAGGCCGAGCTCGCCCTGGCCGGCCGCCGGACGTGAACGGGCCCGCCCTGCGGCGCAGGGCGGGCCCGGTGGTGCCGGCCGGTCAGGCGACGGAGGCGGGGAACCGCTCCCACACCCGGTGTGCCGCGAGCAGCTGCTGCACGGCGGTGAGGGCGTCCTCCCCGGACTCGGCCGTCACGACGCCCGGCGTGCCGGCCACGCCGGCCTCCTGCAGCACGGTGAGGCCGTTGCCCCAGGCGCCGATCGCCTTGGCGTGCCGCCACGCCTCGTCGACCAGCAGCACCACGCGCGGGTCGACGGCGAGCGAACCGGCCGCGCCGGCCTTGGCGTCGCGGACCGGCAGCGCGTCCGCGGCCGGGGCCGGGGCGCCGGCCACCAGGATCGCGTCGAACTCGACCGAACGCGCCGTGGCGAAGGTGCGCTGCACCGGCATGCCGTCCACCACGCCGCCGTACGGGGCGATCAGCAGGGGCACCATGCCGGCGGCGAACACCGCCCGGCGCACCGGACCCACGTCGTCGAGGCCCACGGCCGGGTCGACCACGATGCCGATCAGGCGGCCGTCGGCGGGCCACATGCGGCCGATCTGCGACAGCGCCGGGCTGGGGTGGACGTCGGCGAGTGGCACCGTGGGCTCCGGCGCGGGCAGGCCCAGACCCTTGGCGACCTCGGCGCACAGCACCGGGTCGATGTTGGCCAGGCACTGCAGCTGGCGTTCCTTGATCGCCTGCTCGTAGCACTTGCCGAGCTCGAAGGTGTACGCCCGGATGATGTGCTCCTTCTCCACCGGCGACATGCTCAGCCAGAACAGCCGGACCTGGCTGTAGTGGTCGTCGAAGGAGGCCGGGTTCGCGCGTACCTTCGGCGCCTCGGCGACCACCACCGGCAGGTCCAGGAAGGCGTTCTCCTCGGTGGTGAACGGGTTCCCGCCGTCGAGCGAGTTCGGCCGGTACGGCGCGACCCCCGCGTGCACGGCGTGCTGGTGGAAGCCGTCGCGCAGCATGTCGTTGACCGGGGCGTGCGGGCGGTTGATCGGGATCTGCGAGAAGTTCGGGCCGCCCAGCCGGGTGAGCTGCGTGTCGACGTACGAGAACAGCCGGCCCTGCAGCAGCGGGTCGTTGGTGACGTCGATGCCCGGCGGCAGGTGGCCGAGGTGGAACGCCACCTGTTCGGTCTCGGCGAAGAAGTTGCGCGGCGTGCGGTTGAGCACGAGCTTGCCGACGGGCTGCACCGGTGCGAGCTCCTCGGGGACGATCTTCGTCGGGTCGAGCAGGTCGATGCCGGCGAACGTCTCCTCGGGCGTGTCCGGGAAGACCTGGATGCCGAGCTCCCACTCCGGGAAGGCGCCCGCCTCGATCGCGTCGTACAGGTCCCGCCGGTGGAAGTCGGGGTCGACGCCCGCGGCGATCTGGGCCTCCTCCCAGTCCAGGGAGTGCACGCCCAGCTTGGGCTTCCAGTGGAACTTGACCAGCACCGTCTCGCCGGCCGCGTCGACCAGCCGGAAGGTGTGGACGCCGAAGCCCTCCATCGTCCGGTACGAGCGCGGGATGCCGCGGTCCGACATGTTCCAGATCGTGTGGTGCTGCGCCTCGGTGTGCAGCGAGACGAAGTCCCAGAACGTGTCGTGCGCGCTCTGCGCCTGCGGGATCTCCCGGTCCGGGTGCGGCTTGCCGGCGTGGATGATGTCCGGGAACTTGATGGCGTCCTGGATGAAGAAGACCGGGATGTTGTTGGCGACGAGGTCGAACGTGCCCTCGTCGGTGTAGAACTTCGTGGCGAAGCCTCGGGTGTCGCGCACCGTGTCGGCCGAGCCGCGCGAGCCCAGTACCGTGGAGAAGCGGACGAAGACCGGGGTCTCCTTGCCCTTCGCGAGGAAGCCCGCCTTGGTGACCTTCTGCGCGGCGCCGTAGCCGGTGAACACGCCGTGTGCGCCCGCGCCGCGCGCGTGCACGACCCGCTCCGGGATGCGCTCGTGGTCGAAGTGCGTGATCTTCTCGCGGAAGTGGTGGTCCTGGAGCAGGATCGGGCCTCGCGGCCCGGCCTTCAGCGAGTGGTCGGTGTCCCGCAGGCGCGCACCCTGCGAGGTGGTCAAAAAGGCGCCCTGCTGCCCCTTCGACTCGGCCGGGGCGCCGGTCTCGGCGCCGGTGGGCGTCCGGGTGTCCGGGGCGCCCTGCTCCTTCTTCGGCGGCAGCGGGCCCTTCGGGGCGGTCGGCTCATCGACGGTGGCCGGTGCGCTTCCCGGCGCGCCGGGGACCTCGGACGTCAGGGCCTCCGCCACCTTGGCGGCGGCGGCCTCCACCACGTCCTTGACCGCCTTGACCGGCTTGCTCGAATCCATGTGACCCCGTCCTCCGTGTGCGGTACATACCAGCGCAGCACGGCTACCCGGGCCTGAGGCGGCGAAACCTGTCCGGTCAGCGCCGGCCGCGGCGCCGGTCCCCCGCCGTCCGCTCCGCCGTCTTGTACGTGACCAGCGGCACCGTCGTGACCACCGGCGTGGCGAGCCCGTGCGCGACCAGATCGCCGACGACCTGCTCGATGCGCTTGTACGCGGTCGGCGCCTCCTCGAAGAGCAGCTGCCGGTCGCCGCACACCACCAGCGAGCCCACCGGTGTACGCCGCAGCTCCTCGACCGTGTGCTTGGCCCGGCCCCGCCGGAGGGCGTCGGCCCGCGACATCTTGCGCCCCGCGCCGTGGGCCACCGAATACCCGGCGTCCGGCCCGGCGTGGGCGGCCACGAGGTACGAGGGGGTGCCCCGGGTGCCGGCGACGAGCACGTCCCGGCCGTCACCGCGCGCGGCGCCCTTGCGGTGCAGATACAGCCCGTCGCGGACCTCGACGAGATTGTGGCACTCGTCCACGATCGGCTCGGCCGGCCGCGCGCCCAGGGCGTGGGCCACCCGGGCGGCCATCAGCCGCCGGTTCAGCGACCCCCAGGCCACCGCGGCGTCGTGCGAGGCCAGGTAGGCGGCGGGGTCCGGCGCGGGCCCGGCGCCGTGCACCTCGGTGTGCGCCCGCAGGATCCGCTCCCCCAGGCCGCGCGAGCCGCTGTGCACGATGAGCACGAGGTCGCCGGCGGCGAGCCCGAGGCGGCTCGCGTGGCCCGGCTCGAGGACGGCGCCGACCCGCGCCAGCTCGACGAAGTGGTTGCCGCGGCCGACCGTACCCAGGCTTTCCCGGTGACCGGCGGGGATGTCGCCGTCCACCTCCGCGGGATCCAGCGGGCGGTCGAGGTCGGGGAACCGGGCGGCGAGCTTCTCGGCCACCGGCCGCTTGAGCCGGATCGGGAACACGGCGATACCGCACCCGATGTCGGAGCCGACGAGGAACGGGTAGAGCACGGACGACAGCATCGCGGCGCCGATCGGGGCACCCTTGCCGGGATGCAGGTCGGGCATGCCGGCGACGTGGCGCATGCCGTCGAGGGCGGCAACCTGGTGGCACTGCGCGACGGCGTCGGACTCGATCCAGCTCGCCGGCGAGGCGAGCACGGTGACGGTGGACAAGGACGTTCTCCCTGGACAGGGTCCGGACGGACTGCGATGCGGACGGACAGCGGTGCGGCGGGGAGGGTGATCCGTCAGAACGTCATGCGCACAGCTTCCCGGGCCCGCCCGGCGCCGGCAACGGATTTTCGCCGGTTAGCGTGTCCACACATGATCAAGGCTCTCTCCGGGTTCGCGCTCATCGGCGTGATCGTGCTGATCGGCTGGGCGGCCCGGCGCCGGGCCGGACTGCCGCCGGACGCGGAGGCGGTGCTGGGCCGGCTCGTCTACACGGTCATGACGCCGTGCCTGCTGTTCACCGGCGTGGCGGCGGCTGACCTCGGCGTGCTGCTCAGCGAGCCGCTGTTCGTCTCGGCCGTCGCCGCGGTGCTCTGCTTCGGCGCGCACACGCTCGTCACGCGGCGCCGGGACCGCGGCACCCGGATCCTCGGCGCGCTCGCCGCGGGCTACACGAACGCGAACTACATCGGCATCCCCGTCGCCACCTACGTGCTGGGCGACGCCGCCCTGGTCGTACCGATCATCGTCCTGCAACTGCTGATCGTCACGCCGATCGCGCTGACGCTGCTCGAGGTCGCCACCACCGGGCACGCGTCGCTGCGGACCACGGTGACGGCGCCGCTGCGCAATCCGCTGATCGTGGCGGTGCTGGCCGGTGTGGCGTCGTCCGTGACCGGCCTGCGACTGCCCGCGGTGCTCGCGGAGCCGGTCGCCACGGTCGGATCGGCGGCCGTACCGGTGGTGCTGCTCGCGTTCGGCATGTCCCTGTCCGGACGCCGGGTCCTGGCACCCGGCCCGGACCGCATCGCGACGATCGCCGCCGTCGCTCTCAAGACCGTCGCCATGCCGGCTACCGCCTTCCTGCTCGCCGCCGGGCTCGGCCTGCCGCGCGAGGCGGCCTACGCGGTCACGGTCCTGGCCGCCCTGCCCACGGCCCAGAACATCTTCCTGTACGCCCAGAGCTTCGGCACCGGCCTGGTCGTGGTCCGCGACGCCATCTTCCTGTCGACGATCTGCTGCGTACCCGTGCTATTGGTGATCGCGGTGTTCTTCACCCGCTGATCCGCCCCCGGCCTAGACTTCGCCCGGGGAGGCGAGATGCGGGACTGGTTCATCGGACTCGGCATCGCGATGCTGTGCCTGGCGGCGAGCTGGGGGCTGCTGCTGATCCTCGCGCGCCGCCTGCCGCCGGGCATCCTGCGCGACCTCGCCGCCTTCATCCCGGACTGCGTGACCACGGTCCGGCGCCTCCGCAAGGACCCCCGGGTGCCCCGGCGCGCGAAGATCGCGATCGTCGTGGCCGGCGTGTGGGTGGCCAGCCCGATCGACCTGATCCCGGAGTTCATCCCGGTCATCGGCCCGCTGGACGACATCGTCGTGGTGGCGCTGGCCCTGCGGTACGCCGGCCGCCAGGTCCCCCGCGACGTGCTGCTCGCAGCGTGGCCCGGCGAGCCGCGGCTGATCGAGCGGCTCCTCGGCGACGCCCGCTGACCGGGCCGCAGCCGGGAGGCGGACTTGCCGCTCCGGGTCGCTTCCGAAAGGCGTTCGCCGTGCCCGCCTGACCCGCCGGCCGGCTCAGGGCTGCGGGGTCGTGGCCACCTCGCGCTCCCAGGCACGCCGGGCAGCGGCCGTCGCCACCATCGACTGCAGCAGCGGCACCGCCTGTTCGGCCGCCGCGCGGCCCGCATCCTCGAACTCCGTGATGCGCGACAGCTCCCAGAACGCGTACGCGTCCACCGTCGGGGTCAGGAGCAGGTCGGCGTCCTCGGCCAGCTGACCGGTGCCGCCGGGCTGCAGCGCGCTGACCGCGACCATGATGTGCAGCAGCGTCGTCGGCGGGCGGCGGGGCAGCGGCCCTGAGACGTCGACGGCCACGACGATGTCGGCCCCCAGCTCGCGGGCGAGGCGGGCCGGCACGATGTCGACCAGGCTGCCGTCGACCAGCAGCCGGTCGTCGCGCTCCACCGGCGGGAAGACGCCCGGGATGGCCGCGCTGGCCAGCACGGCGCTGGACACCGGGCCGTCCCGCAGCACCACCCGGTCGCCGGTGCACAGCTCGCAGGCGACCGCGGCGAACGGCCGGTCGAGCGCGTCGAAATCCCGGCCGCCGAGCAGCCCGTCGAGGAACGTGCCGAGCCGGGCGGTGTCGAACAGGGCCTTGCGGGTACGCGCAGGCCGGACGAGCCGGGACCACCGCAGCGCCTGGGCCACCTTGCTGATCTCGGACGGGCTGGTGCCGGCGGCGTACAGCGCGCCGACGAGGGCACCCGCGCTGGTCCCGGTGATGACGGCGGGCTCCAGGCCGGCCCGGTCGAGCGTGTCGAGCACCCCGATGTGGGCGGCACCGCGTACCGCCCCGCCGCCGAGGGCGAGCCCGATGCGTACCGGAGCGTCGTCAGAGGGCTGCGAAGACATCCCGTCAGGATGCCAGCGGCGCGCGACCATCCCCCACCGGCCCCGGTTGCGCTGCTCTTACCGCCCGGCGGCAACGCAAAAGCAACCGGGAGTCCGTACACCTGAGCGAGTGACCGCACAGACATCCCCTCGACCGTGGCGGGCCGCGCACCGCTGGTATTTCGCCGTCGGGGCACTGATCTTGGTAGGCAGCGCCCTGCTGCTCGACCCGACGACCCGCAAGTGGCTGTACGTGGCGGTCGCCGCCTCGGTCATCGCCGCGGTGGTCGCCGGCGTGCGCCGGCACCGGCCCGGCTGGTCGCTCCCGTGGTGGCTGATCGTCGCGGGGGTCGCCATGTCGCTGCTGGCGAACCTCTTCTGGGCGATGGCGATGACACCGGCGGGCGTGCCGCGGTTCCCGTCCCTCGGCGACGCCTGCTATGCGGCGATGCTGCTGCTGGTCGCCTGGAGCAACTACCGATGGGTGCGGCCGCAGGAGCGCCGCAGCGGCGCCGTCGACATGGGGATCGTGGCGCTGGGCGCCGGCGCCCTGCTCTGGACGCTGGTGGTGGCGCCGATGCTGTTCGACGGCCGCTTCACCGGGCTGCGGCTCACCAGCTACCTGTGCTACGTGGGCATCGATCTCGTGATCCTCGTGTTCACCGCGCGGGTCGTCATCGTGTCGCGGGTACGCACCCCGGCGTACCGGCTGATGGTCGGATCAGCCGCGCTGCTCGTGCTCACCGACACCGTCAACTACAGCCTGATCGTGCGCGGCGGATCGGCGGACCACCTGATCGCACTCGGCTGGCTCGGGTCGTACCTGCTGATCGGCACCGCCGCGCTGCACCCGTCGATGGCCCGCAGCACCGGTACGGTGCCCAGGAACCCGTCCCCCGCCTCCCGCCGCCGGCTCGCCACGTACGTGTCCTTGACGGCCGGTATCACCGGCCTGGCCGTGGCCAGCCTCCTCGCCTCCGTGCCGGGTACGGACGCCGTACGCCTGCTCGTGCTGGAGGTGCTGGGCGGCACGATGTCCGTGTTCCTCGTCGTCCGGCTGTCCCAGCTCGCCGGGCTGCTCAACCGCCGCGCCCGCCTGGACGAGCTCACCGGGCTCGGCAACCGGGTCGTGCTCCAGGAACAGCTGTGCCGCGCCGCCACCCGGGACCGGACCCTGCTGATGGCCGACCTCGACGGCTTCCGCGACTTCAACGACACCTTCGGGCACCCGGCCGGCGACGCCGTGCTCATCGAGACGGCCCAGCGGATCCGCGCGGCCGTGCCCAGCGGCGCGACGGTGGTGCGGCTGGGCGCCGACGAGTTCGCCGTGCTCACCGACGACGCCGACGGCGAACGCCTGGGCCGGCGCATCCTCGAGGCCGTGCACGAGCCGTACCGGCTGAAGGGCCTGAGCACCCGGCGCTTCACCGCCGGGATCGGGGTCATGACGCTCGCGGCCGGAACCCCGCACCCGCACGGCCTGCGCGACGCCGACCTGGCGCTCAGCGGCGCCCGGACGCAGGGCGGCGGCCTCGTCGCCGTCTTCGACCCGGCCGTGCACGCGGAGCGGCTGGCCAACATGGCGCTGGTCGCCCAGCTGCCCGGCGCCCTGGCGGCGGGCGAGTTCAGCATGCACTACCAGCCCATCGTCGACCTGGCCGGCGGGCGGATCGCCGCCGCGGAGGCGCTGCTGCGCTGGACCCGGCCGGACGGCACCCGGATCGGTCCCGACCGGTTCATCCCGCTCGCGGAGCAGAGCGGCTCCATCGTCGCCCTCGGGGACTGGGTGCTCGCCACCGTCTGCGCCGACCTGCGCCGGCTCTGGACCGAGCACCAGCTGTCCGTGACGGTCAACGTCTCCGCACACCAGCTGCGCGACCCGCTGTTCGCCGCCCGCCTGCTGGAACTCCTCGATCGCCACGGCGTCCCGGGCCGCGCGCTCATCGTCGAGATCACCGAGACCGTGCTGATGACCTCGGTCACGGATGCGGCGAGCGCGGTCGCGCAACTCCAGGAGCTGCGCGGGAACGGCGTACGCATCGCGATCGACGACTTCGGCACCGGCTATTCGTCCCTGGCGTACCTGCGGGAGCTGCCGGTCGACATCCTGAAGATGGACGGCTCGTTCACGGCCCGGCAGATCGAGAGCGGCAGCCCGCGCGACGTGGCGTTCGTCCGGACGATCCTGGACCTCAGCCGCAGCCTGGAGCTGCGGACGGTGGCCGAGGCGGTGGAGACGGCCGAGCAGGCGGAGCGGCTGCGCGCCCTCGGTTGCGACCTGGCCCAGGGCTACCACTTCGCCCGGCCCGCCCCGGTCGCGGCGTTGCACACGTTGCTCGCGGACCAGGGTCAGGCCGCCGCGGTCAGCCGGTCGGAGAAGGCCGGCTTGCGGCTCGCGTAGTCGCCGCCGGAACCGGACTGCCGCAGGACACCGCGTACGCTGGCCGGCGTGGATCAAGAAGAGCGGATCGCCCTGTTCCTCGACTACGAGAACCTGGCGATCGGCGCGCGCGAGCACCTCGGCGGCATGACGTTCGACCTGCGGCCGGTCACCGATGCGCTCGCCGAGCGGGGGCGGGTCGTGGTGCGCCGGGCGTACGCGGACTGGTCGTACTTCGACGAGGACCGCCGGATGCTGACCCGCTCGCACGTGGAGCTCATCGACATGCCGCAGCGCATGGGCGCCTCGCGCAAGAACGCCGCGGACATCAAGATGGTCGTGGACGCGCTGGTGCTGGCGTTCGAGCGGGACTACATCTCGACGTTCGTGCTGTGCACCGGCGACAGCGACTTCACGCCCCTGGTCCACAAGCTGCGCGAGCTCAACAAGCGGGTCATCGGCGTCGGGGTCGAGCGGACGACCTCCGCGATGCTGCCGCCGGCCTGCGACGAGTTCCTCTACTACGACCGCCTCGACGGTGTCGAGGTCCCGCCGGAGCGGACCCGGCGCGGCCGTGGCGCCCCGGCGCCCGAGCCGGCCGCGCAGCCGGTCGTGCCGGAGCCCGAGCCCGAGCCGCAGGCCGCCGCGGAGGCGCCCGCCCGGGACATGGACGCCCTCACGGCCCTGGTGGCGCAGACCGTCGCGGGTCTGCAGCGCAGTTCCGGCGGCGCGGTGACCTCGTCGACGCTCAAGCGGACCCTGCTGCGCAAGGACCCCACGTTCAACGAGGCCGACTGGGGATTCCGCGCCTTCGGTGAGCTGCTGCGCCACCTTGCCGAGCACAACGTGGTCGAGCTCAGCGAGCGCCCGGCCAAGGGCGACCCCGAGGTGACGCTGCCGGAGCACGGCGACCGCGAGACGGCCTTCGCCCTGCTGCGCGCGGTCGTCGTCGACCTGGCCGGCCGCGACGGGCCGGTGGCGCTGTCCGGCCTCAAGAACCAGCTCCGCAAGGTGGCGCCCGACTTCAGCGAGCGCAAGCTCGGCTACCGCAGCTTCCTGCAGTTCTGCAAGGCGGCGGCGACCGGCGGCGCGGTCGACCTCGCGTGGAGCCCGGACGCCGACGACTACCTGGTCACCTCCCCGGCGGAGAGCTGAGCGACGCGAGCCGCAGGATCTGGCACGCTGTCGGCATGGCCGACCCCCTCGCCGACCGGGACCTCGCAGCCGACGCCCTGCGCCGGGTGACCGACGCCGCCGGCCCGTACCTCGACTCCCTGAGCGAACGCAAGGTCTACGACGCGGAGGCCGCCGAGCTGCTCACCACGCTCGGCGGCGTCCTTCCCGAGCACGGCCTGGGCACCGTGACGGCCGTCGAGCGGCTGATCGCCACCGGCACCGCCGCGGGCACGGCCTCGTCCGGTCCCCGGTTCTTCCACCTTCGCCAACTTCACCTCTCTCGGGTGCGCCACGCACTGGTGGGGCGAGCGGCACGGTGCTGATCCCGTACGGGACGGGCTGGCCGGCCTGCCCCGGATGCCGGTGCTGTCCGGGGGTTACGTGCACGCCAGCGCCCGCAAGGCGCTGCAGATGCTCGGCCACGGGCGCGATGCGGTGGAGGTGTTCGCCGCCGACGGCGTGGGGCGCGTCGACCTGGAGGCGATGGCGCGGCGGCTGGACCGGCTCGGCGCCGCCCCGGCGGTGATCATCGCGAACGCCGGCGAGGTCAACGCCGGCGACTTCGATCCGCTGGACGCGCTCGCCGACCCTGGCCCGCGACCACGGCGCCTGGCTGCACGTGGACGGCGCGTTCGGGCTGTTCGCCACGTTGTCGCCGCGCTCGTCGCACCTGACCCGGGGCATCGAGCGGGCCGACTCGATCGCCGCGGACGCCCACAAGTGGCTCAACGTGCCCTACGAGAGCGGCTTCGCGCTCATCCGGGAGCCACAACGGCTCGGCTCCGCCTTCGGCATGCCGGGCGCCGCCTATCTGCCCGGGCCGCAGGATCCGGGCGGCGGATACGGACTGTACGGGCCGGAGTCGTCTCGCCGGGCCCGCGCGCTGCCGATCTGGGCGACCCTGGCCGCCTACGGGCGCGACGGCTACCGGGCGATGGTGGAGCGCCACCTCGACCTCGCGCGCTACCTGGCGCGCCGGGTGGACGAGGCGGACGACCTGGAACGGCTGGCGGACGTCCCGCTCTGCATCGCGTGCTTCCGGGTACGCCCGCCCGGCGTGCCCGAGAGCGAGCTCGACGACCTGAACCGCCGGGTCGGCGCCGCGCTGCTGGCGGACGGCCGGGTCTTCGCCGGCACCACCGTGTACGACGGGCGGGTGGCGCTGCGCCCGGCGATCGTGAACTGGCGCACCACCGAGGCCGACATCGACCTGTTCGTCCGGGTCGTCCGGGAGCTCGCCGCCGCCTGACGGGCCTGCTTGCATCGTGCAGGCTGCTCAGGTCGCAGGGTGCGAAGCCGATAGCAGGTCGTGCGGCATGGGCGGTGGTGGTGGCTGTGGCTGGCGGCGGGAGCGCTCGCCACCGGCTTTTACTACGTCCTGCCCGCCGACAGCCTCGCCCGCAATCTGAGCTACAACGTCGTCGGGCTCGTCTCCGGCCTGCTGATCCTGGCCGCCGTACGGCTGCACCGGCCCGCGCGCCCGGCGATGTGGTACTGGTTCGCCGGCGGGCAGCTGGTGTGGGTCGTCGGCGACGTGATCTACGAGTACTACCAGTACGTGCTGCACCAGGAGCCGTACCCGTCGCCGGCGGACGCCTTCTATCTCAGCGCGTACCCGATGCTTCTGGTGGGTCTGGTCCTGCTCGTGCGCGGGGGCGGCCGACGTGACAAGGCCGCCCTGGTCGACGCCGCCACCGTGGCCGTCGGGCTGGGCCTCGTGTTCTGGATCTTCGTCATCGAACCGGTCGCCGCGAACGCCAGCGTGTCGGTGCAGGAACGGATCATCAGCGTCGCCTACCCGGCCGCTGACGCGATGCTGCTGGCCCTGCTCGCCCGCCTCTACTTCGGTGCGGCGGAGCGTACGGCCGGCACCCGCCTGCTGCTGACCGCGGTGGTCCTGCTCCTCATCGGGGACGTGGGCTTCTCGATCGTGAGCATCTACTCCGACGCTGGCGGCACCATCCTCGACGCCGCGTTCTTGATGTCCTACGTCTGCTGGGCCGCCGCCGCGCTGCACCCATCCATGCGCTCCGCCGGCACCGTCATCGCGGTCCGGGCCAACCCCCGGATCGGTGCCCCGCGGGTCGTGCTGCTGGTGACCAGTTCGCTGCTCGGGCCGGCGCTGCTGCTCGTACCCGCGATCGGCGGCAACGTCCTGGACCGCGCCCTGATCGCGGTCGGCGCGATCATCCTGTTCCTGCTGGTGCTGATGCGCATCGCGGGCTTCGTCGGGCAGGTGCAATGGCAGGCCGGCAAGCTCGAGGACCTGGCGATGCACGACGACCTGACCCGGCTGGCGAACCGGCGCCGGTTCGAGCAGGTCCTCGGCGCCGAGCTGACCCGCGGGCGGCCGTACGTGGCGCTGCTCGACCTCGACGGGTTCAAGCGCGTCAACGACCAGCTCGGACCCTCCGTCGGCGATCAGCTGCTGATCGCCGTGGCCGACCGGCTGACCGCCATCGTCGGAAGCGACACCCTGGTGGCGCGCATGGGCGGCGACGAGTTCGCCGTCCTGATCACCGACACCGGAGCGGGGGCCGCGCGCGACCTCGTGCGCCGGATCACCACGGCCCTGCACGAGCCGCTGCGCAGCTGCGGCCACGAGCTCCTGGTCAGCGCCGGCATCGGCCTCACCGACAGCGCCGGCGACGCCGACGCGATGGAGATGCTGCGCCGCGCCGACCTGGCCATGTACGCGGCCAAGGACGGCGGCGAGCCGTTCCGCTGGTACGAGCCCGAGCTCGACCGGCAGGCGGGCGAGGAGGCGCAGCTCGGCGCGGAGCTGCGGACCGCCCTGGACACCGGGCAGTTCCGGCTCGTCTACCAGCCCATCGTGGAACTGCCGCACGGCCGCATCGTCGCCGTCGAGACCCTGGTCCGCTGGGACCACCCGGAACGCGGCCTGGTGGGGCCCACGGAGTTCATCCCGGCCGCCGAACGCAACGGCCTGATCGTCGAGATGGGCGCGTGGATCCTGCGCGAGGCCTGCCGCCAGGCAGCCCGCTGGAGCGCCGAGCTGGGCGACGACGCGCCGGAGCGGATCAGCGTGAACGCCTCGGCCCGGCAGCTGGCCCACCGAGGGTTCTCCGCCATGGTCGCCGACGTTCTGCGCGACAGCGGCCTGCCCGCCACCCGGCTCACCATCGAGGTCACCGAGACCGCGGTGTTCGAGGGCGGCCAGGCGATCGAGGCGCTGCACGACCTGCGGGCCCTCGGCGTACGGATCGCGCTCGACGACTTCGGCACCGGCCACTCGTCGCTCGGCCTGCTGCAGACCGTCCCGGTCGACGTGTTGAAGGTCGACAAGAGCTTCGTCGACACCATCACCATGGCGGGGCGGCACGCCGTCATCGCCACCGCCCTCATCCAGGTCGCGAACGGGCTGGGGCTGACCGCCGTCGCGGAGGGCGTGGAGACCGCCGAGCAGGCGGCCGAGCTGGAACGCCTCGGGTACCGGCTGGCGCAGGGCTTCCACTTCGGCAGGCCGGTGGCCGAGCCGGACTTCCGCGGCGCCCGCAGGGCCCACCCGGTGGCCGGGCCGTCCACCGCCGGCGCGGTCTGACGCCGGCACCCGCGGCTCGCGCGGCGCCGCGCCCGGCGGGCAGAATCGGGGCATGGCCACCACCGCACCGGGCCGGGAAGCCGGCGACCAGGACTCACGCGACCGCGACGCGGCGGGCCGTCCCCGCAACGCCCGCCCCCGCGACGGCCTGGGCCGTCCCCTGCCGCACGGCATGACCGGCGTGCCGACGACCCCCGACGACATCGCCCTGCCGCCGGACGAGTCGCTGCGCGAGGCCCAGCGCCTGCTGGCAGCGGGACGCCCCTTCCACGCGCACGAGGTGCTGGAGGCGGCGTGGAAGGCGGCCGGCGATCACGAACGCGATCTGTGGCAGGGGCTGGCTCAGCTCGCGGTGGGCCTCACGCACGCCCGCCGGGGCAACACCGTCGGCGCAGCCCGGCTGCTGCGGCGCGCCGCCGACCGGATCGAACCGTACGCCACGAGCCCGCCGCACGGCGTGCCGGTCGGAAGCCTCACCGCGTGGGCGCGGGACACGGCCGAACGCGTCGCCGGCGGGTCGGTGCTCACCGAGGACGACGCGAAGCCGGACCTGATCGACCGCCCGGCCGCGGGGTCGTCGCCGCTGCAACTGCTGCGCCGCTGGGAGGACTCCGGCGCCACCTGGCGGGTGCTCGGCCGCTCCCCCGGCTCGGTCGTGGTGGCCCTGCTCAGCTGCGACGCCGGCGAGGAGGTCGACCGGCTGCACGCGACCGACCCCGAGGTGCTGGCCTACATCGGCTCCCGGGACCGCAGCGACGCGACCTGACAGTTTCCACACATCTGCCCGCAATGCTGCCTCGAGGCATCCGAGGCAGAGAGGCACGATGATGGTCCGGAAACGCACGGCGGGAAGTCTGCTGGTGGCGCTGACGCTGCTCGTACCGGTGCAGGCGTGTTCGTCGACAAAGAGCTCGACCGGCGGGGAGCAGCAGGTGGCGACCCTGGCCAGCGCCGGCGCCACCCCGGCGGCATCCGCGTCGGCGGCCGCGAACCGGCCCCGCGAGCGCCTGGACACCACGCCCGAGGAGTTCGAGGCGATGCTCGAGCCGTACAACAAATGCGTCCGCGAGCACGGCGCCAAGCCCAAGCAGGACTGGCGCGGCGACCACCGCCCGACCAACTCGGAGATCGACAAGCTGGAGGCGGCCAACCGGATCTGCGAGCCGCTGTACTTCCCGCTGCCCCCGTGGGAGAAGGACCCGTCGAACCCCGAGGCCAAGGACTTCGCGAGGGACGTCGTTTCATGCCTCAAGGGCAAGGGCGTGAAGTACGTCGAGGTCGGCGACAACGGGACCGACATCGCGCTGGGCGGCGAGCAGAACGACCACAAATCGATCACGAAGGGCATGGACCTGATGCCCTCCTGCGAGCAGGCGGTCGTCGCGCACCGCAAATGACCCCCCGCCGGCCCCGCCGAGTCGCACCGCGTGTGCGACCGGCGGGCCCCGGTGGTCACGACCCTGATCACATGGCCAGTCTGTCCACCACGTTGAAGGAGAGCTGGGCGCTCGTCGAGGACCGCCAGGACCGGGTGGCCGCTCACTTCTACGCCCGCATGTTCCTCTCCTACCCCCAGCTGCGCGACCTGTTCCCGGTGCAGATGGACATCCAGCGGCACCGCCTGCTGGGGGCCATCGTGGCCACCGTCCAGCTGGTCGACGACCCCGGCCATCTCGACGAGTACCTGCGCGCCCTCGGCCGCGACCACCGCAAGTTCCACGTCACCCCCGAGCACTACGCCCAGGTCAAGGCGGCCCTGCTCGACGCGATCCGCACCTACGCCGGCGAGGGCTGGAACAGCCTCTACGAGCAGGCCTGGAACGACGTCTACGACCTCGTCGCGGGGAAGATGATCGCCGGCGCGGCCGAGGACGACGGCCCTCCTTACCGGCACGCCGAGGTCCTCACCCACGAGCGGCGCGGCACGGACGTCGCGGTCTTCACCTGCCGCCCCCTGCACCCGCTGCGGTTCCGGGCCGGCCAGTACGTCAGCATCGAGTGCGGGTACCAGCCGCGGCTGTGGCGCACGTACTCGATGGCGAACCGCCCCCGCGACGACGGCATCCTGGAGTTCCACGTCCGCTCCACCGGCGGCTGGGTCTCCAGCGCCCTCGTCCGCCGGCTCAAGCCCGGCGACATGCTGCGCCTGGGCGCCCCGATGGGTTCGATGACGCTGGACGCGGCCTCGCGCCGCGACGTCGTGCTGGTGACGGGCGGCACCGGGCTCGCCCCGGTCAAGGCGCTGCTGGACGAGCTCACCCGCTACAACCGCACCCGCTGGGTGCACCTGTTCCGCGGCGAACGCCACCGCGACGCGTTCTACGACCGCGAGCCCCTCGACCGCATCGCCGAGCGCTACCCGTGGCTCACCATCGTCCGCGCGGTCAGCGACGAGCCGGACTACCCCGGCGAACGCGGCTCGATCCCGGACGTGCTGTCGCGGCACGGCCCGTGGCGCAACCACGACTTCTATGTGGCCGGCTCGGGACCGATGGTATCGGCGACCCTGCGGCGGCTGACCGAGATGCAGATCCCGTCCACCCGCATCAGGTACGACGCTTTCGCCGACGCCTGACGGGCGCCCCGCCGGTCGTCACTTGATCGGGTACGTTGCCGGTATGAGTGTGCGCTTCGGGGTGTTCGTGCCGCAGGGCTGGAAGATGGACCTGGTCGAGATCGCCGACCCGATCGAGCAGTACGAGGCCATGACGGCCGTCGCCCAGGCCGCCGACGCCGGTCCCTGGGACTCGGTGTGGGTGTACGACCACTTCCACACGATCCCGAAGCCGACCATGAACACCGTCTTCGAGTGCTGGACCGTGACCTCGACGCTGGCCCGGGACACCAGCCGGGTCAACATCGGGCAGATGGTCGGCTGCAACGGTTACCGGCAGCCCTCCCTCTACGCCAAGATCGCCTCCACCGTGGACGTCGCCAGCCATGGGCGGCTCTACGCCGGGCTCGGCGCCGGCTGGTACGAGCACGAGTGGAAGGCCTACGGCTACGAGTGGAAGGAGGTCCCGCAGCGGATGGGCGAGTTCCGCGAGGCCGTCGAGATCGTGCACAAGATGTGGACCGAGGACCGGCCCGTGTTCGCCGGCCGGCACTACTCGATCGACAGGCCGATCAACGAGCCGAAGGGCGTGCGCCGGCCGCACCCGTCGTTCTGGCTCGGCGGCGGCGGCGAGAAGGTCACCCTCAAGCTCGTCGCCCAGTACGCGGACGCCTGCAACGTGGGCGGCGGCGACCCGGAGGTCATCCGTCACAAGCTGGGCGTGCTCCGCGGCCACTGCGACGCCCTGGGGCGCGACTACGACCGGATCATCAAGTCCACCGGGCTGGAGCTGGACCTGAGCGCCTCGACGGCGGACACGATCGGGCGCATCGAGCGGATCGCCGAGGCCGGCGCCGACTACGTGATCGTGTACGTGCCGCGGGTCGCGTACGACCACGAGCCGATGCTGCGCTTCGCCGAGGAGGTCATCCCCCAGTTCGCGGGGTGACCACCGGCGATCAGGCCGCGGCGCCGACTCGCGGGGCGGGCTCCACCGCGTCGGCCATCCGGCCGGCCGCGTGGCGGGGCGAGTGGCGGGGAGATGGGATCGGCCACGGGCGGAGCCGCGGCCGGCGGCGGGCCGCAAGGTCCTCGACCCAGCCGAGCCCGAGCACCGTGACCGTGAGCAGTGACAGGGCGATGCAGGTGAAACCGAGGTAGATCAGCGCGCCCGGATGGACGTCCCAGAGCTCGAGGCGGTCCCCGACGATGATCGCGACCGTGATCACGACGTTGTGCCAGAGGTAGATGGTGACCGCCCGGTTGTTCAGGGCGGACACCATCCGCTGGAGCAGCGGCCTGCGGCCGAGCCAGGCCAGGCTCGGGTTGAGGCGCAGCAGCGCCAGCACGAAGCCCATCGAGTAGAGCGCGTGCGCCAGCGGGAACGGCACGAGGTCGAGGCCGGCGGGTCCCGGGTGGTCGACCACCCAGGCGAGCCCGAGCGCGGCGCATCCCGCGGCCACCCCGGCGACCACCACCGGGCGCATCCTGCGCAGATCACCGTCGCGGTGCGCGAAGCCCAGCAGCCAGCAGGGCAGGAACGTGAGGACGTACCCGGCGGTCTGCACGGCGTTGTTGCCGTCGGCGATGTGCCGGCTGTGCAGCGCGGCCAGGACGACGAGGGGCAACGCGATGGTCAGCAGCCGCTGGCGCCGGTAGAGCCGCAGCAGCAGCGGTGACAGCAGGACCATCCACAGGTACGTGGCCAGGTACCACAGCACGCCCGCACCCTCCGCGCCCACGTCACCGAGTCCGTGGCTGGCCGGCGGGGTGGCCAGCGGCAGCACCCAGAGCAGGAAGTCGGGCCAGGCCGGCCGGTGCCCCCAGCCGGCGATCAGCATCAGCGGGACGAGGACGGCGGCCATGACCCACAGCGCCGGCAGCAGGCGGCGCACCCGGCCGCGGATGACCGTGGGCGCCGCAGACCGGTCGAGCGACCTCGCCATCAGGGATCCGGCGAGCGCGAACATAACGCCCATCGACGGAAAGAGCAGGGCAAGGACCGCGTAGTGGAAGGCGTGGTACGCCACGACCCGCACGATGGCCAATGCACGCAGAGTGTCAAAATAGCGATCCCGGGCGGGCGCCTTAGCACTCGTCACGTCCACCACCAGCGACTCCTGCACAAATAGGTCCCGACACAACGTCACACACAGTAGCGGATCATGGCGAGCGTCCCCTGATCCGATCGGGTGGAAGACGTGCCCTTTCCGGCCAACCGGACGCCCGCAATCCCCCGCCGACCAGGGCGCTTGCGCTTCGTCGCCGGGGCGACCACGCTGAGTGTGGCGTTGGTCATACCTGGATCCTGGCGTACGCGGGAGGCCGCGATGGGTGAGTCAGCGGCGGCCCGCCGCACCGGCCTGCTGCACCGGATGCTCCTGGTCCGGCGGCTGGAACAGCGCCTCCTGCGGGCGGTTCCGGCGGGTGACGAGGCGGTCGCGGTCGGGCTGCTGAGCGTCCTCGGCCCGCAGGACGCCGTCGTCTCGGCGGGCGAGCGTCCGTGGCACGCGGTCGGCGCGGCCGCACTGCTCTTCGGCGCGGACGTGATCAACGCTCCCGGTCCCGCCGAGGCCGTGGCGGCGGCGCGACGGAAGGCGCGGGCCGGCGACCGCCGCATCGTGGCGGTCTGCATCCCCGGCGCCGACCTGGACAGGGCCAGCTTCGTTTCGCCGGCGTACGCGGGGCTGCCCGTGCTGTTCTGCCGCGGCGAGCATCTCGCCGGATCCGGCCGGTCCCCCGTCGTCAGCGTCCTGTCGGTGGACAGCGGCGACGTGGAGGCGATCGCGGGTGCCGCCGCCGCGGAGGTCGGCGAGCTGCGGACCGGCGCCGGCCCGTGCCTGCTGGGGCTGCGGGCCGCGGCCGCGGACGTCGACCCGGTCGAGCTCCTCGCCGCCCGGATGCGCACCGACCATCAGCTCGACGACAACGCCCTGCGGGCGATCGACCGGGCCGCGGCGGCCCGTGCCGGGGAATTCCTGGCGCGGCTCGGCGCGGGCTGAGGCAGCGGGTTCGGTACGTTGACGGGCGCCGGGAAGCGCCCGCCGCCCGGCCGCCCTGAGAGGAGTGACCGGGTGGACCCCACCGCCGTGTCCTTCACCGCGCGCGAGCGGTGGATCCTGCTCGTCGCGAGCGTCTGGCTGGTCGCCGGCCTGCAGCTCGACGCGTACGCGCACGCCACCACACCTGAGCTCGAGACCTTCTGGACGCCGTGGCACGGCGTGCTCTACTCCGGCATCGCCGCCTGCGGGCTGACCCTGGTGTGGCTGCTGCGCCCGCGGTTGCCCGTCGTGCCCACGTACCGGTCGGTGCTGGCCCTGCCGAACGCCCTGCGCATCCCGGTCGCCGGCATGGCGCTGCTGCTGGCCGGCGGCGGCGTGGACACGCTGTGGCACAACGTGTTCGGCATCGAGCAGGGCCTGGAGATCTTCGTCAGCCCGAGCCACGAGCTCATCATCCTGGGCATGGCGCTGGTCGCCGCGGGCCCCGCGCTGATGCTGGCCGCCCGGGCCGGCCGCGCCCTGTCCGCCGGGGACGCCGTCCTCGCGACGGTCTCCGCGCTGCTGTCCGTGCTGCCGCTGCACATCTACTCGCTGCACGCCTCCGCGCTCGGCATGACCTGGGTCGGTACGGGCGAGAACCCGGTCCGAATCTTCTCCATCGACGCGCAGATGGTGCACGGCTACCTGTTCAGCACCGCGCTGCTCCTGCTGCCGGTCCTCGTCCTGGGACGCCGGTGGCGGGTGCCGTACGGCGTACCGGCGGTGCTGGTCGCCGTACCCGCCGTCCTCATGCATTTGATGTTCGCGACCGACGAGCGCTGGTGGCTGTCGCTGACCGTGGCCGCCGCGGGTGCCGGCGCCGAGGTGGTGCTGCGGGTGGCCGGCCGGATGGTGGCCTGGTCGGACGAGGCGCGCTGGATCGCCGCGGGCCTGATCGCGCCGCTGGTGGTGTGGGGCGCCGTGCTGGCCGTCGGCGCGCGGACGGACGGGGTCGGCTGGAACATCCACATGGTCACCGGCCTGCTCACCCTCACCGCCCTCACGGGCGGGGCGACGGCGCTGGTGGCCCGCCGGTTCCAGCCCCCGGCCGCGCCCTCGCGCGACGAGCCGGTCGCCGCCGCCTCCTCGACGGCTCGGTGACGGCACTGCGCCAGGCCTTCGCCACGGTGGCCGCGGTCGTGGTCCTGGTGCTCGGCACGGGCGCGCCGGCGCTCGCGCATGCGGGCGGCCTGACCGCCACCGACGTACGCGGCCGGGTGGTCGCCGTGACGCCCGGCGTCGCGGGCCTGGCCGTCACCGCGATCGAGGACGGTGCCCGGCTCCGGCTCCGCAACGACACCGCCGTCGCCGTGACGGTGCCGGCGGGCGGCGGTACGGCCACACCGGCGGTCGTCGGTCCCGGTACGGAGCGGACGTGGCTCGACAGCCGCTCGACGGCGGTCGGGCGTACGGTGGCCCCCGGCCGCACCGAGCCGTGGTCCCTGGTGCTGGACGTCGGCGGCACGCCCGTCACGGTCAGCGGCGAACTGACCGGCGGACAGCCGCCCGCCGCCCTGCCGTGGTGGGTCGCGACGGTGGTGCTGGCTGTCGCCGTACCCGTGATGTCCCGCCGGCTGCGACGCCCGGACCTGGTGCTGGCCGCCGCCGGTGCCGTGGCCCTGGCCGCGTCGGCCGCCCACGTCACCGGGTCGACGCTGGCCGTGGAATCCGCGCCGGCCCTGGGCACGTTCCTCGGCGCGTGCGGGGTGAATCTGCTGGGCTGGCCGCTGGTCGCCGGGGGCGCGGCGGTGGTGCTGCGCGGGCGGCCCGCCGGGGTGCTGGGGGTGTGTGCCGGGGCGGCGCTGATCGCGGTGTCGGTGCTGCCCGACGTCACCTCCTTCCACCGGGCGGTGCTGCCCTTCGCCGGGCCGGCCGCCGCCGAACGGGCCCTCGTGGTGCTGACCCTCGGCGCCGGGGTCGGTGTCGCGGTCGCCGGGGCGGCGGTGTTGCGCACGTTCTCCGCGCGCTCCGGCGCCGAGGCGGCATGACGGCGCTCGCGCACGGGATCGGCCGGTCGCAGGATCTGCCCCTCCCCCTCGACCTGGTGCTCCAGGCCGGCGCTGCCGCGGTCGTCGTCTCGTTCCTCGTGGTGGCGTTCTGGTGGCGGCGCCCCCGGCTCACCGACGGCGGCGTCCGTACGGTCGCACCGCCCGGGGTGAAGCTCGTCGCGCGGCTGCTCGCGCTGGCGGCGAGCCTGTCGGTCGTCGGTGTGGCCCTGGCCGGCCCGCCGGCGCCCCGCAATCCGGCCCCGTACGCGTTGTTCGCCGGGCTGTGGGTCGGTCTCGTGCCACTTAGCCTGCTGCTCGGACCGGTCTGGCGGGCCGTCAATCCCCTTCGGACGGTGTTCCGGGCGCTGCGCCTGCCACGCCACGGATTCCGTCCCGCGAAGGCGGATGGATCGGCCGGACGGTGGCCCGCCGCCCTCGCCCTGCTCGCCTTCGTCTGGTTCGAGCTGGCGGCGCCGCACCGCGACGAGCCGGTCATGGTCGGGCTGTGGCTGGTGGCGTACGGTCTGGTGCAGCTCGGCGCAGCGGCCCTGCGCGGCGAGGAGTGGTTCGCGCGGGGCGACTGTTTCGAGGTGTACTCCACGCTCGCCGGGCGCCTCAGCCCGCTGCATCGGCGGCGCCCGCTGGCGGCCGTGGCGGGCACCCCGGTGGACGCGGGCGTGGCGGCGTTCCTGGCGGTCTGGTGGGGCTCGACCGTCTTCGACAGCGCCTCAGCCTCGGTGGCGTGGGCCGACTTCGTGCAGCGCGCCGGCACGCCCTTGCTGTATCTCACCGCCGGCCTGGTGCTGATGTGCGCGGTCGTCTACGCCGGCATCCGTGGGCTTCCGGGCGGACCTGCCGTGACCCCCTCGCTCATACCGATCGCGGCCGCCTACACCCTGGCGCACTATCTGACCCTGCTCCTCAGTGGACCGGGGGCCCGGACAGCGGTGCCGGCGCCCGGGGCGGTCGCCGCGGCGCAGGTGACTCTGATCCTGCTCGGGCACGTGCTGGGCGTGATCGTGGCGCACGAGCTGTCGTTGCGCGCGGCGCGGGGCCGTCCGGGACCGGCCGCCCTCGCTGACGAGCTGCCGGTCGTCCTGCTCATGATCGCTTTCACCTGGGCGGGGCTGTTCCTCCTCCTCACCCCGGTCTCGTGATCGATACCCGTATATCCGGGTTCCCCCGGATATACGGCCTGCGCCCTTCCCGAGAGGATTGCAGGCATGCGATCCCTCCGCCCTACCCTCGGTATCGCCACCGCCCTGGCCACCGTGCTGCTGGCCGCGGCGTGCGGCTCGGACACCACGACAACCTCTCCCGCGGCCGACCCCGGGCCCGCCTCGCACGGCTCGCACGGCGCGACGTCGGCGGCGCCCTCGAAGCCCCTGCGCCAGGGGGAACGCTTCGTCGATCTCGCGCTGCCCCAGCCCTACACCCCGTCGGCCCCGAACGGCGGCACGGACGAGTACAGATGCTTCCTGGTGGACCCGGGGCTGACCAGCCCGGCGTACCTCACCGGCAGCCGCTTCCTGCCGCAGAACGCCGCCGTCGTGCACCACGCGATCTTCTACCGGCTCGACCCGGAGCAGGCGAAGGACGCCGCGCGGGTGGACGCGAGCACGCCCGGCGAGGGCTGGACCTGCTTCGGCGACGCCGGCGTGGAGGGCGAGACCGCATGGGTCGCGCACTGGGCGCCCGGCGTCGGCGAGACGCTGATGCCCGACGGCTTCGGCTTCACGATGCCGCCCGGCGGCAAACTGGTCATGCAGGTGCACTACAACTTGCTCGGCGCCGGCAGCGGCACTTCCACGGCCGACCAGTCCGGCATCCGGATGCGCATCGCCGACGGCAAGACGGCACTGAAGCCCCTGCAGACCGCCTTGGCGATGGCGCCCATCGAGCTGCCCTGCGAGCCCGGCGGCACCGGACCCCTCTGCGACCGCAAGGCCGCCGTCGCCGACGTCGGCAAGCGCTTCGGCGCCGGCTCGGCCGAGCAGGTCGCCGGCCTCAATGAGATGTGCAACGGCGGCGCGCCACCGGTCCCGGGCCCGACCCAGCACTGCGACCAGCCGGTACGGGAGGCCGGCACGATCTACCTGGCGGCGGGCCACATGCACCTGCTGGGCCGCTCGATCAAGGTCGAGCTGAACCCGGGTACGCCGCGGGCGCAGACGATCATCGACGTGCCGAAGTACGACTTCGACAACCAGGCGCTCGTGCCGCTGGCGAAGCCGATCAGCGTCGCGGCCGGGGACACCGTGCGGGTCACGTGCACCCACGACGCCACATTGCGCAAGCAACTGCCCCAGCTCAAGACGCTGCCGTCGCGCTACGTCGTCTGGGGTGAGGGCACGAGCGACGAGATGTGCCTCGGCATCATGGTCTTCGCCCCCCGGTGAGCTGTCAGGCCTGCCGCTGGGTGTCCTCCAGGTAGCGCAGCACCGCGGTCACCCGGCGGTCCGCCCGGTCGTCCGGCGGCAGGTCGAGCTTGGCGAAGATGTTGCGGATGTGCTTGTGCACCGCTCCCTCGGTGACGAACAGCCGCTCCGAGATCGCGGTGTTCCCGAGACCCTCGGCCATGAGCGCCAGCACGTCGCGTTCCCGGGGGCTGAGGCGCTCCAGGGCCGCATCGGGGCGGCCGCGCGTGAGCAGCTGCGCCACCACCTCGGGGTCGATCGCCGTGCCGCCGTCCGCGACCCGGTGCAGCGCCGCCAGGAACTCCTCGACCCGTCCCACCCGCTCCTTGAGCAGGTAGCCGAGCCCGGAGGCGCCGCCGGCGAGCAGCTCTGTGGCGAACGCCTGCTCCACGTACGCCGACAGCACCAGCACCGCCAGGTCCGGCCGCCGGCGCCGAGCCTCCACGGCGGCGGTGATGCCCTCGTCGGTGTGGGTGGGTGGCATCCGTACGTCCACGATGGCGACGTCCGGCTCGTGCTCGCCGACCGCGGCCAGGAACGCGGCCGGGTTCTCGGTGGTGGCGACGACGTCGAGGGATTCGGCGCGCAGCAGCAGCGCCAGTCCCTCCCGCAGCAGCGGGTCGTCCTCGGCGATCACGATCCGCATGGCAGCTCCACCCGCAGGGTCGTCGGCCCACCGGGTGGGCTGGTCAGGGTCAGGGTTCCGTCCAGGGCGCCGACCCTGCGGCGGATGCCGGTGAGGCCGGATCCCGCCTCCTCGTCCGCACCGCCGTGACCGTCGTCGGTCACGGTGAGGCTGAGCAGGTCGTCGCGGCCGCGCACCGTGACGACGGCGTGCGCCGCACCGCTGTGCTTGGCGACGTTCGTGAGCGCCTCGGCGACGACGAAGTACGCGGTCGCCTCCACCGAGGCGGCGCAGCGCCCGGGCAGGTCGACCTCGACCCGGCACGGGACGCCGCAGGTGCCGGCGAGACCGTCGAGGGCCCCGGCGAGGCCGCGGTCGGCCAGCACCGGCGGGAGGATGCTACGGGCCACCGTACGCAGCTCGGCCAGCGCCTGCTCGGCGGCGTCCTGCGCGCGGGACAGGATCTGCTCGGCGGTGGCCGGGTCCCGGGCCAGCGCCCGACGGGCCGCTCCGAGCAGGACGGTGACGCCGACCAGGCGATTCTGCGTACCGTCGTGCAAGGAGCGCTCGATGCGCCGCAGCTCGGCGGCGTGCGCGTCGAGGGCTGCGGCGCGGGTGGCGGTCAGCTCGGCGACCCGCAGCGCCAGGTCGAGATCGGCGCCGGGCGGAAGCAGCCGGCGGCCGGGGTACGCCTGCGTACGGGCGAAAGCCGGGCCCAGACCCACGGCCACGGCGACCCACGCGACCCCGAGGGCCCACACCCCGAAGGCGCCCACCCAGTCGTGCACGACCGGGAAGCCGAGCGAGGACGTGGCGTCCTCCGGCGGCAGCAGCCGCCACCAGAGCGGGAAGGTGCCGTCGCGGACGGCGTTGAGCGGCAGGGCCAGCCCGAGGATGCCGAGCAGCAGGCCGAGGGTGCCGTGCACGAGCAGCCAGCGCCACTCCCGCCGGGCGACCGGATCGGCAACGGCGTCGCGCCACCGCCCCGGAGCCGGGCCGGGGCTGACCACCTCGTCGCCCCACCGCGAGAGCCGCGCGCGCTCGCGGTCGGCGGCGAAGCGTTGCAGGCGCAGTGCGGTCGGCACGAACAGCAGTCCCACGCCGACGACGCAGCCCAGCGCCACGAGGATGAGCCAGAGCAGGGCGGCGAAGGCCAGGCACGCCGTGCCCAGCCCGCCGACGAGATGCTCCAGCGCCTCGCGGGTGCTGCGGCCGTACCTCACGGGCAGCAACCTTAGGGCCTCACCGGCGGTTGCGGCAGTCCAGAGGTCCGGAAGTACAGCCTGCTGTACCCGAGGGGGCGCGCAGGCGGGATCGATCCGGCGCGCCGGAGTTCCTAGCGTCGGGGGTATGACAGAGAACAAGGAACGCACCGGTGGCACCCGTACCCTGCTGTGGCTCGTCCTGGTGGTGAGCGCGGCCGCCAACGCGGTGGCGTCGGGCACCGGCGTCAACGTCCTCGTCGGCGCCGGCTTCGGGATCGTCACGCTCGCCTGCGCCACCGCCCTCGTGGCCCAGCACTACCGGCACCGGGCCGGGCGCGGGTAGGGTGCCGGGCGGCGTGCCGCACGAGGTGGAAGGGAGTCGAGATGGTCATGCCGCTGGGCCCCGGCGACCCGCGCCGGCTCGGCTCGTACGTGCTGCTGGCCCGGCTGGGCGAGGGTGGCATGGGTACGGTGTTCCTCGGCCGCTCCCCCGGCAACCGCCAGGTCGCGATCAAAACCGTCCGCCCGGAGTACGCCGACGATCCCGAATACCGCGGCCGCTTCCGCAGCGAGGTCCACCGGGCCCAGCAGGTGCCGCCGTTCTCCACCGCCGAGGTCCTCGACGCCGACCCGGACCACGACCCGCCCTACCTCGTCGTCGAGTACGTCGACGGCCCCAGCCTCGCCGGGGTCGTCGCCGAGCGGGGCCCGCTGAGCGGCGCCGCCCTGCACAGCATCGCCGTCGGCACCGCGGCCGCTCTGACCGCCATCCATCGCGCCGGCGTGATCCATCGCGACCTGAAGCCCGACAACGTCCTGCTGCCCCGGGGCGGCGTCAAGGTCATCGACTTCGGCATCGCGCGGCCGCTCGAGGCCACCAGCCACCACACCGCCACCGATGACATGGTCGGCACGGTCGCGTACATGGCCCCGGAGCGCTTCCAGGAGCATCCGCAGGTGGGCTTCCCGGCGGACATCTTCGCCTGGGGTGTCCTCGTCACGTACGCGGCGACCGGGCGTACCCCCTTCCACGCCGAGAGCCCGCCCGCCACTGCCGTACGGATCCTGACCCGGCCGCCCGAGCTCGCCGGCGTGCCCGGCCCGCTGCGCGACCTCGTCGCCCGGTGCCTGGCCAAGGATCCCCACGAGCGGCCGGCCGCCCGCGACCTCCTGGACGAGCTGGTGCTGCCCGGTTCCGACCGCGCGTACCTGGACGGCGTCGACGGAAGCCGGGCGAAGGCGGCCGACGCCGCGCCGCCGCCGAAGGAGCGCCGCGGGCTGCGGCGATTCGCCGTCGCCGGTGCCGCGGTCGCGCTCCTCGGGGCGGCGGTGCCCGCCGTACGGGCGCTGACCGCCGGTGGAGCCGGCCGGACTCCGGACCCGGCCGCGGCGCCGGACGTCCTCTCGGGCGGGCGGCGGGCCGTCATCCACTTCGCGGAGCTCGGCGAGGACATGTGGGTCTACCCGAACGGCGGCGAGGCGGAGACCACCGGCAGCGTCGACGCGGTGGGCGGCGAGTCGCAGTTCACGCTCGTACCGTTCGGAGCCGGTCATCAGATCAGGTGGCTGTCCGAAAAGTATCCCGGCCAGTGCCTGGGCGTGCACATCAACCCCGGCACCGATGCGGTCCTCGTGACCGCCCCCTGTCACCAGACCCGGGCGACCGTCTTCTCCATCCGCCCCAGCGGCACCCGGGACCGCGCGGGCCGACCGGCGTACCTCCTGGTCAACGAGGCCTACGGCGCGGTCGGACTGTCCGGGAAGGACGACCGCGTCATCGTGGCGGAGACCGCCGGCCACCGGCGCCGGACGACGTTCAGCTTCGTCGATCGTGGCCCCGCCTGATCACGTCATGGCGTGATGTAACACATAGGAAATGGAATTCAAATGTTACGCACGGAATGGCATGTTGCCGTCCAACAATCAATGGGAAAGTGGAATGAGTTGCGCGGCCGGCGAATCGCGATAGCCAGCAGGGGTGGAGGTGCACGGCACCGCGGCCGCATCGACGGCTGAAGGTCGCGTACGACCTGAAAGGGCTGGCCATGGAAGCGCACCCTCCGCACCTGGTGGCAACACCGGTGAACGAATCATCCATGACGATCACCGGAGATGCCGACCGCGAATCGATGGAACTGGCGGTGCACGCCCGCTGGAGTCCCGCAGTCGCCACCGAACTGCGTACCGGCATTCACAAGTGCCTGGCCGAACACCCGGTCGCCGTGCTGATCGACCTCCATGACCTCGGCGACCCGCAGGGGCACAGCGCGCCGATGTGGCTGGCCGCGTACCACGCCGGCACCATCCCCGAGCCGCCCGTACGCCTGGCGTTGTGCGTACCGCCGTCCACCCTGCTGGCCGGCCGGCTGCGCAGGATCGGAGTCCCGCACTTCCTGCCGATGTACGCCAGCATGCCGGAGGCCCGCTCGGCACTGGCCCGCAGCCTTCCCCTGCCGGATCACCTGCGGCTGGTCCTGCCTCCCGTGCCGGCGACGGCCCGCCGCGCGGCAGTCCTGGTCGAGGAGGCCTGCTCGGCCTGGCGCCTGGCGCCGCTGGTATCCGCGGCCCGGACCATCGTGTGCGAGCTGGTCACCAACGCCGTCGAGCACGCCGCCACCGACATCGCGGTGGTGGTCTCCCGGCGCGGCAGCGGGCTGTACCTGTCCGTCCACGACGAGGACCCCCGCCTCCCCCGCCTCCCCGACCCCGCGCCGCCCGATCCCGGGACACCCGGCGGGGGCATGGGTCTGCGCATCGTGCACGCCGCGGCCGACGCGTGGGGCGCCCGGTCGATCGGCCCCGGCAAGATCGTCTGGGCCACCGTCCGCGGCGCCCCGGCTTCGCGGCCGCCCCGGCTTCGCGGCCCCCACCCGGGCTGAGCGGCCACCCCGGCTGGGCGGATCGTCAGGCTCGCACCCGGGCCGTGCGCCGCGGCCCGGGCCACGCCTGCGGCCCCGGCGCCGGCATCAGCCGGGCCGCCGTCGCCTTGTTGACGGCGTCGATGCGCGAGACGGCACCCAGTTTGGTGTAGACGTTCGTCAGATGGCGCTTCACCGTGCCCTCGGCGATCCGCAGCCGGGCGGCGATCTGCGAGTTGCTCAGCGCCAGCGCGGCCAGCTCGAGGACCTGCAGCTCACGCCGGCTCAACGGGTTGTCGGCAGGCACGGCCAGGCGCGTGGCGTTGTGGTGCGACACCACCAGCACGCTGTTCGCCTCCTGGCAGACGGTGTGGATCACGCCGACCAGCTCCTGACGGCTGGCGGACCGGACCAGCACGGCGTGCGCACCGGCCGCCAGGACGTCCTGGAGCAGGCGCAGGTCGTCATCCATCGCCAGCACGACGATGCGGGTGCCCGGCGAGATCCGCCGGATGTGCCGCACGGTGGCGCACACCGGGTGGTCCGGCATCGTGACGTCCAGCAGGACCACCCGCGGCTGCCGGACGGCGATCGATTGGACGGCGGTCACGCTGTTGCCCGCCTGCCCCACGACGCGCAGGTCCGGCTCGGCCGCGATGAAGTCGACGAGCCCTTCGCGAAGCAGGGCGTGGTCACCGGCCACCAGGATGTCGATCGCCGCGCCGGCCGGGGTCGCGGCCGGGCGTGGGGACCGCTGCCTCGGGGACCGCCGGGCGCGGCCCCGGTTGCGAGCGGGTCCCGGCGAGACGAACGGGGCGTGCGCGTTCCTGTCGAGCTTGTGCATGACACCTCGCACATTCCGGTTGCGGCAGCCGTCGTCGCGGACGGCCGAGCCACCTCCCGCTGAACGACCGCGCCGCGGTTCGGCACATGCCTGACGACATCGATTCTGCCGACATCCGGGCGCGATTGTCCACGAATCCCGGACCGGTTGACGTCTTTTCACATACGCCGCCGGACTGTTCAAATTCGCCGCCGGACGGCCCTACCACGAAAGGTGTAGTCACGGGCACTCCCTTGGTGCAGGTATCCACACGGAAACCCTGCTCGATGAGGCGCCGCGGGTTTCCGCCCGCGCGGTCGCGAACGCCTCGGTGTTGACTGCGGAATGGTCTCCGTCCCGCTCGCCGAGTCGCAGGAGGACTTTCGTGATCAGTTATGCCGAGCCGCCCGTCGGGCAGCTGATCCGGCGGCACCGGCTGCGCCGCGCCCTGACCCAGGCGGCCCTCGCCGAGGCGCTGGCGTCGGTCTCCGGCAACGGATCCGCCACCCGTGACCAGGTCAGCCGCTGGGAGGGCGGCGGCCGGGTGCCGGGGCCGTACTGGCGCGGCTGGCTGAGCGTGGTGCTCGGCCTGCCGCGCACCGAGCTGGATCGGGCGGCGGCACGGGCCCGGGCGGAACGCCTGCTGTCCAGCGCCACCGGCGATTTGTGAAGCCTCATTTTCCATTGATGTACCTCAATGTCGATGTGGCCAGAAAACGGACTCTTTCTCATCGCCCCGCCCAGGACCAGGATCGATTCCGGAAAGACCGGGGCCCGCACCACCGGCGGGCGACCGGAACCGTGCACGATCGCAAGGAGGATCCCGTGTCTCACACCACCCGGCGTCTCACCGCTCTCGGCACAGCCACCCTGGCGGCGGGCGCTGCCGTCGCACTGTCCATGACGCCCGCCAACGCCGCGCCGCTCGTGCCTCCGGCGCCGGCGTCCAGCCTGGTGATCAGCCAGGTCTCCACCCAGGGTCCGGCCGGGGTGACCGACGAGTTCGTCGAGATCCACAACCTCGGCACGCAGTCGATGGACATCTCGAACTTCACCGTCTGGTCCTGCACCAACTCCGGGCAGCAGATCATGCTCGCCACGGTCCCCTCCGGCACCATCCTGAGCGGCACCGAGGACCAGCAGCCGGACACCGGAGAGTTCTACCTGCTGGCGGCGCAGGGCTATGAGCGGCTGATGCCGCCGGACCTGACCTACAACGGCAACATCGCACGGACCGGTGGCGTGCTGCTGCGCGGCGCGCCTCAGCAGGGCAGCCCGACGGGCGCCCGGATCGACTCGGTCGGCTTCTCGTCCGCGAACCCCTGCACGGAGACGGCCGCGGCTCCCGCGCAGAGCGTCGACTTCACCGACCAGGCCGCGCTGCGGGTGAACGACCGCGACACCAACAACAACGCGTTCGACTTCCGCAGGGTGACGCCCGCCATGCCGCGGAACAGCAGCTCGTCCTGATCCACGGTTGACCCGCTCGACGGGTACGGCCCGGTGGAAGTCCCCACCGGGCCGTACCGGGATCTCGTTATCGGGAGAGCTGAGCTGCCCGTGCCGGATCCGCGAGGGCGTACGCAGCACGCACCGTCTGCTGGAGACGGTTGCCGGCGCTGTCCCACGCCTCCGCCTTCAGCCACATGCCGTCCGGTCCGGCGGTGGCGGGATTCCGTACGGTGATCCCATAGCGTCCGGGAGCCAGCTGCCGCACCGCCGCCGGGCGCCAGGTCTGTCCCGCGTCCGCGGAGGACCACAGCCACAGACCGGCCAGGGCGCCGCCGTTCTCCGCCTTCTGCGGCTCCCGGGCCAGCACCTCGAAGGCCAGGTCGCGCCCGGCGGGGGCCCGGTTGGCCGGGTCCAGGCCGAGCCGGTAGGTCAGCTGGATCAGCGGCTGGGGGGCACATCCGCCCGCGACGGCGTTGGGGCAGGGAACGCCCGTCGACCGCGGCGGCGCCGACCGGAACGACCACTGCGACGTCGTGTGCTGCACCGGGCGTACCCCCGGGCCGGCCGGGGTGGGCCCGTCGACCTCGAGCCGGTAGGTCGCCGGCTGGGCCGGCAGCCGGAACGTGGGCATCGGCAGGCCGTTGGTCTGCTCCTCCGCCGCCACCTCGGTGTCGTCGCGGAAGAGCCGGACGCTGCTGCGGTAGTCCGGCCAGGACTGGACGGCGTGCGTGTCGGCCGAGTCCCGCAGGTGCCATGCCGGGTAGAACACGGCGCCGTCGGAACCGCCCCGGCAGAGGCCGCAGCCGTCGGTGGCGCCCTCCGGCTCGCCCTCCAGGATCGGGCCCTCGTACCAGCGCTCCTCGGGCAGCGACCGGGTGCCGGTGCCGAAGACGTCGCGGCTGATCAGCGAGCTCGTCAACGCCGGCGAGTTCGCCGGCTGCTCGTTCTGGGTGATCCAGCGGATCCAGGTCACGCCCGGGTTCGCCGGTCCCACATATTCGGTACGGACGGCCGGCGCCGCGAACTGGACGCGTTCCCGGACGGCACTGACGCTGCGGGTGCCGAAGGCGTACCAGTTCTTCTCGTAGGTCATCGGGGTGCCGGCATGGTAGCGGGTCGGGATCGTCACCAGCCCGGCGGCGGTGGCGGCGTCGCTGCGCCCGGACGGGACGCCGGCGGCGGGATAGAAGAGGTTGTAGTTGCTGTCCGGCGAGTCGTCGCCGGCCAGGGTGACCCGTACGGGCTTGCTCGTCAGCCACGACCGCAGGCCGGCCCCCTCCTGCTGGCCGAGGAACAGCTGCGGCACCGGCGTCGCGGCCGGCCGGGACAGCGGCACCGCCCCCGGGCGGTCGACGTAGAGCAGCACGCCGGCGGCACCGGCGTCGGACACGGCCCGGGTTGCGGCGGTGGCCGCCTGGGCCGCAGTGGCGACCGGATCGTCGCCGTCACCGGCGAGGGCGACCAGGGCGAGCCGGCCGTGCAGGTCCAGCCCCGCCAGGTCCTCCGGCCGTCCCCGTCCGGCCCAGACCAGATCGGACTGGCGGGTTCCGGCCCAGCGGGCGGGCGTGCGGTAGACGTCGTACCGGGGGTGCAGGTCCACGGCGGCGGACCCGGACTCGGCCCGTACCCGCAGCCCGGCGGTGGCCAGCGTGCGCTTGTCGTACGTGTCGAGCGAACCGTGCCGCGCCGCCGCCTGCGGGGTGACGAAGAACTGCAGATCGGGATCGTTGCGGACGGCGGCCAGCAGGCTCATCTGCGCCCCGGCGGTGGTACGCACCACCTCGAGCGCGCGGGCCAGCTCGTCGGTGGCCTCGCCGGTGGTCACGGTGTGCCGCTGCCCCTTGCGGGCGTCGAGCGTGATCTCGGTGTCGCCGGTGACGCTGATCTCGGGCGACACCATGACGTCGGTACGCCGGCCGGTCAGCTCCGCCGAGGACAGCGAGGCCATCGCCGTGTACACGCCACCGCGACGCACCGGCACCACGGCGGAGCCCTCCTCGACGGGTACGACGACCGTCGGGGTCGCGAAGGGATCGTTCGAGGTGGCCGGGTCGAGGTCCGCGTCGACCAGGTACGCGCTGCCGTACGGCACCGGCTCGCCGTGGTGGTCGATCATCCGTACGGTCACCTGCGAGGTCTCCGGGCGGACGTAGACGCTGACCGCGGTACGCAGCGAGACCTGCGCCCCGGTGGCCGTGACGGCGCCGCCGTACGCACCGCCGGCCGCGGCCGCGTCGATGGTGAGTGTGACGGTGGCGCGGCCGCCCGCCGGGACCGTGAGGTCGGTCGTCGAGAGCCGGCCGAGGGCCGGGGCGGAGGCGCCGTTCCAGCCGGTGAAGGTGACCCCGAGGTGCAGGTTCAGCGGCTCGGTGCCGTCGTTGACGTAGCTGACCGGGTATTCCGTCACGTCCGTGCCCGGGGTGCCGCCGCCGTCGGCCTGCAGGGAGCCGGTGGCGGCGATGTCCTGCCGGACCGCGCGGGCGACGTCCACCCGTCCCGCGCCGATGGCCGACCAGCTGCCGTCGACCGGGGCGGCGCTGTTGATCAGTGCGTCCTTGAGCCGGTCGCCCCGCCACGCCGGGCGGCGCTGGGCCAGGATCGCGGCGGCCCCGGCGACGTGCGGGGTGGCCATCGACGTACCGGAGAGCGCGGTGTACGAGTCGTCGACCGGGTCGCCGAGCTCGGTGCCGGCGGCGCGCGCGGCGACGATGCCGACGCCGGGCGCCACGATCTCCGGCTTGATCAGGCCGTCGCCCAGCCGCGGGCCCTTGCTGGAGAAGGCGGCCACGTGGTCGTCGCGGTCCACCGCGCCGACCGTCAGCGCGGAGCGGGCCGCGCCGGGTGTGTTGACGCTGACCGGGGCGCCGTCGTTGCCCGCGGCCACGACGAACAGGGCGCCGGTCTCCCGGCTCAGCTCGTCGACCGCCGCGCTCAGCGGGTCCGTACCGTCCGTGGGCTCGCCGCCCAGGCTCATGTTGATCACCCGGGCCCCGTTGCCGGCCGCCCACTGCATGCCCTCGATCACCATGGAGTCCAGCCCGGCACCGTCGTCGTCGAGCACCCTGCCGATCATCAGCTGGGCGGCGGGGGCCACGCCGCGCAGCCGGCCGCCGGACGCCGCGCCGCTGCCGGCGATGATGGAGGCGACGTGCGTGCCGTGCCCGTGCCCGTCCTGGGTGGAGCCGGAGCCGGTGAAGTCGGCGGATGCGGCGATCCTGCCCTGCAGGTCCGGGTGGCCGGCGTCCACGCCGGTGTCGAGGATGGCGACCTTGACGCCCCGGCCGTCGTATCCGGCCTGCCACGCCTCCGGCGCACCGATCTGCGGCACGCTGTGGTCGAGGGAAGCGGTCACCCGGGCGTCCAGCCAGACCTTGCCGACGCCCCGGCTCAGCGCCGCCCGTCCCCGGCCGGCGGGCCTGATCGCCGCCCAGAACCCGGATCCTCTGCGCTCGACGCGCAACGCCGAGCCGCGCACGGCCGGCAGCTCACGGGTGCGCTTACTGCCCGGAAGCGCCGCCAATTCCCGGGTACGGGGGTGGCTGACGATGACCGGCAGCGTGGCGGCGCGGCTGTCGTCCAGACCCTGCCGGCTGAGCCCCCGCACGTTGAACAGTTCCCGGTCCAGCGCGCCGGCGGTGAGCAGCGGATCGGCGTCCGAAGGCACGACGTAGAGCGCCGGGCCGCCGGGCGCCGTCCGCTGCGACGTGGTGGCGAAGGTGACACCGGTCCGCTCCGGCGTTCCGGGTTGGACGGTGACCTCTGCCCGGCCTCCGGGCAGTTCGCGGTAGCGGACCTGGTCTCCGGTGAGGAGGGTGACGGTGTGCGTACCATCTGCGGCCGCGGGCGTCGATGCCGCGTGACCGGGCACCGCCGGGCGGGCCTGGGCGGTGGTGGGCGGGAGGGCGGCGCCGACGCAGAGGACCGCGGCGGTGACCGCGATCCAGCGCCGGGCAGAGCCGGAACGGTGACTGGAGCTCATGGAACCGTCCTTTCGTCCGGATGGCGAAAGCAGCAGCACCGCGCCAGTGGGTGCACGGCGCGGTGCTGGGGGGCCGTTAGAGCGCCGGATATGAACCAGCCGCTAACAACTTATGAAAAGGATGAGGTCCGGTGAGGCATGGCGGAACGGTTCCGCCCTGGCGCGAACTCGCCGCTGACACCACAGCGCCAGCCCGGCGGGGGGACACCCGGCCACCATGAGTCAGGTGTTCTCCGTCGCCGGGCTCGGACCCGAGGACGAGGCCGTCTACGAGGCTCTGGTGGACGGCCCCGCGACCGTGCCCGAGCTCGCGCGCAGCACCCGCCTGGCGGAGGAGCTGGTGCGCGTCGCCCTGGACCACCTCGAGGAGGCGGGCCTGACCGGCCGGGGCGCGGGCCATCCGGAGCGGCACACCGCGGCGGCGCCCGACGTGGCACTCGAGGCGCTCCTGCTGCGCCAGGAGGCCCGGCTGCAGCGGGCCCGCCTGCACGCGCACCAGCTGGCCGCCCGGCACCGCCGGGCCCACGCCGGCGACGACCCGGCGTCATTGGTCGAGGTGGTCACCGGGCGGATGGCCGTGCTTGAACGCTTCGAGCAGGTCCAGCGCGCGGCCCGGCAGCAGATCCGCGCCATCGACAAACCGCCGTACGCCGTACCGTCGGGCAACCGCAACCCGGTCGAGCACGAGATGCTGGGCCGCGGGATCCGGTACCGGGTCATCTACGACCCGCAGGGCCTGACGGACTTCCACGACCTGCGGGCGGACCTGGAGCAGACCGCCGCCCGCGGCGAGGTGGCGCGGGTCCTGACCGGCTTGCCGACCAAGCTGATCCTCGCCGACGACCGGGTGGGCATGATGCCCCTGCAGGCGGCCCCGTCCTCCATCGAGAGCATCATCGTCGTCCATCCCTCGGCCCTGCTCGAGGCGCTCAGCGCGCTGTTCGAGTCGCTGTGGGCCCGCGCCCTGCCCCTGGGGCTAGTGCCCGGCGGCGCCACCGTGGACGCCGGGCCCACCCGCGACGAACGGCGCCTGCTGGCGCTGCTCACCACGGGCATGCCGGATGTGGTGATCGCCCGGCAGCTGGGGCTGAGCTACCGCACCTTCCAGCGTCGCCTGCGGGAGCTGCTGGTACGGCTCGACGCCGAGACCCGGTTCCAGGCCGGCGTCCGCGCTGCCCATCTCGGCTGGATCCCGTACGACGGCGGTGAGGGCGGGTAAGGGTCAGGGCCGCTGCCCGGTCAGCGTCGCCGGCAGGTAGAGGCCGCGGTCGGCGGCGCGCATCACGGCGGCGGCGGTGGTGCGGGCGCCCAGCTTGCCGCGCGCCTCGTCCAGGTAGGCGTACACGGTGAGCACGCTCACCTGCAGGCGGGCGGCGATGTGCGCGGTGGGCCAGCCGGCGATGAGCAGGCCGAGGACGGTCAGCTCCCGGTGGCCGAGGCCGAGCAGATCGTCCGGCGGCCGCAGCACGACGACGGCGCTGGCGTGGTGCGGCGGCCGGTCGGGGCAGGCCAGCATGGTCGTTCGCCAGTAGCGGTTGCGGTCCTTCCACGACCGGGGAACCAGGAAGTTGGCCTGGCTGTCGCCGTCGGCGTAGCAGGCCGCGGCCTCGGTGAGCACCGGGGAGCCGCGCGCCAGCAGCCGGTGTCCGGGCAGCCCGGGCAGGGGCTCGACGGTGTCGTCCTGGGTCAGCACGACGCCGGCGACCGCATCCGTGACCAGGCCGGTCAGCGCGCTGACGGTCCGCATCGGGTCCATGGCGTACGCCATCAGCGGCGCCAGCCCGGTGAGCAGGTCACGGATGTCGTCACCGACCGGGGTGGGGTCGTCCGTGTGGGCGGCCAGCACGCCGAGGTAGCGGCCGTCGCCGGTGTGCAGCGGGATGCCGATCCCCTCGCAGAACCCGGCCGGGGCCATGTACTGGGCCCAGGCGTTCGTCGCCGCGGTGGGTGCCGGCAGATCCACGACCCGCAGCGGGGTCCGGTTGCGATGCAGCCCCACCAGCTCGACGTTGGCGAGGAACTCCGGGGTGGCCAGGTGGTCCTCCATCGCCTCGGAATAGCCGCGTACGTACAGCGGGGGCTGCCGGCTCCGGTCCGGGCGGAGCAGCGTGACGCAGGCGGCGTCGACGGCGATGATGTGCCGCAGGGCTTCGAGCAGGGCCTCGGCGCGCTCGGCGAGGCAGGTGCCCCGGGAGGCGATGGTGGAGATCTCGGCTCCCAGCGCCGCCGGGTCATGCATGGGAACTCCTGGCCGTGCCGGAAGCCGGGATGCGGATGTGCCGCTCCGCATCCCGGCCCGCGACCGGTACTGCCGAGCCGCGGCTCACCGGTGGGGAACCACGCTGCCAGGCGGAAACACCCATTTCATGGTGCGCTCCTTTGTACCGGTTCCTTTGAAAGTATGCCGACTCGCCGAAGGCCGGCAAAGAAGCCGGGCATTGATCGATGATGAACTTCTGTTTGCAACATTTACCGTTTCCGGGAAAACGGCGCCGACCGTCAACTCTTCCACGCGGCGATCAGCATCGAGGGGATCCACAGAACGGCATACGTCGCGATCAGCACCCGGGCCGTCGCCGATCCCGGCGCCACCTGATAGGCGGCCGCGTAGGCACCCGCCAGGGTCAGCAGGGTCACCATGCTGACGGCGCGGATGCGCCGCGCGCCGCGGATGCGTACGTGACCTCTCCGCCGGTTGGTCTTCGGCGTGACGAACCACGTCTGGGCCCGGCGGCGGAAGCCCTTGATGTTCGCGACGGCGTACGTGTGCACCACGGAGAGGGAGATCCAGCAGGCGGCGGGAATGTAGAGCAGATCGGACCACGACCGCTTCCGGCCCGTGGCGACGATCAACGGCAGGACGCTGCCGAACAGCGTGAGCACCATCACCGGTGCCATCGCGGAACCGGCCCAGCCGCGGGCCCCGCCGAACGCGGCGCAGAGGGTCGCCACGACGCACCAGAGGACGGACACCTCGATGCCGAGCGCCGCCGTGTAGTAAGCATTCTGACGCAGCAGGCTCAGCTTGGTGCGTAGGTCGAGATCCGACCGCAGCACGGGGACCAGATACTCCACGAAGGTACGCGCCGAGCCGATCGCCCAGCGCTCCTGCTGGCGGCGGAAGGCCCGGTAGCTCGGAGGAACCTCGCCGACGTTGGCGACGCTCCCGAGATACACGCCGCGGTATCCGGCCAGGTAGAACCGGTTCGACAGGTCGATGTCCTCGGTGAGGTGGCCGGCCCGGAACCCGCCGACGGCGTACAGCGAGGGCAGGTGGAACAGGGCGCAGCAGCCGGAGAACAGCACCATGTGGCCCAGCCGCTGCCGGCCGGCGAGGTCGACGACGTAACAGGCCTCCTCGTTGATGGCCAGGCAGCGCTGGAAGTGGTCGCCGGGACCGTGGTGGTAGAGGCGCTTCGTCTGCACGTACGCGATCCGGGTGTCGGCCTCGATCACCTCGAGGCAGCGTTCGATCGCATCGGTCTGCGGACGCCAGTCCGCATCCAGCAGGTACATGTAGTCGAATCCGCGGTGCCGCAGATATCCCTCGAGCGCCTTCAGATTGCCGGCCTTGAAGCCCACGTTGTCCGCGCGGTGGAACACGACGAACCGCTCGGACTCCCAGATCTCGACGTCGTCGCCCACACCGGCCACTGTCGCCGGTAGGCAGCCGCGATCGGCCGCCAGCTTCCGCAGCAGGTCGATCGTCTCCGGATCCTTCGAGTCGTCGCCGACGATGACGGTCTTGCCGGGGTAGGAGAGCTGTTCGCAGGCGGCGATGGTGTCGGCGAGAACCTCGCGCTCGTTGAACGACACCACCACGACGGCGACCTTCGCATCCGGACGTGGCACCACCGTGGGAATGCGCGAGGGAAACAACGCGGCGATCGAATAGGCGTAGTTGTATGCCGCAAAGCAGCCGAAATACAGCAGGAGCAGCAGTGACACGGTGGACAGGACGGCGGTGATGACCATAAGGATTCCGGTCTGCCGATCGAGAGGGAATTTTTGCGTGTCGATGCTACGGACGCGGTGGGCGGATATCCGCCGACGGTGCAAAACTGTGACGAGCGTCCATCGGTAATCAGCCGGCAATATCGCTCTGATATTTCCGGACGGCCAGAAGCTCAAGTCCGCGGGCTCCCGGCCGACCAGACATACGTGCCGCGATTCAATCCTTTCCGCATGTTCCCGAGCATCCGCGCCCTCATGATCTTCCTGGCGATCGCGCTGAGCGCGAACGCCTCGGTGATCCTGACGATCGGGGCGGCCCTGCTCTACGAGGGTCCGGCGCCGTCGGGGTTCGTGACCCGGATGGCCCTGCTCGGCGTCGGCAACGTCGTCTTCTGCTTCCTCGTCGTCCTCTGGGCGGCGCGGGCCATCACGCTGCCTTTCCAGCAGATCCGCTCGTTCCTGGGCCGGCTGGTGGCCGGGGACCTGCGCGGCCGGGTCGAGGTGGGCGGGCGCGACGAGGTGGCACAGACGGCCCGCTCGCTGAACGAGCTCACCGAGCTGCTCGGCGGTGCCGTCGGGGCGCTCCGCACCAACGCCGCCGAGCTCGTGCAGTCGGCGGACCGCCTCGGTACGGTCAGCGCCGACCTGGACGGCGACGCCGCCCAGGCCTCGGGCCGGGCCTCGGCGATGGGCGAGTCCGCGGCCCGGGCCACGGCCAGCGTCGCCTCGATCGCCGCCGGAGCCGCGCAAGTGGAGGCGAGCATCGCCGAGATCGCGCGCAGCTCCGCGACGGCCGCCGAGGTCGCCGCGCAGGGCGTGCAGACGGCGACCGAGGCCAACCAGACGGTGGCCCGGCTGGGCACCAGCACCGCCGCGATCCAGGACGTGGTCCGCGCGATCACCGCGATCGCCCAGCAGACGAACCTGCTCGCGCTCAACGCCACGATCGAGGCGGCGCGGGCCGGCGAGCAGGGCAAGGGATTCGCCATCGTCGCCGGCGAGGTCAAGGACCTGGCCCTGCAGACTGCCGCGGCCACCGAGGACATCAGCGCCCGCATCTCCGCCATCGGGACCGACAGCGCCGCGGCGGCCCAGGCGATCACCGAGATCGGCGAGTTCATCGGCCGGGTCAGCGAGCTCCAGACCACCATCGCCGGCGCCGTCGAGGAGCAGACCGCCACGTCCCGCGAGATCGGTGCGGGCGTGGCCGGCACGGCCGGGCACTGCGAGGCGATCGTCGCCGACGTCAGCGACGTGTCCGAGGCGGCCGGCAGCACCGCCACCGGTGCCACGCAGACCCGGCAGATGGCCGGCACCCTACGGGAGACGGCCCGCAATCTGAGCGTCATCGTCGACCGGTTCTCGGTCTCCGACAGCTAGGAGTCGCCGGCGATCGGTTGCGGTCGTCAGAGGTGCGGGCCGAGCAGGGTGAGGTCCGCGGGAGAGAGCCGGTCGCGGGCGGTCTTCGCCTGGTGCCAGTACGGGTACAACAGCGGCGGCGCGCTCGCCTCGTCCAGCCGGGCGCGTTCCTCGTCGCTCAGCTTGAGGTCGGCAGCCGCCAGGTTGTCGGCGAGCTGCTCGCCGGTGCGCGCGCCGATGACCAGCGACGAGACGGCCGGCTTGCCGAGCAGGTACGCCAGTGCCACCTGAGCCGCGGAGACGCCTCGCTCCTGTCCGATGGAGACGAGCACCTCGACGGTGTCGTAGAGCCGCTCCTGGTCGTGCACGGGCGGCTCGTTCCAGTCCGTGAGCTGCCGCGACCCGGCCGGCGGCTGCTGACCCCGCCGGTACTTGCCGGACAGCAGGCCACCGGCGAGCGGGCTCCACACCAGCACGCCGAGTCCCTGGTCGACGGCGGCCGGGATGAGCTCGTACTCGGCGTCGCGGGCCTGCAGCGAGTAGTAGATCTGCTGGCTGACGAAGCGGGACGCGCCGGTGCGGTCCGCGATGCCGAGCGCCTTCATCAGCTGCCAGGCGGCATAGTTCGAGGCACCGGCGTAGCGCACCTTGCCCTGCCGCACCAGCAGGTCGAGGGCCTCCAGCGTCTCCTCCAGCGGAGTGTGACCGTCCCACTCGTGCACCTGGTAGAGGTCGATGTGGTCGGTCCGCAGCCGCCGCAGGCTCGCTTCGCACCCGGCGACGATGTGGTGCCGGGAGAGGCCGGCGTCGTTGGGACCCGGGCCCATGGGCATGCGGACCTTCGTCGCGACGAGCACCTGCTCGCGGCGGCCCTCGAGCACCTCGCCGACGATCTCCTCGGACGCCCCCTCCGAGTAGACGTCGGCGGTGTCGATGAGATTGACCCCGGCATCGAGACACCGGTCCACCTGCCGCCGAGCCTCGGCGACGTCCGTGGCGCCGACGGCGGCGAAGTTCCCCTTGCCGCCGAAGGTCATGGTGCCCATGGTGAGGACGGAGACTCTGAGGCCGGACCGGCCGAGCTGACGATATTCCATACCCGTCAACCTAAGGCCGGTTCCGCCTCGCCGCCGGGCGACTCAGCTGACCAGCAGGCCCAGGGCCGCGCCGCCGCTGCCCAGGGCGGCCAGCACCTCGTCGGTCGTCAGCCGCGGCGGCGGCACCGCACCCAGCGGCGCCGCCGTGGCCAGCACCGTGGACGCGTGCGCGACCGGCAGCGGGAGGAGCGGGTAGTGGCTCAGCGCCAGCGGATCGGCGTGCGGGCGCAACCGCGCGAACGCCGCGACCGAACGCCACTGCGCGGCCGGCGCGTACGCCTCGGATCGCGAACCGGGCGGCTGCGGGAGCACCGTCACCGTGTCGAATCCCGCGCTCCCGGCGAGCCACCACTCGGCGGCCTCCACCGATTGCCGGGTCGCGGACTCCAGCCAGTACGGCACCAGTCCGGCCGTCAACGTCAGCCACGGATCGACCAGCGTGCCGGAGCTGACCAGGCAGTGTTCGCCTCCGCCCCGCTCGGCCGCCAGCCAGCGGCGGTACAGCCCGGCCACGAAAGCGCTCAGCGCCGACGGACGCGCGTACCGGATCCGCAAGGGCGTGGTCGCGCACCGGCGCAGGTCGGCGCCGAAGTCCGGTTCGCCCGCCACCTCGGCCGTGCCCTGCCGCGCGTCCTGGTAGGGCGCCGCCCACTGCACCTCGTCCAGCGCCGCGAGGGTCCGGCGGAACCCGGGATTGTCCGGTGTGTAGTCATCGGGTTCCCAGCCGCTGACCGGGCTGCCCAGCTGGAAGCTGTGCCCCGGGGCGAGCTCGAGGACCGGCCAGGTCCGCACGTCCCGGACCATGAGCGCGGCCGCTCGCGGTTCGAGCCGCGAGCGCAGGAAACTCCGGTACGCCGCCGGCAGCCGCCGCCACCGCACGTGCAGCGTGATGGTGGTGCCGCAGAGGGTGCCACGCTGCACCGGGTCGTGCACCTGCCGCACGGACACGTCCGGGTTGGCCGCGATGATGGAGTCGGCGACGATCGCCCCCCACTCCATCGCACCCTCCCAGTCCCCGACCGCCCCGCCGGGCCACGGCACGGTGACGCTGAAGCTGTCGGGCAGCCAGGGCGCCCCCAGCGCGGCCGCGAGGTGACACGCGCCCCCGTGCGCAGACCCGATAAGAACCGCCGGGTACGTGTCCGCGGGATAGTGCGCGGTGATCCAGGACGCGACCGCATCGGCGTCGAGCCGGGCCGCCAGCCCCACGGGCAGCGCCTCCTCGGCGGCGTCGTACGCCAGCGCCTCCAGGCGTACGTGCTCGCGTACCGTGGGCCGCTGCCCCAGCGTCGGCACCCGGCTCAGGCTGCGGCAGTCCTGCCCGGCGACGGCCCGCGCCGTGGCCTCCAGGAGGCCGCCACCCAGGCTGTCGGCACAGATCACCCGGGTCGCGCCGGGCGTGCCCGCGTCCTTGAAGTCCGTCACGGCTGGTCGGCTACCCCGGCCGTACCTGTGTCAACCGTGCCGTTTTCGCCGTAGTCCGGTACTTCTGCAGTCACCCGGGAGGAGGACAGCCGGTCCCAGAAGGAGGCCAGCGTGGCCGCGCCCGCGACCAGAACGTCGAGGGCGACCCGCTCGTCGTCGTCGTGCCAGCGGTCCTCGGGCAGCCCCGTGCCGAAGAACAGCAGCGGTGCGCCGATCTTGCGCGCGAGCAGGCTCGCGGGCCCGCCACCGGCGTTGCCCATCCGCCCGGCCGGCGCACCGAAGCCGTCCTCCATCGCCGCGGCCAGCATCGCCACCGCGGGATGGTCCTCCGGCGTCCGGTACGGCTCCTGCCCGGTCTCCTCGCCGATGCTCAGCTCGTAATCGAAGCCGTCGCTGATCGTCGTCGCGACCCACCGGCGCAGCTGGTCCGCCACCTCCGCGACGGTCTGGTCGGGCACGGTGCGGATGCTGATCGCGGCCGTCGCCACCGCCGGTACGGCCCCGCGCGAGGGACCGTCCGGATCCCCGGCGACGACGGTCAGCACCTCGGCCGCGGGCCGCGCCCAGAGCCGCTCGAGGACGGTGAAGCCCGCCTCGCCGCAGATGCTGCGGGTCTCGGAGCGGGTCAGCCAGTCCTCGTCGCTGTAGGGCAGCGCCGCCAGCTGTTCCCGGGTACGCCCGGAAGGTTCCACCACCGCGTCGTAGAAGCCGGGCAGCGTGACCCGGCCCTTGTCGTCGTGCAGCGCGCTGATCAGCCGGGCCAGCTCGACCGCCGGGTTCGGCGCCGGCCCGGACACCGCGCCGCTGTGCACGTCCCGCAGGGGGCCGTGGATCTCGAGCTCGGCGAGCAGCATGCCGCGCATGCTCAAGCAGACCGCCGGGTGCTCCCGGTGCCACAGCAGCGTGTCGGAGAAGACGATGAGATCCGCCCCGGGCCGGTGCTCGTCGAGCAGGCCGGCGAGCTGGGCGGAGCCGGTCTCCTCCTCGCCCTCGACCAGGACCTTGAGGTTGACCGCGGGGGCGTCCCGGCCGGTGGCGGCCAGGTGCGCGCGCAGTCCCCACAGGTGGGCGAGGACCTGGCCCTTCGCGTCGGAAGAACCCCGGCCGTAGACGTAACCGTCGCGCAGCACCGGCTCGAAGGGGGCGGTCTCGGACCACTGCTCGTCCTTCACCGCCCGCACGTCGTGGTGGCTGTACACCAGCACGGTCGGCGCACCGGGGGCGGCGCACCACTCGGCGTACACGGTGGGCGTACCGTCGGCCGGCCAGATCTCGACCATCGGGAAGCCGAGGTCACGCAGCCGCCCGGCGAGCCAGTGCGCGGAACGGATCACCTCAGGGACGTGCTCGGGCACGCCGGCCACGGACCGCAGCCGGAGCCACTCGCAGAGCTCGTCGGCGAGCCGATCGCGGCGGTCGTTCAGGAAGGAGTGGATCTCGCTCGGCATGGCGGCCGTCTACCCGCGCCGATTCGGGACAAACACCGCGGCACCCGCCTTAACGGGTAGCCGGATGCCGCGTCAGGTCCTTGTCGTCCTCGGTCAGCTGCGTTCCCCGGTGATGTAGCCGCTGAGCGCCGAGGTCTCCACCTCCAGCTCGGTGATGCGCTTCTTCACCACGTCGCCGATGCTGACGATGCCGGCCAGCCGGCCCCCGGCCACGACCGGGACGTGCCGGAAGCGGTGCTCGGTCATGAGCCGCTCCACCTCCGCCACGTCGGCCTCGGGCCCCACCGTGTGCACCCGGGTCGTCTGGATGGCGGAGACCGGGCGGGCGAGCACGGCGGCACCGTGCTCGGCAAGCCGGCGGACGATGTCGCGCTCACTGACGATGCCCTCGACGGTGGCGCCGTCGGCGGACACCACGGCGGCACCGATGCGGTGCTCGGCGAGCGTGGCGAGCAGTTCCTGGACAGTGAGGTCGGGGGTCACGGTCACGACACGGTCGCCCTTGTCGCGCAGTACGTCGCTGATGCGCATCTGTCCTCCCGGGTCCTGCGAAAGTTCCGGCCCCTCCTACCCTAGAACGGGAGAACGCTCTCCTCCGAGTGCTCCCGCACTTTGATCCTTTCCGGGCGCCATCTACCACCCCAGGAGATCAACAGGCTTCCGTACAGTGACGGGGCCGCGTCGCGGCGCTAAGTTGCTTCGATGAGCGACTCCCCGAGGAGGCCGGATGAGCCGGGGCGACGGATCCACCATGGTCACGACCCGCTTCGTATGGGTGCCGCACGGCACCGCGGCCGGCTGGCTCCTGCTGCACAGGACGGTCGCCGACCGCGCCACGGGTGAGACGTCCGACGATTTCTGGCGGTCGGAGGAGATCTCCCCGGAGGCGGCCACGGCCGGGGCGTTCCCGGACGCCGACGCGGAATGGCGGCGCATCGTCACCGGCGAGCCCGTACCGTTCCTGCTCTGGCCGTTCTTCCTGGCCGCCGTCACCGACCGGGAGCTACCGGCGGTACGCGAACAGATCCTGCGCTCCGTGATCCGCCCGCTCGCGGACATCAGCGCCGAGCTGGTCGCCGCACCCGGCGGCCCCGCCGTGATCACACCCCGCGTCACGCTCGCGGGCGACCCGTTCGGTCCTGCCGCGGCCGACCTGGACCTCGGCGAGGGCTGGGAATCCGCGGACCTCGACCCCGCCGGCCGCCGCGCCGGGCTCCTGGCGGCCGTGGACCGCCGGATCAGCGTGGCCGACGTGCCAGGCCCGCCCGTCGCCGGCCAGGTGACGGTGAACCGGTTCGTGGCCCGCGCCGGGACGGCACCCTCCGGCCTCGGCGCGGCGCTCGAGCGGCAGGACGTCCGGCAGGCGATCGCGGACCTGCTCGGCGACCCCCGCGACCAGGCCGCCCGCGAGACACTCTCGGGAGACCTGCGCGCCCACGGCTTCCCGGTCGCCGCGGAACCCCTGCGCCTGGCGAACCTGCCGCGCCCCGGCTTCCTCGGCCGCCTCGTGATCTTCTGCCACGAGGACGCGACCGTCTACCGGATCGCCACGCTGCCGGCGTGCGCGGAGGCGCTGGAGGAACACCCCGGCCTGGCCGCAGCGCTGGCGGCGTACGTCTGCCCGCTCGACCCGGCCACCCGCGGCGACGACCGGGCCCGTGAGGCATTGCGGGCTGCGCTCGCAGAGCTGCCGCCGGAGTGGGAGACCCCGTGCGAGCGCGGCGCAGGTCTCGCCCCGCCGGCCTGGGACGAAGTCACGGTCGCGACCCGCCACGATGGCGTCCCGGCAAGCGATGGGCGGCCTCGCAAGGTGGAGATCAGTCACGTCGAGCTCGTGGACAGCACCGGAGTGCAGAGCTGGCGGATCGATCTGTCGTCGCCCACGGGATACCGCACCACCGACCTGGACTCCTGAGCCTGCGCTGGTCCCCCGTCGTCCCCGGGCCCTTCGCCCGCTGGTTGCGGTGCGTCGCGGCTCAGCCGGGAGCTGCGATCAGGACACGCGTCCGGCGGTGGCCACCCGGCTGCGGCGGCGTCCGTACCCCAGGTAGACGACGAGGCCGAGCACCATCCAGGCGAGGAAACGCAGCCAGGTCTCCACCGACAGGTTGGTCATGAGATACAGGCAGGCCAGTGCCGACACCACCGGCACGACCGGCGACCACGGCACGCGGAACGGCCGCTCCAGGTCCGGCATCGTCCGCCGCAGAATCGGTACGGCGGCCGACACGATGACGAACGCGAACAACGTACCGATGCTGACCAGGTTCGCCAGCGACGAGAGCGGTACGAGGCCGGCGAGCAGGGCGATCCCGGCGGTGACCACGAGGGTGGTGCGGTACGGCGTACCCCAGCGGGGATGGACCGCCCCGGCGGCCGCAGGCAGCAGACCGTCGCGGGACATCGCAAAGCCGATCCGGCCGATCGCGACGATGTCGACCAGGATGACGCTGGTGAGCCCGGCAACGGCGGCGATCGAGACGAGCGCGGAGGCCCACCCGGCGCCGACCGCCGAGAACGCCGAGGCGATCGGCGCGCCCGGGTCGATCTCCCGGTAGTCGACCATGCCGACCACCACGAAGGACACCAGCACGTACAGCAGGGCGGAGACCGCCAGCGTGCCGAAGAGACCCAAGGGCAGGTCGCGCTTGGGACGCCGGGTCTCCTCGCCGAGGTTCGCCACCGCCTCGAACCCGGTGTAGGCGAAGAACACGACGGCAGCCGCGGTGAGCACCCCGGCGATGCCGAACGCGGAAGGCTCGAGCCCGAACAGCACCTGCGACAGCGGCCGCGTCAGCCCGGACTCCCCGGCACCGGACGGCTGCGCGGGCGGCACGAACGGCGTCAGATTCGCGGTCCTGAGGAAGAAGGCCCCGGCGACGACGACGAACAAACAGATGGCGACCTTGACGGCGACCAGCACGTTGGTGACCCGGGACGACTGCCGGATCCCCAAGGTGGCCACGCCGCCCAGCACCAGGGTGATGAGGACGGCACCCACGTTCACAGCGCTGGTCTCGCCGAACACCGATCCCGGCAGGTGCAGCAGCTCGGCGAGATATCCGGACCACCCCCGCGCCACGACGGCCGCACCGAGCGCGAACTCGAGCACGAGGTCCCAGCCGATGATCCACGCGATGATCTCGCCCATGGTGGCGTACGCGTACGTGTAGGCACTGCCCGCGGTCGGGACGCTGGACGCCAGCTCCGCATAGCAGAGGGCGGCGAGGAGGCTCGCGACGCCCGCCAGGACGAAGGAGAGGATGACGGCCGGGCCGGCGTGGTCGCGCGCCTCGATGCCGGTGAGCGTGAAGATGCCCGTACCGATGACGATGCCGATCCCGAACCCCATCAGATCCAGCGGCCCGAGCCGCCGGCGCAACTGCTGGCCGTCGCCTCCGTCGTCACCGCCCTGCGCGACGACGTCCGCGATGGGTTTGGTCCGCATGACCGACACGCTGGCACTCCTCCCGCAGCACTTGTGCGCGGCCGGGGTACCCGCGGACCGGCTTCCTTAACACGGCAGGCCGCGCTCGTGCCTGCCGCCGCCAGCACTCCGGTCCGAGCTGACCGCCACACGGCCGCCGTGAGAAGCACCCTGATCCGGACCGTGCTCACGCCTACCGCTGTCAGCGCGGCCCGGGCTCTTGCAGCACGGCTACCGGGGTCAGCGTCCGAAGGCGAAGCGGCGGCGCTTCTTCTGGCGCCCGAACTGGCCCTGCAGCGTGTCCGCACCGCGACGCAGCAGGCGGGTGCCACGGCTCGGCCCGCGCCGCGCCTCGACGGCGTCGCTCAGCTTGCGGGCACCCGCGGCGGCGAGTGGGATTGCGACGGCCATCACGACGTAACGGCGAAGGAGTGCGAACAACATCTGTCTGATCTCCCTATGAGCTGGGTCCTTGCGCCTCTGCATACCCAGCTCGGGTATTCCCCACCCCCCTCTCGCCCATCCGATGCACACTCCGGCTTCGGACGAGCGACAGGCCGCTCCGTCCAACCCGCCGGCTCACGACACCATCAGATCCATCCCTTCCTCCCAGGCGCTCGCCTCCGCCCCTCCCGCGGGCATTCAGATCCCCCCTCCTTCCAGGCAGTCACCTCCCGCCTCCTCACCAACACTCAGTTCCGCCCCTCCTCCAGTCGCTCAGATCCACCCCTCCTCCGGCCGCTCAGATCCACCCCTCCTCCCAGGCATGGTGCGCGGCGGCGTGGCGGGTCGCCGCGTTCAGTTTCGTCATGGCATGCGAGAGGTAGTTGCGCACCGTTCCCGGCGCCAGATGGATGCTCGCGGCGATCGCCGCCACCGTCGCCCCCGTGCGGGCGATGCGTAAGACCTCCAGCTCCCGGTCCGTGAGCGGGCAGGGGTTCTCGGCCATGGCGCTCGCCGCGATCTGTGCGTCGACGTAGCGGCGGCCGCCGTGCACCGTACGGATGATCTCCGCGAGCCGGGCGGCCGGCGTGGTCTTCGGCACGAACCCGGCGACGCCCGCCTCGAGAGCCCGGCGCAGGATGGCCGGGCGAGCATGCCGCGTGACCAGCACGATGGGGATGGCGAGCCGGGTACGGATCTCGATCGCGGCCGCCAGGCCGTCGCCTGGTGGCATCTCGAGGTCGAGGACGGCGATGTCGGGACGCTCCTGCATTGCCACGCTCACCACCGCCTGGCTGTCGGAGGCTTCGCCGACGACCTCCAGGTCGGGCTCGAGGCCGAGCAGCGCCGCGAGAGCGCCGCGGATGAGGTCCTCGTCGTCCGCGAGCACGAGGCGGATCATGCGGTCACCGGGACAGTGGCACGAACGAGGAAGCTCTCGGCCGTACCGGAATAGTCAACCTTGCCGCCCGCGGCGTCGAGCCTGTCGGCAAGGCCGGCCAGGCCACCCGCCGGGCCGGGCTCCGGACCGAGTGGCCGATCGTTGGTGAAGAGCAGTTCGGTGAAGCCGTCGGCGGCTGACACCTTGATCTCGCAGCGTTTCGCCGAGCTGTGACGGAGGACGTTCGTGGTGCACTCCCTGACCACAAGACCGAACAGGCCCTTGGCGGGCTCGGGAACGTCCGGCAGCTCGGAGACGGAGACCTCGATCCCGGCCGAGCGCAGCAGCCGGGCTGCATTGACTATCTCCCGGTCCAGGGCGACCTTGCGGTAGCCGTTCACCACGTCGCCGGTTTCCTCCAATGCCCGCAGCGCCAACGCCTGGATGTCGCGTATCTCAGCGGCGGCGCCGGCCGGGTCGCCGGTGACGAGGTGTCCGGCGAGTTCACTCTTGAGCGCGATCGCGTGCAGGCTGTGGCCTTGGATGTCGTGCAGGTCCGCCGCGAACCGCAGTCGTTCCTCCGCCACCGCGGCGGCACGTTCCAGCTTGCGGGCCTGCTCGAGGCGTTCGGCCACGTGCAGGACCCAGATCTGTGCGTACAGCCCGGCGGCGCCCAGCGCGGTGATGGCCGCGTCGACCAATGCCTCCGTCACGGCACCGCGCGATCCGACCAGGGCGGCCAGGAAGGCGAGGCTGCAGCCCGCGACCGGCACGACGGGTGGAGGCCACGTCGCCCAGGCCGCGGCGGTGACGCAAGCCAAGGGAAGCACCCAGGGAAAGCCGCCCGTGTCGTTCGCCCGGGCTACGACGACCACCACGGCCGCCGCGAGTGCGCCTACGGCCAGGACGGTATGCGGCACGGCGCGGGCGAAGAGGACGGCCGCCACCGTGAGAGCCACCGTGGAGGCGACGATCGACGTCGCCGCGGCTCCCGACGGCAGATTTCCTACTTCCGCGACCAGGATGAGCTCGATCGCGATCAGGCAACCGAGGAGCGTCCACCATGTCAGGCGGCGCAGCAGCGGAAGACCATCGGGAGGTGCGTTCACGCCACCATGATGCTGCTTGCGCTGCCGTTTGCCGAGATGACATCTGTCATCAAGGATGCTGAGTTTCGCCACTACCTGCAGGGCCTGGAAAGGCCCGAGACTCGAACCCATGACAACGACGCTGACCTGCCGCAGAGTGGGTTTCTCCTACGGGCCATACGAGGCCCTGCAGGACGTGGACCTCGATGTGAGACGCGGCGAGATCGTGGCGCTCGCAGGAGCCAACGGCGCGGGGAAGACAACGCTGCTCGAGGTGGTGCTCGGGTTGCGCCGGCCCGCCTCGGGCACGGTGTGTCTGCTCGGGCGGGACCCCTACCGGGAGCGCCGCCGCCTCGCACACGCCGTCGGAGCGGTGTTTCAAGAAAGCGGATGTGCGCCGGACCTCACCGTCGCCGAGACCGTAGGGATGTGGCGCCGCCTGCACCGGCGACCCGTCGGCGACCACGATCCGGTAGCGGAGCTGAACCTGGAGCATCGGGAGCGCATCAGGGTGCGGCAGCTCTCCGGCGGTGAACGGCGACGGCTGGACCTGGCGGTCGCACTCATCGGAGAGCCGGATCTGCTCGTGCTGGACGAGCCGACGACCGGCCTCGACCCCGAATCGCGTGTTCTGGTGTGGGACCTGCTGCGGCATCGGCGCCGCAAAGGCACGTCAGTCCTGCTCTCGACTCACCTGCTCGAAGAAGCTTCTCCGCACGCCGACCGCGTCGAGGAGGTCGTCCGATGAGGGCCCTGGCGAGCGCGGAGTTCCGCCTTCTGGCGCGCAGCCCCTTCGCCATCGTCATGGCGGGATTGCTGCCGGCCGCGGTCGGTTTGCTGATCGTGTGGGCCGAGCAGGACAGCGGTCGGGCGGGGTGGGGCGGCGCGGCCGGGTTGCTGCTGGTGACTCTTGTCGCCTTCACGGCGTACGCGGGGGGCACCACCACCCTTGCCGCCCGCCGTCAGCAATTCGTGCTCAAGCGGCTGCGCATGTCGGGTGCCCGTGACGCGGAGATCCTCGGCGCGGTGCTGCTGCCTCTGGCAGTGCTGACCCTCGTTCAGGCGGCCGTCCTCCTCGGGGTGCTGGTCGCGGCGGGTCACCGACCGGCCCAGCCGTGGCTGATGGCGGCAGCCGCCGTCGCCGGGACGGCGGCCGGGAGTGTCTTGGCGGTCGCGACGGCGGTGGTGACGCCCAGCCCCGAGCTGGCCCAGCTCACCACCTCACCGATCGCTCTCGGGTTCTTCGGCGGGGGCCTGTGGGCCGTCCGTACGCCACCGGCCGAGGTCTCGTGGGCGATGCTCGCCGTACCCGGTGTGCCGATTACGCAGCTTGCCCGGGCGGCGTGGGACGGGGGCCCGGGCGTGCTTGCGGCGATCCTCGCGGTCATCGCACTCAGCGTGCTGGTGGCGCCGGCCGCGGTGAGGGCCTTCGCCTGGGATCCACGCCGATGAGGCGCGGGCACCGCTCTTGACCCAGTTCGGTGGTCACCGCCCAGGTGGGCAGGCGATGCCAACGGTCGCAGGCTAACTGGTTACGACTTCGAAGGATTATCGCCGACCGTCCCGAGTAGATTCCGTTCCACGACATCCCAAGGTGAAGCGAGGTCGAACTGCAATGGCGTCGTTCAACGACACGGTGATCGAGACGTTCCGCCGCCAGCACGGCGTACTCGGCGGCCACTGGGAGGGGAAGACGCTGGTGCTGCTGCACACGACCGGCCGCCGCTCCGGCAAGGCACGCGTGAATCCCCTCGTCGCGGCCCCGGACGGCGACGCCTACGTGGTCTGCGGCAGCCTCGGCGGTGCGCCGGAAGATCCGCAGTGGGTGGCCAACCTCGAAGCGATGAACGGGCCGGTGACCATCGAGCTGGGCGCTGACACCGTGCGGGCCGACCATGCCGTGGTGCGGCCCGGAGAGCCGGAGTGGGAGCACCTCTACGGCATCTGGCGCGATTACTGGCCCGACGCCCCCGAATACGAGAAGAAGACCGGTCGCAAGTTTCCGGTGGCGAGATTGACGGTCCGTTCCTGATGGCACCCTCACCGCCGCTCGGCGAGCAACCAGCGAATGCCGCACAATCGACCGGCATGAGGGATCATGACATCGTCGTCTACGGCGCCACGGGGTTTGTCGGCGCGCTCGTCGCGGAGTATCTGGCCGGTCACTCCCCTGCCGGCATCCGCATCGCGCTCGCCGGCCGGTCCGGCGAGCGGCTCGCCTCCCTGCAACACCGGCTCGGTGTCGACTGGCCGCTCATCGTCGCCGACGCGAACGACACCGACGCGCTGGCTGCCATGGCCGCTTCCACTCGCGTCGTGGTCACCACCGTCGGACCGTACGCGAAGTACGGCCGTGCCCTCGCCCATGCCTGCGCCGCCGCGGGCACGGACTACGCCGACCTGACCGGCGAAGTGCTCTTCGTGCGGCACAGCATCGACGAGAACCACGAGCTGGCCCGCTCGACCGGCGCCCGGATCGTGCACTCGTGCGGCTTCGACTCCATCCCGTCCGACCTCGGCGTGCACGTCCTGCACAAGCAGGTGACCGCCGACGGCGCCGGCGAGCTGGGCGAGACCACGCTCGTCGTCACGAGCCTGCGGGGCGGGTTCAGCGGCGGCACCATCGACTCGATGCGCCATCAGCTGGACGTCGTGCGCAAGGATCGTGATCTGAGGCGGATCGCCGCGAGCCCGTACTCGCTCAGCCCCGACCGGGCCGCCGAGCCCGACGTCGGCCGCCAGGAGGATCACGTCTCACTGCGCGGCACCGACGTCGATCCCGCCCTGCGGGGCAGCCTCGCCCCGTTCGTGATGGCCTCCTACAACACCCGGATCGTGCGGCGGAGCAACGCGTTGCGACATTTCGCGTACGGGCGGAGCTTCCGTTACCGCGAAGCCATGAGCGTCGGCTCCTCGCCGCTGTCCCCGCTGATCGCGGCCGGCACGAAAGTCGGTCTGGCGGCGCTCGTCGTCGGTCTCTCGCTGCCGCCGACCCGGTTCGTGCTCGACCGCATCCTGCCCAAGCCCGGTGAGGGACCGAGCGAGCGCGCCCGCCGCGAGGGGCATTTCACGATGGACCTCTACACCCGGACCACCACCGGGGCGCGCTACACGGCCCGCTTCCGGGCCAAGGGCGATCCCGGGTACGCAGCCACGGCGTTGATGCTCGGCGAGGCAGCCCTGGCCCTCGCCGCCGACCGGGACTCCCTGCCGCCGTCGGAGGGCGGGGTGCTGACGCCCGCCACCGCGATCGGCGACGCTCTGGTCGACCGGCTCCGGACCGCGGGCGTCGAGATCAAAACCCGCAATCTGTCGGACCCCTCCGGTAAGAACTGAGTGTCACGAGGGGAAGGTGTCACATGTCCGCCGTTCACGAGGTCGCGCCGGTCGTCGACGCCGCCCACGCCGAGCCGTATGCCACCCGCGACGAGTATGCGGGTGCCATCGGCCGGATCCGCTCCGCTGCCGAGGCGTACTACGCCGGCGCCGACCTCGTCATGGACGACGCGGCCTATGACGCTCTCCTCGCCCGCGTCGCGGCCACCGAGAGTGCACAGCCGGGCTGGGCAGCGAGCGACTCGCCGACCACCACGGTCGCCGCCGGGATAGCCGGAGGCGACGTCGAGCACAGCACGCCGATGCTCAGCCTCGACAACGTCTTCGACGGTGACGAGCTGGCGTCATGGGCCGCCCGGCTCGAACGTGTTCTCGGGCGGCCGGCGAACGGCTACACGGTGGAGCCCAAGATCGACGGGATGGCCGTCGCCGCCCGGTACGTCGACGGCCGGCTCAGCCAGGTGGCGACCCGCGGCGACGGGCGGGCCGGCGAGGACGTGACGGTCAACGCCCGGCTCGTCGCGGGCCTGCCCGCCGAGCTCGCCCGGCCCGTCACCGTGGAGGTCCGCGGTGAGGTGTTCATGACCGACGCCGACTTCGAACGGGCCAACGAGCTGAGGACCGGCCACGGCGGCACCGCGTTCGCCAACCCGCGCAGCGCGGCGGCAGGCACATTACGCGCCCAGGATCGCGCCTACGATGCGCCGCTGTCCTTCTTCGCCTATGCGGTGCACGACCTGCCCGGTGGCGAGGGCCTGTTCCACTCCGCCGCCATGGCCGCCATCGCAGACCTGGGGGTAGCCACCACCGCCGGCCCAATGGCCGCCATCACCGAGCCGGGGGTCACTGCCACCACCACCCCGACCGCCGCCACCACGGACCCGGAAGCCACCACCACCTCCAGCCCGCCGGCCGGAATGCCCCTGTGCGCCACGATCGACGACGTACTGGCCGCGATCGAGTCTCTCGGCGCTGCCCGGGGCAGTCTGGGGTTCGACATCGACGGCGCCGTGGTCAAGGCCGACGACCCCGCCGACCGCGACCGGGCCGGTTTCTCCAGCCGTGCGCCGCGCTGGGCCGTCGCGTACAAGTTTCCCGCCGATACCCGCACGAGCAGGCTGGTCGGCATCGAGGTGCAGGTCGGCCGCACCGGCGTGATCACGCCGGTGGCGGTGCTGGAGCCCGTGCAGGTGGGCGGCGTCGTGGTCACGTCGGCGACCCTGCACAACTTCGACGACCTGGTCCGCCGGGACGTGCGGGTGGGCGACGCGGTCTTCGTCCGCCGCGCCGGAGACGTCATTCCTGAGATCACCGGGGCTCTGCTCGACGCGCGGCCGGACGGCGCCACCGCATTCATGCCGCCGCAGGTCTGTCCGCGCTGCGGCGGTGAGATCGATCGTTCGCAGAAACGCTGGCGCTGCGTGCGCGGGCGGGCCTGCGGGGCGGAGGAGTCACTGGCCTACTTCGCGGCTCGCGACTCCATGGACATCGAGGGCCTCGGCGACAAGGTCATCGCGGGGCTGGTCCGGGCCGGCCTGGTCACCGATCCCGCCGACCTGTACGACCTTGACGCCGAGTCCCTGGCCCAATTGGAACGTCTCGGCCGGACGTCGGCGGCGAAACTCGTCGCGACCATCCAGGGGTCGAAGACCCAGCCGCTGTCCCGGGTCCTGACCGGCCTGGGCGTACGGATGACCGGCCGATCGATGTCACGCCGCCTGGCCCGCCACTTCGGCACCATGCCGGCGTTGCAGGCGGCCACGGTCGACGACCTTCAGCGGGTCGACGGCGTCGGCCCGGAGCGAGCCGCCACGATCGCGGCGGAGCTGGCCGAGCTCGCCCCGGTGATCGCGAAGCTGACCGCCCGCGGCCTCACCATGAGCGAGCCGGAGCTTCCCACCCGTCCCGCCGCGCCGGGGTCTGCGGAGGCTCTGGAAGCTCCCCGCTTGCCCCTTCAGAGGGAGGATGGCAGCCCGATGACCGTGGTGGTGACCGGCTCGGTTCCCGGCCTCAGCCGCACCGAGGGCAACGAGGCCGTCGAACGCCTCGGCGGCAAGTCGTCCGGCTCGGTGTCGAAACGCACCGACCTCGTGGTGGTGGGCGACGGGGCGGGTTCGAAGGCCACGAAGGCCGAGGAACTGGGCATACCCTGCATGCCGGCTGAGGAATTTGCCACACTCCTCGCCCAGCTCACAGCCGTTAGGCTCGGCTGATGTCCCGCATCCTGTCGCAGCGTGATCTCGAGTTCCTCCTCTACGAGTGGCTCGATGTGGAGACGCTGACCGAGCTCCCCCGGTTCACCGAGCACTCGCGCGAGACCTTCGACGCGTTCCTCGAGGTCTCCGCGCGGATCGCGGAGCGGGAGTTCGCGAACCACAACCGCGAGAACGACCTGCACGAGCCGACCTTCGACGGCGAGCGGGTCACCGTCATCCCCGAGGTCAAGGCCGCGCTCAAGGCGTTCAGCGACACCGGGCTGCTCGCCGGGGCGCTGGACGAGGAAGTCGGCGGTCTGCAGCTGCCGCAGGTCGTGTTGCGCGCCTGCTTCGCCTGGTTCCAGGCCGCGAACATTGCCACGTCGGCGTACCCGATGCTCACCATGGGCAACGTCAACCTGCTCCTCGCGTACGCGAAGGAGGAGCATGTCAAAGCCTTCGCGCGACCGATGATCGAGGGCCGGTTCACCGGCACGATGTGCTTGTCGGAGCCGCAGGCGGGTTCGTCGCTGGCCGACGTGACCACCCGGGCCGTGCCCGTCGGCGACGGCGTCTACCGGCTGACCGGCAGCAAGATGTGGATCTCCGCCGGCGACCACGAGCTGAGCGAGACGATCGTGCACCTGGTGCTGGCGCGGGTCGCGGGCGCGCCGGCCGGCGTCAAGGGGCTGTCGCTGTTCATCGTTCCCAAGCACCTGCTGGGTCCGGACGGCGCTCCCGCCGAACGCAACGACGTCGTGCTTGCCGGGCTCAACCACAAGATGGGCTTCCGCGGCACCACGAACGCGGTGCTGTCGTTCGGCGACGGCACGCACACACCACTGGGTGCGCCCGGCGCGGTCGGCTATCTCGTGGGTGAGGACGGAAGCGGCCTCACGTACATGTTCCACATGATGAACGAGGCGCGGATCGGGGTCGGGGCGGGCGCGGTCGCGTTGGGTTACACCGGGTATCTGCATGCGCTGGCGTACGCGAGGGAACGCCAGCAGGGCCGCCCGGCGGCGGACCGGAATCCGTCGGCGCCGCCGGTGCCGATCATCCGGCACCCTGACGTGCGCCGGATGCTGCTGGCTTCCAAGACCTACGTCGAGGGGGGCATGGCCCTCATCCTGTACGCGGCCAAGCTCCTCGACGACGACTCCCCGGACGCCCCGCAGCTCCTGGACGTGCTGACCCCGATCGTCAAGGCGTGGCCGTCGCAGTGGTGCCTCAAGGCCGACGACTACGCGATCCAGGTCCACGGCGGGTACGGCTACACCCGCGAGTACCCGGTCGAGCAGTTCTACCGCGACAACCGCCTCAACCCCATCCACGAGGGCACCGACGGCATCCAGGCGCTGGACCTGCTCGGCCGCAAGGTCACCATGAACGGCGGCGCGGGCCTGGCACTCCTGCTCCGCACGATCGGCACGACGATCGCGGGGGCGCCACCGGAGCTCTCGGGCATGGCCGGAGCGCTCGAGGCGGCCTGCGCCCGGCTGGCCGAGGTCACCCGCCGGCTCTGGGCGTCCGGCGACCCGGACAAGGCCCTGGCGAACGCGACCGCCTACCTCGACGCGGCGGGGCACATCGTCATCGCATGGATGTGGCTGGAACAGGCGATCGCGGCGGCGGGCAAGGAGGGCGCCTTCTACGACGGCAAGCGGCTGGCGGCGAGATATTTCTTCGACCACGAGCTGCCGCGGATCGGCCCGTGGCTGGACCTCCTGGCGAGCGGCGACACCCTGCTGGCCGACCTCGACGACGAGGTGCTCTAGCACATCGAAGAGGGCAGGCCGGGTGCTCCAGCGCATCGATGGGGGGTGGGCGGGGCGTGTTACCGCGATAGCGTTCGGGCATGGATTCGACGATCTTGCCGGTGCCCGGCGTCGACGTTCCCGACCATCGTGGCCGCACCGGCCTGGACCGGGCGGGACGGGATCTGAGCGGCAACCCGGATGTCGTGGTCACGGACGTGGAGTTGCTGGCCAGCGGCTGGCACGTGCTGCGGCGGACCACGTTCGACTACCGGCATTCCGACGGGAGCTGGACCACCGAGCAGCGGGAGACCTACGACCGGGGCAACGGCGCCACGATCCTGCTGTACGACTCCGGGCGGCGGACGGTGCTGCTCGCCCGGCAGTTCCGGTATCCGGTGTACGTCAACGGTCATCCCGACGGCATGCTGCTGGAGACGGCCGCCGGGCTGCTCGACGACGACGATCCCGAGACGGCGATCCGGCGCGAGGCGGGTGAGGAGCTCGGCGTGACCGTCGGCGAGATGGAACACGTTTTCGACGTCTTCATGAGCCCGGGTTCCGTCACCGAGCGGCTGCATTTCTACGCCGCGCCCTACACGCCGGAGGCTCGGACGGCCTCCGGCGGTGGGCTGGCCCACGAGGGCGAGGACATCGGTGTGGTGGAGCTGCCGTTCGACGAGGCGCTCGACATGACTTACGACGGCCGTATCGCCGACGCGAAGACGGTCATGCTGCTGCAGTGGGCCGCCCTGCGAGGGCCGTTCCGGCGCGCCTAGACCAGCTGGCCGTCGTAGTCGGGGAGCTTGAAGGTGCGGTCGGCGTGGCCGCCGGAGAGGTCGCTGGGGCTGTTGCCGATGTTGGCCACGATGCGGTAGCCCTGCGCCTCGATCGCCTTGCGGGCGTCGGCCTTCAGTTCCGCGTCAGGCTGGGTGTTGAACCAGGGCCGCAGGTACACGCGCTCGATCGGGTAGCCGACGGACTGCAGGTTCAGCTCGGTCTGCCAGCCGAGGATCTCCGGGCGGGCGGTGATAAGAAGATCGCCGCGCCGTCGGCGTCGGCCTGGCGGGCGATGTCCAGGATCGGTGGGGTCGCCGGAGAGGTCAGGCCCGGACGGTACGTCGTCTGCAGCGCGGTGTTGTCGATGTCGAACACGACGGCGGGTTTCAGCGACGGGTTCGGCAGGACGTCGTCGAGGTAGCCGGCGGCCTGCCCGGCGACGGCGGTGACGTCGGCGATCCAGGTCTGGTACGGGGGCAGGGCCTGGGTGCGCACCTGCACCGCGGCGGCGGGGGGTGCCGGGGCGGCGGAGGCGGGTGCCGGGGCGGCGAGGACGAGGGCGACGGTGGCGGCAGCGGCGGTGCTGAGGCCCGCGCGGGCTCGGAGATTCATGACCATCAACATAGATAGTCATCCACGTACTGGGCCATAACTAGAGGTGACCGAAAGGCTACGGTCAGGCGGCCGCGCCTCGGAGGACGGCGTCGACGAGCGCTTCGGCGTACCCCTCGATCGGGATTCCGGGGTTCCAGTTGAGCATGTTCTGCGCGATTGTCGGGCCGGTGAGCATCAGCAGGGTGAGCTCGACGTCGAGGTCGGCGCGCAGCTCCCCGGTCTCGACGCCGCGCCGCAGCACCTGGCGCATGACGTCGCGGCGGGGCTCGATGATGGCCTGGTAGACGGCGTGCATCTCCGGGCTCTTCACCATCTCCGGCACGAGGCAGGCGGTCACTTTGCCGTACTGCTCCATGCGCTTGTTGCGGGTTTGCGCGACCAGCATGATCAGGTCGTCGCGGACCGACTCGCCGGCCGGGACCGGCAGCGGGCCCTTCATCCGGGCCACCGCGTCGATGAGCAGGGCCTCCTTGTTGGGCCAGCGGCGGTAGATCGTCGCCTTGCCCACGCCCGCCCGGGCCGCCACCGCCTCGATGGAGAGCGCGTCGGCGCTCTGCCCCTCGCCGAGCAGCGCCGTCACGGCGTCGAGGATGGCCTCCGCGGCCCGGGCATCGCGGGGCCGGCCAGGAGCCTTGCGGCCCTGGTCGGTCCCCGCGTCAACGCTGACCGTCGTCATGCGCTCCATTGTTACCGAGCCTTCACTTTCCGGCTACGGCGGCCGTCACGCCTCGACCAGTTCCACGCCCTGTTCCTCGGCGAGACCCTCCGCGGTCGTCGCCGCGGGCGCCTGCGCGGGCCGCTTGCCGGGCAGCCAGATCACCGCGACCAGGGCCCCGAGGAGCGCGAACACGGTGGTGCCGATGGACGCGTAGTGCATGGCGGAGATGTACGCGTCGTTGGCGCTCTGGATCAGCGCCGGCCCCGCGGGCCCGGCCTGGGTCGCGACGCCGTACGCACCGGAGACGGACTCGCTCGCCGCGTCCCGGGCGGCGGCAGGCAGCGCGGCCGTGGCGCCGGCCATGTCGTCGCGGTAGGACGAGGAGAGGACGGCTCCGAGCGCCGCGACGCCGAGCGCGCCGCCGACCTGGCGGACGGTGTTGCTGACGGCCGACCCGACACCGGCCTTCTCCCGGGGCAGCGCGGCCATGATCGACTCCGTGGCCGGGGGCATGACGTTGGCCATGCCCACGCCCATGATGAAGAACAGGGCGCCGACGATCCAGATCGGCGTGGTGGCGCCGATGACCAGCCAGCCGGCCAGGCTCACCGCGACGAGCAGCAGGCCCACCGTGCTGACCGCCTTGGGGCCGAAGCGCTTGACCATGGCGGCGCTGCGGGGGGCGAACACCATCTGGCCGACCGCGAACGGGACGAAGAGCACGCCCGAGGCGAGGGGGCCGTACCCGCGGACGAGCTGCAGGTAGAAGGCGCTGAAGAACATCGAGCCCATGGCTGCGAAGAAGACCAGGCCGATCATGCCGGTCGAGGCGGCGAACTGCCGGTTGGTGAACAGCCGGACGTCCAGCGACGGGAACGGGATGCGGCGCTCGTAGGCGACGAAGAGCGCGAGCACCACGGCCGCGCCGGCCAGCGCGCCCCAGGACCCGGGCTGGCCGAAGCCGTTCTCGCCGCCCTCGATGACGCCGTACGTCAGCAGGGTCAGGCCCAGGATCGACAGCAGCACGCCGACCAGGTCGATGCGGCCGGGCCGGGGGTCGCGCGACTCCGGGACCAGGACACTGACCAGGACGATCCCGGCGATGACCACGGGTACGTTGATGAAGAAGACAGAGCCCCACCAGAAGTGCTCGAGCAGCACGCCGCCCACGATGGGGCCGATGGCGACGCCGATGCCGACCGCGCCGGCCCAGACGCCGATCGCCCGGCCGCGCTCGTGCGGCTCGAAGACGTTGGCGATGATCGACAGGGTGGCCGGCATGACGGCGGCGGCGCCCAGGCCCATGAGGGCGCGGGCCCAGATGAGCTGGTCGGCCGACTGCGCGTACGCCGACAGCAGCGACGCCACGCCGAAGAGCCCCAGCCCGATGGTGAGGGTGATCCGCCGGCCGAGCCGGTCGGCGAGGATGCCGGCGGTGAAGAGCAGGCCGGCGAAGACGAGGGTGTACGAGTTGATCGCCCATTCGAGCTGCCCCTGGCTGGCGCCGAGGCCGGCCTGGGGGTCGGCGATGGTGCGCAGGGCGACGTTGAGGACGGTGTTGTCCAGCACGACCACGAGCAGGCTGATGACGAGCACGCCGAGAATGGCCCAGCGCCGCGGGTGTCCCGTTTGCGGAACGTCCATGTGGTGGTCCCCCGAGAATCCGAGAATTACGATACGGAACTGTTCCGTATCACGAACCGACCCTAGGACGCCGGTCTGCAATACGGAACGGTTCCGTATCGGATTGTGGCGATCGCCACTGTCCAAGGGCCCGGATCAGGCGAGGGCCAGGTCCGCGACCTCGTCGGCGCACCCCCACGACAGGGTCACGCCCGCTCCCCCGTGGCCGTACGCGTGCACGACCCGTCCCCCCGCCACCTCCTCGGCCGCCACCCGGGGACCACCGCGCCGCGCCGGCCGGATACCGATGCGGTCGCCGTACACCGGCGTTCCGGCCAGCTCCGGCACCAGGGCGGTGCATCGGCGCACGATGGCGGCCCGGGACGCGGCGTCGGGGGTCAGGTCGGCGCGGCCCTCCTCGAAAGTGCCGCCCAGCACGACGTCGTGCCGGCGCGGGTGGACATACGTGATGCCGGCGGGGCTGTCCTCGTCGCGTACCGACTCGCGCAGGCCCGGATTGGGCACGAGCACGATCTGACCGCGTACCGGAACCATCGCGGGATCGGCCGCCGCCAGACCTGTCGCATGGACCACCACCGGGGTCTCCGCCAGGAGATCCTCCGGCCGGGTCACCCGCCGGTGCACGAACCGGCCGCCCGCCGCCACGATCCGGTGCTGGAGCCACGGCAGGTAGACGTCCATCTCGGCCAGCGGCGCGGCGAACCTCAGCTGCTGCGCGTACGGCTCGGGCGCGCTGGTCAGCGACGCGTCCCCGGGCGCCCACCACGGCGGCTCGCCGATCGGGGTCCGCAGCAGCATCCGGGTGTCGCGCAGCAGCACCCCCGGAACCCGTGCCCGGGCCTGGGCCAGCAGCTCCGCCCGGGTCCGCGTGGCCCAGCGCAGCACCCGTTCGCCGCCGTCGGTGTGCGTCGGGTACCAGACCGCCGCAGCGACCGCCGACACGGTGTCGAGGGCGTGCCGGTCGGCCACCACCGTCACCCGGGCGCCGCGCTCCTGCAGGCGTACGGCGGCGGTCAGCCCGATGATCCCTCCGCCGAGGACAGTCACATTCGTCATGCCCGCATCGTGGCGACCGGGCCGTAGCGGTGGCCAATAGCCGTTGCCGCAGCGGCGATAAGAAGCGCCTATGCCACGGCCGCCCGGTCCCGCCTACGCTCGGCGCATGGGGGACGCAAGAATGACCGGGGCCGAGCTGGACCGGCTGCGATCGTTCCGGGTGCTGGCCGAGGAGCTGCATTTCACCCGGGCCGCGGCGCGGCTGCACCTGACACAGCCCGCACTCAGCCAGCAGATCCGCGCGCTCGAGCGGCAGCTCGGCACGGAACTGGTACGCCGGGACGCCCGCGGCTGCACCCTCACCGAGGTGGGCCGCCTGGTCGCCGCCGAGGCCGGGCGGGCGCTGGCCGAGGTGGACGGCGCGGCCGCACGGATCCGGGCGGCGGTCGGCGGACGGGACGGACGTCTGCGGCTCGCGTACACCCGGTCGGCCCGCGGCGGGCGGGTCGACGCGCTCGTGGCCCGCTTCCGGGTGCTGCACCCGCTGGTCGAGGTGGTGCCGGAGACCGCCTGGACGGCGCCCAACGTGGCGGGTCTGCTATCCGGCCGCTTCGACGCCGCGTTCGTCCGGCCGCCGATCGACGAACCCTCGCTCGTCTGCCGGCACGTCGACAGCGAGGAGCTGCTTCTGGCCGTACCGGAGAAGCACCGCCTCGCCACGCACAGGCGCATCCACCGCGCCGACATCCTGGGCGAGCCGGCCGTGATGTGGCCGCGGGAGAACGCCGCGGGCATGTACGACCGCACGATCGCCCAGGTGTGGCCCGACGGCGGGTTCCACCTGGTCCGGCACGAACCCGACGACGAGCAACTGCTGCGTGCAGTGGCCGAGGGCGCGGCCATCGCGGCTGTGCCGGCGGGCCGGGCGCGGGCCCTCAAGGTGCCCGGCGTGCGCCTGCGCCGGTTCGCCGCACCGACGCCCACGGTGGACATCGCGCTGGCCTACCCCCGCGACACCACCAACCCCGCGGTACACCGGCTGGCAGCATTGGTGCGATAGCCGTCAGCAGGCGTCGTACCGGTACGTGGCGCTGCCCGGCGCGGTCACCTTCAGGTCGCGCCGGACGACCGACGCGCCTGCCCCGACCGCCCGGCACGCCTTCCGGAAGCCCGCGTCGGTGTACTCGACGTCGATGACGTGGCCGCCGTACACGTCGGTGTAGCCGGTGCACTCGTTCCAGCGACCGCAGTCCTCGGCGATCGCGAAGTCGAGGCCGAGGTCCCGGCCCCGGGTACCCAGCTCGGTGGTGTTCTTCTGGCCGATGGCCAGCCCGGCGCGGTGGGCGGACGGGACGAGCATCTCGAGGTATGCGACCGAGTCGTCAACGCTGAGCAGGCCGTCCGAGCGGTCGTACGAGTCGATGTTGTCCGGTTCGACCGCCTGGAAGCCGTCCCGGGCGCAGCCGTCGATCCAGCCGCCGACGATGCCCGCGATCGCCTCGCGCTTGTCCGGGGTGGAGATGTCCAGCAGGATCTCGTCCCATTCGCCGTCGACGACATAGCTTCCCTCGCCGTCGCGCAGCAGCAGGTCGTCGTGCTCGCTCTGCCACCAGGCGGCCTCGCCCGGCTGGGTCTGGTAGGCGTTGACGTAGCAGATCGTGTAGAGGCCGGATGCGACCGGCGCCTCGCGGTCGCGGCTCACCACCGTCACGCCGGCGGGCGGGTCGTACGCGGCGCCGATCTGGTAGTCGAACGTCGCGTTCGCCGGCGGCGGCGCGATCGCGGCTTCCGCATACGGCGTGGCGGCGGCGTCGGCGTGCAGGGCGAAGAAGGTGGTGGCGAGCGCCGCGGTGAGAGCGGTGCCGGCGGCGAGAACGGTACGGGTGACCACGGTCCGATTCAACTGCCCGGCCCAGCGGGAGGCAATGAGTCCCGGTGCGGGTCGGGTGCGCCCGCTCCCCGATCGCGGGCGAACGAGGGCAGACACCCGGAGCCGCGTCAGACGCGTACGGGTATCTCCAAGGTCTCGCCGCGAGTGACCGGCCGGATGCCGGGCAGGCCCTCCTCCCCCGCCCGCTTCAGGTACGTGGCCAGCGGCGTCTTCTGGACCTTGTAGTCGTCGTTGTGGATGGGAACGGTGAGCCCCGGCTTGATCAGGCGGGTGGTCGCCACCCCCTGCCGGTCGTCCATGGTGAGCAGCATGCCCAGCACCCGGGTGCCGCCCAGGTGGATGAGCATCGCGTCGATCTCACCGCACCGCCGCGGGATCTCGCTGAGGTGCGGGCCGTAGAGCGTGTCGCCGGTGATGTAGAGGCGCAGCCGACAGCTCCCGTCGACCTCCAGCTCGGCCACCGAGCCCATCACGTCCGGCAGCAGCCGGTCGACGAGCCCCGGCCCGTGCCTGCCGGGCACCGCGGTGATCCGCAGCCGCTGCGTGCCGCGCTCCCACTGGGTGCTGTCCCAGGTGGGCAGGCCGTGCGCGGCGGTGAAGCGGAAGCGTCGCAGCCTGCGCTGCGCCTGGACGGTCGTGACGATCGGGATCTCGGGCGGCAGGTCGCGGCGCGCGAAGCGGTCGAAGTGGTCGCCGTGCAGGTGCGAGAGGAGGACGGCGTCGAGCGCCCCGGCGTCGACCACCTCCAGCGCCGGGTCCACCAGCCGCCTGGTCCACATGCCCTTGCCCAGGTACACCCGGCTGCCCGCCGGCCCGAACGCGGGATCGGTCAGCAGGGTGAAGTCCCCGAGCCGCAGCACGGTCGTCGCGTTGCCCACGAAGGTGACGCTGGCGCTCACGGTCATGCAGCGCGCGTACCCGGCGGCCGAAGATTCATGCCCGGCGCGAGTTGCGTCGGTTTCTGCGTCGTTTAGAGTGGCAGGAGGCGGGTAGACACCGTGCGCGTCGGCGAAAGGAATGCGTAATGACGACCATGACCACGCGGGTGCCACGGAACGGCGGAGAGGTGTTGCAGCGGATGGTCGCGGCCCCCACCGGGCCACGCCGGGCCGCTTTGCGGGACGAGGCCGTGCGGGCCTGGCTCCCCCTCGCCCAGCACCTGGCCCACCGCTACACCGGCCGCGGCGAACCGGACGACGACCTGCTCCAGACGGCCACGGTGGGGCTCATCAAGGCGATCGACCGGTTCGACCCGGACCGGGGCGTCGAGTTCGCCGGGTTCGCGATCCCCACGATCCTCGGCGAGATCCGCCGGCACTTCCGCGACCGCACCTGGTCGGTCCGGGTGCCGCGGCGCCTGCAGGAGCTGCGGATGGCGATCACGGAGGCGAGCAACGCCCTCACGCATTCGCTGGGCCGCTCGCCCACGGTCGCAGACATCGCGGCCCACTTGAAGACCACCGAGGAGGAGGTGCTGGAGGGACTCGAGGGCGCCCGGGCCTACAGCGCGAAGAGCCTGTCGACGCCGGTCACCGAGGACGGCGCGACGTCGCTGGGCGACCTGCTCGGCGAGACCGACCACGACATGGAGCTGGCCGAGCTGCGGGTGGCGCTGGGGCCCGCGATGGCCACCCTCGACGAGCGCGAGCGGACCATCCTGTCGCTGCGATTCTTCGGCAACCTCACCCAGTCGGACATCGCCGGGCAGATCGGCGTCTCGCAGATGCACGTGTCCCGGCTCATCGCCCGTGCCCTGGCCAAGCTGCGAGCGCAGCTCACCGCGGGCTGAGCCGGCTCAGCGTCGTTCCCGCTCCGGAACGGGATCGGCCAGGTTCCGCGCCCGGTCCGCGATGTCGCGCGCCGTGTCGGTCATCGAATCGGCGAGGCGGTGCAACCGTTCCGCCGCCGCCGGGTCGCCGCGCCCGTCGGCGTCCTCGTGCAGGCTCAGCTCGGTCTCCTCCAGCGCCATGGCGTTGAGCTGCATGAGGTCCGACGCGCGTTCCGTCCGATCGCCGGATCGTTCACCACTCATGCCGGTGAATTACCCGGGCGATCATGCGCCAACCCCCCGCCCCGGCTCACGGGCGGCGGTAGATGCTGATCGAGTGGCCGACCTCGTCGATCGGCTGACCGCTGGTGCCCAGCAGCGCCGCCAGCCGGCCGGTCGCCTTCGCGATCGAGCTGTCCGAGACCACGAGCAGGCCGTGCACCTCGTCCGCCGGCACCCGCAGCGGGTCGCGGGCGTGGATCCCGTACGCGTCCGGCACCCCGGCGCCCTTGTAGACCAGCCACACCGGCTCGCCGGGATACTCCTCGCGCAGCCGGTCGGCGAGCCGGCCCAGGTCCTGCCCCCAGTCGGCGTTCGAGTCGTGCAGCCGCAGGTGGGTACGGGCAGGACCGCCGAAGGCCTCGTTCGAGTACGGCAGGTAGTACGGGAACGTGCGCACCGAGCTGACCGCCACGAAGGCCACCAGCACGGCCGCGGTGACGTGCGCCCACCGCCACCGGACCGCCACCACGGCCGCCGCCGCCACGGCCAGGAATATCGGCATGAAGATGGCGTACCGGGTGCCGAAGTCGCGGGCGCCGGTCATCGCTACCGCCAGCAGCAACGCCGGCGGCACCAGCAGGTAGGGGACCGCGGCGCGCAGACGGGGCAGCGTGAGCATCGCCACGGCCCCGGCAAGCCACAGCACGAGCATCCCGAGGGGCGTCTTCACCAGCAGGGCGGCGGGCAGGTAGTACCAGAGCGAGCCCTGGTAGTGGCGGCCGAACAGGAACCCGCTGAAGGTCGAGTCCTCGAAGCCGAACTGGATGCGCATGCCGTCGCGGTACGACTCCGGCAGCGGCAGCCAGGCGGTGAGCAGGCCGCGTACGCCGTGCACGACGGGCGTACCGCTCGGCGCGGTCCACCGCAGCCCGGGGTCGACGGCCAGGTAGCTGAGCCACACGACCAGCACCGCGGCGACGCCCACCCCGGCCACGACGGCCAGCCCGCGCAGCCGCTCCCGCACCGGCACCCCCCGCTGCCACGCGGACGTCGCGAGCAGGGCCAGCAGGAGCACGACCGGCACCGCGGGCAGCGCGCTCATCCGGGTGGCGATGGCAGCGCCCAGCGCGACACCGGCGAGCGGCAGGTAGAGCAGCGGCCGGTCGCGGTCGCGCGCCCGCCAGGTGAGCCAGACCGCGGTCAGCAGGAAACCGATCGCGGGTACGTCCAGCGTCGCCAGCGAGCCGTGCGTGATGACGTCGGGAGAGAAGGCGTAGAGGGTCAGCGCGAGCACTCCCCCCGCGGCGCCGGTGAGGTCGCGCGCGAAGGCGAACACGACCAGCCCGAACAGCAGCGTCAGGATGATGATCGGGAGCCGGGCCAGGAACATGAGCTCGTACGGGTCGTTGCCGGCCCCGTACAGCACGTGCCGGCCCAGCGCGGTCTGGTCGCCCCGGAACGCGGGATCGAGGCGGGGCGAGGCGAAGGCCAGCCCGAGCGCCATGAACTGCTTGCCCAGCGGCGGGTGCTCGGGGTTGTACCGCACGGTGCGCTGCTCGAGGTACGTGACCGCGGTGCCGACGTACACGGGCTCGTCGATGGTCGGGGTCTGCTGCACGGCGGTGGTGACCATGACGGCCGCCATCTGGCCCAGCAGCACCAGCACGAGCAGCGGCACCACCCAGCGGCGGCGGGGGCGGTCGGCGGCCGGCGCGCCGGCCGCGCGCTCCTCGAGGTCGGCGGTCACTGAGGAAACCTACCCGGCGGCGCTACGCTCGGCCCATGTGCCGAAACATCCGTCAGCTGCACAACTTCGAGCCGCCGGCCACCTCCGACGAGGTGCAGGCGGCCGCCCTGCAGTACGTCCGCAAGGTCGCCGGCTCGACGAAGCCCTCCCAGCGCAACCAGGCCGCCTTCGACAAGGCCGTCGCCGCCGTGGCCGCCGCGACGAGCGAGCTGCTCGAGGAGCTGGTGACCGCGGCGCCGCCGCGCGACCGGGAGATCGAGGCCGCCAAGGCCCGCGAGAAGGCCCGCCAGCGGTACGCGTCCTGACCTCACCCGCGTCGCAGCGTCGCGCCGCGCAGCGTGAGGTACCACGGCGACGACGTGAAGTCCGGCCCGGTCTCCTCGCCGATGTACGCGTCGATGTGCTTGCTGCCGCCGAGCCCGGGCGTGAACTCGTCCGTCACCGTCCACCGGGCGTCGCGCAGGGCCGTGCAGACCCTCGCCGCGGGTCGGCCGCCGTCGTCCGCGTCGCCGCAGTCGGTGATCCGGAACTGCGTACCCCTGGGCAGCACGCCGGGGTCGGCGGCAGCGGAGATGAACGGGCGCAGCGCCCGCCCGCCGGTGTCCCGCGGCCGGGTGTCGAGCCAGAAGCCGACGTCGTGGGACCAGTTCAGATACGTGCCGTCGGCCGTACGCCCGGCGCCCTCCTCCCGTACCGCCGCGACGAAGTCGGCCTTGTAGGCCCCCAGATCCTGATCACCGTGCGCGCAATCGATCCGCGGGCACCCGGTGACGGTCTCGGCCGCCCCGGAGTGGTACGCCTCGACGGCGGTGTAGTAGACCGTCACCTCCCAGCCGCCGGTGAGCACCGGGACGGTGACGACCGGCAGCCGCAGGGGCGGTGCGGATCGGGACGGCGCCGGAGCCGGAGCCGGCGAGGACGGCATGCTCCACGTGCCGCCGAGGGACGCCCGGGGCAGCGCTGAGGGCGCCGCCTGCGGTGTCGCGTCGTCGCATCCCCCGAGGAGCAGGCCGCAGAGCAGGAGGCCGGCGAGTCGCATGTGCCGAGTTTTCCAACTTTCTCCCCGGCGTACGGGTGATTCAGGCCTGGCTAATATAAGCCGCAGTTGATAACTTGGCATCGTGCATGCGTTCGACGTGCTCGGTGACCCCGTGCGCCGCCGCATCCTGGAGCTGCTCGCCGACGGCGAGCAATCCTCCGGGGCGGTGACCGGGGTGATCCGGGCCGAGTTCGGAATCTCCCAGCCCGCCGTCTCCCAGCACCTGCGGGTGCTGCGCGACAACGGCTTCGCGACCGTGCGCCCGGACGGCGCCCGGCGGCTGTACGCGGTGGACGACACCGCCCTGCGCGAGGCCGACGCCTGGCTGGGCCGGTTCCGGCGGTTCTGGACGCCGCACTTCGACGCGCTGGCCACCGAGGTGGCCCGCGGCAAGCGGCAGCGGCGCCTCGCCGGCCGCGACGACGATCCGGGAGCGACCCCATGATCCAGGTGAAGCAGCAGATCAGCGACGTGCGCCGGACGCTGGGCGACCGGCGCCTCGAGGCCGGCGAGGCGAAGGTGACCACGATGAGCCAGGTCTACGACACGGACGCCGAGGACCTGTGGGAGGCGGTGACCAGCCCCGAACGGATCCCCCGCTGGTTCATGCCGGTCACCGGCGACCTGCGCGAGGGCGGCAACTACCAGCTCGAGGGCAATGCGAACGGCACCATCAGCCGGTGCGAGCGCCCGCACGGATTCGCCGCCACGTGGGAGTACAACGGCGAGGTGAGCTGGATCGAGGTCCGCCTGACCGCGGAGGGCGACGGGCGCACGCGGTTCGAGCTGGAGCACGTCGCGCACGTCGCCGCGGAGTTCTGGGACCGCTTCGGCCCCTCGGCCACCGGCCTGGGCTGGGACCTGGGGATGCTGGGGCTGGCCAACCACCTCGCCGACCCGGCCACGGCGATCCGCCCCGAGGACGGCCCGGCCTGGATGATGTCGCCGGAGGGCAAAGAGTTCATGCGGCTCAGCGTCGACGCCTGGGCGCAGCTCGCGGTGATGGCCGGCGAGGAGCCGGAGCAGGCCCGGGCCGCCGCCGACCGCACGTACGCGGCGTACACAGGGGCCGCCTGAGCGCCGGAAAGCGGATACGATGACCGGCGTGATCACCGCGGTGCACACCCTCGTCTACGCCCATGATCCCGACGCCGCCCGGGCGTTCTTCCGTGACGTGCTCGGCTTCCCCGGCACGGACACGGGCGGCGGCTGGCTGATCTTCAAGACCGGGCCCAGCGAGCTGGCCCTGCACCCCAGTGCGTGGGAGCACGAAGGACGCTCCGGCTCGACCGATCAGCGGTTCGACGTCTCGCTGATGTGCGACGACCTCGGCGCCACGGTGGCCGAGCTGACCGCGAAGGGCGCCACCTTCGAGGGCGAGGTCCGCGACCAGGGCTGGGGGCTGGCCATCCAGCTCAAGGTCCCGGGCGCCGGCGACATCACGCTCTACGAGCCGAAATACGACCCGCCGGCCACCAGCTGATCAAGCCGGACGGACGCCGCAGCCGACGCCCGTCCGGTCACCTGTCAGGCGTCGGTCACTCAGCCGCGACCGCGGACTTCGCCGCACCGCCCGAAGCCGCACCGCCCGGGTTTGTGGCGTTGGCACGCCGGTAGGCGAGCAGGCCGAGCACGAGGCCGGCGAGGCCCAGCACGATGCCGACCACGCCGGCCCAGGTGCCGTTCCCGTCACCCTTGGCATCGTCCACGGCGGCACTCGTCACGGTGGGGCCGCCGGTCGCGGCGGCCGCGGCGGTGAGCTTCAGCACCGGCGCGGGCTTCTCCGGCTCGGTGCCGTCCGTGGTGGGCTCGTCGATCCACCGCACGATCGTGCCGTCGGAATACGTCTGCAGGGCCTTGAACACCACCTGGTCGACCTTCGGCAGCGGCCCGAGGGAGACGTCGAACTCCTGGAACTGGCCCGGCTTGATCGCCGCGTCGCCGGTGGCGGTCCACGTGATCTTGTTGACCGCCTCGGTGATCGGCGAGCCGTGCGCCTGGATCGGCTGGGCCAGCTTCCCCTTCTCGGCGGTCATGGTCCACCCGGCCACCGGCTTGAGCGACACCGATGCGAACGGCGCGTCGGACGGCAGGCTGACCTCCACCTTCGTGGTGCTCGCGGTGTCGGTCTCGTTCGGCACCCGGAACGTGACCTTCGTGTAGCCGCCCTGGACGGCGGTGTTCGGGTTCACAGTCACGTGCGCGGCGGCCGGCACCGCGAGGGCGAGGGTCAGCGCGGCGACGACACTGCCGACCACGGCCGAACGCTTCAACAGGGACATTTCAGGCCTTCCAGCTCGATCTGCTCCGGGCGGCTGCCGGGCACGGTCGTTGGTCGGTGCCCGCGGCGGGATAGTTCCGGCGGATCTCGCGGCTCAGGCCGCGGGCAGGCGCACCTCGGCGTGCAGGCCCGGTGGCGGGGTGGCGCCGCGCAGGGTCACCGTGCCGTGGTGGCGGCGTACCAGCTCCCGGACGATGGCCAGGCCCAGGCCGGAACCGCCGGCGTCGCGCGCGCGGGCGTCGTCGAGCCGGGTGAAGCGGTCGAAGACCCGCTCACGGTCGGTGGCCGGGATGCCCGGGCCGTCGTCGACGACCGCGATCCTCTGGTACGCGCCGTCCGCCACGACCTCCAGGCGCACCGAGGAGCGGGCGTGCCGTACGGCGTTGTCCAGCAGGTTGGCCACCACCCGGCCCAGCGCGTCCCGCTCGCCGGACACCCGCAGCGGCACGGCCGGACGCTCGTAGACCACGTCCGGGTAGCGTCCCGCCACCTCGGCGAGCAGCTGGCCCAGCTCGACCTCCTCGGTCGCCGGGCGGGCCGGGCGGGTCGTCTCGTCGTCCGCGCGGGCCAGCAGCAACAGGTCGTCGACGAGGCGGCTCAGCCGGTGCACATCGGTCAGCAGGTCACCGGCCAGGTCAGGCCAGTCGGTGGTGTCCGGCAGCCGCTGCGCCACCTCCAGCTCGGTGCGCATGTTGGTGAGCGGGCTGCGCAGCTCGTGGGCCGCGTCGGCGACGAACGCCCGCTGCCGCGCCCGCGCGGCGTCGAGGCGGTGCAGCATGTCGTTGAGCGTAATGGCGAGCCGGTGGATCTCGTCGCGCGAATCGGGAATCGGGAGCATGCCGGGCCGCGCCCCGCCGGTGATCTCCTCCGCGCCCGCCCGCAGCGCCTCGACCGGGCGCAGCGCCGCACCGACGACCCGCCACGCCACCAGGGCGAGCAGGGCCACCAGCGGCGGGAACGTGACCAGCAGCGTCGTGCGCAGCAGGTGCACGCTCTGGATCAGGTCGTCGGTCGACCGGGCGACGAGCACCGTGACCCGGGCATCCGAGGGCCCCGCCGCCAGGGCCACCACCCGCGCCCGCCCCGCGAAGCCGATCCGGGAGCCGGGGATGAACATGCCCTCGCCGTCGGGCAGGGACTTCCGCTCGCGCTCGTAGAGGATCGGCACCAGCCGGTCGGTCCCGGCCGAGACCGAGAGGACCTGGCCGGTGGCGTTGACGACCTGCACCCGTACGGCCGGAGCAGCCGGCACCGGGTCGGAGAGCGACCCGGTGTCGACCAGCCCGGCCACCGCGCGGGCGGTCTGGAGGGCCTCGGTGTTGGCGGTGCGCTGCAGCGCGAAGTTCATCGTGGCGACGAGCACGACCCCGCCGCCGGCCAGCCCGACGGCAAGGACGACGACGGACACGAGCAGCAGCCGCGCCCGCAGGCTCAACCGGCGCAGCCTCGTCACGCTCAGCCCCCGGCGAGCCGGTAGCCCGCGCCCCGGACCGTCTCGAGGCGGTCCCGGCCGATCTTGCGGCGCAGGTAGCCGACGTACACCTCGACGGCGTTCGCCGCGGTGTCCAGCGCGGCGTCCCAGACGTGGTCCAGCAGCTCGGTCTTCGAGACCACCTCGCCCGGGCGGCGGATCAGATACTCCAGCAGGGCGAACTCGCGGGCGGTCAGCACCACCTCGGCACCCCCGACGGTCACCTTGCGCTGCGCGGGGTCGAGCTCGACGTCGCCGTGACGCAGCACGGCAGGGCGTTGCGGGGTGCCCCGGCGCAGCAGGGCGCGCAACCGGGCCAGCAGCACCACGTACGAGAAGGGCTTGGTCAGGTAGTCGTCGGCGCCGCAGTCGAGCCCGTCGGCCTGGTCGTACTCGCCGTCCTTGGCCGAGAGCATGAGCACCGGCAGCCACTTCTGCTCCGCCCGCAGCTGCCGCACCACGCGGTAGCCGGAGAGGCGGGGCAGCATCACGTCGAGGATCATCGCGTCGTACTCACCGTGCCGGGCCATCTCCAGGCCGTCCGCGCCGTCCGCGGCGACGTCCACGGCGAAACCCTCGGCCTGCAGGCCGCGTCGCAGCGCGGTCGCGAGCCGCGCCTCGTCCTCCACCACCAGCAAGCGCACCCGTCCACCTTGGCATGCGGGGGCCCGCGAGCGAATCGGTTCTCAGCAGGGTCACAGCGCGGGACGGCTCACGCGGCGGCGAACAGCTCCTCGACGGCGCCCAGGGCGGTGTAGGCGGTGATCCGGATCGACAGGGCGTTGCCGCACAGGCCGATGAATCCGCCGCTGCCGACCATCGCCCGCGCCATCGACGCGACCGAGCCGGCATCGGTCTCGGCACCGGTCAGGCCGGTCTGCGTCAGCAACTCCTGCCAGGCCGCCGCGGGATCGGCGACGCTGCGGCGCAGGCTCTCCCGGGCGTCGTCCAGGGTGGGCCGGCGCAGGCCGTAGACGAGGCGGTCCCCGGGCTGGGCGGTGATGGACATGTGAGGTCTCCTTCGCGATGCTCCCGGGCTGTCACGGAAGCTATCGGCGTGGATCCTCAATGCCGTCTCAAGGCCCGGTCTGGCCCCGGTACGGACCTGCGCTCAGTGCCGGAAGTCCGCCACGAGCACGGTCAGGTCGGAGGCGAGCCGGGTCAGGTCCGCCGCCGCCTGCTGGGTCGCCCGAGCGCCGTCGGCGGTCGCCCCGGCGACCTCGGCGACGCTGGAGACGGTCCGGGCCACCTCCCCGCTGCTGTGCGCGGCCTCCCCCACCTGGCGGCCCATCTCGCTGGTCGTCGCCGTCTGCTCCTCCACCGCCGAGGCGATCGTGGTGGTGTAGTCGCCGACCAGCCTGATCACCTCGGTGATCTCACCGATCGCGTGGGCCGCCGAGCCGCTGGACGCCTGGATGTTGGCGATCCGGGCGGTGATCTCCTCGGTCGCCCGGGCCGTCTGCTGGGCGAGCTCCTTGACCTCCCCGGCCACGACGGCGAATCCCTTGCCGAGCTCGCCGGCCCGGGCCGCCTCGATGGTGGCGTTGAGGGCCAGCAGGTTGGTCTGCTCCGCGATGCTGGTGATCAGCTTGACCACGTCGCCGATCTCCGCGCTGGCCGTGCCGAGCTCGGCGACCTCCCCGTTGGTGCGCTCGGCGACGGTCAGGCCCTGCAGGGTGATCTCGGCGGCACGGGCGGCGTTGGTGGCGATCTCGCTGATCGACGCGTTCATCTGCTCGGCGCCGGCGGCGATGGTCTGCACGCCGGCGTTCACCATCTCGGTGGCCGCGCTGGCGGTGCTCGCCTTCTCCGCGGCCTCGCCGGCGCCCGACTCCAGCTGGGTGCTGACGGCCGACATCTCCTCCGAGGCCGCCGAGAGCGTGGAGGCGGACCCGCCGATGGTGCTGATGGTGTGGCGCAGCCGGGTCACTGCGGTGTCCAGGGCGGCACCCATCTGCCCGGTCTCGTCCCGGGAGGTCAAACCGGTGGAGTGGGTCAGGTCGCCCTCGGCGAGGCTGAGGCAGACCGCCTTGACCCGGTTCAGGGACCGGACGATCCGCCGTGCGACCACCAGGCCGGCGGCCAGGGCCAGCAACATCCCCACCACCATGAGGACGGTCGAGACCCACCGGCTCTTCTCGTACGCCGACTGGGCGGACCGCGCCGAGTTCGCGGCATCGGCCGCCTCGGCCCTGCTCAGCTGCTCGAGTGCCCCGTTGATGTCGGTGAGGATCGGCTGGATCGAGGTGTCCCGGACCCGCTGCCACCCTGCGAAGTCGTTACTGGCCCCCGCGGGCAGCTGCTTCTCCTGGGCGACCTTCACCCAGGCCCGCCAGTTGGCTTCCAGCGCCGCGACGGTGGAGGAAGCGCCGGCCGGGCCGCAGGCCCGGTAGCCGGCGAAGGCGGCATCGACAGCACGCAGATCCGCGGTGAAGGCGTCGGTGTAATGGGCGGTGGTGACCTCGTCCTCCGAGATCGCCTGGTTCGCCAGGTCCACCCGGCCCTGCGCCATGGTGGCCTTCAGGTCACCGACAGCCTCGACGCAGGCGACGTTGCTGCGATAGATCTCCTGGGCGGCGTCGCTGGACCGGCCGAGCGCCACCAGCCCGACGACCCCGACCGCCAGCGACACCGCGGTGCCGACGAGGACGGCCGCGAGGATCTTGACGTTCACGCTCAGGTCGGCGAAGGAGAGGCGCACAGAGTCCTGTTCGGCACCCTCCCGGCAACCCTGAGGTGCCCCTAGGGGACGCTCTCAGCGGCGTCACAGCACGGCCGACGCAGGATGGCTGCAGACAACGGGAGGTGGACATCGTGAGTGTCTTCAAGTCGAGGCCGGCGATGCGCTGGCTGGTTCCGGCGGCCGCGGCGGCCGTCGTGATCGGCGGTGGCGCGGCGGCGGGCACGATCGTGGCGAGCGCGGACCCCACATTGCCGGAGCGCAGCGCGGCGCAACTGCTCGTGGACGTGCAGACGGCGAAGATCGACGGGCTGTCCGGGACGATCCAACAGACCGCGGATCTGGGACTGCCCACCCTGCCCGGCATCACGGGCGGGTCCGGCACCAACGCCGACCTGATCAACCTCGTGGCCGGGAGCAACACGGCGCGCGTCTGGTACGGCGGGGAGGACAAGGTGCGCCTTGCCGTGCTGAGCAAGCTCGGCGAGACGGACGTCATCCGCAACGGCTCCGACGTGTGGCTGTGGCGCAGCAACGACAGCTCGGCCACGCACTTCAAGGTCCCGACGGACAAGCAGCACGAGCAGAAGACGCTGCCGCAGGGCGTACCGGCGACGCCCCAGGAGGCCGCGGACGCCGCGCTCGCCGCCATCGACCCGACCACGGCGGTCACGACGACCGGCGCGGCCAAGGTCGCCGGGCGCGACGCGTACGAGCTGGTCCTCACGCCGCGCGACACGGGCTCCCTGGTCGGCCAGGTGCGGCTGGCGATCGACGCCGAGAAGCACATCCCGCTCGGCGTGGACGTGTACGCCAAGGACGCCACCAAGCCGGCAGTCCGGATCGCGTTCCAGCAGGTCAGCTTCGCCCAGCCGGATCCCGAGCAGTTCGCCTTCAACCCGCCCCCGGGCACGAAGGTGGAGACGCCGAGCGAGGCCCAGCTGCAGAAGCAGGCGGAGCGGGCGCAGCAGCAGGCGGAACACGCCCAGGGGAAGCCGGCGGCCGGCAAGCCGGAGGCGCCCGAGGGAACCAAGGTGGTCGGCAAGGGCTGGACCTCGGTCCTGGTCACCAAGCTGCCCAAGGACGACGGCGCCAAGGCCGGCGAGGGCAGGCAGCAGCTCGACGCGCTGACCGGCCTCCTGCCGAAGGTCAGCGGCACCTGGGGCAGCGGGCGGCTGCTGCAGAGCGCCCTGTTCAGCGCCCTGCTCACCGACGACGGCCGGATCCTCGTCGGCGCGGTCGCCCCCGAGAAGCTGTACGAGGCAGCGGGTCGGTGACCCACCTCGCGGTCGCCTCACACGGGCTGACCAAGCGGTTCGGCAGCCAGGTCGCGGTGGACGCCGTCGACCTGGCTGTCCCCCGCGGGGCGGTGTACGGCTTCCTCGGCCCGAACGGCTCGGGCAAGACGACCACCATCCGGATGCTGCTCGGCCTGATCAGTCCCACCGCCGGCGGGCACGAACTGCTCGGCGAGGCCATGCCGGACCGCGCCGGTGGCGTCCTGCCCCGGGTGGGGGCGCTGGTGGAGGGGCCGGGCTTCCATCCGTACCTGTCGGGGCGGGACAACCTGCGGCGGCTCGACGCGGCGGACCGCACGGCCGCCCGGCGCACCTCGGAGGCCCGGATCGGCGCGGCGCTGGACCGGGTGGGCCTGTCCGCCGCGGCGGGCAAGCGCTACCGCACCTTCTCGCTCGGCATGAAGCAGCGCCTGGCGATCGCCGCCGCGCTGCTCATGCCCCGGGAGCTGCTCGTGCTGGACGAGCCCACCAACGGCCTCGACCCGCAGGGCACCCGCGAGGTCCGCGCGCTGGTCGGCACGCTCGCCGCCGAGGGGGCGACGGTGCTGCTGAGCACCCACCTGCTGGCCGAGGTCGAGCAGGTCTGCACCCACGTCGGCGTCATGCACCGCGGCAGGCTGGTGGCCAGGAACCGCTCGCCGAGCTGCGGTCGGACGCGGCGCCGCGGGCCAGGGTGCTCACCGACCAGCCGGTGGAGGCCGCGCGGGTGCTGCGGGCGCTCGGCCTGACGGAGATCGCCGAGACCGCGGCGGAGGCCTCCGGGCGGCTCGGCGCGGCCGCCCCGGAGAAGGTCGTGGCGGCCCTGGTGCATGACGGTGTGGCCGTCCGCGGCTTCGCCGTCGAGGCGCCGAGCCTCGAGGACGTGTTCGTGCAGCTGACCGGGCGGGGTTTCGATGTCTCGGGTTGACGCGCGGGTGTCGCCCCGGTTCCTGCTGTCGGAGCTGCGGCTCATCGCGGTACGCCGGCGCAACCAGGTGGGGCTGGCGGCGCTGGCGGCCGTACCGGTGGTGCTCGCCGTGGCGATGAAGGTGTCGGCGCCGGACGGGCGCGACAGCGGCCGGGGTCCCGACTTCTTCCAGCAGATCCTCGGCAACGGCTTCTTCGTGGCCCTGGCGGCACTCGGCGTGGAGCTGACCCTGTTCCTGCCGATCGCGATCGCCATGCTGGCCGGCGACGCCGTCGCGGGAGAGGCCGACCAGGGCACGCTGCGCTACCTGCTGACGGTTCCGGTGGGCCGGACCCGGCTGCTGGCGGTCAAGTACGCCGGCATCATCCTGGGCGCGTGCGTCGCGCCGCTGGTGGTGGCGGTCTCCGGCCTGATCGTCGGCCTGCTCCTGTTCGGCGGCGGCGACGTGACGACGCTGTCGGGCAGCAGCATCGGCTTCGGCACGGCGTTGCTGCGGCTGCTCGCCGTCTGCCTCTACCTCGGCGTGTGCCTGGCCGCGCTGGGTGCGGTGGGGCTGTTCCTGTCGACGCTGACGGTGCAGCCGATGGGGGCCACGATCGCGCTGACCATGCTGACCGTGGCGAGCTTCGTGCTCGGGCAGGTGCCGCAGCTGGACTGGCTCCATCCGTACCTGCTGACGCGGCACTGGCAGGACTTCGGCGAGCTGCTCCGCGACCCGGTGTCGTGGCGGGCGCTCGGGCCGGGGTTGCTGTCGGCGGGGGCGTACATCGCGGTGTTCCTACCGGCGGCCTGGGCACGGTTCGCGGGTCGCGACGTCACCAGCTGACCCACCTCACCCGGTGTGGCTCGTTGAGCGGCTCGCGAGGTTGCGCGGGACGATTACCTTTCCCGCATGGTGAACGTGTGGACACGTAACGACGCCTGGGTGCTCGGTGCGCTCGGCGGTACCGGCGCGGACTCGGCGGCGAGCCTCTCGGAAGTCATCGCCCGGTCCGACGCGCTCGAGCACCAGATGATCGAGGAGGCCGAGTTCGCCGGGTCGGCCGGACGGCTGATCGCCGCCGGGCTGGTGCTTCCCGGGGGCGAGTTCGACCGGGCGGCGGACGCATATGCGGCGAGCGCCCAGCGCGCGATCGACGACATCCTTCGTTAGCGTCACTGCTGCTGGCGGGTCCACTGGAGAGAGACGCCGGTGGCGGCGCGTTCCGTGCGGATCTCCATGACCGTGCCGAGGATGGTCGCCCGGTCGAAGAGGATCGGGCGGTCGTCCAGGCCGAAGGTGACCCGGTCGGACACGAACACCGGCAACCCCGCCGGCTGGTGCATCAGCGTGGCGAGCTCCTCGTCGAGCAGCGCCGGGCGCAGCGCCTCCGACGCACGGTGCACCACCACCCCGTGGGCGGCCAGGACCGCGTACAGGGACGCGCCGCTGTAGTCGAGGTCGGCCAGGCCGAGCCCGGCGCGGTCCGGCGCCCAGGACAGCTGGTGCACCGCCGGGCGGCCGGAGAGCAGGCGCAGCCGCTCGAGGCGCAGGACTCTCCGGCTCGCCGGAACGCCGAGGTGGGCGGCCACCCACGCCGGCGGCCGGCGCAGCTCCTGACCGACGATCAGGGTGGTGACCTCCTGCCCCTGGGCTTTCAGGTCCTCGGCAAGCCCGCGCAGGGAGTCCAGGCGGTACATCAGCCGGGGCGAGGCGACGAACGTGCCCCGTCCCGGCTCCTGCGAGACCAGGCCCTCGTCCTCGAGCCGCCGCAGCGCCTGGCGCAGGGTCGCGAGCGTCACCCCGTACCGGGAGCTCAGCTCCTTCTGCGGGGGCAGCATCGAGCCCGGCGCCAGCTCGCCGCCGCGGATCTTCGCGGTCAGGTCATCGGCGATCGCCTGATACTTCGGCGTACGGCGTTCCAGTGGACACCCCCAGGTCGAGTGCGGTGCGCAGGGCCGCGACGTCGGATCGGAGATCATCGGCGGTGGCCCCGTCGAGCACCCTACGCATGAGCACGGAGGCGACGATCACACCGTCCCCGGCGCGTCCCGCCTCGGCCGCCTGCGCGGGCGTCGACACGCCGAACCCGATCAGCACCGGCAGCCGGCGAGTGGGTCCGGCGTCCGCCGCCGCCCGGATGCGGCGGACGAGAGCGGCGGCACCGGGCGGCAGTTCGTCGCGTTCACCGGTCGTGCCCATGAGGCTGACGGCGTACACGAAGCCGCGGCTGCGGGCGCAGATCTCGCGGAGCCGGGCGTCCGGGGTGGACGGTGCGGCGAGCAGGACGAGGTCGACGCCCTCCGCGGCAGCCGCTGCCGCCGGCTCCGCGGACTCCTCCAGGGGCAGGTCGGGGACGATCAGGCCGGAGACGCCCGCCTGTGCCAGCCGGTGCATCCCCACGCGCAGGGCGAGGTTCGCGTACGTCATCACGATGATCGGCACGCGCAGCCGCCCGGAGACGGCCGCGAGGCCGGTCAGGATCCCGCCGGTCGTGGCGCCACGGGCCAGCGCGCGGTCGGATGCCTGCTGGATGGTGGTGCCGTCCAGCATCGGGTCGGAGAACGGCAGGCCCACCTCGATCGCGTCGGCCCCCGCCTCCTGATAGGCCAGGAGATAGTCGGTCCAGTCGGGCGTCAGGCCACCGGTGATGTACGGCACGAGCAGCGAGCGCCGGGCGGCCCGGAAGGCGGCTTCGATCATCGCGAGACCTCCAGTGCGTCCATCTCCCGGAGCTGCGCCATGTCCTTGTCGCCGCGCCCCGACAGCGTCAGCATCACCGTCGTACCGCGCGGCAGCTCGCCCGTACCGGCCGCTCTCAGCACCCAGGCCACCGCATGGGCGGACTCGAGGGCGCAGATGATGCCCTCGGCGCGGGCGAGGCGGCGGACCGCGGCGAGCACCTCGTCGTCGGTCACGGTCACGTACTCGGCGCGGCCGGCGCCGCCCAGGTGGGCGTGCTCGGGCCCGACGCCGGGATAGTCCAGGCCCGCCGCGACGGAGTGGGCCTCGGCGATCTGGCCCTCGTCGTCCTGGAGCACCATCGAGCGGGAGCCGTGCACGACGCCGGGGCGGCCGTCGGTCATCGCGGCGCCGCCTGCCGCCTCCACGCCGACCAGGCGGGCGCCCGTGTCGACGAAGCCGGCGAACGTTCCGGCCGCGTTGGAGCCGCCGCCCACGCAGGCGACGACGACGTCGGGCGCGCCGGCCGACAGCTCGGCAGCACACTGGCGGCGGGCCTCGTCGCCGATCACCCGCTGGAATTCGCGCACCATCCACGGGTACGGGTGCGGCCCGGTGACCGACCCCAGGCAGAAGTGGGTGTCCTCGACGCACGAGACCCAGTGCCGCATCGCCTCGCTGGTGGCGTCCTTGAGCGTCCGGCTGCCGCTGGTGACCGGCACGACCTCGGCGCCGAGCAGGGTCATCCGATAGACGTTCAGGGCCTGCCGCTCGATGTCGCGCTCGCCCATGAACACCGTCGCGCGCAGGCCGAACAGCGCCGCTGCGGTGGCGGTGGCGACGCCGTGCTGGCCGGCTCCCGTCTCGGCGATCAGGCGGGTCTTGCCCATCCGCCGGGCCAGCAGTGCCTGCCCGAGCACATTGTTGATCTTGTGGGAGCCGGTGTGCGCGAGGTCCTCGCGCTTGAGCAGCAGCGTGACGCCCAGCTCGGCGGAGAGGTTCCAGGCCGGAGTGAGCGCGGTCGGCCGTCCGGCGTACACCGCGCGGAACGTGTCGAGCTGCTGCCGGAACGCAGGATCGCTCCAGGCGTCGCGGAACGCTTCCTCCAGGGCGGCGCACGCCGGGATCAGCGACTCGGGCACGAACCGCCCGCCGAAGGCGCCGAATCGGCCACCGGCGGCCGGCAGGCGCATGGCAGGAGACGAAGCGAGGGTCATCACGGACCTCCAGAGTTCTAGAACTTCTGGATGAGCATGCCATATCTCTTCCGAGAGTTCTATAACTGTCGCCGGGTCGCGAGATCGGACATAATCGCTTCGTGCAGGAAGTCGAGATCGCGTGCGACGAATCCGGGTACGAGGGCGAGCGGCTCATCGGCACCACGACCGACGTCTTCGCACACGCGGGCGTCCACCTGCCGGCCGACGTAGCCGACGCGTGCCTGACGGAACTGCGGCAGCGGATCCGCTCCCCCGCGACGGAGTACAAGGCGACCCACCTGCTGCGGGAGAAGCACCGGGCCGTACTCGTGTGGCTGCTCGGCCCCTCCAGCCCGCTGTTCCGCCACGCGCACGTTTTTCTCATCGACAAGGTGTGCTTCGTCCTCGACCAGCTCGCCGACCTCGTCCTCGCCGACACCGATGCCCCGGGCCTGAGCGCCCGGACGGCCTCCGCCGAGCTGTACCGCCTGGCCGCCCGCGACGGCGCCGGTCACGTCCTGCTCGTGGCCGCGAACGACCTGATGCGCGGCAAGGAACGCGACGATGTCCGGGGGCCGGTCGACGCGTTCTTCGCCGCCCTCGGGGACGGCACGGCGGGCATCGGCAGTGACCCGGCCACGCGGGACAGGGCGGTGGCTCTGCGCGTACGGATGAAGGACGATCCCTCGCTCTCGATCCTCGACCCGTTGATCCCCGCGCTGGTGCGCGCGGTGGCGCACTGGGGCCACGACGGGCGGCCGGTGACGATCGTGCACGACCGGCAGACCATGCTCCCCGCCGAGCGGATCGCCGGGCTGCAACGGACCCTGCGGCGGTCCGGGTTGACGCTCGAGCGGGTGCGCCTGGCGGCCGCCGAGTCCGAACCGCGGGTGCAGCTGGCCGACATCCTCGCCGGCACCGTCCGCAAGATCGCGCAGGACGAGCTGCACGGGCGCGGCGACCCGGAGCTGACCATGCTCGCCAGGCCGTACCTGGATCAGCTCTCGATCTGGGGCGATCGCCCGAGCTGGGGCCGGCTGCGGGGCTAAGCCGCCGACCGGGCGACCAGATACGCCTGCGGGAGCTTCTCGGCGAGGACGGCGTCGGTGTCGGGCTCGCGGACGGTCCGCAGGCGGATCTCGAAGCCGGCGTCCGCCAGCAGGCCGGCGACCCGCTCGGGCCGGAGCCGGCGGAAGGCCAGCCCGCGCAGGTGGCGGACCTCGTCGCCGGCCTGGAACGCGAGCAGCACGTGGCCGCCGGGGCGCAGCACGCGGCGGAACTCGCCGAAGACCGCCGGCAGCTCCTCCTCCGGCACGTGGATGATCGAGTACCACGCGACAAGGGCGGCCAGCGAGCCGTCGGGACGGTCAAGCGCGGTCATCGAACCGGCCTCGAAGCCGATGCCGGGGTGGTCGCGGCGGGCGATCGCCACCATCTCCGGCGACAGGTCGATCCCGCTGACATCGAGACCCCGGCCCTTCAGGTACGCCGTGACGGTCCCCGGCCCCGAACCCACCTCGACCACCGGGCCGGGCGCGGCGTCCACGACCCCGGCGAAGCCGTCGAGCATGACGCGGTCCCAGTGGTGCCGGTCCCGTTCGTTGCCGAAAAGCGCGGTGTACTCGGCCGCGAGCGCGTCGTAGCCGGTGCGGGTCTCGGTGAGGAACGCCGGCTCGCGCAGCCGCTCCCGGACGGCGTCGATCTCCCGCCCGGTCACGCCGGTGGTGCGCAGGTACGCCTCGACGCCACCGTACTTTCCCCCGGCGTACGCGAGCGTGTTGAGCATGGCGGTGGCCGTGGTCCCGTCGGTCAGCGCATAGTCGTCGGCGATCACCTCCGGCGCGACACCGGCGACGGCGAGGAGCAGGCCGACGAGGGCGCCCGTACGGTCCCGGCCGGCGGTGCAGTGCACGACCACGGCACCCGGCGGGGCGCCGGCGATCGCCCTGAAGGCGGCGGCGACGCGGTCCTGGTTGTGGTCGAGCAGCGGGCCGTAGGAGTCCTCGGGAAAGTCGTACGAGACGGGGTCCATGAGCAGGGGCACATGCGCATACCCCGGGTCGCCGGCGAAGGGGCTCGGGTGCTCGGCGAGCTCCCGCGGCCAGCGCAGGTCGAGGACCCGGGCGAGCCCGGCCGCGCGGATCCGCGCCACGGCCTCCGGGGTGAGCCGGGCGTGATGGTCCGAGCGCACCAGGGCACCCGCGCGGATGCGTGATCCGTCCACTGTGGGCAGTCCGCCCAGGTCGCGGGCGTTGCGGCAGCCGGGCCAGTCGAGAATCACGGCCTCACCCCAGCACGGCCGCACCGGGTCGTCAAACCGGCGGGCCCCGGCGTGGCGGACTTTACGATGAAAATCGTTGCCAACAAGATGGACCGCGTCGCCGGCCGTCCGGCCGGTGGCGCTCCCGTCGTGGAAGGAACCGCATGTCCCTGAACGTCTCCCCCGACCTGCTCGCCGTGGCCGAACGTGGCGAGGTCTCCGACGCCGAATTCGTCGACTGCGAGGTACCGCCGCCGTCCGAGACGGAGCGCGGCCAGCTCCTGCGCGCCCTGGCCAGCGACGCCATCCGCGGCGGGCTCGAGCGGCACTTCGGCGCCCGGCTCGCGTTCCAGAACTGCCACCGCGTCGCGGCGTTCCGCTTCGTGCGGTGGGGCCAGCTGCTGAACCCGTCCCCCGAGCTGCGCAACTGCTGAACCGGCGGGCCGGGGCGCGGCGGGTATGGCTTATCGGTGCCCGTCCGGTCGCGTCCCGGCCCGTTCCACCGCGCCGAAAGTCCACAACACCGGCACCGCCGCCAGGGCCAGGACCGGGAACGATCGCAGACCCGTCATCGCGTACGCGCCGAGCAGTACGAGCATCACGGCCACCGTGGCCGTACCGCCGAGGGTGGCCCGCCGCAGCCGCGACGGCACCAGGCGCAGGCAGCGCCACGGGAGCCGCCCGGCCGGGATCAGCACGCGCAGCGCGAAGCCGGCCACCACGGCGGCGAACAGGGCGGCGAGGAGACGGCTCGCCTCGGCGGCCGGCCGCCACCAGGTCGCGGCCACCCCGGCGGCCGCCACCAGCAGCACCGCCGCGGCGAACCATCGGCGCAGGGCGCTGAGCAGGCTGCGCACCGGCCAGGTCATCGAGATGACGTCCGGGCGGGCGGGGTCGTCGCGGGCCACGTCGTGCAGGGCCCGCATCGAGCGGCCCACGCGGAGGCGCTCCGCGTCGAGCATCGCGAGCAGCCAGCGGCCGTACGCGGCGGCCGGATCGATCGCGAGGGCCTGGCGGGCGGCTCGCTCGGCTTCCTCCCGGCGGCCGGCGCCACGTTCGACGCCGGCGACCGTGAGCAGGGCGTCCACCGACTGCGGTGCGAGCGACAGGCCGTGCCGGGCCGCCGCGCGGGCCTCGTCGTAGCGGCCGGCGGAAGCGAGCGCCCGGGCCAGCACGAGGTGGCCGGCGGGCGCGTACGGCGCGAGGCGGACCGCCTCCCCCGCCGCCACGATCGCGTCCCTGTCGCGGAGCAACGCCATCAGGCACTCGGCACGTTCGGCGTGGGCGTCGGCGAGACGCGGGCCGGCCGCCGTCGCCGCGTCGCAGGCCTCCAGGGCGGCCTGGTAGTCGTGGTGCCGGCGCAGGACGTACCCCAGCAGGGTGAGCAGGTCGGCGTCGCCCGGTTCCGCAGCGAGGGCCGCGCGCAGCTCAGCCTCCGCGTCGGCGTGCCGGCCCAGCTCCGCGAGGTGCCGGGCCCGGCGGTAGGGGTCGTCCCCGGTCACAGGAGCTTGCGCTGCTTCAGGTAGGCAGCCAGGTCGTCGTACTCGCCGCCCTGGTTGCCGAACAGCGCCACGTTGCGGGCGGTGGCGAACCAGGCGCCGGTCGAGGGGCGGACCTCGCGGACAGCCGCGGCCAGGTCGTCCTGCGTGATCATGCGAACCTCCCCGGTGGCGAGGGAGTCGCGCATCGCGTACTCGGCGGCGGTCTCGCAGACATGGGCCAGGTCGGCGCCCGAGTACGTGTCGGTGGCGGCCGCGAGCCGGCGCAGGTCGACGCCGGCGATGGGGCGGTCCCGCAGGTGGTACTCGAGGACGGCGGCGCGGGCCGGCTCGTCCGGGGGCAGGACGAGGACGGTGCGGTCGAGGCGGCCGGGCCGGCGCAGCGCGGCGTCGACGTCCCAGGGCGCGTTGGTGGCGGCGAGCACGAACACCCCGTCGTTGCCGCCGTCGATCCCGTCGAGCTCGGTCAGCAGCTGGTTGACCAGCGTCCGCAGGCCCGACGACGACAGCTGGCTGCGCTTGTGCCCGAGCGCGTCGATCTCGTCGAGGAACAGTACGCAGGGAGCGTGCGCGCGGGCGGCCGAGAACAGGTCGTGCAGGTTGCGCTCGGAGCTGCCGACCCACATCGCCAGCACGTCGACCACCGACAGGGAGAGGAAGGCGGCTCCCGTCTCCCCCGCCACGGCACGGGCGAGGAAGGTCTTGCCGCAGCCGGGTGGCCCGTACAGCAGGAGGCCGCCGCGCAGGCTCTTGCCGTACAGGCCGCGCAGGCCGGGGTTGCGCAGCGGCCCGAGGAAGGAGAGTTCGAGCCGCTCCTTGACCTCCCGCATGCCGCCGACGTCGGCCAGGGTGACGCCCGCCCGCTCGATGTCGAACGCGCGGTCCGCACCGCCCCGTACCGGTTCACCGTCGTCGCCGGCCGTCACGAACCGGGGCGGGACGACGCCGCGGAATTCACCCTCGAGGGCATCCCAGTCCACACTCCCGGGCGCCGGGGACGGGGCCGCACCGGGCGCGGGGGCCGGGCCCAGAGCCGCCGCCATGACCTGCCGGGCCGCGGCGTCGCCCGGGTTCCGGGCCAGGATGTGGGCGGCGTGCCCGACCGCCTCGGCGGGCCGGCCGGCCGCCACCAGCAGCTCGGCCAGGTGCTGCCGCAGCGGCAGGTCGTCGGGCCGGGCGCCGACCGCGGCGGTGAGGCTCTCGATCAGGGCGTCGCTCATGAGAGGCGATTATGCCCTCGCCGCCGCACGGCCCGGCGCGGCGAAGGCCGGGCCCAACCGGACATCAGGGTCTTTGCCGCCGGATGATTTGGATTCCGGCGGGGCCGGTCGATGGTGGGGCCAGCGCGTGCCCGGCGCGCGGGTGCGACTCGACAGGCGGGAACGACGTGGGGAACAGTTCGGTGGCGAAGGCGGCGCGGTTCGCCCGCAACGGCGTGGAACCGCTGCTCGTGCTGGCCGCCGTCGTCGTGCTGCGCCGCTTCGGGCTGGGCGGGGACGTACCGCTGTGGGCCGTCGCCCTGCCGCTCGCCGGGACCACGGTGTGGATGCAGCCGCAGGTACAGCTCCGGGTCGCCGGCGGCGACACCGGCCGCCGGCTCTGGCTGCGGATCCCCGTGCACATCCTCGCCACCACCGCGACCATGTACATCATCGGGTGGGGCGCCCTGCTGGCCGTCGCCCACCTGCACATCCTCACCGTGCACCTGCGCCAGTCCGGATCGCGGGCGTGGAAGCCGGCCGCGCTGGCGAGCGTCACGGCGCTCGCCGCCGGCCAGCTCCTCGTCGCGCTCGGTGTGCTGCCCAGCTATGTCGGCGGGTATTCCTCGCACGGCCTGGCGCTGCTGATGGCGATCGGCACCGCCACGACGGCTCGTACGCTCGGGCGGTTCGTGGCGGAGCGGGAGCAGGCCGAGGCGGCGAGCCGGCTGAGCGAGGACCGGGTCCGGGCGCTGGTCCGCGACGGCTCCGAGGTCATCACGATGAGCGACGCCGCCGGCGACATGACGTGGGTCAGCCCGGCCGCCCGCACGATGATGGGCTACCAGCCGGAGGAGTTGCGCGGCCGCGTGATGCGCGGCCTGTTCCACCCCGAGGACGAGATGGCCTCGCAGGAGCTGTTCACCCGGCTGCTGGCCTCGGACAGCACGGTCGAGCACTCGGCGGAGGTGCGGGTCCGGCACGCGAACGGGTCCTGGCACTGGCACGAGATCATCGCCCGCAACATGCTGGCCCACCCGGCGGTGCACGCGATCGTCAGCCACCAGCGCGACATCACCGAGCGCCGGGAGGCCCAGGACCGGATCGCGTACGCGGCGTCGCACGACGGGCTGACCGGCCTGGCGAACGGCCCGACGCTGCACCGGGACCTCGAGCGGGCGCTGGCCCAGGGCACCCGCTACCAGTACCCGGTGGCGATGATCTACTGCGACCTCGACGGCTTCAAGGCCGTCAACGACCTGTACGGCCACGAGGTCGGCGACCGCCTGCTGCAGACGGTCAGCCACGTCCTCAAGCGCATCACCCGCGACACCGACACCGCCGCGCGGATCGGCGGCGACGAGTTCGGCGTGCTGCTGACCCGGGTCCGCAACGCCGACGAGGCCCTGCACGTGGCGCGGCGGATCGTCGAGGGCGTGGCGAGCTACGGGGCGGTCGCCGGGGTCCGCATGAGCGTCGGGTGCAGCGTGGGGATCGCGCTGGCGTACCCGGGCGGCTCGGACGCCGTGACGATCCTGCGCCACGCGACCACGGCCATGCAGCGGTCGAAGCGCCGCGGCCGCAACGGCGCGACGCTGTACGTGGAGGAAGAGGTCAGCGCGCCCTGGATGTGACGGGCCGGCCCGACAAGGGTTTCCTCCATTGACCGCCGGGCCGGTGGAGATCCAAGCTCATCGAATGGTTACCAAACTCCTCACGGGACTGCTCCTGCTGGCCCCGGCGCTCGCCGTGACCGGCACCCCGGCGGCGGCCGCGGCGGCCGATGCCACCCGCACACCGGCGACCCCGGCGTACACCATCTCGCTGGCCAGCGACGCGGTCGGCGGGACGTGGACCGGGCATCAGAGCGTCTCGTTCACGAACGCGTCCGCCGAACCCCTGACCGAGGTCTATCTGCGGCTGTGGGACAACGCGCACGGCACCTGCGCGGCCATGCCGATCACAGTCAGCAACGTGACGGGCGGCACGGCGGGATCGCTCTCCGTGGCCTGCACGGCGCTGCCGATCACGCTGCCGGCGCCGCTGGCCCAGGGGCGGTCGGCGACCGTCGGCTTCGACCTGCGGATCGTGATCCCGTCCGGCGTGGACCGCTTCGGGCACGACGGGAGCTACTACTTCGTCGGCAACGCGCTGCCCGTGCTGGCGGTGCGCGACGGGGCCGGGTGGCACCTCGACCCGTACACGAACAACGGCGAGTCCTTCTACCAGCTCGCGAGCGACTACGACGTCACCCTCGACCACCCGGCCTCGATGCAAGTGCCGGCGACGGGCACGTCCACCGACAGCGCCGGGACCGCCGGGCGGACCGTCACCCACGCGGTGGGCAAGCAGGTGCGGGAGTTCGCCTGGGCGGCGGGACCGTTCAAGAAGATCTCCGGTACGACCGCGGCCGGCGTCAAGGTGAACGTCTACTCGGTCGCGTCGATCTCCAACCGCAGCGCCACCTCGATGCTGTCGGTCGCCACCGGCGCCCTGGACTCCCACGCCTCGCGGTTCGGCGCGTACCCGTACGGGGAGGCCGACGTGGTGCTGGACAACGGCTTCTGGTTCGGCGGGATGGAGTACCCGGGCTTCGTCCTTGACCTGGTCAACTCGACCGCGCTGGCCCATGAGCTGGCACACCAGTGGTTCTACGGCATCGTGGGCGACGACGAGTACAGCACGCCGTGGCTGGACGAGGGCTTCACCGACTACGCCACCGACCTGTACTTCAACCGCACCGGCTCGGGCTGCGGCATCACCTGGCAGTCGGCCGCCGAGAAGCTGACGAACTCGATGGCGTACTGGGACGCGCACTCGAACCGCTACAGCACGGTGGTGTACGGGTACGGCAAGTGCACCCTGCACGACCTGCGCCGGCTGATCGGCTCCACGGCGATGACGGGGCTGCTGCGCTCGTACGCGGCGTCGCACTGGTACGGCGTCTCGACCGTGGCCGACTTCAAGGCGGCCGCGCAGGCCGCCGCGGGGTCGACGGACCTCACGTCCTTCTGGGCGGCGCATCGCGTCGAGGGCTGACCGGACACGCGAAGAGCCGCCACGCGTTCGTGGCGGCTCTTCGGCGTCGTGCGGGTGCCGGGTCAGCCCGGGCGGCGCATGCCCGTGATGGCACCGCTGCGGTCGATCGGCGCCATGCGCACATGGTCACCCGTGTGGGGTGCGTGCACCATGATGCCGCCGCCCACGTAGATGCCCACGTGGTGCACCGGACTGCCGTAGAAGATCAGGTCACCCGGTTGCAGTTCGCTGCGGCTGACGGCCCGGCCCTCGTGGATCTGGTCACCCGTGAAGTGCTCCAGGTGCACCCCCACGGAGGCCCACGCCACCTTGGTGAGACCCGAGCAGTCGTAACCGCCCGGCCCCTCCGACCCGAAGATGTACGGCTTGCCGATCAGGTCGCACGCCTTCTGCGCCGCGCGCCCGCCCTTGTCGTTGGTGTAGCTCACCGGGCAGGGACCGGTGCGCAGCGGGCCGTCGTTCGCACCCGCCGAGCCGTACGCCTTGATCCGCAGCTTCTGCAAGGCGTCGACCTTCTTCTGGATCTCCTTCTTCCGCGTGCCGAGGTCCTTGTCGCGGACCGCCACGGCGTCGGTCAGGGTCACCAGGGCCGCCTTGTCCTGCGCGTACTTGTCGCGGAGCTGCGCCGCCCCGGCCACCTGCTGGCGCTGGTGGCGGGCGATCTGGTCGAGAAACGTGAGCTTCTCGGTCAGGCCGGTCGGCGAGCCACTGACGACCATGGCCTCCACCGCACCGGGCGAGCCCTGCTTGTACGCGTCGGCCGCCATGCCACCCACGTGCGACATGGCCAGATCCACCTCCAGCTGGAGGGGCTCCAGCCGGTCGTTGATCTTCTTGAGCTGGGCCCGGTTCTTGATCAGCTGATTGTGCACGTCGTTGTACTGCTCGATGATCGACTCGAGCTTGTCCCACTGCTCGTCGATCTGTTTCTCGATGCTCGAGGGCGACGGGGTCGCGTGGGCCGCGGTGGGTACCAGCAGCACGCCGACCGCGGCGACGACACCGAGCAGACCGCGCAGAATCGTGGCGCGGCGCGCCGCAATCCGTTTCACGAAGGTGCAGTGTCCTTTCTTCCCTCGGCCGCCGACCGGGTTAGCTGTCGGGTTCGGACGGGAAGCGCGCCCGGCCGCGATGGTGCCGCGGCTTCACCCCAGATGCCTGGGTCCCCGGTTCGTGATGCACGATTAGGCGGTGACGCGCCGGTTCGCCCGGTTCGGGCGAAGGGGGACCGACGAGCCGGGCCCCACCGTACTCCCGATGACGGCAGAACTAAACACGGCGATGTCAGGACACTTAACGCACAACGCCTAGTGACCGACCGTGATTAAGAAAGACTTAAAGCGGCCACGCGGTGAGCGCACGCCCCAGCCAGGGCACCACCAGGATCACTGTGGGTAACACCAGCAAACTCACTGTCATCAGTACCGCCAGGACGGTCCACATCGGAGATCTGCCGTCCGTCCCGGCCAGCCGCTCAAGCCGGCGGCGCCGCTCCTCGCCGGCATCGCCGCCGGCCTCCGCGGGCACGTCCGGGCTCACCGCGTCGCTGAGCACCGACAGGGCGGTGCGCAACGGCTCCGCCCCGCAGCGGCGCCGGGCCGCGTCGTCGGCGACCATCTCGAGCAGCAGGTGCACGGCGTCCAGCGGCGCCCGGCTGCGCAGCGGCCGCGGGACCGCACGATAGAACGCGGTGAAAGACTCCAGCACGAGGTCGTGCCGGTGCCGCAGGTGCGCCTGCTCGTGTGCGATGACGGCGGCCACCTGCGCACGGTCGAGCACGCGCAGCGCTCCCCCGCTGACCACCACCCGGGGGTTGCGGCCCGGCAGGCAGTACGCGAACGGCAGCGGGCCGTCGAGCACCCGCAGCCCGTGCGGCACCTCGGCCGGCAGCTCGCCATGGCGTTCGGCGTCGTCGAGGAGGTCCACGAGCATGCGGTGCCGGGCGCGGCGGGTCCGCGAGCGGTAGGTCACCCCGGCAAGCGAGACGAGCAGCCGGACGATGATCACGGCCGCCACCACCAGGGCCGCGACCAGGGCGGCCGCCCCCGCCGGCCGGCCCGAGCCCAGCGCGCCGACCAGCTCCTGCGGACCGGCGAGGACGACACCCAGGGCGCAGAGGATGCCGGTCAGGGTGATGCTCTGCCAGAGGGCCACCGCGGCTGCCGGCGCCCGGCCCGGCCACCGCGCGGCGGCCAGGATCCCCGGCACGGCCAGCGACAGGGTCAGGCCCAGCGCGCCGAGCAGCAGCGCGGTCACGACCCGGCGGCCGATTCCCTCCGGGCCGCCTCGATGGCGGCGGTCAGCATCGAGGGGTCGATGCGTCCGACGAAGTGGGCCAGCGCGGCGTCCCGTACGCCGTCCGGGGCGGTGCTGAGCGCGTCGAGCATCAACGCCGCGGTCATCTCCTCGCGCGACTGCGCCGGCGCGTAGCGGTACGCCCGGTCCGCCTTGTGCTGGGTCACCACACCCTTGCGGGCCAGCCGGTCCAGCACGGTCATCACCGTCGTGTACGCCAGGTCGCGCTCGCGGCTCAGGCGCTCGTGCACCTGCCGGACGGTCAGCGGCTCCGCGGCGTTCCACAACTGCTGCATGACCTCCCGCTCGAGGTCTCCCAAAGCCATGTGACCCACTCTACTGCACGGCGTCGTACTACACGTCGTAGTATCTACTACGAGATGTCGTAGAGGGGATACCGACGTGGACGTGCTCGACCTGACCCGGCTCCAGTTCGCGGTGGTGACGATCTACCACTACTTCTTCGTGCCGCTGTCGATCAGCCTCGCCGCCACCGCGGCCGGGCTCCAGATCGCCTGGCTGCGCACCGGGAAGGACACGTACAGGGACCTGACGAAGTTCGTCGGGAAACTGCTGATCGTCACGTTCGCCGTCGGGGTGGTCACCGGCCTCGTGCAGGAATTCCAGTTCGGCATGGGCTGGAGCAACTTCGCGCGGTTCTACGGCGACGTCTTCGGACCCACGCTGGCGATCGAGGGCATGCTCGCCTTCTTCCTCGAGGCCACGTTCCTCGCGCTGTGGTACTTCGGCTGGGACCGGCTCCCCCGCAGGCTCCACGCCGCCACCATCGTCGTGGTCGCCGTCGGCACGGTGCTGTCCGCGTTCATCATCCTGGCCGCGAACTCGTTCATGCAGAACCCGGTCGGGTACTCGATGGACCCGGTCACCGGCCGCGCCCGCCTCGACGACTTCGGCGCCCTGCTGCTCAACAAGGTCAACCTCGCCGCCTTCCCGCACACCCTGTCGGGAGCGCTGATGGCGGGCGGGTCGCTCCTGCTCGCCGTCGGCGCGTGGCGGCTGCGGGCGGCGGGGGCGGCGGCCTTCCGTACGCTGGCCCGCCTGGGTGCCTGGCTGACCGTCGTCGGCGGCGCCCTCACCGCCGTCACCGGCGACCACCTCGGCAAGGTCATCACCGAGGTGCAGCCGATGAAGATGGCCGCCGCCGAGGCCCTCTACGCCACCACCGCCGGGGCGCCCTTCTCGGTGTTCGCCGTCGGCGGCCCGGACGGCGGCGAGCCGTTCCTGAGCATCGAGATCCCGCGGCTGCTGTCGATCCTCGCCAAGGGCACCCCGGGCGCCACCGTCCAGGGCATCGACGACCTCCAGGCGCAGTACGCGGCCCAGTTCGGCCCGGGCAGCTACGTGCCGATGATCCCGGTCGCGTTCTGGAGCTTCCGGCTGATGATCGGCATCGGGATGCTGGCGGCGGCCGTCGCGGCGTACTACCTGTGGAGCACCCGCCAGGACCGCCGTACGCACCCGCTGCTGCTGCGGACCCTGCCGCTCATCCCGGTCCTGCCGGCCGCCGCCAACAGCCTCGGCTGGATCTTCACCGAGACCGCCCGCCAGCCCTGGCTCGCCTTCGGCATCTCGCGCGTGGCCGACGGCATCTCCCCCGGCCTCACCCGCGGCGAGGTTGCCGGGTCCCTCATCGGCTTCGCCGTCGTCTACGGCGTGCTCGCCGTCGTCTGGCTGCGCCTGGTCCGCCACCTCTCCCGGCAACCGCTCGAGTCCGCATCCGCACCGGCCACGGAGGCCGAGCGGATCCCGGCCCCCGTCTACTGAGGAAGGCACCCATGGTCACCGTCTGGTTCGCGCTCGTCGTCCTCTGCTGGGTCCTCTTCTTCGTCCTCGAGGGCTTCGACTTCGGCGTCGGCCTCCTCGGCCCGGTCCTCGGCCGCGACGACCACGAACGCGGCGCCATCGTGCGTACGGTCGGGCCGTTCTGGGACGGCAACGAGGTCTGGCTCGTCGCGGCGATCGGCGTCACCTTCGCGGCCTTCCCGGACTGGTACGCCGCCCTGCTGTCCGGTCTCTACCTGCCGATGGCCGCGCTGCTGCTCCTGCTCGCCGTCCGCGGCGTGGCCCTCGAGTTCCGCGGTAAGGGCGACGGCCCGGCGTGGCGCAGGCGCTGCGACGCCGCGCTGGCCGCCAGTTCGGCAGGGATCGTGGCGCTGTGGGGTGCCGTCCTCGGTGTGCTGACCCACGGCCTCGCGGTCGGGGCCGACGGTCAGGTGACCGGCACCGGCCCGGCGCGCAGTCTCGCCCCGCTGGCATCCTGGCCCGCCCTCGCCGGAGCCGTCCTCGCCCTGTACGCGGCCCTGCTGATCGGCGCCACGTTCCTGGCCCTGCGCACGACCGGCCCGGTGCACGCCCGCGCCCGGACCTGGAGCGGCCGCCTCGCCACGGCCGGCACGCTGCTGCTCGGGACGGCCGGCATCGCGAGCAGCTCCCGGCTCGTCCTCGCCGCCGCGGTGCTCTGCATGGGTGTCGCACTGGTCGCCCGGCACGGCCACGAACTGGTCGCGTTCGCCGCCACCGCCCTCGGTGTCGCCGCCGCCGTCGTCGCCGTCTTCACCGTCCACGGTGACGTCGTCCTGCGCAGCACGCTCGACCCGGCGTGGTCGCTGACGACGACCGGGGCGGCCGCCACCGGGTCGGCGCTGCGGCTGCTCAGCGTCGTGGGCGTGGTCGTACTCCCGGGCGTGCTGGTCTACCAGGCCTTCTCCTACTGGGTGTTCCGCAAGCGCGTCGCGAGCGAGCGGGTGCCGTCGTGAGCCGCGCCCCGGTCGATCCCCGGTTGCTGCGGCACGCCCGCTCCGGGCGTACCGGAATCGCGGTCCTGTCCTTGATCGGAGCCGGACAGGCCGTCGCCACGGTGATCGTCGCGATCGCCCTGGCCCGGATCGTCACCGGCCGCGACGCGGTCGCCCTGCTCGCGGCCGCGTTCGTGCTGCGGGCCGCGCTGACCTGGGCCGAGCAGGTCGCCGCCCGGCGCACCGCCGCCCGGGTCACCGACGAACTGCGGCGCAACACGCTCGCCGCCGCGCTACGGCACGGGCCCGCCCGGGTGGCGTCCTACGGCAGCGGCAGGCTCAGCGCCGTGCTGACCGGCGGCCTCGACGCCCTGCGCCCGTGGTTCTCCGGCTATCTGCCCGCGCTCGTGCTCGGCGTGGCCCTGCCCCCGCTGGTGATCGTCACGATGGCGATCGTGGACCCCGCGTCCGCGCTGATCGCGCTGCTCACGCTGCCCCTGATCCCGCTGCTCGGCGCGCTGATCGGCTGGGCCACGCAGCAGCGGGCCCGGCGGGCCTGGGACGCGGACGCCCGCCTGGCGGGCCACTTCCTCGACGTCGTGAGCGGGCTGCCGACCCTGCGACTGTACGGGCGAGCCGATCGCCAGACCGCCGTCGTGCGCGAGATGACCGACCAGCACCGCAACGCCACCGTACGGGTGCTGCGCGTCGCCTTCCTGTCCTCGACGGCCCTGGACCTCGTCGGTACGTTGTCGGTGGGGCTGATCGCGGTCGAGGCCGGGTTGCGGGTCGCGGGCGGCGCGCTGGAGCTCGGTCCGGCCCTGCTGGTGATCCTGCTGGCCCCGGAGGCGTACCGGCCGCTGCGCGAGATGGCGGCCCGCTTCCACGCGAGCGCCGACGCGTCCGCGGTGATCGCAGACGTCGACGAGATACTGCGCGACGACGCTTCGTACCTGCCTGGTCGCACCGGCGACGACGACCGGCCGGGCCTGTACGCGTCGGGCCTGCGGGTGCGCTATCCGGGCACGACGGCCGACGCGCTGACGATCGGCGGGCTGGCCGTCCGCGACCACGAGGTCGTGGCGGTACGGGGGCCGTCCGGGGCGGGCAAGACCACGCTGCTGCGGGTCCTCGCGGGACTCCAGCCGGCCACGGAGGGCCGGGTCTCGTGCGGCGGCCCGGGCGTGCTGTACCTCCCCCAGCGGCCGGCGCTGCCCCATGTCCGCACGGTCGCCGATGTGTTCCCCGGCGCGGGCCCGGACGAGATCCGGGCGGCGCTAACGACGGTCGGGCTCGACGAGGGGATCACCGCGGAGACGGTTCTGGGCGAGCACGGCAGCGGGGTCTCGGCCGGGCAGCGGCAACGGCTGGCGCTGGCGGCACTGCTCCGGGCGGCGGCACGCAGGCCGGTGGTGATGCTGTTGGACGAGCCGACGGCGCACCTGGACGCGGTCGCCGAGCGGACCGTCATCGGGCTCGTCCGGGCTGCGGCGGACCGGGGGTGCGCGGTGCTGGTGGTGGCGCACCGGCCGGCATTGCTCGCCGAGGCGGACCGCGTGGTCGAGGTGGCTTCGCCGCGTCTTACCGCACCGACCGCTAGCGCCGTCGGGGCCGGCGACCCCTCAGCCCGGGACGCTCGGCCGGGACCGTTGGCACGCCCTCTTACGCATCCTGGGAAGATACGTTGGGGCCCGGCCCGGCGGCCGGCGACCGCCGTGGCGCTGGGGGCGGCCTCGACGCTGGCGGGGATCGTGCTCACCGGCGCCGCGGCCTGGTTGCTGGTGCGGGCCGCCACCCTGCCGCCCGTGCTGAGCCTCTCGGCCGCCGTCGTGCTGGTCCGCGGCTCCGCCGTCGCCCGGCCGTTGCTGCGCTACCTCGAGCGGCTGGTCGCGCACGACGTCGCGTTCGCGCGGCTGGGCCGGTGGCGCTCCAGGGTCTACGCCGACCTCGTCCCCCGCGTACCGGGTCCGCGGCTGCGGCGCCGGGGAGACCTGCTCACCCGCATCGGCGCGGACGTCGACGCCCGGGTGGACGGGCTGCTCCGGGGCCGCCTGCCCGCCCTGAGCGCGGCCGTGGTCCTGATCGTCACCACGGCCGTGGCGGTGGCGGTGAGCCCCCGGCTCCTGCTGCCGCTCGGCGCCGGGCTGCTGATCGCGGCAGTGCTGGCGCCGGCCCTGGCCACCCGTCTCGCCGGCCGGGTGGAGGCGGCCACCGGGCGGGCCCGCGCCGAGCTGCGGGACGCCGTCGTGGAGACCGTCGAGGGGGTCGAGGAGCTGGCGTCACGCGGCGGCGACGCGCTCGGCGTACCGGACCGGCGCAGCCGCGACCTGGCCCGGCTCGAAGCGCGGGCGGCCCGCGCGTCCGGTGCCGCCGCGGCGTTGAGCCTGCTGGGCTGGGGCGTCGCCGTGGCCGGGACCGAGGTCGTGCTCCGGCACACCGCCGGCCTGTCTCCCGAGTGGACCGCCGTGCTGCTGCTCGCGGTGGTGGCGCTGGGCGAGCCGGTCGCCGCCCTGCCGGACGCCGCCGTCGCGCGGGGCCGGGCGGCGGTGGCGCGGGAGAGGCTGGCGGAGATCCGTACGCAGCGCCCGTCCGCCACCCGCACGCCCCCGGACTCGGCCCGCGTGGTGATGCGCGGGCTGGTCGCCGGATGGGACCCGGACCGGCCGCCGGCGGTGCGCGGCGTCGACCTCGAGCTTCCGCGCGGCGCCAAGGTCGCGGTGCTGGGCCCGTCCGGCGGCGGCAAGTCGACCCTGGCCGCGGTGCTGGCGGGGCTGCTCGACCCGCGCTCCGGAGCGGTACGCCGCCCCGCGCGCACGGTGCTGGTCAGCGACGACGCGGATCACGTGTTCGCTTCCACCGTACGGGAGAATCTGCGTCTGGCCGGCCCGGCCGCGACGGACCCGCAACTGCGGGCGGCCCTGACCCGCGTCGGTCTCGGGCCGTGGCTGGCGGGGCTGCCGGAGGGGCTGGACACGTGGCTGGGAGCCGGCGGAAGCACCGTGTCGGGCGGCCAGCGCCGACGCCTCGCCACCGCCCGGGCCGTGCTCGCCGATCCGGACCTGCTGGTGCTGGACGAGCCGACCGAGGGGCTCGACGAGGCCGGTGCCGCGGCGCTGATGGCGGACCTGCTGGACGCGGCGGGTGACCGGACCGTGGTGCTCTTCACGCATCGGACCGAAGGCCTGGACCGGGTGGACGCCACATATCACCTGCGCGACGGCCGGCTGACCGCCGCAGCCGCCGAGCCGCAGGTGGCCGGCGTGGGTGGCCGGCGGCAGTGACGAACGGGGCTCAGCGCCGCAGCGGATACCCCGTCGACGTGAAACCGATCGAGGTCACCACCATGGTGGCGCCCACGGTCAGCGTCTCCACCGGGCCCGGGGTCGGCGTCGACCACAGGCTCTTCCCGGTCGCCGGATCCAGTTCGTGCAGGATCGAGTCGTAGGAGGCGGCGAAGATGCGGCCGCCCTGGCTGGTGGCCACGACTGGGTTCAGCAGCCGGCGGCGCCAGCGCAGCGTCGTACCCTCCGCGGCGGCCACCCCCGACTCCCCCGCCGTCAGCCGGGCGTCGTAGACGCCGACCACGGTCATCGCGCCCGCCGACGTGACGACGGAGATCTCGGTCGGCGAGTCCTGGCCCGGGATGTAGGTCGCGACGGGTACGGCGCTGGTCACCGTGCCGGTCCGCGCGTCCACGGTGAACAGCTTCCAGGCGTCGCCGGCGGCGACCGTGACGCTGAGGCGGTCGCCGGTGCACCAGGGGCCATCCATCACGCCCTTGGGCGCCACCGCGGTCTTCCAGGCCACTCTGCCGGTGACCGGCTCGATGCCGTACAGCCAGCAGGGATCCCGCTCGGTCTTCCCCGCCTGACCGTGCAGCAGCCCGCCGCGGCTCATACAGTACTGGTAACCGAAGGCTCCGGCCCAGCGCAGACGCCATCTCCGGCGGCTCGTGCGGGCGTCGTACCCGCTCAGCGTGGACGACCCCTCGAGCGTCAGGAACAGGCCACCCAGCCCGGTGAGGATGCCCTGCCTCCCGGCTGGGCGGGCAGCCAGCACCGCGCCGGTGGCCGCGTCGAGCACGCGGAACGTGTCGCCCGCCTCCACGAGGACCTGGTTGTCGGCGAAGGTCAGCAGATCGGTGATCTCGGGCTCCTTGCGGCGCCAGCGCTGCTTGCCGGTCTCGAGGTCGACGGCGCGGACCGCATCGCCGTCCGTACCGACCGCGACCGACCCCATGGCGATCGGTTGCCGCAGGTCGTCGCGGTGCCAGGCGGGGGCGCCGAGTCCGGGCGCCGGGCTCGGCCGGGGCGTGGCCGAGGCCGAGGACCGGGGCGTGGCCGTGGCCCGGGATCCCCTCGTACCCCGCCACAGGGCCGTGCCGCCCGCGGCCGCCACCGTCAGGGCGCCCGCGCCGATCACCGCGCGCCGGGAGAGTCCGCGTACGCGCGCGGGGGCGCCGCTGAGCAGCATCTCGCGGGCCTGTTCCGCCGTCGGCCGCCGCGCGGGGTCGGCGGCCAGCAACCGCAGCAGGACCGGGCCGAGGTCCCCGGCGCGCTGCGGCGGCCGGATCTCATGACGGGCGTACGCGACCAGCATCGGCAGGTAACCGTCGCGCTGGAAGGGCCCGACGCCCTCGATGGCGAAGTAGAGGGTGGCGCCGAGGCCGAACACGTCGGCAGGCGGCCCGGGGGTGAGACCTTTGGCCTGTTCCGGGGCGAAATAGCCGGGCGTCCCGAGCACGGCGCCGGTCTCGGTGAGCGTCTCGGCGTCCTGCATGGTGGCGATGCCGAAGTCGGTCAGCCGTACCACGTCATCGCCGGAGATCAGAACGTTGGCCGGTTTGACGTCTCGGTGGGTGATCCCGGCGGCATGGGCCACCTGCAGGGCCGAGAGCAGTTGCAGCCCGACGGGGATCGCGCGGTCCACCGGGAGCGGACCCTCACCGGCGACCATCTCCTTCAGCGAGCGGCCCGCCACGAATTCCATGACGATCCAGGGCCGCTCGTCGTGGTCGACGATGTCGTACACCGCCACGATGTTCGGGTGGTCCAGAGCGGCTGCGGCGCGGGCTTCGCGCAGGCTGCGCTCGCGCCCCTGCGCCACTGTACGGTCGGTGCTCCCCCAGCTGTGGCGCAGTTCCTTGACCGCGACATGCCGGCGCAGGACCTCGTCGTGGGCCGACCACACCACGCCCATCCCGCCGGCCCCGATCCGCTGCAGCAGGCGGTAACGGCCGGCCAGCAGTGCGGCGCCGGGCGGGTCCCCGGGCCGCCCGGGCTGCTCCGCGAAGATCGACACGGCGCACAGGCTAGCCGAGCCTCGCCGAGCCCGGGAGGCCGAGCGCCGGCGAATGCGCGGAACGGCCCGGCGGGCTGGGCAGACGAGCCGGCATCACGCCGCGGGAACGGGCTTGTAGTAGAAGCTGCAGGCCCTCAGCTCGCCGGTCGGCCCGGCCGCGTAGTCGGGGACGACGCCGTACCGCTGCCAGCCCGCCGACCGGTAGAGGTGGTCGGCCGCGCTGCCGGTCTCGGTGTCCAGCAGCAGCATGGTGACGCCGGCAGCAGCGGCGGCCTGTTCGGCGGTGGCGAGAAGCCGGCGGCCGAGGCCTTGGCCCCGATGGTCGCGGTGGACGGCGAGTTTCACCACCTCGGCGCGGTGGCTGGCGTTGGGTTTGTCCGCGTACGCCAGGCTCACGGTGCCGGCGAGGCCGTCCGGCCCCGCCGCCGTCCAGACCGCGAGGCTGCCGCCGGCCACGGCCTCGGCCCGCTCCCGCCACCACGCGGTCGCCTGCTCGTGGTCGAAGCCGGCCAGGAAGCCGATCGAGGCGCCGCCGTGCACCGCGTCCACCAGCAGGTCCGCCAGGCCGGGCAGCGCCGCGGCGAACGTCTCGGAGGTCAGCCGCTCGATCATGGCAGCACCATGACCACGGCGTACCGGACCGGCTCGGCGCCGGTGTTGCGGAAGCGGGTCGCGCCCCACAGGCGGAACCGCAGGCAGTCGCCGGCGTGCAGCTCGTACGTCGTGCCGCCGTCGGTGAGCGCGAGGGTGCCGCCGAGGATCCACACGTGCTGCTCGAGGCCGGGCACGCCGGGCCCGTCGTACGCGATGTCCGCCCCCGGGTCGAGCACCGCCTCGATCATCTCGCCGCGCAGCCCCGCGTGCGGCGGCGACACGACCCGGCGGGTGAAGCCGGAGGCGTCGTCGTGCCAGACCGCCTGCTCCTGCGCGCGGACGACCGCGGGCGGGGCGGACTCGACGTCTGCCAGCAGGCGCGACATCGTCCACCCGTACGCGGTGCAGAGCTTGCCGAGCAGCGAGGCCGTCGGGCTGATCTCGCCGCGTTCGAGGCGGGACAGGGTCGAGCGGCTCACGCCCGTGCGTGCGGCCAGGTCGTCCAGCGACCAGCCCTGCTGCACGCGCATCCCCGCCAGCCGGGCGGCCAGCCTGTCGTCCAGCGCATCTCTCATATCTGGGAGGCTATCCCAGATATGGTCATCCGCGGCGCTCGGCGTCCAGTGATCTACGACTCGGCGTCGTCAATCCGTGAGCAGGTCCAGGACCGCTTCCTCGGTCGGCTCGTCCACGGTCTCGCCCTTCTCGTACGCCTCGACGACTCGCGGGTCGACGTACGAGCTGCGCGCCACGGCCGGGGTGTTGCCGAGCAGCTCGGCGACCTCCTTCATGGCGTGCGACACGGCCTTCTTGCGGGCCGTCCTGGTCTTCTGCGGCCCGGCCTCCGCGAGCTCCCCGGCCGCCTTGACGGTGCCGTGCCAGGTCCGGAAGACCTTCGCGGTCATCTCGTGCCCGCTGATCTCGCGCAGGTACTCGTTGACGTCGTCGGAACGGATCTCCCGCCACCGCCGTTCCCTGCCGTCCCAGTACGCGAACAGCCGCTCCTCGCCCTTGCGCCGCCGCCGCAGGTCGCGCAGCACCTGGCACACCTCGCCGTCCTGGACCGGGTTGGCGTGCTCCTTGCCCGACTTGCCGACGAACTCCAGCACCACGCAGCCGCGGCCGGCCCGTACGTGCTCCGGGCGCAGGGTCGACAGGCCGAACGACGGGTCCTCCTCGCGCTGGGCGTACTGGTCGGATCCGACGCGGAACATGCCCATGTCCAGCAGGCGGGTGATCGCGGCGAGGACCCGGTCGCGGGTGAGTCCCCGGCCACTGAGGTCGGCGCAGAGGCGGGACCGGATCTCCGGCAGCCGCTCGGCGACCTCGAGCGCGTGGTCGAACTTCTTCTCGTCGCGGGCCGTGCGCCACTGCGGGTGGTAGACGTACTGCTTGCGCCCGGCGTCGTCGGTTCCGGTGGCCTGGATGTGCCCGCGCGGGTCGGTGCTGATCCACACGTCGGTCCAGGCCGGCGGGATGACGAGGTCCTTGATCCGCGCCACGGCCTCGTCGTCCTTGAGCGGCTTGCCGCCGGTGTCCAGGTAGGTGAAGCCCTTGCCGCTGCGCCGGCGTCCGAAGCCCGGCGCGGTGAGGTCGCTACGCCGTAACCGCATGACGTTCCGCCTCGGCCGCCGCGTCCAGCACCTCGTCCACGCCGACGGCAAGCAGCGCCGGGTGGGCGTCCGGTCCGGGCAGGTCGCCGCGCTCGGCCCGGGTGCCGTGCCAGATCGCCCGATGGTACGGACGCCCCGGCGGCGGCCCCCAGCGTCGCGGCGGCACCGGCCCGAAGAGCACGACCGAGGGCGTCCGGTACGCCGTGGCAAGGTGCGCGATGCCGGTGTCCCCGCTGACCAGCAGCCGGGCGTGCGCGACCAGGCCGGCGAGCTCGCCCAGCCCGGTGCGCGCGACGGCGTCCGGGCCCAGTCCGGCGTGATCGGCGACTTGCTGCACGATCGGCTCCTCCGCGGGGGAACCGGTTATCAGCACCCGGTGGCCGGCCGCCGCGAGACGTTTCGCCACGGCGGCGTACCGCTCCGGCGGCCAGCGGCGGGACGGGGACTTGGCGCCGGGGTGGATGACGGTCGCCCGGTGCGGCACGTCGGCGTCCGGCACCGCCAGGGACAGGTCAGTGGGATCGGCGGGCACACCGTAGTGGCTCAGCAGCCGGCACCAGCGTCGCACCTCGTGGTCCTCCTCCGCCCAGGTCGGACCGACCAGATGCCCCGCCTCCGCGCTGGCAAACGCCCAGAGTTCCGCCGGCCGCGCCGCCTGGAGCAGCCGGTGCGACTCGGGTCCGCTGCCGTGCAGGTTGACGGCGACCTGCACCGGCGGCAGGGCGGGCAGCGGCGCGGCAAGCCCGTCGGCGGTCACGACCCGGTCGACGCCGCCGACGAGGTCGATCAACGGCGTCAGCCAGGCCGGCGCGGCCAGGGCGAGGGTCCGGTCCGGGAAGGCGGCCCGGACCGCCCGCAGCGCGGGTACGCCCGCGGCGAGGTCGCCCACGCCGAGAGCACGCAGGACCAGGATCACGGGTACGAGCTCTCCTGCTCCGCGGCGATGACGAGCTCGCGCACCGCACAGCCGGCGGGCTGGCTGAGCGCGAACATGACCGCGTTGGCCACATTGGCCGGTTCGTTGAGGATCGCGTCCGGCCCCGGCTTGTACTGCGCGTCGCGGTCGTCGAAGAACTTGGTCTTCATGCCGCCGGGGATGACCAGGGTGACGTTGACCTGCCCGGCGAGTTCGGCCGACAGGGCCCGCGTGAAGCCCACGACGCCGAACTTCGCGGCGCAGTACGCGGTGGCGTCGCTGACCGCCTTGACGCCCAGCGTCGACGCGATGGTCACCACGCCGCCGTGGGACTGCTTGAGCGCCGGGATCGCGGCCCGGATGACCGCGGCGGTGGCGAGCAGGTCGATGGTGACGATCCGGTCCCAGGTCTCGCCGGGGATGTCGGCGAGGGTGCCCGGCACGTCCATGCCGGCCGCGGTGACCACGCCGTCGATGCTGCCGCCGGCTCGCTCGATGAGCTTCCGGGTCGCCCCCTCGGCGGCGCGGGTGTCCGCGAGGTCGCACTCGACCCAGGGGATGCCGTCCTCCGGCGGCTGACGGTCGATGACGAACGGGCGCCCGCCGGCCTTGACGACGCCGTCGACGACGGCGGCGCCGAGGCCGCTCGAGCCGCCGGTGACGATGACTGCGTCCATGCTTTACCTCCTGGAGGCCGCGGACCGGGCCGCGGCGATGGTCTTGGTGGTGGAACGGCCGTCGAGATAGGGGACGATCACGGTCTGCCCGCCCCAGCGGTGCATGAGCCCGGCCTCGGGCAGGTCCGGGCCGCCGTCGGCGTAGTCGCCGCCCTTGACCCAGACGTCCGGGCGCAGCCAGGTCAGCACCGCCTCGGGCGTCGGCTCGTCGAAGATCACGACGGCGTCGACGCAGTCGAGGGCGGCGAGCAGCCGGGCCCGGTCGGCCTGGCGGGTCAGCGGCCGGTCGGGGCCCTTGAGGGCGGCGACGCTGCTGTCGGAGTTGAGGCAGACGACGAGGCAGTCGCCGAGCTTGCGGGCGGCCTGCAGGGTGGCCAGGTGTCCGATGTGGAGCAGGTCGAAGCAGCCGCCGGTGGCCACGACGGTGCCGCCGCGCGCCCGGACGTCGGCCAGGAGTTTCCCGGCCGCGGCGGCGCCGATCCGCTCCGGCTCCGCCACCCGCTCCGGAGGAGCCAGGGCCGCGGCGACCCCGCCCGCGGCGACGTATGCGGTGGCAGCGGCGACGGCCTCCTGGACCGCCTCCGAGACCAGGGCACCGCGGGCGAGCGCGAGCGCGGCGGTGGACGCGAACCGGTCCCCCGCCCCGCAGGTGTCCCCTTCGGCCTCCTGCGGCGCCGGGACCACCAACGGCGTCGGCCCGTTGTGGCAGAGCACCGCGCCGGCGGCGCCGATGGTGACCACGACCGCCCCGGCCCGCCAGCGCTGCCGCAGCTGGTGGCCGGCGCGCTGGACGGTGCTGAGCATCGAGCCGCCGCCGGCGTCCCCGGTCAGCTTGCGGACCTCGGCCTGGTTCGGTGTCACGAGGCGCACGTGGGGCACCGGCGCCGGCCCGTTGGGGTGGGGGTCCCACACGACCGGCACCTTCGCCGCCTCCAGCGCCCGGCGCAGCTCCGGGTGCCGGGCGACGCCCCGGCCGTAGTCGCTGACCAGGATCGCGGTGGCGTCGCGCAGGACCGCCAGCGCCGCCTCGGGTGCGGGACCGGGCGGCACCGGCTCGCCGCCGCGGTCCAGGCGGACGAGGACCTGGCCGCCGGCGCGCAGCCGGATCTTCTCCGGAGTGGCGCCCGGCAGCGGCAGCGCGTACACCTCGATGCCGGCGGCGGTCAGCAGCTCGCTGAGCCGGGCCGCCGCGGGGTCGTCCGCCAGCGCGGTGACCAGCGCGACGTCGTGGCCCTGACCGGCGGCGAGCAGCGCGGCGAGGCCCGCGCCGCCGGGCCGGTCGGACACCGACCGCTCGTCGAGCACCGGCGCCGGCGCGTCCGGGGCGACCCGGCTGACGGCACCCTCGACGTCGCGGTCGAGCAGGGTGTCGCCCACGACGACCAGCAGCGGGCGGCTCATGGCACCAGCACCGCCTCGCGCCGGGCGGCCGGCGCTTTTCCCAGCACCACCGGCAGATGGGCGTCGACGTACTCGCACAGGACGTGCACCGAGACCAGGTGCAGCTCCTGGACGACCTGGGAGTCGCGGGACGGGCAGCACAGCGCCTCGTCGCAGACCTCGGCGAGCGGGCTCGGGCCGTCACCGGCCAGCGCCCACGTCCGTACGCCCAGCTCCCGGGCGGCGTGCGCGGCCCGGACCAGGTTGGGGCTGCGGCCGCTGGTCGACAGCAGCATGAGCACGTCGCCGGCGCGGCCGTGCGCCCGGACCTGGCGGGCGAAGACCTCCTCGTAGCCGTAGTCGTTGCTGATCGCGGTGACCGCCGAGGAGTCCGGGGTCAGCGCGATCGCCGACAGCGGCATCCGCTCGTCGCGCAGCCGGCCGACGAGCTCGGCGGCCAGGTGCTGCGCCTCCGCGGCGCTGCCGCCGTTGCCGGCGACCAGCAGCCGCCCGCCGGTGCCGAGGTGGTCGGCGAGCTGGGCGCCCCAGCGGGCCAGCCGTTCCGACGCCACGGCCCGGAACGGGCCGAGCGCCGCCGCCATGCCACGCAGGTGGGAGTCCAACAGGTCCATCACACAACCGCCTCTCGGGGGGAATCCGTGGTGGTGCGGGCGCGGCCGGCGACCGTCGCGTAGACCGCCGCCAGCCGGGTGGCGATGCGCCGCCACGAGTACGAGTGGGTGGCCCGGTCGGCCGCGGCCGCCGCGTACGAGACGCGCCGCACGTCGTCGGTGAGCAACCGGCGCAGGGCCACGCCCAGGCCGCGCGGGTCGCGGGGCGGGACGAGGTCGCCGGTGAGGCCGTCGACGACCGTGTCGGTCAGACCGCCCACCGCGGTGCCGATCACCGGTACGCCGCACGCCATCGCCTCCAGGGGCGTGAGCCCGAACGGCTCGTACCAGGGCGCGGCGGCGAGCACGTCCGCGGAGCGGTACCAGCGCGGCATGTCCGCCGAGGCGGTCGCGCCGGCCAGCCGTACGCGGTCGCCGACCCGGCAGTGCTCGGCGAGGGCGCGCAGGCGGCGGGCGTACGGGTCGTCGTCGAGCCGGCCGCCGGGCGGCCCGCCCACGACGACCAGCTCGGCGCCGGGCACCGAGGGCAGGGCGCGGATCAGGTCCTCGTAGCCCTTGCGCTCCACGAGCCGGCCGACGGTCAGGATGCGCGGCCGGTCGGCGTCCCGGGGCTCGGCCGGCCCCTCGGGGCGGAACAGCCCGGTGTTGACGCCGGACGGCACCAGGGCCATCCGGCCGCGCGGCACGCCCATCCTCAGCAGCTCGCGGATCTCGTCCTGGCACTGCACGACGACCCGGTCGACGACCCGGCCGAGCTGCCTCTCGTACGCGACCCGGTGCTCCGGGCTGGTGTCGGCGGCGCCCTGGTGGCGGCGCTTGACCGAGCCGAGCGCGTGGTAGGTGAGCACCACCGGCACGTCACTGCTGCGCGCGGCCGTGACGGCGGCCAGGCCGCTCATCCAGAAGTGCGCGTGCACCACGTCGGGCAGCCAGGTGGTGCGCCAGTCCTTGGCCGCCCACTCGGCGAAGTCGCCCATGTACGGCAGCAGGTCGTCCTTGGGCAGCGTCATCGCGGGACCGGCGGGGACGTGCACGACCTCGAAACCCTTCGCCGCGACTACCGCGGGCAGGCCCGGATCGTCGCGCCGGGTGTAGACGCGCACCTCGTGGCCCTGCTCGGCGAGCGCCGCGGACAGCTCGGCGACGTGCGCGTTCTGACCGCCGGCGTCGACCCCGCCGAGGGCGGACAGCGGGCTGGCGTGCTCGGAGATCATCGCGATGCGCATGTTTCCTCTTCCAGCAATCGGTCCCAGTCCGCGAGGAAGCGGTCGAGGCCGTAGCGGGCAAGGGCGACCTGACGGGCCCGCGCGCCGAGCCGCCGGGCCGCGTCGGGATCCTCGATCAGCCACTGCGCCGCCTCGACCAGGGTGCCGACCCGGGTGGAGAGCACACCGGCGTCGGGGGGAACGGCGGCGACCGCTTCCGTGGTGGCCAGCGCGAGCACCGGCATGCCGATCTGCATGGCCTCGATGAGGCTCAGCCCCAGCGACGTCCACCGGCACAGGTGCAGGTACGCCCGCCGCCGGGCGATCGCCTCGTGCATCCGCGTCTGCGGCGGGTCGTCGTACGCGGTGACCCGGTCGAGATCCAGCCCGGCGACGCCCATCCCGTACACGTCGAGCGGGGCGACCGCCGCGAACCGCGGCATCAGGTCGGTGCCGGTGACCCGGTGGCGCCGGACGGGTTCGTTGGTCACGACCGCGAACCGTTCGAGCTCGCCGGTCCAGCGCGCCGCGGGCTCGACGATGCCGTGCTCGATCACCGTGGTGCGGGTGCCGCCGGTGTCCCAGAACAGCTCGTTGAAGTGGGTGACGTGCGCGATGACCAGGTCGTCGCGGTCGGCCACGGTATGCCGCGAGTCCGGCACGTCGCCCTTGGGGGTGTTGTGCTCGACGTAGATCTTCGGCGCGGTCAGGTGCGCGACGCGTGCGAGCTCGCCGGGGCGTTGCAGCACGATCGCGTCGACGTCGCCGGGCCGCAGGGCACCGGCGTCGACCTCCTCGACGGTCCCGGGCCAGTCGAAGGTACGGGCGCGGCCGCGCCCCCACTCGTCGCGCCCGGCGTTGACCGGGACGAGGTAGCGGTGCTTGCCCTGGACGAACGACGTCGTCCAGGAGCCGTGCACGTGCCACAGCAGGATGTTCACGCGGCTACCTCTTCCGATTGCTTCGCGGGTGCCGGCACGCCGAGCAGCCGCAGGGCGCCGAGCACGTCGGCGGGCCGGATCGAGGAGAGACAGGGGTGTCCCGCGACCGGGCAGCGGGTGGCACGGGTGTCCCGGCACGGCGCGGCGGCGTCGCCCAGGCGTACGTGCGGCACCCGGTAGGGACCCCACTGCCCGAAGGGGACGGTCGGGGCGTAGAGGCTGACGACCGGGGTGCCCACCGCGGCGGCGAGGTGCGCCGGGCCGGTGTTCGCGACCACCACGCAGGCCGCCCCGGCGAGCAGGCGGGCGAGGCGGGGCATGCTGGTCGGTCCGGCGTCGGTGGCCTCCGTACCGGCCACGAACGCGGCCAGCTCCCGCTCGTCGGGACCGCCGGTGACCAGCACCTCGTGCCCCTCGGCGGCGAGGGCGGCCACGATCGCCCGCATGGTCTCCGGCGGGCAGGACCGCGCCTCGACGGAGGCACCCGGGTGCACGACGACGTAGGTGCCGGCCCGGACCGGACCGGCGTCGACCCGCAGCCCGCCGTCGTCGGTCTCCGGCAGGGCGAACCCCGCGGCGGCGGCGACCGAGCGGGCCCGTTCCGCCTCGGGCACTCCGACCGGTACGCGGTGCCGCACGTCCAGCAGCGATCCGGGGTAGTCCTCACTGATCGCCGTGATCCGGCCGACCCCGGCGGCGCGCAGGAGCAGGGCCAGCGGCAGCGCCGACTGGTGGAACGAGGTGAAGACGACCGCCTCGTCGGCGCCGATCGCGGCCAGCCGGGTGACCAGCCCGTCGACGAAGCCGGGGTCCACCGGTGCCGGACGCGGATCGATCCAGGGCAGCCGGGCCTCGATGATCTCGTCGACGCCGGGCAGCAGCTCGGCGGCCGCCCGGCCGCGCGGCCCGCACAGGAGCACCACCCGCTCGGCGCCGGCCGCGACGGCCCGGATGCCGGGACCGGTCAGCAGCACGTCGCCCGCGGAGTCCGAGCGGACGACCAGCACCGTGCCGGCCCGGTCCCGGCTCGCGGCCGGAGTGACCAGCGCCTGCCGCTGGAGGATCAGGTCCACGGCCCCGGCCAGGCCCGCGGCTCCGGCGGGCGCGGCGGCGACTTCCGGGCCGAGGGTGACCTCGGTGGGCACGATGACACCGGCGGCGCCGGCCGCACCGGCCGCCACCATGTCGCGGCCGATGTCCCCGACGACCACGCAGCGCTGCGGCACCGTGCCGAGGGCGGTCGCGGCGTCCTCGACGAGGCCGGGGGCGGGCTTGCGGCACCGGCAGCCCGCGGTGTCGTCGTGCGGGCAGATCTGCCAGGTGTCGAAGGGGCCCAGCAGGTCCTCGACGCGGGCGTTGACGGCGCGCAGCTGCTCGACGGTGAACCGGCCCCGGGCCAGGCCGGACTGGTTGGTGACCACGCCCAGCCGCAGCCCGGCGGCGCGCAGCCGGTCCAGCCCCGCCCGGGCGCCGGGCATCGGCCGGACGAGCGCGGGGTCGCCGTTGTACGGCACGTCGACGATCAGCGTGCCGTCCCGGTCGAGGAGGACGGCGTCGTACAGGCCGCTCACCGCCGTGGCTCCACCGGGCCGGCTCCGCGCCACCTCGCCCAGCCCCGTACCCAGTGGACGGTGGCGACCGGCGGGATAGCGGCGCTGGTCAGCACCATCGTGGTGACCTCGCGGGCGTCCCGGGGCCCGGGCATGATCCGGGCGACGGCGAACTCCGCGGTACCGGCTGCCCAGAGTGCCGCCGTGACCGCCGCGGCGGTGGCCACCGACCGTCGCCGGGTCAGCGCCGCCGCGACGGTGAGCGCCGCGGCGAGGGCCCCCACGGCGGTCACCGTCACGTGCCTGCGGCGGCGCCCCGGCGGGATCTCGAGGCGGTCGCGCCAGTCCCGGCCGTACAGGTGCCGCAGGAGAGCGTCGTCGGCGTTGCCGCGCTGGGTGCGTACGCTGACCCAGCGGTCCTCCGGGCGCACCGGGTGGGTGACCGTCCGCGCCCCCTTGACCAGCTCGAAGCCGGCCTGCCGGACGCGGTACGCGAGCTCGGCGTCCTCCCGGAACGCCCGCGGCAGCCGCTCGTCGAAGCCGCCGGTGGCGACCAGCGCCGGCCGCCGGTACGCCATGTCCGCGGTGATCCAGGCGCCGCCGGCCAGCGCGGCGGTGACCCGTTCCCAGTCGGTCGGGCGGCGGTCGGGCGGCAGAGGCACCCGCAGGTTGCCCTGCACTCCCCCGATGCCCGGGCCCGCGCCGGTCAGGTCGTCGTGCAGCCGGGACAGCCAGTCCGGGTCCGGCAGCACGTCGTCGTCCAGAAAGGCGACCCACTCGTGGCTCGCCGCCTGCCAACCGACGTTGCGCGCCGCCGCGGGGCCGGCGGCCCGGCCGGTGAGGACCTTCACGTCGATGCCGGCGGGCACCGGCAGCTCGCCGGCCGCCGCCGGCCGGTCGTCCACGACCAGGAACTCCACCGGGCCCGGGGCCGGCTCCCCCGTCGCCAGGGCGGCGAGCAGCGCGGTCAGGCTGGGCCTGCCGAGCGTGGGGACAACCACGGATATGCCGCGCATTGCTTACCTCCGCTCCACGGATCGGCGATCGTCCGCCGTCGTAGTCCCGGGCCGTAGCCTCACCGCTCCGCTCACCGGCCGTCCCCGAAGGTGGACGCGCGGTGCACCGCGAAGGGCCCGAGGGCCAGCAGGTCCACCGGCGCCGAACCGAACAGCTCCATCGCCTCGCGCGGGGTGTCCACCATGGGGCGCCCGGCGGTGTTCAGCGAGGTGTTCACCACCACCGGAAGCCCGGTGAGCTGCTCGAACTCGGCCAGCATCGCGGCCACCAGCGGCTCGGTCTCGTTGTGCACGGTCTGCACCCGGGCCGTGCCGTCGACGTGCGTGACCGCCGGGATGCGGTCCTTCCACTCCGGCTTGACCTTGTGGACGAACAGCATGTAGGGGCTCGGGTAGACGCCCTCGAAGATGTCGGCGAAGCGCTCGGCGCGCACCATCGGCGCGATCGGCCGGAACTGCTCGCGGCCCTTGACGTCGTTCATCCGGGTCTGGGTGTCGGCGTCGCCCGGGTGAGCGAGCAGCGACCGGTGACCCAGCGCGCGCGGGCCGTACTCGCTGCGGCCCTGGTACCAGGCGACGATGCCGTTGCCCGCGAGCACGCGGGCGGCCTCGGCGGCGATGGACGGCGGCCGAGAGTACGGCAGGGCGGCCCGCTTCAGCTCGGCCTCGAGCTGTTCGTCGCTCCAGCCGCGACCCAGGTCGGCGCCGGCGAACGGGGCGACGGTGCCACCCGCGCGGGCCACCGAGAGGGCGGCGCCGAGCGCGGTGCCGGAGTCGCCCGCGGCGGGCTGCACCCACACCCGGTCGAACGGGCCCTCCGCGGCGATCCGCGCGTTGGCCACGCAGTTCAGCGCGGTGCCGCCGGCCATCGTCAGGGTCTTGACGCCGCCGGAGGCCTCGTACGTCCAGCGGGCCAGGTCGAGCAGGACCTCCTCGAGGCGTACCTGCACGCTCGAGGCGAGGTCGGCGTGGTCGTCGGTCATCTCGCCGTCGGCCGTACGCGCCTTGGCCAGCGCCGCCCACTCGATCCGCTCGACCGTGAAGCCACCGTCCTCGTCGGCGTGCACCCACTCGCGGAGCAGGTCGAGGTACTTCGGCCGGCCGTACGAGGCCAGCGCCATCACCTTGTACTCGTCCGACGAGTGCAGGAAGCCCAGGTGGCGGGTGAGGTCCTCGTAGAGCAGACCGAGCGAGTGCGGCAGCTCCTGGCTCGCGAGCGTGGTCAGCTGCCCGTCGCGGTAGACACCGGCCAGGTGGCTCGCGACCTCGCCGCGGCCGTCGAGCACCAGCACGGCGCTGTCCTCGGGGACGGAGAGCCCGGCCGAGGCGGCGTGCGCGACGTGGTGCGGTACGAAGCGGACCTGCTCCGGGTCGAGGCCGGGCAGGGCGCCGGCGAGGAACTGCGGTGCCCGCCGGGCGTAGTCGACGCGCAGGTGGTCCCACGGGTCGTCGAGTCCGAGGCTTTCGGCGTCGCGCGACAGCCCGGGGTCGAAGGAGTAGGCGACAGCGTCGAGATCGCCGGGCTTCAGGCCGGCCTCCGCCAGGCACCAGGCGGCGGCGAGCTCCGGCAGCTCCCAGGCCGAGAACGGTACGGGCCGCTTGCCGTGCTTGCGCCGGCTGAAGCGCTCCTCCTCCGCGGCGGCGACGACCCGACCGTCGACGACCAGCGCGGCGGCCGGATCGTGGAAGATCGCATTGATACCCAGGACTCGCATGGGGCGCCGGATACCCGGCTCCCATCGACTTACTCCCATGGTCATCGACTTCTTCGAAACTTCATTATTCGCATTGTGAGCTGCACTGATAGTCACAGGCTCGAGGTTTGGAGGCGGGCCGGACGGGCACCCGGCCCGCATGCATGACGTGGAACAGCTCATCGATGGCGCGTGGGGACCCGGCAGCGGCACGCGTCGATTGACCGTGACGAACCCGGCGAATGGGCAGCCGGTCACGGCCGTCGCGATCGCCTCCGACGCGGACGTGGCCGCGGCCGTCAAGGCGGCCCGGAACGCGGCACCGGGCTGGGCGCGTACCGGACCGTCGGCGCGGGCCGCGGCGCTGCACGCGGCGGCGGATGCGGTCGAGGCCGCCGCGGACGAGCTCGCGGGCATCATGAACGCGGAGATGGGCAAGCCCGTGGACGGGGCGAAGGACTCGATCGGCGCGGGCGTCGGCACGCTGCGCCAGTACGCCGAGCTCGGCCCCACCCACCGCGGCCGCAGCCTGGCCGGTAACGACGAGGCGATCGACCTGATGGCGTACGGGCCGCGCGGGATCGTCGCCGCCATCACCCCCTGGAACGACCCGGTCGCGGTCTCCTGCGGCCTGCTCGGCGCCGCCCTGGTCTCCGGCAACACCGTGGTCTACAAACCCAGCGAGCGCACCCCCGCGACGGGCTGGCGGCTCGCGCAGATTCTCGCGCCGCACTTCCCCGACGGCGTGCTCTCCCTGCTCAACGGCGACGGCCCGGTCGGCGCCGCGCTCGCGGAGGCCGAGGTGGACGTGGTGGCGCACGTCGGCTCCACCGCCACCGGCCGGGCGATCGCGGCGGCGTGCGCGCGCACCGGCGCCAAGGCGCTGCTGGAGAACGGCGGCAGCGATCCGCTCGTCGTCGACGCCGATGTGGACCCGGCATGGGCGGCGCAGCAGGCGGCCCTCGGCGCGTTCGTGAACTCCGGCCAGATCTGCGTGGCGGTCGAACGGATCTACGCGCACCGGGACGTGGCCGGGCCGTTCCTCGAGGCACTCGCCGCGGAGGCCGGGACGTGGGCCGCGCGGATCGGCCCGCTGGTCGACGCCCGGCTGCGGGACGGCGTGCACGCCCAGGTGAGCGCGGCCGTCGAGGCCGGTGCGCGGGTGCTGACCGGCGGTTGCGTGCCGGACGGGCCGGGCGCGTACTACCCGCCGACCGTGCTGGCCGACTGCACCGACGACATGGCGGTCGTGCGCGAGGAGACGTTCGGCCCGGTCGCGCCGGTGGTCGTGGTCGACTCGTTCGCCGAGGCGCTGGCCCGGGCGGCCGACTCGCCGTACGGGCTGGCCGCCACCGTCCTGACCGGCTCGATGAGCCACGCCCAGCAGGCCTGGCGGGACCTGCCGGCCGGCACGGTGAAGGTCAACGCCGTCTTCGGCGGCGCCCCGGGCGGCGCTGCCCATCCGCGGCGCGGCAGCGGCCAGGGCTTCGGCTACGGTCCGGAGCTGCTCGACGAGCTGACGGTGACCAAGGCCGTCCACATCGAGGCTCCGCCGGCCGGCTGGTGAGGCGGTTCAGCAGCCGATCGTGACGAGGTCCTGCTCGACGTCGCGGGGCAGCGGCCGCCGCTGCCTCAGGACCCAGGGCGCCATCCGCACCGCGTCGGTCACCCCGGCGCGGTCCTCCCGCCACGCCGCAGCCACGGTACGCCGTACGACCCGCGGCGGCCGCCGCAGCATCGCGGTCAGCACCCGGTTGCGCACCTCGAGGCGGCGCCGGGCCGGGGCGTCGCGGCCGGCGGGAGACGGCAGGTGCCGCACGGTCAGCGTGGGCGCGTAGGCCAGCCGGTGTCCCGCGGCGGCGAGGTCCATCGCGAGCAGCGCCTCCTCGCCGTACACGTGCAGGGCCGGCTCGAAACCGCCGGCCGCGAGGAAGGCGTCCCGCCGGACCACGACGGCGCAGGCCAGAAAGCCCAGGATGGACGGGCCGGGCGCGTCGCCGGGCACGCCGAGCGGCGCGGCGGCCATGGCCGCCGAGACCGGATCCTCCCGCCCCTCCGGTCCGACCAGCACGCGGGCGGAGAGCAGCGCGGTCCGCGGGTACGCGTCCAGCAACGCGGCCGCACACGCCAGCGAACCGGGCTCCCAATACGAGTCGTCGTCGGCGAACGCGACGTACCTCGTCCCCGCCCGCTCCACCCCGACGTTGCGAGCCGCCGCGCCGCGGTTCTCCCCCAGCCGCACCACCTCGACGCCGGGGATGTCGCCGGGGCCGCCGTCGTCGGAGCCGTTGTCCACGAGGATGACCGGGGCGGCGTGCCGGGGGATCGTCTCGCGCAGCCGGTCATGCCGGTTCCGGGTCGCGACCACCACGGTCACGTCGCCGGTCTCGGGCGCGGCGCTGCGCCCGGGTGCCGCGGCTCGGTCGATCTGAATTGTCATGGCCCGGCCTGTACCCCGAGCCTGCGTGTCGAAGCCATTACTTCGGGTGAACGGCGGCGGTTCGCCAGTCAAGCCGTGGGCCCGCCCCGCTTCTGCTTGTGGCCGCTGTGGTGCTTCTTGCGGTGGTCGCCCGTGCCGTAACCGCCGTACACCCGATCGCTGTACGACTCGACCGTGTGCCCGGCGCGCGCCGCGTCGCCGCACAGCTTCTCGGCCTTCGCGTTCTGGGTCCGGAAGTCGCGCAGGCTTCCGTCCGAACGGAACTGCGCCGCGAGGGCGGAGTGGGAGGAATCGACACTGCGGTAGATGTGGCTGACCCGTTCCGGACTGGTCACCCGCGCCTCGAGGGCGTACGTCTTGTCACCGTGCCAGGCCCACGCCCGGTCCTGGCTGAACTGCGGTCCGGACGGTTGCTCCGCCCTGGTCTCCGGGATGTGCTTGTTGGGGTGCGACACTCTCGCCGTGCTACCCGCCGGCAGGTAGTTGGTCGGACTTCCCGCCTCGTCGGACCAGGACGACACCCCGGTTCCGTCCGAACCCGAGCCCGGCGAGCCGGTACGGTCGGAGCCCCGCCGGGACGAGGAGGAATACTCGGTCGACGTGTAGGGATCGTTGTCCGCGATCGGGGGAAGGCTGGAGGACGAGTATCCGGGCGCGGTCTGGTTCCGCGTCGACGGCTCGTCACCGTAGAGGTCGTTCCGCCAGGTCGGGGTCCCGCCGGTCACGGTCGGAATCGCGCTGGGAGAGCCGTACTGGGACCGGGCCACATGGTCCCGGAAGCGGCCGGGCATCGTGCTCTGTTCGGCGTGCGCCCCGTCCCTGAGATAGACGCTGGACATGCTTCCGGCGATCTGCTCCATGTCCGGATCACCCTGCTGGTTACCCGGCCAGAGCCGCTGGGCGTAGTTCGCCAGATAGATCGACGTGTCCTCGCACTTGTCGCAGGCACCCTTGTCACCGACCACGCGCTGGGAGACGCGGTACGGCGGAGGCAGCGGTCCGGTGAGGCGCAGTTCCTGCCAGTTGTTCTCCTTCAGGTTCTGCAGGGTCGTGAAGTGTGACTGGGCGGCCGCCGACTCGGCCTCCCTGCTCGCCAGTTCGTTCTGGGGATGCGGCAGCTGGGAGGCGCGGGTGCCCCTCGTGCTCGCCTGCCCGCTGACCTCGATCGGGGTCTGGAACACCAGCGGAGCCTGATGCTTGTCGTAGTGGTAGAAGGCTACGAACGCCGCCTTGCTGGCCCGCCGATAATGGCTGCTCAGTTCGTCGCGGATCTCGATCTCTTTCAGGATGCTGGCGGTCGTCTCACTGTACTCATTGGTGCGTGGCATCAGCGCCGTCCTCGGAGTCTGGGGCTGCGGGCCGGTGCGCCCGTACCTCCCAGCGACGGGCCGCCGGCGACCCGGGTTCGCAGGCTTGCGGCGCACTGCCCGGAAGGGCACCTCCGCCTGCCCGGCCGGACTTCCGCACTGAACCGGCGGTCGCCCTCCTACGTTGATGGCGGGCATGGCCGCTGACTCAGACATCATGGGCTTCTTGACGGAGTCCGCGCCGGACGAGGATCCGGCCGACTCGTCGTCGGACCAGCCCGTTTCGCCCCCGCCCCCGAGGAGCGAGACGGCTTTCATCCTGTACCACGACGGGGAGAGCTACGGAAAGCTGCTCGAAGACCTCGCCGGCTGGGTGCACGACGTGCTGGTGCCGGTCTACGTCCGCGAGGTGACGTCCGGATCCCCCTGGTGCACACAGTGGTGGCGGCATCCGGAAGCGATCGCCCGGCTGCATGCTCTGTTCCTGGCCTGGCAGGCGTTGACCGGCGCCCGAAGCGACCTGCACGAAGCGGCGACCTGGCACCGGGACCACGCCGGTCCCGCCATGGAGACGCTGCGGGACCCGACCGGGCCGTTCGCCGGCTGCAAACCGGACCGGCACCGCGAGAAGATGCCGCCGCCGGTCGAGCAGATGGCGTGACGCGGCGCGCCCGGCTTCAGCGGCGGGTGGCGGCGGCGGTCAGGCCCACCGCGAGCCCGTCCTCGGCGAGGGCCGCGGGCACGGCGAGCCCGTGTCGCGCCCCGAGGGCCCGCCAGCGTGCTCCCGCCCAGCTCGCGGCAGCTGCCGCGGCGGCCGCGGTCACGGCCGGTACGACCACGGACTGCCCGCGGCGGCGGGCGTACCAACCGCCGGCGACGGCGCCCAGGACGAGCCGGCCGGCGAGGGGCGCGGGCATCAACCGGCTCGGCGTCCGGGGCAGCTTGTCGGCGACGATCTCGCCGCCCGCGGCGGCCAGCGTGACGGCCCGCGCCCAGCGGCCGCCGCCGTCGTGGGCCAGCGCCGCGAGCGGGGTCACACTCCGGGCACCGGCAGAGGCGCCGAGCACGGCGGCGCGCAACAGGACGTCTGGACGCATGCACCACCGCTACCCGGTGCGGCCCCCGCGGAAACGCGATCGTCCATCAAGGAGCGACGCTCGTGCCGACCAGGACGGCGCGGCCGACCGTGTGCGGGATCATGAGGATGTGGAGCATGGCGAGGCTCGCGCCGCGCGGCACCTCCAGGACGTCGACATCCAGGGCGGTCACGGCGACGAACATGCGGTGCGTGCCCGTTCCCGGCGGCGGCTTCGCCCCCGAGTAGGCGGCATGGCCCAGGTCGTTGGCGAGGTGGCTCGCTCCGGGCGGCAGCCGGTCGGCGGCGCCCCGGGCGAGGCCGCCGACCGAGGCCGGGACGTCCTTGACCGCCCAGTGCCAGAGACCGCCCGGGATCGGGGCGTCGGCGTCGAAGGCGGTGACGACGAGGCTGCGGGCACCCTCTGGCAGCGGCCCCCACGACAGGGCCGGCGACTCGCCGGGGCCGTCCGTGGTCGCGTACGCCGACGGCGGGAGCGGCCCGCCGGGCGGGAAGTCGCTGCTGGTCAACGGGAAAGCCGGGACGGGGAAGGCCTTCGCGTACGGGTCGTGCTCCATGACGGGCTCCTCAGAAATACAGGCTTGCTGTAGATCCGAAACATACAGCAAGCCTGTATTGTTTGGCCATGGACGATGACGCGGATCTCACCGACCTGGCCGAGGAACTCCGGACCGCCCTCGGCGACTTCGTGCGGCGCGTGCGCGCGTACGACACGATGCCGCGCAGTCAGGTCGCGGTGCTGGGACATCTCGCCCGGACCGGGCCGCTGTCGATCGCCGACCTGGCCCGGCGGGAGCGGGTGAAGCACCAGTCGATGACGCGGACGGTCAATCTGCTCGGCGATCAGGACCTGGTGACGCTGGGCGTCGCCGAGGACGACCGGCGCCGGGTCGTCGTGACGCTCAGCTCCACCGGCACGCGACGGCTGGCGGAGGAACGGCGGCAGCGCTCCGCCCGGATCGCCGCCACCCTGCGGACGCTCGACGGCGAGGAGCGGGCCATGATCGCCCGGCTCCCCGCCGTCCTGCGCAAACTCGTGGACTGACTACAGGGCGCGCAGCTTGTCAGCCAGGTCCTTGTGGAAGAAGTCGATGAAGCCGTCCGGGTCCGGGCCGGCGTTCATCAGCACGATGTGGTCGAAGCCCGCGGCGGCATACTCCTTGACGGCCTCCACGTACGGCTCCGGATCCGGGCCGACCGCGAACTGCCCGCGGATGTCCTCCTCGCGGACGGTCTGCGACGCGGCCTCGAAGTTGGCCGGGTTCGGCAGCTCGCTCATCACCTTCCAGCCGGTCAGCGCCCAGCGGGTGGTCTTCAACGCCTCCCGCACGCCGGCCTCCTCGGTGGTCGCCCAGGCCATCGGGACCTCGGCGTAGCGCGGCCCGGCGCCGCCCGCCCCACGGTAGGTCTCGACGAGGTCGCTGCGCGGCTCGGTGGCGAACAGGCCGTCAGCCAGCTCCGCCGCGAGGGTGGCGGCGCTCCTGCCGCCGGCGGCGACCGCGATCACGGGCAGTTCGTCCGGCAGGTCGAAGACGCGGGCGTCCTCGAGCTGCAGGTGCCTGCCCTCGTACGACTGGTAGCCGCCCCGCCACAGCAGCTTGATGATCTCCAGCGCCTCCCGGAGCCGCTCCTGCCGGCCGCGGACGCTCGGGAAGCCCTGGCCGACGACGTGTTCGTTGAGCCGTTCGCCGGAGCCAAGGCCGAGGGTGAAGCGGTTGTCCGAGGTGATCGCGAGGGTGGCGGCGGCCTGGGCGATGATCGCAGGGTGGTAGCGGACGGTCGGGCAGGTGACGCCGGTGGCGAGGCCTATGCGCTCGGTCTTCGCGGCGATGGCGCCCAGGACGGTCCAGGCGAATGGTGAGTGGCCTTGAATGTCGAGCCAGGGGTGGTAGTGGTCGCTGATCTCGACGAAGTCGAAGCCGGCTTGCTCGGCTTGTACCGCTTGCTGGATCAGCTCCTTGGGGCCGAAGCCCTCGGCTGACAGCTTGTATCCGAACTTCATGCTCTTTCCCCCTTGGTTGCCGGCTCCTCGTCCGGGGGTGCCCTGGGCGGGGGGTGGCAAACACGGGTTGGCGTACGCCGACGGGGGTGCGGTGACTTTCGGTCACCACACCCCCGTTCGGGTGTGCGCGGTTTCTCGTGGGTCAGGAGCGGGCGTCGGTTACGGCCTGCTTGCTCTGCTCCTTGGCGTCCTGCGCCGAGGACTGCGCCTGCTGCTTGGTCGTCTGAGCCGCGTCCTGTGCGGTCTCCTTGACCTGGCCGACAGCCTCCTGCACGGTGCCGGAGACATCGTCCTTGAGGTCGGCGGCGACGTCCTTGACCTTGTCGGTCAGGTCGCCGCTGTGCTCCTTGATCTGTTCGCCGGCGTGCTTCTCGGCGTCGGTGACCGGGATCAGGGTGGCTGCGAGCATGCCGACGCCGAAGGCGATGATGCCGGCGGCGAGGGGGTTGCCCTGGGTCTGCTGGGTCACGGCCTGCGGCGCGCCGCGGACCGTGTCGGCGACGTTGTGCGCCGCGTCCGACGCCTTGTCACCGAGCTGCGACGCCTTCTCCGACGCAACGTCACCCAGGTGCGACGCCTTCTCCGACGCCTTGTCGCCCAGTTGCGAGGCCTTGTCCTGCACGGTGCCGGCCGCCGAGTGTGCGCTCCCCGAGCTTCCCATGACTTTCTCCTTCACCGAGGTCCAGCGGCGCTTGGCCACCTGCTTCGGGCTTGTCTTCTCGGCGAGCAGGTCCACGTCGCGCGTCAGCGAGGCGCGCGTCTGCTCGATCTCCTGCCTCAGCCGGTCGGGTTCTTCAGCCATTGCGCGTCCTCCTTGATCGTGTCGACGGTGCGGTGCGGCACGGGATCGACGGTCTTGAGCTTTTTGCGGCCGTTCGCGTAGAGAACGGCGCCGATGATCCCCCAGAGGACGGCCACGATGAGCGCGGCCCAGCCGGCGTCCATGACGTTGGCGAGGCCGAACACCAGGGCGAAGCTGAGCAGCACGACCGCGAGGTAGCCGGCGAAACCGGCACCGCCGAGCATTCCGGCGGCCTTGCCGGCCTTGGCGGCCTCCTCCTTGACCTCGGCCTTGGCGAGCTCCACCTCCTGGCGGAACAGCTGGGAGAGGTCGTTGCTGATGTTGCCGATCAGCTCACCGACGGAGGTCGACGAGACCTCCTCGGCGCGCTCCTGTTCGGCCGGGTACGGCGTGGTCATCGCGCGCCACCCGGATACTCCTCCTCCACGACGACGGGCGTGCCCGTGCCGGTGGAGGCGTACTCGGTGCCGCCGGCGGTGTACCCGCGGGTCTCGACGGCCGGGTCGGCGTAGCCGGTGCCGGTCGCGCCCGTCGTGGTCGCCGTGGTGTCGTAGCCGGTGGTGTCGTAGCCGGTCGCGTACGTGCCGGCGGTGCCGTACGAGCCGGCGGTGTCCGTACCGGAGACGAAGGAGTCCGTCTGCGGCTTGCCGGCGGTGTCGTCGGCCTTGGCCACTCCCTTGCCGAGCCGCCCGACCACGAAGCCCGCGGCCAGGGCGGTCGCGAGGAAGGCGCCGGGACGACGCCGGGCGAAGTCCTGCACCTCGCGCAGGACGCCCTCGGGACCGTGGTGGTCGAGGTAGTCGGCCAACTGCCGGCCACCGTCGGCGACCCGCGAGACCACGCTCGCGGCCGGCGAGTCCTGCCGGTCGCCGCGCATCTCGTCGAGCTGGTCGGCGACCTGCCGGATGTTGCCGACGAGCTTGTCGTTCTGGGTCCGCGCCTGGCTGCTCACCTTGTCGCGGACCTCGGAGGCGACGTTGCGCGCCTGGGTCTTCGCCTCGGCGCCGACCCGCTGGACCTGCTCCTTGGCGGTGTCCTTCACCTCGCTCGCGGCCTGCCCGGCGGCGTGCGCGCTCTCGCCGGCGACCTGCTTGGCCTGCTCCTTGGCGCCCGAGCCGGTGTCGCTCTCCGTCGAGCCGAAGGCACGGTCGTCGCCGGCCGTCAGGCTCTCGCCCGGAGTCAGGCCCGTCGCAGGGTAGGTCTCGGTGGCCGGATAGGTCTCGGTCGCCGGGTACGTCTCGGTGGCCGGATAAGTTTCGGTCGCCGGTTGCACCGGCACCTCGCCGTAGCCCGTGGTGCCGTCCGGTGCGCGGGCGCCCGTGTAAGGGTCACTCATCGCTACCTCCAAGTTGGTTCGTCCGTCGGTGCGTCCCCTATGCGCTACCCGCTGGGAGCGCGCGCCGAACCTGATTCCGGTTGACCGATGGTGCGAATTAACCCTGCATAGATCGCGTGTGATCGGGTATTCCCGCGGATTCGCGCTTTTCCTACTTTTCCTATCGGCTTACTGCGCTCATGACCGTCACTATCCGTGCCACGTGCGCCAGAGGGCCGCGTACGCGCCATCGGCGTCGACCAGGTCGTCGTGGGTGCCCAGCTCCACCAGGCGCCCGGCCTCCATGACCGCGACCCGGTCGGCGTCGTGCGCCGTCTGCAGCCGGTGCGCGATGGCGATCACCGTACGGTCGTGCAGCACCGCCGCCAGCGCCCGCTCCGCGTCCCGGGCGGTCGTCGGGTCGAGCAGGGCCGTCGCCTCGTCGAGCACCACCGTGTGCGGATCCGCGAGGACCACCCGGGCCAGCGCCAGCTGCTGGGCGCGGGCGCCGTCGAGGGCAAGGCCCGTCCCGCCCAGCGGCGTGTCCAGGCCCTCGGGCAGCTCGTCCACCCAATCCGCGCCGACCACCGCCAGCGCAGTCCGGAGCTGGTCGTCCGTGGCGTCGGGCGCGGCCAGGGTCAGGTTGTCGCGGACCGCGTCGCGGAACACGTGGTGTTCCTGGCTCACCAGCACGACCTGCCGGCGCAGCAGGTCCGGCGGCAGGTCGGCGATCGGCACCCCGCCCACCGTCACCGTCCCGCTGCGCGGCCGGTCCACTCCGGCGATCAGGCGACCCAGCGTGGACTTGCCCGCCCCGGACGGCCCGACGACGGCGAGCCGCTCCCCCGGCCGTACCGTCAGATCCACCCCGCGCAGCACGTCGCGGCCGCCGTCGTAGGCGTACCGGAGGCCCCGGACCTCGATCCGGTCCCCGGCCGGCGGCGGACCCGGCACGGTGACCGCCGGCGGGATCGCCGCCAGCCCCTCCACCCGGGCGAACGACGCCGCGCTGCTCTGCAGCTGCTCCAGCCAGATCAGGATGGCGTCGAGCGGGACCGCGAGCTGGCGCAGGTAGAGCGCGGATGCCGCCACCGCGCCCAGGGTCAGCCGCCCGTCCGCGTGCAGGGCGCCGCCGATCAGCAGCACCGCCACCACCGGGACCACATAGGAGACGTCGACCGCCGGGAACAGGACGCTGCGCAGGAAGAGCGTCCGCAGCCGGGTGCGCCGGACCCGGGAGATCGCGTCGCGGGCCACGGCGATCCGGCGTTCCTGCAACCCGAAGGCCTCGACGGTACGGGCACCCGCGATCGTCGCCGCCATCTCGTCGGCGAGCGCCGACACCGCCGCACCCTCCTCCAGGTATGCCCGGCGGGCCCGGCGCAGGTACCAGCGCGTCACGGCCGGGATCCCGGCGAGGCCGAGCACGGCCACCGCCCCCAGCAGCGGGTCCAGGAGGAAGACCGCGACCAGCACGAACAGCGCCTGCCCGGCGGCGATGAGGACCTCCGGCACGGCGTCGCGCAGCGTGGTGGCGACCGCGCCGACGTCCGCGGTGCCCCGGGTCGCCAGGTCACCGGTGGGCACCCGTTCCGCCACGGACGCGGGCAGGGCCAGGGCGCGGTCGAGGAAGTCCTCGCGGACCCGGGCCGCCGTACGCTCGCCGAAGCGGTAGCCGACCCCCAGCGCCGTACGGGTCAGAATGATCTGCGCGAGCGTGCACACCAGGATCCCGGCGGCGAGCCGGTCCACCGCACCGACCGAGGCGCCGCCCCCGGCCACCGTGTCGACGATCCGGCCGAGCAGCCACGGGCCGCCCAGCGCCGCGACCGCGGCCGACGCGTTGAGCAGCACCATCCAGGCGACCGTGCGCCGTTCCGCGCGCAGCAGGCGGGCGGCCGCCCGGCGCATCGGGGCGGTCCCGGCGACGGGCAGGGTGGTCATCGGGCCGCCCCGGCCGGCACGCCCTCCCCCGCGGCGCGGCTGACCAGCGCGCGATATCCCGGCTCCGCGGCGAGCAGGCTGCGGTGGTTGCCGGTCGCGACGACCCGGCCCCCGACGAGGTAGTGCACGACGTCGGCGCGTTCGAGCAGCGCGGGCGAGGTCGTGGTGACGAGCGTCGCCCGCCCGGCCCGGGCGGCACCGAGCCGTTCGGCGACGGCCGCCTCGGTGTGCGCGTCGACCGCCGAGGTCGGCTCCACGGCCAGCAGGATCTCCGGATCGGCGTGCAGCGCCCGGGCCAGGCGGACCCGCTGACGCTGGCCGCCGGAGAGGTTGCGGCCCTGGGTGTCCAGCACGGCGGCGGTCCCGCCGGGCAGACCGTCCACGATGTCGCTCGCCGCGGCCGCGGCCAGGGCCCGGGACACGGCGGCGTCATCCACCGCCGTCCGGCCCGCGACCACCTCGCCCAGCGTGCCGGTGAACAGGTACGCGTCCCCGTCGGCGACCAGCACGCGCTCGCGCACGGCGATCCGTACGACGGGAACGCCGTCCCACGTGGCGGCGGTGAGCCCGTAGCGGCCCAGCCGGTCGACGACGGCGGCCGCATCCCCGGGCCGGGCCGTGGCGATCGCCGTGAGCCGGCCCGGGGCGACCACGACACCGGACTCGGGGTCGTACAGCGCCGCCGGCCGCTCCGGCCCGCGCTCCGGGGGCGACGGGTCGGCCGGCAACCGCAGGAACTCCAGGATGCGCCGCCCGGCGACGAGGGCACGGCCGATGTCGAAGCCGCCCTCGATGACGAAGGCCGCCGGCACGACCAGCACCGCGGCGTACCCCCAGACCGCGACGAGCTCGCCCACCGTGATGGTGCCCTGGGCGGCCATCCGGGCGGCCAGCCAGATCACCACCGCCAGGAACAGCGCGGGCAGGCCGACGCCGAGCGCCTGGATCCAGCTCGTCACCGCCCCGACGTGGTAGCCCTCCTCGACGACCCGGCGCGACTCGCGGCGGTAGCGGGCCGCGTACGCCTGCTTGCCGCCGAGTCCGTTGAGGATGCGCAGTCCGGCGACGATGTCGACGAGCCGGTCGGCAAGCGCGCCCTGATGCGCCCGGTACCTGGTCCCGGCGCGTTGCAGCCGGCGCAGCATCGGCCCGACCACCACCGCCAGCACGGGAACACCGGCGAGGACCACGACGGCCAGCAACGGGGAGATCCTCAGCAACAGCATGGCGACCACCCCGTACGCGAGAGCGGCGCCGAACCCGGGCCCGGTGATGGTCAGGGCCTGGGCGAGCACCCACACGTCGGCCACCCCGATGGTCACCACCTCACCGCCACCGATGCGCCGGGGCAGGGCCGCACCGAGCCGGGTCGCGTGGGCGATCACCGTCCGGATGGTGCGCAGCCCACCGTCCATCCGGATCTTCGTCATGGTCCGGTGCCGCAGGATGGCCAGGACCGCGTTGACCACGCCGACGGCGAAGAGCGCGGCGACCCAGGTGGTCAGCACGGTCAGGTCGCGCCGGCGCAGGCCCAGATCGATGGCCTGGGAGAGCAGGTACGGCGGGAGCGTCAGTCCCACCATCCACGAGGACCCGAGCAGCGCACCGACCGCGACCCGGCGCTTCTGCCGGCGTACCAGCCACCACAGGTACCGCAACGGACCCCGCACGTCGGCGACCGCGAGTCCTGCTTCCGTCACCCCTTGCACCCTAGAGCGCCGCGATCATTCCCGGGAGTCCCTAATTCCCGCACCTCATCGCCGGTTAGTCTCCGGTCGTGAGCCTTTACGCACCGCCCCTGATCAGCGCCGAACGGGTCATCGGCGGGCGCCCGTACGACTTCTCCCGGCGGGTGGTGGTGATGGCGATCGTGAACCGCACACCCGACTCGTTCCACGACCGCGGCCGTACCTTCGCCCTCGACCGTGCCACCGAGGCGGTCCGCGCGGCGGCGGAGGCGGGCGCCGACTGGATCGACATCGGCGGCGTACCGTTCGCCCCCGGTCCGGAGGTCACCGCGGCCGAGGAACTCGACCGGGTCCTGCCGGTGGTCGAGGCGGCCCAGGGCCTCGCGGTGGTCTCGGTGGACACGTTCCGCCCGGAGGTGGCCCGCGAGGTCATCAAGGCCGGCGCGGGCGTCATCAACGACACGTCCGGCCTGCGCGACCCGGCGATGGCCGACGCGGTGGCGGGCACGGACGCCACCCTGGTCATCACCCACAGCCTCGCGGCGCCGCGAACCGCGTACCCGGGACCCACCTACGGCGACGTGACCGCGGAGGTCACGGACTTCCTGCGGCAGCGGGTGCGCCTGGCCGAGGACCGCGGCGTACGCCCGGAGCAGATCATCATCGACCCGGGCCACGACCTGAACAAGAACACGGTGCACACGCTGGAGATCACCCGCCGCCTGCACGAGGTCGCGGACATCGGCCACCCGCTCCTGGCGGCGGTGAGCAACAAGGACTTCATCGGCGAGACGCTCGACCTGCCGCAACGGGAACGCCTCGCCGGCACGCTGGCGACGGTGGTCTTCTGCATCCTCCGGGGGGCGCGCATCGTCCGGGTGCACGACGTCCGGCCGGCGGTGGAGGCCGTACGGATGACCGAGGCGATGCTGGGGCTGCGGGAGCCGGCGTACACCCGCCACAACATGCCCTGAGCTACTTGTCGAGCAGCTCGGTCATCCACGGCTCCCGCGGCACGGCGTTGGGGCCGACGACCTGCATCGCGCCGAGGCAGGTGAGGAGCATGCCCATGGCGAGGAACTGCCGGGCCTCCTCCTGGTCGGCGCCGGTCAGCTCGCGCACCGTGCGGTAGATGCGGCCGAAGCAGTCGCGGACCACCGGGCCGATCGCGGGGTCGGCGCTGGCGGTGAAGCCGTGCAGCAGGACGGTGATCAGCTCGCGCTCGGCGAGCAGGTCGTCGTAGGCCGCACCGAGGCTGGCCAGCGTGGGCTCCTCGGCGGCCGCCCGGCGGAACCGCTCCTCGATCCGACGGCCGGCGTGGTCGACGGTGGCGAGGAAGAGCTGCTGCTTGGTGCCGAACAGCCGGATCACGTACGGCTGGGAGACCCCGGCGATCCGGGCGACCTGGTCGGTGGTGGTGCCGGCGTAGCCGCCGGTGGTGAAGGCGGTCAGGGCCGCCCGGAGCAGCTGCTCGTGGCGCTCCACGGCGGTGAGACGGGTACGGGCCACCCGTCCAGGTTATCAGCCGATGACACCGCACCTCCGACACAATGTCGTCGCAGCTTTGAAGGAATGGCGAAAAGGTGAATTTGTATTGTCGTCCTTCGATGTGTATCGGGTCTTGACGGGGGGGTCGGTCCGGGACGAGATTGAAGGCGACGCACAGGCGGGCCCGCCGGCAGTCATCGCACCGATCGGCCGCACCCCGGCCGATCGTCCCGCACACCTTTCGAAGGAGACGCGATGACCTTCTCGCAGCACGGAACGAGGCGCCTCAGGGCGGCGGTCGCGGGTGTCGCGCTGGTCGCGCTGGCCGCGCTCGGCATCTCCGCTCCGGCCCAGGCGGCGACCCCGGCAGCCGCGGCGGCACCCCTCGAGCAGTGGACCGGCTGGGCTCCGCTGCCCGGCGGCGGCGCGACGCCGGACAGCCCGGCCGCCGTCTCGTACAACGGCACCCAGAACGTCTTCGTCCGGGGCACGGACAATGCGATCTACCGCAATGTGCTGAGCGCTGGAAACTGGAGTGGGTGGACGCTGGTTCCCGGCGGCGGCGCCACCACGTCGGGGCCCGCGGCCGTCGTTTTCAGCGGCGCCTTGAATCTGTTCGTCCGCAGCACCGACAACGCCATCTACCGCAACGTGCTCAGCAGCGGCGGCACCTGGTCCGGGTGGAGCGCGGTCCCCGGGGGCGGCGCCACCCTCGCGGCCCCCGCGGCCGTCGTCTTCAACGGTGCACTGAATCTCTTCGTCCGCGGCACGGACAGCGCCATCTACCGCAACGTCCTCAGCAGCGGCGGCACCTGGTCCGGATGGAGCGCGGTCCCGGGCGGCGGCGCCACACCGTCGGCCCCGGCTGCCGTCGTCTACAGCGGCGCCTTGAATCTGTTCGTCCGCGGCACCGACAACGCCATCTACCGCAACGTCCTCAGCAGCGGCGGCACGTGGAGCGGATGGGCACCGCTTCCCGGCGGCGGCGCCACCACCTCAGGCCCCGCGGCAGTTGTCTTCAACGGCGCGTTGAACGTCTTCGTGCGCGGCACCGACAACGCCATCTATCGAAATGTCCTCAGCGGTGGCGCCTGGAGCGGGTGGGTCCCGGTTCCCGGCGGCGGAGCGACGCTGGCCGGCCCGGGCGCGGATGTGTACAGCGGCAGCCTCCAGGTATTCGTCCGGGGCACCGACGACGGGATCTACCGCAACGTCCTCGTGCCGTGACATGAGGCGGGAACGGGCCGGCGATCGCAGCGCCGGCCCGTTCCGCCGCGTCCGGACGAGATTCCCTGCACTCCGGGGTTGCGGAAGGCATCGGTTGATAACTAACCTGGCGGGCGCACTAGTTATCATTCGATAACAACAAGGAGCCAGTCCATGACCACCGTGACCGTGCCGAGCGTGCAGCCGCCCGCTTCCGCACCACCCCGTGCGGCCCGCCCGCTCGCCGCCGTGCTGGCCGCCGTCGGCATCCCCGTCTTCATGGTCACGCTCGACAACCTCGTGGTGACCACCGCACTGCCCGTTATCCGGGCCGAGCTCGGCGCCTCCCTGGCCGACTTGCAGTGGTTCGTCAACGCGTACACGCTGCCGTTCGCCGCCTTCCTGCTCACCGCCGCCGCGCTGGGTGACCGGATCGGGCGGCGGCGGATGTTCCTGGCCGGGATCGTCGTGTTCACACTGGCGTCCGGGGCCGCCGCCCTGGCCACCGAGCCGTGGATGCTGACCGCCGCGCGAGCCGTGCAGGGGCTGGCCGGCGCCGCCGTCGCTCCCCTGTCCCTCACGCTGCTGGCGCAGGCCGTACCCGAACGGATGCGCAACGCCGCGGTCGGCATCTGGGGCGGGATCAGCGGCCTGGGGGTCGCCGTCGGGCCCGTGGTCGGCGGCGCCGTCGTCGAGGGGCTGCACTGGTCGTGGATCTTCTGGCTGAACGTGCCCGTCGGGGTGCTCGCCACCGTGCTCGCCGCCGTCGTGCTGCGGGAGTCCCGGGGCGGCGCCCCGCGGCTGGACCCGCTGGGCCTGGTGCTGTCCGCCGCCGGGATGCTGCTGCTGGTCTGGGGCGTCGTGGACGGGCCGGATCACGGATGGACCTCGGGCCGGGTGCTCGGCATGCTCGCCGCGGGCGGCGTCCTGGTCGCCCTCTTCGTCCTGTGGCAGTGGCGCAACCGCACGCCGATGCTGCCGCTGAAACTCTTCCGGTCGCGAGGCTTCGGACTGGTCACGGTGGTCACGCTGACGTTCTCGGCGGGCACCTTCGGGTCGGTGTTCCTGCTCGCCCAGTTCTTCCAGGTGGTCCAGGGGCTGAGCCCGCTGGAGGCGGGCGTCCGGACGCTGCCGTGGACCATGGCGCCGATGGTCGTCGCGCCGCTCGCCGGCATCTTCGCCGACCGGGCCGGGGTCCGTAACCTGATCGTGGCCGGGCAGGTCCTGCTGGCCACCGGCGTGCTCTGGATCGCACTCGCGAGCTCGACCACCGTCTCCTACGGCGATCTCGTGATCGCCTTCGTCCTGGCCGGCGTCGGCATGGGGCTCACCTTCGCGCCGATCAGCACGATGGCGCTGGCCAGCGTGTCCGAGCAGGACCGGGGTGTCGCCTCCGGCGCCAACAACACCGTCCGGGAGCTCGGCGTGGCGGTCGGGGTCGCGGTGCTGGCCTCGGTGTTCAGCTCGTACGGCGGCTACACCGGCGGCCAGTCGTTCGTGGACGGCATCGTGCCGGCGGTGATGGTGGGCGCCGCCATTATCGCCGCGGGTGCGATCGTGGCGCTCTTCCTGCCGGGACGCCCGAAGGCGGCGTGAGAGACGGGAAGCGGCCGGGACGGATCCCGGCCGCTTCCTTCGTGTCGCGCTTCAGCTGATGCTGACCCAGGCGTCGTCGAGGCCGCCGTGGAACTGGTCGTTGTTCACGCCCGTACCCTTGCCGCCCAGGCTCAGCGGCTGCGTCGTGACCACCGACAGGGCCGCGGGCAGCGTCGCGGAACCCTCCACCTGGCCGTCGACCAGGATGGTCAGCGAGGTGCCGGCGCGCCTGCACTCGAGGGCGTGCCACCCGCCGTCGGCCATCGACTTGCCGCTCTTGGCCAGGTGGATGGTCGTCGAGGACTTGTCGCTCATCACGCAGCTCGGCTTGCCGGAGGCGCCGTCGACCTGCAGCTTGTACTGGCCGCCGGCGGTCGAGTAGCCCTTCTGCAGGATGTTCTCGCCCGACGAGGTCTCCGCCGGCGAGAGCAGCACGTGCGCGCCGTACCGCAGATCCTTGGCCCCGGGGTTGAGCTCCGGCGCGTCGGCGGCCTGCAGCACCACCCGGGGACACGTCGTCCCGGTGCACTTCGCCGGGTACATGATGGCCTGGCCGCTGCCGTGCGCCACGGTCTTGAGGACGGCTCCGTTCACCGCGCGGGTCCGCAGCAGGTGGCCGTTGCCGGAACCGTCGTCGTAGGTGCCGTCCGGCACCGTCGAGTCGAAGTTGTACGACGCCACGTACGGCGAGGGCGGCACGGGCGGCACCGGCATCCGCGCAGTGGGTCCGCCGAACGAGGCGTAACGCTTCTGCGTGACGCCGCCGATGGTGGTGAAGTCGCCGCCCACGCCGAGCAGGCCGTTGCCGGCGTTCGTGGCGAGGGTGCGGACGCCGACGACGCCGTTGGCCTGCGGCGCCCACTCGGTCAGGTTGCCCGCGCCGTCGATCGCGGCGAGCTTGACCCGGGGTACGGAGCCGTCGGTGCACACGCCCTTGGTGCCGTTGTTGGTGGTCGTGCACGCCCGGTCGAAGTGGCCGCCGACGTACGTGGTGCCACCGAGGGTCGCGATCGCCTGGGCGTCGCCGTCGAAGACGCGGGTCCAGCGGGCGAGGCCGCCGAAGGTGTACGCGATGGCCCGGCCGCCCTGGCCGCCGAGCGCGGCGTACACGCCGTCCGCGTCCGTGGTGAGGGCGAAGACCTGCGACACCGGCTTGGGCAGGAAGCCCTTGTCGAGGACACCGGTCACGCCGTCGACCGCGGTGAGCCGCAGCGTGGAGCTGATCCCGTTGGTCTTGTGGAAGCTGCCGCCGAGGTAGACCCGGCTGCCGGCAACCGCCAGCGCGTTGACGGTGTCGTCGGTGGTCGGCGCCCAGCTGTCCAGGGTTCCGCCGGCGGTGCTGAACGCCGCGAGGTTCGTCCGCGGGGAGCCGTCGACGGAGGTGAGCCGGCCGCCGACGTACAGCCGGCCGTTGCCCACGGCGAGCGCGTTCGGCTGGCCCAGCACGGTGTGCTTGAGGGCGGTGAGCTCACCGGAGGAGGCGTCGATGCCGGCGATCGCGTCACGGGACATGCCGGCGACCTTGTCGAAGTCGCCGGCGGCGAAGACGGTGGTGCCGTCGACCGCCAGGGCTCGTACGGTGGAGTCGGCGCCCGGGTTCCAGCTCAGCAGGGCCCCGGTGCTCGCATCGAAGGCGGCGAGCCGGGCGCGGGCGATCGTCTTGCCGCCGACGACCGCGCCGGTGAACGAGCCGCCGACGTAGACGACGTCACCGCGGTGGGCGAGGGCGTACACCGGGCCGTTGAAGGAGGGCGCTGTCGCGGGCGTACCGGAGACGACCTCGGCCAGGGCGGCACCGCCCGCCGCGACCACGACGGTCGCCACGCCGAGCGTCACCAGCTTTCGCGTGGCGGATTTCAGGCCATTTCGGTTGTTAAGCACACCAGGGGTCAACGGGGCTCGCGCCAGGAGGACGCGAGCGCCGCCGTTTTTGTCCCCTAGGGAGTGATTGAGAAGGTACGGGTGGTCCCGGTGAAGGGCTTGATCGTTCCGGTGATGCTCTTGGCGTCGCCGTGGTGCACGATCCGGTAGGTGCCCGGCACCGCGTCGGCCGGCACGGTCCAGCTGATCTGGGCCGTGGACACCCCGAGGTACTCGCGCTTCCACCGGTAGATCGTCTGCCACTCGGAGTCGGTGGACACCGTCGTCCACGCGCTGCCGTCCTGGCGCTGCACCTCGACGAACGTGCCCTCGTCGCGCAGGTTGTTGTTCGGGTGGCCGGTGACGAAGTCGGCGCGCACCGTCGCGCCGCGGCCGTACGAGGCGGCCGGCTCGGTGACGACACTGCCGAAGGACTTGCCCAGCGGCGGCGAGTCGAGCACCACGCCCGGGCGGACGCTGATCCGATTCTGCGGCAGGGCGGGCGGTTGGACCGCGCTGGGCGTCGGCTGCCCGGTGCGCAGAGCGGCGGCCAGTTTCGCCAGTTCCTGGGCGTACGCGGACTGCGTGTAGCGGCCGAAGTGCGTCGCGGCGCCCTCGTAGTGCTGGAGGTCGTACTCCTCCGGGGTCGCCACGTAGCCGGCGTAGGCATTCGCATACCCGGCCAGGATCTGGTGGGTGGCGATGCCGCCGAGCTCGGCGCCGACCGCATCGCGTACCCGGCGGCCGGAGACGATGGTGAACTCCCCCGGCGCCGTGGTGACAGCGAGCTGCCCGATGCGCAGAATCTGCAGCGGCATGATCTGCGGCGTCCATGGGGGGTTCTGGCTGCCGCTGCCCAGGAACACGTCCTTGGGTGCCTGGCAGGCCCGTACCTCGGCCGGCGTCGGGTTCACCACGATGCCGGCGACCAGCAGCAGCGGGTTGGTGCTCAGGTCACCCTCGTCGACGATCGGCGGGCCGGGGCCGTCCTCGGCACCGGCGGTGAAGTTCTGCCCCAGCGCGCCGGGACAGGTTCGGTGTTCCCGGCCGTCCGGGGTGTACGCCCCGGTCACCTGGACGTTCGAGAAGTCCACATAGCGGCCACGGGCGTCGATCGGGCCGGTGAGCTCCTCGGTCGCGCTGTCGAACAGCTGCTGGGCCTTGTCGGCCTGCAGCCTGCCGATGATGCGGGTGTTCTCGAACTCGTCGTCGGTCGGGCCCTGGGCGCCGCCGTTGCGCAGGTTGGGCGACATGTCACCGGCGTTGGTCTGGGCGAAGGCGGCCACGAACGCACCGCGGTGGGCCCAGTCGACGCCGTGCACGCCGTCCTCGATCAGGTGTGCCGCGTACCCCTTGTTGTCGGCGCTGATGAGGTGGTTGGCCGGGGTCATCGACGTGCCGTGGGTGGCGAAGAAGCTCAGCAGGCCGACCGGGCGGCCGCCGCGCTCGAAGCGGAGCACCGTCATCCGGGTGTCGACCGCGCCGGGGAACTTCGCCTTGTCGGCCGCGGGGTTGTTCTCGAACGCCGGGAGCGAGCGGTTGACGTTCGCGCCGATCAGGTCGCCCTCGGCGATCTTGACGGTGCCGGGGGCGAGCCCGGCGTCCGCGGCGTCCACGGCCCGCACGATGCCGGAGACGATCGCCTCGAAGACCGGCGCCTCGAAGCCCAGCGTGGTGAGGTTCCACATCGTGTACTCCGAGTACCCACCGGGGCCGGAGTGCGTGTGGGTGGCGGTCAGGACGACGTTCTGGTCGGTGTACGTGGAACCGTGCTTCGCCCGCAGCCGCTTGAGGACCTCCATCTGGACGGCCTGGGTGACGAAGTCGATCTCGGTGCTGACGAAGGCGACGTGGTGGCCGGCGGCGTCGGCGACCACGAAGGCCCGCGCCCACTGGCGCGAGGCCAGGCCGGATGTGGTCTGGGTGGGGTCGGCGTAGCCGAGCATGCCGACCTCGGCCGCCTCACCGGTGATGTCGCCGATGCCCACTCCGACCTGATAACCGGAGGGCGCGGCGGAGGCAGGAGCGGGGAGAAGCAGGAGCAGGCTCGCGGCGAGGCCCGCGAGCAGCCGTCTGGGGGACAAGGGCACCTCCGGATATAGACCGAGGGCGATCAATAAGCCGAGATGTTAATGCGATTCATGTTTCAACGCACGGACTGTGGAATACTTCCGGGACTTGGCCCCGAAACTTTCGAGGAGGGTCCGTGGCCCGCGTGACCATTGCCGCGATCGCCCGGGAGGCCGGAGTCTCCGTCCCCACGGTGTCCCGCGTCCTCAACGGGCGCGCCGACGTCGCCCCGCAGACCCGGGAACTGGTGGAGAACCTGCTCAAGGAGCACGGCTACCGCCGCCGCGCCTCGCGCCAGCAGACCGGCAAGGCGGCCCTCGTCGACCTCGTCTTCAACGACCTGGACAGCCCGTGGGCGGTCGAGCTGATCCGCGGCGTCGAGGACGTCATGCACGCGGCCGGCGTGGGCACGGTCGTCTCCGCGGTGCACCGGCGCTCGACGGCGACCCGGCAGTGGCTGCAGAACCTCTACGCCCGCCAGTCCGACGGCGTCATCTTCGTGACCTCCGACCCGACCACCCCCGTCTACGCCGAACTCCAGCGGCTCAACATCCCGGTGGTCGTGATCGACCCGGCCGGCGGCGCCCCGCTGGACATCCCGACCGTCGGCGCCACCAACTGGGCCGGCGGCCTGTCCGCCACCCAGCATCTGACCGGGCTCGGGCACCGACGGATCGGCTTCATCGCCGGCCCGAGGAACCTCCTCTGCAGCCGGGCGCGGCTCGACGGATACCGCGCCGGCCTCGAGTCGGTCGACGAGTCGCTGATCCGGCAAGGCGACTTCATGTACGAGTCGGGCTTCGCCTGCGGCCGCTCGCTGCTGGAACTCCCCGACCCGCCGACCGCCATCTTCACCTCCAGCGACACCATGGCCCTCGGCGTGTACGAGGCCGCCCGGCACCGCGGCCTGCGGGTCCCCGGCGACCTGAGCGTGGTCGGCTTCGACGATCTGCCGGAGGCCCGCTGGGCGTCTCCCCCGCTGACCACGGTGCGCCAGCCGCTGGCGGAGATGGGCGGGCTGGCGGCGCGCACGACGCTGCGCCTGGCCGTCGGCGAGGAGATCGAGACGCCCCGGCTCGAGCTGGCCACCGAGCTCGTCGTCCGTGACAGCACCGCCGCACCGCGCGTCCCGGCCCGGGATTCCTGAGCCGGGACGCGGGCCGCCGCGTCAGTCGACGACGCGCGGCGCGGTCCGGGCCGCTTCCTTCAGCGCCGCCGCCGCAACGGAGTACGGGTTGTACGTGTACGAACGGGAAAGCGTCCCGGGCACGGTGAAGTACTCCGCGGACAGCTTCGCGGGGTCGGTGGCGATCTCCCCCCGTCCGGGCAGGTCATCGCCGTCGTCCCAGCCCCACGGCGCGTTGGCCGAGTTGGTGCCGCACGAGAAGGTACCTACGCCGCAGTCGCCGGAGGTGTCCCCGGCGAAAGTGCCCAGGTTTGCGAAGAGGCTGCTGTTTGCGCGCTCGGCCCAGAGTCCGCCGGCGGCGAAGATGTCGACGAGGGCGTACTGGACGTCGCGGTCGTCGGTGGTGCTGGGCGTCTCGGCCGTCGCCGACGGGTAGTACACGATGCCGTCGCCGTTGATCTTGTATTGCGGGTACGCCTTGAGCCCGTGCCCGCCCCGCTCCTGCGCGGTCACGGGGTGCTGGAACGAGTCGTGCGGCGAGGACTGCATCTGCAGCGTGCCGTCGACGGTCTCGCGGCCGGTGGTCCAGGTGCTCCCGGCCGGGGTGTACGAGTAGAAGTTGGTGTGCGCGACGGTGACCGCCCCGCGCAGCACCCCGTAGTCCGTACCGTTCTTCTCGATCGCGAGCGTGACGCCCTCGCCGTCGTTCTCGTGCTCGCTCTCGAAGAACGGGTGGTCGATCCAGTCGCGCGGGTGGAAGAAGAAGTACGTGATGAACCAATGGCTGCCGGTCTCCACGACGGAGTAGTACACGTGCGCCGCGAAGGACACCCCGGCCTGCCCGGCGTCGTCCCAGTTGTTGCGCCCGTTCAGGTCGCCGTCGTAGTCGACCCGGGTGAGGTAGTCGGACTTGCCGCCCAGGGCGTGGCTGCCGGTGGCGTCGACGTCCTGGTAGTGGATGGGGGCCCAGCGCAGCGCCAGCTGTGCCCGGCTGACCGCTGCGTGCGCCGGCGCCGGGCCCGCGAGCCCCGCGGTGACGAGTGCGGCGGCCAGCACGGCCGCGATCCTGCCCTTGACGGACATAGGTTCTCCCGCGTTCGAAGAGATAGATCGCGGTCAACCTAAAAGATCAGGCGCGGCGTGTACATGGCCGCTGGACGACGAGCAGGTGGAGTCCGCCGGAAACCTCCGGATCACGCCGCGCGCATCCAGCGGGCGTGGATGTCCGCGTAGCGCAACGGGTCGACGGCGGCCGGGTCGTCGAGGAGCGCCACCACCAGGGCACCGTTCGGAAGCCGGTACGCCCGGGCGGTGACCTCGGGCAACGGCGACTGCGGCAGGTGGCGCCCGGCGCCCAGGTACGTCCACCAGCCGAGTTCCGCCGGCCATCCGCCGCCCGGGTGGATCCCCTCGTGAATGCCGAGATTCCAGACCTGCTCGGTTGACCATTCGTCGAGGACCCGGCCGACGTCCGCGTTCAGGCGCTCCGCGACGTCCAGCCACAGGCCGGTCAGCCGGGCGTGCACCTCGCGGAAGGCGTCGGCCTCGGGTGCCGGGCGGCGGTGACAGAACCCCGCGTTCAGCGCCCAGCTCAGCGACCCGTCCCGCCAGTTGACGAAGACGTCGACGTCGCCACCGGCCCGGAGCCGGCCGTGTTCCTTGCCCGTCGCCACGGCGGCCAGTGTCACCTCGGGGTCCTCGATCGTCCGCAGGTCCCGCTCGGCCGCGAGCGCGTACAGCACGCGCAGGGCCGGCTCCGCCGCCACCGGCACCCTCAGTTCCCAGATCCAGTCCGACCCCACGACGGCATGATGCGGCCCCGTCCAGCTCCCCGGCAAGCCGATCGGGCGGTCCGCCACGATCCGGGTAGTACGTGCGGCCGACCCGTCGGCGAGATACTCACGGGCACTCGTCCTCGATCGTCAGGGAGTGGTCGGCCTCGAGCAGCGCGTCGGGGTCCTCCGTACGGGTCGGTTGCGGGGCGGCCTCCCGGCGCGTCGGTGCCAGCAACCCGCGGTCCGAGGCGGCGCAGTCCACCCACGCCGTGTACGCCTTGGTCGCACCGATCCACATGCCCCGGTCATGGGCACGCAGGTGGGCGGTGGCCGGGAACTCCCATCGGATCTCGTCGTGCGCGGCGGCGAGCGGACGGTCGGCGCGGTCGAAGGCGTACACCCAGACGAAGTTCGTCGTCACCCGGAGCGTGCGGATGCCGTCGACCGTTGTCGAGGCGTACGTCACCCGGCCGCTGACCCGCGGCCGCTCGCGGGCGTCCAGCCGGACGGCCGGGTCGATCCAGGTGGCGACCGTGTCGAAGGTCCTGTCCTCGAACCATGTGCCGACATCGTCGCGCTGGTTCGGTGCGAGCAGTGCCAGCAGCCGGGACGGATCGTGACCGGTCAGCATCGCGTCGTCCAGCCGGCCGGCGATCAACGCCTCCCGGACGCTCTTCAGCGCCGTCCGCACCCGCGCCGCGGTGAAGCCGGGCACCGCGGCCGCCGGCGGCAGCGTGATGCCCGCAGCGCCCACCGGATAGCCGGCGGCAGGGGTGCCGGCGAACGCGCTGGTGGGCGTAGCGCTTCGTGACGTCGTCGCCGTGGTGCCCTCGGGCACGTTCGCGGCCGGATGACCGGCGGACCTCGATGCGGACACCGATGACCACAGCCGGGGGACGACCAGGGCCGGCACCACGACCGCGGCGACAGCCACAGCGACCAGCGGGATCCGCCGGACCAGCCCACCTCGCAGGCGGCTCTGGCGCACCCGGCGCTCGGTCTTCCTGCCCCATTCCTCGAGTTCGGTGAACGGGTCGGGCACGTCGTCCTGCGCCATGGCTCCTGTCTCCGGGCCGTCGGATCTATGCGGATCATTATGCGCATCCGCTCCACACGATCCGACGGCGCGGCGGGTCCACCGCCATGAGTCCGAAGGTTTCCGCTGCCGGGGTCACTCCCCCGGTTTCTTGAACTCCTCCTGCGGCTTGCCGTCCATGTAGTCCGCCATGGTTCGGTACACCGCCGGGTTCACGATGCCGTGGGACATCCGGTCGTAGTGCCCCGCCCAGTCCGGGTTCACCAGGTAGCCGGCGACGACCAGCGACTGCGTGCCGACCACCAGCGCCGCGGTCTTGTCGGCGTCGGTCGTACCCGTCTTGCCGAAGATCGGGTGACCCACCGCCGAGTGCGCGCCGGGCTCGGTCGCACCGGCGCAGTTGCCCAGCTGGGCCTGGTCACCGACCGGGCAGCGGGCCGCGTCCAGCGCCTTGCGCGCCACGTCCTTGCTCGTGGCCCGGGTGCACTCCGGCTGGCCCGCCTTGACCTTGGTGCCGTCGGCGGAGGTGATCCGCTGGATCGGCGTCGGCTTGCAGTACATACCGTCGCCGGCCAGCGTCGCGTACGCGTTCGCGATGTCCAGCGGCGTCGAGGCGGAGACACCCAGCGTGAAGGCGCCCCACTGGTTGGCCGCGGTCGGGTTGTTCGCCATCTCGGCGTCGGACCTCGCCCGGAACTGCACGCCGAAGCGCTTCGCGACGTCCACCACCTTCTCGGCGCCGACCTGCTCCTGCAACGGCACGAAATATGTGTTCACCGACTTGCCGAAGCCGGTCCACATGTTGAAGGTGCCCTGCTCGTCCTTGGACGCGTTCGACGGGCAGTAGAAGTGGGTTCCCGGGCAGGCCGCGTCCGAGCTCGGGTCGATGATGTACCCGGACTTGTACGTGGCCCCCGACGTGATCTGGTGGTCCAGCTCGAAGCCGTTCTCCAGGGCCGCCACCATGGTCAGCATCTTGAACACCGAGCCCGCCTGGTAGCCGACGATGTCGCCGCCGCCGGTGATGATCGGGTTGGTGGTGTACGGGTACGTGCCGCGGATGCCCTTGGCCGCCAGCTCCGGGTTGGAGTTCAGTTTGTTCTTCGGGTGCTCGGCGTTGTCCAGCTTGAACTTGCGGTTCGCCGCCAGCGTACGGACCCGGCCGGTCCCGGGCTCGACCCCGGCCAGCAGCAGGGCGTTGCGGTTGGTGTCGTCGATCCGGTCGGTGATCTCCTTGCGGGCCGAGGCCTGCGCCTTGACGTCCAGCGAGGTCACGACGCGGTAGCCGCCGCTCTTGAGCTGGCGCTCACGGTCGTACGTGGTCTCGCCGAACTCCTTCTGGCTCAGCCACCAGCGGTAGAAGTAGTCGCAGAAGAAGCCCCAGTTGTTCTTCGCCACCGACACGCATCCGTTGCCCGGGCGGTTGGTGGTGCGGCCCAGCTTGGCGGCCTTGGCCTTGGTGGCGTCCGCCGCGGTGATGTACTTCAGGTCCACCATGTTGTCGATGATGTAGTTGCGCCGGTCGAGCGCCTGCGGATAGCCGGACGGCGTTGTGGGGTCGAACGAGGTCGGCGCCTTGACCATGCCGGCGAGCAGGGCGGCCTCGGCGACCGTGAGGTCCTTCGGCTTCTTCTTGAAGTACACCTGGCTGCCGGCGTAGACGCCGTACGCGCCGTTGCCGAACGGGGCCATGTTCAGGTAGCGCTCGAGGATCTGCTCCTTGGTGAGCTCCTTCTCGAGCTGCATCGCGTACTTCATCTCGCTGAGCTTGCGCTCGGGCGTGTCCTTGGTGGCGTCGATGGCTTCCTGCGGCGTCTTCGCCGAGTACGCCAGCATCATCCGCACGGCCTGCATGGTCAGCGTGGAAGCGCCCTGCTGCGAGCCGCCGTTGCGGTTGTTCACGAACGCCCGCGCCACACCCTTGAGGTCGACGCCGTTGTGCTCGTAGAACTGGTGGTCCTCGGCCGCGACGATCGCGTTCTGCATGTTCTTCGAGATGTCCTTCAGCGGTACGTCGCTGCGGAACTCGTCGTACATGACCGCGATCTGCGTCTTGCCGTCCGACGCGAAGATCCGGGTGACCTGGGGTGCCGACTGGTGCTCGAGCTCGCTGGGCAGCTCGGCGAACCCCCGCGAACCCGCCTTCGCCGCCAGCCCGGACATCGCGACGGCCGGGAAGGAGGCCGCCGCGACCACCACCCCGGCGAGCAAGCCGCAGATCACCAGGGATCCGGTGTTGGCAAAGAACGAGCGATCGCGTTTTCGGGTCCAGAAACTCACCCGGCCCACGTTAGCCACGGGGATCCAGCACCGCCTCTCGAGGGTTGCCCCATTTGTCTGCGTGCAGAACGGCATCAAGGGGACGTCGCTGCCGCCAACCGTGCCGTTCCAGGTCCGGTACGCGCTCCAGATGGCTGACCGGGCCCAGGCACAGCCACGCCACCGGGCGCACGCCCTGCGGTATGCCCAGCAAGCTGCGCAGATAGTCCTCCCGGTAGAAGGAGACCCAGCCCACACCCAGCCCCTCCGCGGTCGCGGCGAGCCACAGGTTCTGGATCGCCAGGCACACCGAGTACAGGCCCGCGTCGGCAATCGCGTGCCGGCCCAGCACCGCCGGGCCGCCGCGGTCGGCGTCGTACGTCACCACCACCGAAAGAGTGGACTCCATCACACCATCGATCTTGATGCGCGCGAACCGCTCCGCGGCCTCCCGCTCGAGCCCGGCGGCGAAGACCCGGCGCTCGCTCTCGACGTGGTCGCGGAACCGCCGGCGCACCCCGGGATCGCGGACGAGGACGAAGTCCCACGGCTGCGACAGCCCGACGCTGGGCGCGGCGTGGGCCGCGGTCAGCAGCCGTTCCAGCACGTCGGCGGGGATGGGCTCGCCGGTGAACTCGCCGCGGACGTCGCGGCGGCGGTGGATGGTCTCGTACAGGTCGTGCACGACGGCTCCCGGTGATCGGCTCGTGGGTCAGAGCTGATTCTCGAAGGTCGCCACGCCGCCCGTCGCAGCCGCCTCGGGCAACCTGGCCTTCGCGGTCGCGTCACCGTACAGCGCCCAGCGCAGGAACTCCGTCGAGGTCCGGGTCGTGGCCTCGAAGTCGTCGCTCTCGGTGACGTGGCCGCCCTTGGTGACCGACAGCATCGCCCGCGACCACGGCACGGCCGCGTACACGGCGTGACCGGCCCGGTACGTGACGGTCCCGTCCTTGCGCCCGTGCACGAACAGCATCGCGGCGGCGGGCCCGGTGAACGGCGCGCCCTGGAAGTCCGTGCCGGCGATCACCACGCCGGCCTTGAGGCGCTCGTCGCGCTGCGCGCTGAACAGTCCGGCGGTGGTGATCCCGCCCGCCGAGTGCCCGGCCGCCGCCAGCCTGTCCGGATCGATCATCGCGCTGGTCGGCCCGCCCTGGGCCAGCAGCTCGTCGATCACGTGGGAGGCGTCGGCGGGCTGGTTGACGATGTCGAGCGGGTCGAGGTCCGGCACGCCGTACGAGGTCTTCGGGTACGTCGGGCCGGCGACCACGAACCCGGCCTGCGCCCAGCGGGCCAGCATCGCCTCGTAGTCGCGGGGCTGGGCGGTCAGCCCGTGGCTGAAGAGCACCAGCGGAAAGCGCCCGCTCGCCGCCGGCGCGTCGTCCGCGGGGGCCGGGCTGCCCGAGGCGGTGCCGCCCGCCGGATACCAGACCGTGGTCGGCAGGGCCCGGCCCTCGCGGCTGAGCTGCAGGGTCCGGCGACCCACCGGGTACGCCACCGCGGGCGCGGTGCCCGGCGGCGGCGTGTACGCGGTCGCGATGTTCCGGGGCGCCAGCGACGACGCGGTGGTCGAGGCGAGGATCGGCGCGGCCGAGGCGGACGCGCTGGTCGCCCCGGACATGCCGACGCCGGTCTCCGCCGTGCAGGCGGCCAGGCCCCCGGCCCCGGCGACGCCGGCCAGCCCGAGCAGCAGTGTCCGTCTACGCATGGTGACAAGTGTGCAAGGCGTACCTGTGATGACCTTGGGAATCCGGCGAGCCGAAGATCACGTGACCGGCACCCGGCGCCCGGCGTAACCGGAATATGCTCCGGTTCATGACGAACAGGCCTGTGAGGATCGCGCTGCAGCTTCAGCCGCAGCACGCCGACTACGCGACGATCCGGCGTACCGCCGCGGAGGCGGAGGAGCTCGGCGTCGACGTCCTCTTCAACTGGGACCACTTCTACCCGCTGTACGGCGCACCCGAGGGCCTGCACTTCGAGTGCTGGACGATGCTGGGCGCCTGGGCCGAGGCGACCTCGCGGGTGGAGATCGGCGCCCTCGTGACCTGCAACAGCTACCGCAACCCGGACCTGCTCGCGGACATGGCCCGCACCGTCGATCACATCAGCGACGGCCGGCTCATCCTCGGCATCGGCTCCGGCTGGTTCGAGAAGGACTACCAGGAGTACGGCTACGAATTCGGCACCGCCGGCGGCCGCCTGAACGACCTCGCCGCGGCCCTGCCGCGGATCGAGGCGCGGCTCGGCAAGCTGAACCCGCCGCCCACCCGCAAGATCCCGACGCTGATCGGGGGCGGCGGGGAGAAGAAGACGCTGCGCCTCGTCGCCAAGCACGCCGACATCTGGCACAGCTTCGGTGACGCCGACACGGTCGCACACAAGCTGGGCGTGCTGCAGCAGCACTGCACCGACGTCGGCCGGGACTTCTCGGAGATCGAGATCTCGGGCGGGCTGACCTCCGGCGACGACGCGCTGAGCGCCGCGGCGGCGCTGCGCGAGCAGGGTGTCTCGCTGTTCACGGTCGGCGTCGGCGGCCCGAAGCCGGACCTCGGCCCGCTGCGCGACTGGCTGGCCTGGCGCGACGAGCAGAACGCCTGATCCACCGCGCCCGGCCGTGCCCCGCCCGCGCGGGGCACGGCCGGGCCGCGTCAGACGAAGATGTCGAGGATCATCACGCAGCCGAAACCGACCACCGAGATCACGGTCTCCATGACGGACCACGTCTTGATGGTCTGCCCGACGGTCATCCCGAAGTACTCCTTCACCAGCCAGAACCCGGCGTCGTTGACGTGCGAGAAGAACAGCGAGCCGCTGCCGATCGCCAGCGCCAGCAGCGACACCTCGGGCTTGTCGAGGGTGGCCGCCAGCGGCGCCACGATGCCGGCGGCGGTGATCGTCGCGACGGTGGCCGAGCCGGTCGCGACCCGGATGCCGACCGCGACCAGGAAGCCGAGCAGCAGCGCCGAGACGTTGGCGTCCTTGGCGGCGTCCGCGACCACGTTGCCGACGCCGGCGTCCACCAGCACCTGCTTGAACCCGCCGCCGGCGGCCACGATGAGAAGGATGCCGGCGATCGGCGGCAGCGAGCCGCCGATGACCGACGACGTCTGCGCCCGGTCGAAGCCGGCCCGCTTGCCCAGCGTCCACATCGCCAGCAGCACGCCGAAGAGCAGCGCGACGACCGGGGTGCCCAGGACCTCGAAGACGGTCCGCAGCCGGGTGCCCTCGTCCAGGACGAGCTCGGCGACGGCGCGCAGCAGCATCAGCACGATGGGCAGCAGCACAGTGAGCACCGCGGGCCAGAAGCCGGGCCCGCGCCGGCCGGCGGGCAGGCCGGCGTCGACGGGCTCGTCCGGCTCGCGGGTGCCGGCGTTGGCGAGGTCGTCGCGGTCCACGAAGTCCTGACCGCCGGCCGGGCCCGAGCCGGGACGGTCCCCGACGGCGGCCCGCTCCCGGGTCGCGCCGGCCAGCACGGCGCGGGCCGGCACGGCCACGGGAACCCGCTTGGCGATGAAGTTGCCGAAGACCGGGCCGGCGATGATCACGGTCGGGATCGCGCAGATCAGCCCGAAGGCCAGCGTCAGCCCGAGATCGGCGTTGAGGCTGGCGATCGCCACCAGCGGGCCGGGGTGCGGTGGGACCAGCCCGTGCAGCACCGACAGGCCGGCCAGGGCGGGAATCCCGATCTTCAGCAGCGGTACGTCGGTGCGCTGCGCCACCAGCAGCACGATCGGCACCAGCAGCACGACGCCGACCTCGAAGAACAGCGGCAGGCCGACGAGGGCGGCGACGCCCGCCATCGCCCACGGCAGGGCCGAGCCGGAGAACCGGCGGACGATGGTGCCGACGATGCCGTCGGCGCCGCCGGACTCCGCCAGCAGCGCGCCGATCATCGAGCCGAGCGCGATCAGCAGGCCGACGCTGCCGGCGGTGCTGCCGACCCCGGCGGTGAACGAGGTGATGGTGTCTCCGGGCGCGGCGCCGGCGACGATCCCGAGCACGGCCGCACCCAGGATGAGAGCGAGGAAGGGGTGCCACTTCGCCCACGCGATGAGCAAAATGACCACGGCGATGCCGAGCACCGCGGCGAGGATCAGTTGGCCGGTACCGGCGGAGGTGATGGCCTCCGCCGCCAGCACAGGAGCGGCGTGCGCTGTCATGGGCGGCCCGTACCCGGATAGAGAGAAATCGAATCACCCGCCGGAGTGCGCCCGTTAGATGTCTAACGTCATATACTCGGCGTCATGGCACGGGTGTCACAGGCGCAGGCGCAGGAGAACCGGGAGCGGGTGGTGCGTACGGCCGCCCGCCTCTTCCGCGAGCACGGCGTCCAGGGCGTGAGCGTGGCCGACCTCATGGGTGCGGCCGGGCTGACCCATGGCGGCTTCTACAAGCAGTTCGCGTCGAAGGAGGCCCTCGTGGCCGAGGCCGCCGGCCGCGCCTTCACGGAGCACGGTTCCCGGCTGGCCGGCCTGGCCGAGCGGCACGCCGGTGACCACGACGCGGCCCGCCACGAGCTGCTCGACCGCTACCTCTCCGCCGAGCACCGCGACGACGCCGGCACCGGTTGCCCGGCGACCGGATTCGGCCCGGACATGGCCCGCGAGGACCCGGCGAGCCCCGCGCGGGAGGCGTACGCCTGCGGCATCGAGGAGTTCGCCCGCTGGATGGCCGGCCGGGACGGCGAGGAGGACCTGGCCGCGGTCGCGACGATGGTCGGCGCCCTGCTGCTCGCCCGCGCGACGGCCGGCACCCCGGTCTCCGACCGCGTCCTCGCCGCCGCCCGGGACGCCCTCGGCTAAGGCTCGAGCGGCAGCCCCGCCTGGAGCAGGTCGAGGGCGCGGTCCAAGTTCACGAACTCGCGTTCGTCGAAGGACATCGCGCCACCGGGCAGCGCGGCCAGGCAGACGCCCATCACGGCGCCGGCCAGCACCCGGGCCGAGAAGTCGTCCGCCGGCAGCCCGGCACGCTCGGCAACGGCGCCGGCCAGCTGGCCCATCGTCGACGTGTACTGGTGCAGGGCGCGGGCACGCAGGTCGGTCACCGACTGCAGGATGCCCTGCCGGCGGCGTTCCACGGCCCAGTCCTCGGCACTGACGGCGCTGAACACCTGCCTGATGGCGCGTTTGACGGCCTCGACCGGGTGCACGTCCGCCGGCTGCTCCCGCAGCGCCTGGAGCAGCAGCGGGTCGTAGTCGTCGGCGAGGACCACGTCCTCCTTGGTGGGGAAGTACCGGAAGAACGTGCTCGGCGAGACGTCCGCCGCCTCGGCGATCTGGTCGACCGTCGTGGCGGCGTACCCCTGTTCCTCGAAGAGCCGCAACGCGTGCTCGCGGATCGCGGCGCGCGTCCTGGCCTTCTTGCGTTCCCGAAGTCCCGGCGAGGTCATACCGTCGATTCTGCCGCCGGCTGCGGCGCAACGGGCGCGAGGGGGACGTCCGGCGCGCGATCCGGGCGGCCGGGCAGGAAGATCGCCGCCAGGACCGCTCCGGCCGCCGCTACCACGCCGGCGACGAGCAGCGCCGTACCCATGCCGTCGGTGAAGGCGGACCGCACCACCGCGGCGGCGCCGGGGTCGCCGAGCCGGGACGCGACCGCCATGCCCGCCGAGACGCTGTCGCGGGCGGCGCCGGGCAGCCCCGAGGCGTCGATGCCGTCGCGGTACGCCGCGTTGAGCACCGTGCCGAGCACTGCCACCCCGACCGCGCTGCCCACCTGCCGCATGGCCTGGATCAGCCCCGAGCCGACGCCGCTGCGCTCGCGGGACAGCGCGCCGAGCGCCGCGTTCATGGCCGGCGGCATGGTGAAGCCCAGGCCGATCCCGGTGACGGTGATCCAGCAGGCGACGAACCCGTAGCCGGTGTCCGGTCCGCTCGCCGTGCCGGTGAACAGCCCGGCCGCCATGAGCACCAGGCCGCTCGCGACGACGGCCTTGGCGCCGAGTCGCGGTTCGAGCCGTCCGGCGATGCGCGCACCGGCCATCAGGCCGCCGATCACCGGCAGCAGCCGCAGGCCGGTGCCGAACGCGTCGTTGCCGCCGACCGCCTGGAAGTACAGCGGCAGCGCGAAGAGCAGGCCGAACATGCCGAAGCTGGCCACCGTGGCGAGGATCGAGCCCCACGTGAAGGCGCGCGAACGAAAGAGCGCGAGGTCGACCAGCGGCGCCGGCGAGCGCCGCTGCCACCACACGAAGGCGGCCATGACGACCGCCCCGGCGGCGATCGTGAGCAGCGAACGGGGGTCGCCCCAGCCGCGTTCGCCGGCCTCGATGGTCCCGTACGTCAGCGCGACGAGGCCGGCCGCCGACAGCGCGACGCCGGCCGGGTCGGAGCGCCGGGTGCGGTCGCCGTGCGACTCGGGCACCCACAGCGCTACGGCGACCAGGCCCGCGACCACCAGCGGCAGGTTGATGAGGAAGACCGAGCCCCACCACAAGTGATCGAGCAGCCAGCCGCCGACCAGCGGGCCGAGCGGGATGCCGAGGGTGTTGGCGGTGATCCAGACGGTCAGCGCCCGGCCGCGCTCCGCCGGCTCGAAGATCACCGTGAGGACGGCGGCGCTGAGCGGCATGATCACGGCCGCACCGAGGCCGAGCACCGCCCTGGCCGCGATGAGCTGCCCGGAGGTGGTCGCGTACGAGCAGGCGGCGGAGGCGAGGCCGAAGAGCACCAGCGCGCCGAGCAGCAGGCGCTTGCGGCCGAGGCGGTCGCCGAGCATCCCGGCGGGGAGCAGCGCCGCCGCCAGGACCAGCAGGTAGGAGGTGGTGAACCACTGGAGGTCCCCGGTCGAGGCCCGCAGGTCCCCGGCGAGCGTCGGCAGCGCCACGGACAGCACGGTGCTGTCCAGGCCGATGGCGATCGTGCTGAGCGAGAGGGCGGCGAGCGCCCACCAGCGTGAAGTGGAAGTAGCCATGAAATGACAGTAACCATCAAAAGCTAGGAACGGTCAGAATGTGAGATGCGCCATCATCGACCTGTGAACGACTTCGTCCGCACGCTGGGCCTGCCAGGCCTGGCCGACGTGCACACCCATTTCCTGCCCGAGCGGATGCAGCGGCGTGTCTGGGCCCACTTCGCGGAGGCCGGGCCGCTGATCGGCCGCGAATGGCCGATCCGCTACCGCGGCACCGAGGCCGAACGGGTCGCGGAACTGGGCCGGCTCGGCGTGCGGGCGTTCTCCGCGCTCGCGTACGCCCACCGACCCGGCATGGCCGCCGACCTCAACGAGTGGACCCTGGGGTTCGCCGCCCGCACCCCGGGCTGCCTGCCCAGCGCCACGTTCTTCCCCGAGCCGTCGGCGGCCCGCGATGTCCGCGACGCGCTGGACCGCGGCGCGCGGATCTTCAAGCTGCACCTGCAGGTCGGCGGCTTCGACCCGCGCGACGACGCCCTGCACGACGCGTGGGGCCTGCTGGCCGAGTCCGGCACGCCGGTGATCGTGCACGCCGGCTCCGGACCGGTCGCCCACGGCTTCACCGGCCCCGGCCCGATCGGCGAGGTCCTCGCCCGCCACCCACGCCTGACGATGATCGCCGCGCACCTGGGCGCCCCCGAGTACGCGGGCTTCCTCGAGCTGGCCGAGCGCCACGAGCGCGCCGGGCTGGACACCACGATGGCGTTCACGGGCTTCTTCGAGGACATGGCGCCGTTCCCCCGCGACCTGCTGCCCCGCCTGCGGGACCTGGGCCTGGCCGGCAGGGTCCTGCTGGGCAGCGACTTCCCGAACATCCCCTACCCGTACGCGCACCAGCTCGAGTCCCTGGCCGCGCTCGACCTCGGCGACGACTGGCTGGCCGCGGTCTGCTGGCACAACGCGGCCCGGCTGTTCGGCCTCTGACGGCGCGTTGCGGCAGCCCGGCGTGCGGCCCTGTGCCACGATCACATCGATCGAGACGCGCCCGCAGGGAGGTGACCGGCGACGATGAAGAAGGCAGTCGGCTGGATCGTGCTCATCCTGGTCATCTTCTACATCGGCACCAACCCCGGCCCGGCGGCGGACATCGCGCAGGGCATCGGCGACGGCGTCGCGGAGGTGTTCCGCAACATCGGCGTCTTCTTCTCCGACCTGGCGTCCTGACCGCCGTGCGGGTGGTCTGCGCCGGCCTGGCCACCGTGGACCTCGTGCAGCGCGTCGAGCGGCTGCCCGGGGCCGACGAGAAGGCCGAGGCACTCTCCGCGGAGGTCGCGGCCGGCGGCCCGGCCACCAACGCGGCGGTCACCGCCGCCGCCCTCGGCGCCGACGTCGTCCTGGTCACCGCGGTGGGCACGCACCCGCTCGGCGATCTGATCCGCGCCGATCTCGCCGCCTGCAGGGTGACGCTGCTAAACGCCACGCCGGACGCCGCCGAGCCCCCGCCGGTCTCCGCCGTCACCGTGCTCGAGGGCACCGGGCAACGCACGATCGTCAGCCGCAACGCCCGGGGCGCGGCGGTGGGCGTACCGGAGGATCTGGAGGAAGCGCTGGCCACCGCGGACGTCGTGCTGGCCGACGGGCATCACCCGGCACTGGCCCGGGCCGCCGCGCGCAGCGGTCGGCCGCTCGTGCTGGACGCGGGAAGCTGGCGCCCGGTCTTCGCCGAGCTGCTCCCCCGGGCCGCGTTCGCCGCCTGCTCGGCGGCGTTCCGCCCGCCCGGTGACCTGCCCGTGGAGCCGTCCCTGCGGGCCCTGGGCGTCCGGCGTGGAGCGATCACGCGCGGCCCGGACCCGGTGCGGTGGTGGTCGGGCGACGACGCCGGCGAGATCGAGGTGCCGCCGGTCGAGGCGGTCGACACCGCGGGCGCGGGCGACGCCTTCCACGGCGCGCTCGCCGTCGCGCTCGCGCGCGGTGCCGGAACCACCGAGGCCCTGCGGTACGCGGTCACGATCGCCGGCGTCCGCGTCCGGCACCGTGGCCCCCGCTCGTGGCTGGCCGCCCTGGAAAATCGGTCGTGAGCACGGGCCGGCCGCCCCTACCATCGGCGGTGTGAACGCCAGGATGATGACGACGGCGCCGGGACACCCCGGCGCACGTTCGCGCTGATCCTTTTCGAGCGACGACACGGCCCCGGGCGAGATGCCCGGGGCCGTCGTGCGTCCCGGCCTCTCCCCCGGCCACGATCCCAGGGAGACGACCATGCCCGCCGACCACCGCAGACTCGGGCGCGAGCTCGACATCTTCGACTCCGACCCGCTCATCGGCGCGGGGCTGCCGTTCTGGCTGCCCGAAGGCGCCGCGGCCCGCCACGAGGTGGAGTCGTACGTCCGCGACCTCGAACGCCGCGCCGGCTACCGGCACGTGTACTCGCCGGCGCTGGGCAAACGGCAGCTGTACGAGCTGTCCGGCCACTGGTCCCACTTCGCCGACGACATGTTCCCGCCGATGCACCTCGGCGCCGGCGATGACGCGCTGGTGCTGCGGCCGAGCCTCTGCCCGCACCACGCGCTCGTCTACAAGGCCCGGCAGCGCTCGTACCGGGAGCTGCCGCTGCGCATCGCCGAGCTGGGCACCATGTACCGCGCGGAACGCTCCGGTGTGCTGGGCGGCCTGGCGCGCGTACGGTCCATCTCGCTCAACGACGGGCACGTCTTCTGCGCGCCCGAGCAGGCCGGCGCGGAGGTGGCCGGGGCGCTCCGGCTGCTGCGCGAGGCCCACGAGGCGCTGGGCCTCGAGGTCTCGTCGTACCGCCTGTCGCTGCGCGGCGACGGCGGGAAGTACGCCGGGGACGACGAGTCCTGGGAGCGGGCCGGGCGGCTGCTGCGCGAGGCGCTGGACGACGCCGCCGTGCCGTACTCGGTCGCGGCGGGCGAGGCCGCGTTCTACGGGCCGAAGATCGACGTGCAGATCGCCGATCCGGCCGGCCGGGAGTCGACCCTGTCCACCGTGCAGGTCGACTTCCATCAGCCGGCCCGCTTCGATCTGTCCTACAGGGACGCCTCGGGCGGGCGGTCGCGGCCGGTGATGGTGCACCGCAGCCTGGTCGGCTCCTTCGAGCGGCTGTTCGCGCACCTCATCGAGGCCCACGCCGGGGCGTTCCCGGTCTGGTACTCGCCCGTGCAGATCGCCGTCGTGCCGGTGTCAGCCGGTCAGCTCGCCGCGGCCGACGCGTTCGCCGCGGACGCGATCGCCGCCGGGCTGCGCGCCGAGGTCTGTGCCGGCGGGACCGTCGGCGCCCGCATCCGCGACGTGGCCCGGCGGAAGATCCCGTACGCCGCGGTGATCGGCGCGCAGGAGGCACCGGGCGAGGTGGCGCTGCGCCTGCGCGACGGGCGGCACCTGCCCGCCCAGCCGGGCGGGCAGGCGATCGACCTGATCCGGAACGTGGCAGCCGCCCGCTCCGCGGAGGTGTTACCACGCAACGTGTCCGGCAACTGACAGTGAGCCATCTCCGTCGGCGGGTGCCACGAACTCCTCGCGTCCGTTCGTCCGAACGGATCCCACTGAAGGAGGACGTCATGACCCGCACTCGCACCCTCGGCACCGCCGTGACCATGGGCGTCACCGGGGCCCTGCTCGCGCTCGCACCCGCCGCCGCGCAGGCCGCCATCACCACCCTGCCCGGCCGGCCCGTCACCCTGCAGCCCGGCGAGCAGGTCTGCATCGGCGCCCGCGCCGTCAGCGACGCCAAGGCCACGGGTACGGCGGCCGCCCCCGGGGTGATCTACACGCTGGAACGCAGCGGCACGGAGATCTACCGCACCGACTCCCGCCGGACCGGTGCGAACTCGACGAAGGTCTTCGTGGGCGCGGGCAACTACCGGTGGTGCGCCAAGAATCCGGCCGGCCTCGGCCAGCCGGTCGGCAACGTCTCCATCACCCTGTTCACCGACGAGGACGCCTGAATCGGAAACCGTACGGTGCCGCGCCTCCCGCGGCACCGTACAGCCCGGTCAGGTGTCCCTTCCCACAGCGGCGAGGATGCGCTGGTGGTTCGCGTCCAGCTCCTCGGCGCTGACGTCGGCGTTCGCCCTGGCGAAGTCGAAATCCGCCATGTCGTGCGCCGGGAAGACGTGCACGTGGGCGTGGGGCACCTCGAACCCTGCGACGATCAGCCCGATGCGCGGGGCGTCGAAGGCCCGCTTGAGGGCGGCGCCGACGGTGTGGCTCACGGTCATCAGGTGGGCGACCAGCTCGGGCTCGAGGTCCGTCCACTCGTCGACCTCGGCCCGGGGCACCACCAGGGTGTGCCCGGGCGTCAGCGGCGCGATGGTGAGGAACGCGGCGACCCGGTCGTCGGACCAGACGATCCGGCCGGGCAGCTCGCCGCTGATGATTCTGGAAAAGATCGTCGGCATGCCCCCATGACATCACGCCACCGCGCCGGTGCGGAGGCGGCGGTCAGGCGATCCGCACCAGGTTCTTGCCGACGCCGTCGCCGCGCATCATGGCCAGGAACGCCTCCGGGGCCGACGCCAGGCCCTCGAAGATCGTCTCGCGGTGCCGGATGCGGCCGTCCGCGAGCGCCGGGGCGACGTCCCCGACGAACTGGTCGCGGAGGTCGCCGTGGTCGCGTACGAGCATGCCGCGCAGCGTGATCCGCTTGCCGATGACGTCGGCCAGGTTGCGGGGCGCGGGGGTGGGCTCGGTGGCGTTGTAGACGCTGATCATGCCGCAGACGCAGATCCGGCCGTGCACGTTCAGCGCCGAGATCGCGGCCTCCAGGTGGTCGCCGCCGACGTTGTCGAAGTAGACGTCGATGCCGTCGGGGGCGGCCGCGCGGAGCTGGTCGAGCACCGGGCCGTCGTGGTAGTCGAACGCCGCGTCGAAGCCGAGCTCGTCGCGCAGGTACGCCACCTTCTCCGCCGAGCCCGCGCTGCCGATGACGCGGGCGGCACCCTTGAGCCGGGCGAGCTGGCCCACGACCTGGCCGACCGCCCCGGCGGCGCTGGAGACGAAGACGACGTCGCCCGCCTTGAACTCCGCGCTGCGCAGCAGTCCGGCGTACGCGGTCAGCCCGGTCATGCCCAGCACACCCAGGTACGCACCCAGCGGCGCCACCGACGGGTCCACCTTGGCCGCCGCCTTCGCGGGCACGAGGGCGTACTCGCGCCAGCCGAGGCCGTGCAGCACGATGTCTCCGGGCTTGAAACCGTCGGCCTCGCTGGTGACCACCTCACCGACCGCGCCGCCGTCGAGGGGCTCGCCGACCTGGAACGGCGGCACGTAGGACTCGCGGTCGTTCATCCGGCCGCGCATGTACGGGTCGACGCTCATCAGCATGTTGCGCACGAGGAGCTGGCCCGGGGCCGGGTCGGGCACCTCGGTGCGGGCGGTCTCGAACGTCTCGGCGGTCGGCCACCCCTGCGGGCGCGCGGCGAGACGGATTTCGATGGATTCGACACTCATGGCCCGACCCTAGTCCGGGCTCCCCGCCACCCGGGCCCTCCGCGGGGCCCGGGCGACGAAGATCATGGTCAGACGGTACGGGCGAGCCGGTCGGCGAGCAGCTTCGCGAACCTGGCCGGGTCGGTCAGGTCCCCGCCCTCGGCCAGCAGCGCGGTGCCGTACAGCAGCTCGGCGGTCTCCGGCAGGGCCGGATCGTCGGCCTTCCGGGCGTACGCGTCGCGCAGCGCGCTCACCAGCGGGTGCTCCGGGTTGAGCTCGAGGATGCGCTTGACCGGCGGCACCTCCTGCCCCATCGCGCGGTACATCTTCTCCAGGGTCGGGGTGATGTCGTCGGCGTCGCTGACCAGGCAGGCCGGCGAGGTGGTGAGCCGGGTGGACAGCCGCACCTCCTTGACCTCGTCGAGCGTCCCGCCCAGCCAGGTCAGCAGCGGCGCGTACTCGCCGGTCTGTTCCTCCGAGGGCTTCTCGTCCGACGCCAGGTCGACGGAGCCGCGCGCGATCGACTGGAGCTTCTTCCCGTCGTACTCGGGCACCGCCTCCACCCAGATCTCGTCCACCGGGTCGGTGAGCAGCAGGACCTCGTACCCCCGGGCCTTGAACGCCTCCATGTGCGGGGAGTTCTCGACCTGGGCCCGGCTCTCGCCGGTCATGAAGTAGATCGCGTCCTGTCCCTCCTTCATCCGCGACACGTAGTCGGCCAGGGTGGTCGGCTCCTCGCTCGCGGTGGAGGCGAACGACGCGACGTCCAGGATCGCCTTCTGGTCGTCGGCCTCGCCGAGCAGGCCCTCCTTGACCGCCCGCCCGAACTCGCGCCAGAAGGTGCGGTACTTCTCCGGGTCCTTCGCCATGAGGTCCCGGACCGTGGAGAGGACCTTCTTCGCGAGCCGGCGCCGGATCATCTGGATGTGCCGGTCCTGCTGGAGGATCTCGCGGGAGATGTTCAGCGACAGGTCGGCCGCGTCCACGACACCCTTGACGAAGCGCAGGTAGTCGGGAATCAGCTCGCGGCTGTCGTCCATGATGAACACGCGCTTGACGTAGAGCTGGATGCCGCGGCGCGCGTCGCGCTGGAAGAGGTCGTGCGGTGCCCGCGACGGGATGAACAGCAGCGCCTCGTACTCGAACGTGCCCTCCGCCTTGAGATTGATGATCTCGAGCGGGTCGGTCCAGTCGTGGCTGACGTGCCGGTAGAACTCGGCGTACTCCTCGTCCTTGACCTCGGAGCGCGGCCGGGCCCACAGCGCCTTCATGGAGTTGAGGGTCTCCGGCTCGCCCTCGCCCTTGATCAGGCGGATGGGGAACGAGATGAAGTCGGAGTACCGCTTGACGATCTCCCGGATCTTCCATTCGTCGGCGTAGTCGTAGAGCGCGTCCTCCTCGTCCTTCGGACGCAGGTGGACGGTCACGGCGGTGCCGGTGGGCGCGTCCGTGACCTCCTCGATCGTGTACGTCCCCTCGCCGGCCGACTCCCAGCGCGTGCCGGTGTCCTCGCCGGCCTTGCGGGTGACCAGGGTGACGTTGTCCGCCACCATGAACGTGGAGTAGAAGCCGACGCCGAACTGGCCGATGAGCTCGGCCGACTCCTGGTTCTCCTTGAGCCGGCGCAGCATCTCGGCGGTGCCGGACCGGGCGATCGTGCCGATGAGTTCGACGACCTCGTCGCGGGACATGCCGATGCCGTTGTCGCGCACGGTCAGCGTGCGGGCGTCCTTGTCGGCCTCGATCTCGATGTGCAGGTCCTCGGCCCGGAGCGCCTCGTCGTGCAGGCCGGCCAGGCGCCGCTTGTCCAGGGCGTCGGAGGCGTTGGAGATCAGCTCGCGCAGGAAGATGTCCTTGTTCGAGTAGATCGAGTGGACCATCAGCTGCAGGAGCTGGCGCGCTTCGGCCTGGAACTCCAGCGTCTCGGTGCTCATGTCATCCCTCCGTGCGTGCTTTTCCGGGTCCGCCGCCGGCCTTGCGCCGCGGGCGAACTCAGTTCCCGCCGCTGATCGTATGACCCTCCGTGGATCTACCCGAAGGGGTTCCCGTCCGGCACGGCCGGCGGCCAGCTCACCGAGTCCGATCCGGGCAGGCCGCCGGTGCCCGGCTCCCACGGGAAGTCGTGCGCGTCGTCGTCCTGCGGTTCGGACTTCGCCGGGATCGGGGCGGCCGGCTCATCGGTGGCCGGCGTCGTGACCGGTGTCGTGACCGGTGTCGTGACCGGAGTGGTGGCGGGGACGGTGGCCGGAGTCGTCGCCGGAACGGTGGCCGGAGTGGTGGCCGGCGTGGTGGCGGGTGTCGTCGCCGGAGTGGTGGCCGGCGTGGTTGCCGGAACGGTGGCGGGCGTCGTCGCCGGAACGGTGGCCGGCGTCGTGGCCGGAACGGTGGCCGGCGGCCTGGTGGGCCGGTGCGGCACCGGCCGGGTGGTGGCCGTCGTCGGCGTCGGCACTGGGGGGCGCATCACCACCGGGGGGCGGGGCAAGACCGTCGGCTGCTGCGGCGCGACGGTGGCCGGCGCCGGTGCCGCGCCGGTCGTCGCAGCGGTGCCCACCGTAGTGCCCGCAGCGGCGCCTGCGGCAGCGGTCGCCGCCGCGGTCGTCATAGGAGTCCCCGGTGTCAGGGTCAGGATCCGGGCCGGGGCCGGGGGCTGCGGGCCGGGCAGCTGCGGCGGCGTGACCCCCGGGCGGGCCGCGACGCCGGGGCGGGCGGCCGCGCCCAGCGCCTCCTCGGCGCCGGCGATCACGGTCCGCTCGCCCGGTTCGGGTGCGCCGCCGCGGTCGTCGACGGCGCCCGCGATCACCGCGCCCGCGCCGGACACCAGGCACACCAGCGCCATGCACCCGATGATCTTCTTTTCCCGCCTCGTCAACTCAATCATGAAACCGTCATACAGGTAGGAACCGGACTACCACGGCTGTTTCGCTATATTTCCCCCGTGTCGGCCCGGCGAGGCAAACGCCTCCCGAGCTTACTCAGAGTGATAATCCCGACTGTTGCGGCTTGCTGACTACGCTATGTATCTTTCCTCTGCACCCTCGCCGGCACCGAGCCGTCGGGTCCGAGCGGGAGATCAAGTGAACCTGAGCGAGCTGGCCATGGCCGTGGCTATCACTGTGAGTATCGGCGGCGTGTCTTACGCTGTGGTGAACACGAGCCACCTCACGGACAAGGCCGCCAAGGTCTCGCAGCAGGCCACCTGCCGCACGGTCGACGGGGCGATCGTCGCGTACGTCGCCCAGCACGGCACGGCTCCCACGCGCACGGCCGACCTGAAGCCGTACGTGGACGGCGACATCTCGGCGTACCGGATCGTCCGGGGACAGGCCGCCGGGCCCGGCTGCCGCTGACCGCGAGGCCGTCACGCCGCCGCTCGCGGCGCGTTGATCGGCTGATGGACAGACGCACCCTGCTGACCGGCACCGGAGCCGCGGTAGCGGTCGCCGCCGCCGGCGGGTACGCCCGGCAGCGGTACGCCGCCGAGCCGGTGATCCCCGACGCACCGCTGGGCGACGAGCGCCTCGAGCAGCGGCATTCCCCCGCCCGGGGCCGCACCGTCGACTTCTACACCGCCGTCCCGGCCGGCCACGGCGACGGCCGGGGCCTGCCGGTATGCCTCGTCCTGCACGGCGCCTCCAAGACCGCCGCCGACTTCCCCGCGCTCGGCCTGGGCCGGTTCGTCACCGACTCGGTCCGCCGGGGCAACGCGCCGTTCGTCCTCGCCGGCGCGACCGGGGGCCGGCTCTCGTGGCGACCGTCGGGCGGCGACGACCCGCAGCGGATGGTCCACGAGGACATCCCGGCCTGGTGCGCCGAGCGGGGGTTCGACACCGGGCGCTTCGCGGTGGCCGGCTGGTCGATGGGCGGCTACGGCGCCCTCCTGCTGGCCGAGACCTTCCCCGGATTCGCGGGGGCGGTCGCCGCCTTCTCGCCCGCGGTGTCGCCCGGAGATGACGTCTTCACTCACGTGGCCGCCCTGCGCGACGTCCGGGTCGGGCTGTGGTGCGGCACCGACGACGGGCTGCTCACCGACGTACGGGCGCTGGAGCGGGCGTTGCCGCAGCCCAAGGCGGGGGGAAGCTACGCCGCCGGCCGGCACAACTTCGCCTACTGGAGCACCTGCCTCCCGGCCGCGTTCGATCTCGTCGCGCGAGTGAACGGCTAGGCACGGGCTGCGGCAGACTCCCGGGTATGCGCCTGGTCTCCCTGCTGCCGTCCGCCACCGAGATCGTGTACGCCCTGGGCCTCGGCGACGACCTGGTCGGCGTCACGTTCGAGTGCGACGAACCACCGCGGGCCCGGCGGGACAAGACGGTCGTGGTCGGCGGCCGGGACACCCGCGGCATGTCCCCCGCGGAGATCGACGCGTACGTGAAGGCGCAGATGGCGGCGGGGGCCGACCTCTACACGCTGCACGCCGGGGCGCTGGCCGGGCTGGACCCGGAGCTGATCCTCACGCAGGACCTGTGCCGGGTGTGCGCACTGCCCTCCGGTCAGGTCTCCGGTGCGCTGGACCACCTCGGCTGCCGCGCGGACGTGCTGTCGCTGGATCCGTACTCCCTCGAGGAGGTGCTGGCGACGATAACCGAGGTGGGAGACCGCGCCGGGGTGCCGCAGCGGGCCGCCGCGCTGGTGTCGGGACTGCGCGCCCGGCTGGACGCCGTGGCCGCGGCGGTCGCGGGACGGCCCCGGCCGCGGGTGGCGATCGTCGAGTGGGTCGACCCGCCGTTCACCGGCGGTCACTGGGTGCCTGACCTGGTGGCCGCCGCCGGTGGTGAGCCGGTGGCGGCGCGTCCGGGCCGGCGCTCCGAGGAGACGACGTGGACGGAGCTGGCCGCCGCCCGCCCGGACGTCGTGCTGGTCACGCCGTGCGGCTTCCACCTGGCCGGTGCCGTCGAGCAGGCGGCCCGGGTCGTGCCGCATTTCCCCGCGGCTCAGGTGTGGGCCATCGACGGCGACGGCCTGGTGGTGCGTCCCGGCCCGCGGCTGGTCGAGGGGGTCGAGGCGATCGCGGCGATCCTGCATCCGGACGCGGTTCCCGCAGCCCCGCCGGACGCGATCCGGCGGGTGCGTTGAGGAAGGGTCAGGCGCTGGCCGAGGCGGGGCGGCGGATGCGCCGGGCCGGGCGCGGCACCGGGCGCGCCACGGCGGCAACCGTGGCGACGGCGGCCCGGCGGGCCCGCTCGGCGCGCCACAGCCAGGCGATGTCGAGGCCGAACGACCAGACCAGCGAGACCGCGACGGCGGCCACCGCGACGAGCAGCACGGCGTCGGGCAGCAACCGGGCCGTGGCGACCACGAGGACCACGCCCTGCACCGCGGCCACGACCTTGCGGGAGAACCGGGGCGGGAGTGCGGCGTCGAGCCACGGCGCCGCCCAGGACGCCACGACGAAGGCGTAGCGGAAGCCGCCCAGCGCCACTGCCCACCAGCCGAACGTCTCGGCGACGAAGACGCTCAGCACGAGGGCCAGGATGGAGTCGACCTCCATGTCGAAGCGAGCGCCGAGGGCCGTCGTGCTGTTGGTACGGCGGGCGACCTGGCCGTCGACGGCGTCCAGGGCGAGCGCGACGGCGACCAGCGTGACCAGCACAGGCAGGCTCACCGGAGCGTCGAACGAGGTCACCACCAGCGCGGTCACCGCGCCGACGAGGGTGGCGCGGCCCAGGGTCACCGTGTTCGCCGGGCCGAGCGCGTCCATCCCGGCGCGGCGGAGGCCCGTACGCAGGAGCATGCAGAGCACGACGGCGTAGGCCGTACCGGCGAGCCAGCCGGCGAGGCTCAGCCCCGACGTCGCCGCCAGGACGGCCATGAGCACGAGCTGGACGGCCACGCCCACGAGCGGCCCCCGCCCCGAACGTGCCGTCATCGTGCCGATACTCATAGTCACTCTGCCTCCGGATCCGCAAGATCGGGTCCCGCGTATGGTTGCCGCAGTCCACCCGTGAACACGCGCTATCGCCAAGTTCGGTTCACCGTCCGAGGAGAATCCACCCCATGACACGTACGGCCCAGGCGTTCTGGCTGGCCACGCCGGGCGAAGGCGAGATCCGGGAGGTGGCGCTGCCGGATCCCGGCCCGGACGAGGTGCTGGTTCGCACGCTGCACTCCGGGGTGAGCCGGGGCACGGAGACGCTCGTGTTCCGCGGCGGCGTTCCGGAGAGCCAGCACGCGGCCATGCGCGCCCCGTTCCAGGAGGGCGACTTCCCCGCCCCGGTCAAGTACGGCTACCTCAGCGTCGGCGTCGTCGAACAGGGCCCGGCACACCTGGTCGGCCGCACGGTGTTCTGCCTGTACCCGCACCAGACCCACTATGTCGTACCGGTGGAGGCGGTCACCGTCGTGCCGGCGTCCGTACCGCCGTCGCGGGCCGTGCTCGCCGGCACGGTGGAGACCGCCCTGAACGCGTTGTGGGACGCGGCACCCCTGGTCGGCGACCGGATCGCCGTGGTCGGCGCCGGCATGGTGGGCGCGAGCGTCGCCGCGATCCTGTCCCGCTTCCCTGCCGCGAAGGTGCAGCTCGTGGACGCCGACCCGGCACGCGCCGGGGTCGCCCGGGCGCTGGGTGTGGAGTTCACGCTGCCGGCTGACGCCACCGGCGACTGCGACCTGGTCGTGCACGCCAGCGCCACCTCGGCCGGCCTGACCCGCTCGCTCGAGCTCCTGGCCGCCGAGGGTACGGTCATCGAGCTCAGCTGGTACGGCGACCGCCAGGTGGGCGTACCCCTCGGTGAGTTCTTCCACTCCCGACGCCTGACGATCCGCAGCAGCCAGGTCGGCGGCATCGCCCCGGCCCGGCGCGGGCGCCGCTCGTACGCCGACCGCCTGGCCGTCGCCCTCGACCTGCTCGCCGACCCGGTGTTCGACACGCTGCTCACCGGCGAGTCGGACTTCGCGGAGCTGCCCTCGGTCCTGCCCCGGCTGGCCGGCGGGGAGCTGGCCGCGATGTGCCACCTCATCACCTATCCGACTGGAGAGTGAATGTTCAGCGTCACCGTCCGTGATCACATCATGATCGCCCACAGCTTCTCCGGCGAGGTCTTCGGACCGGCCCAGAAGCTGCACGGCGCGACGTTCGTCGTGGACGCGACGTTCAAGCGTCCCGAGCTGGACGCGGACAACATCGTGGTCGACATCGGCCTGGCGAGCCAGGAGCTGCACGCCATCTGCGGCGCCCTGAGCTACCGCAACCTCGACGACGAGGCGGACTTCCGGGGCGTCAACACGTCCACGGAGTTCCTCGCCAAGGTCATCGCCGACCGGCTGGCGGGCAAGGCCGCGAACGGCGAGCTCGGCGCCGGTGCGAGCGGGCTCACCGGAATCGCCGTGACCCTGCACGAGTCGCACATCGCGTGGGCGAGCTACGAGCGGGACCTGTGACCGATCCGCTCCATGTGGTGCTGCCGGGCGACATCGACGACCCGGCAGCGCCCAGCGGCGGCAACACGTACGACCGCCGGGTCCTGACCGGCCTGGCCGCGACCCGCGAGGTGCACGAGATCGCGGTCGCGGCGCCGTGGCCGTACCCGTCCGCGCGGGACGCCGCCCGCCTCGCCGACGAGCTGGCGGCACTGCCGGACGGCGCCACGGCCCTGCTGGACGGACTCGTCGCCTGCGCGGTTCCGGAGGTCGTCGAGGCCGAGGCCGATCGGCTGGACCTGGTCGTGCTGGTGCACCTGCCCCTCGGCGACGAGACCGGAGCCGCGCCGGAGCTGCCCGGCCGGGAGCGCCGGACCCTGCACGCGGCCCGTGCCGTGGTGGCGACCAGCACAGGGGCCGCCAGGCGGATCGAGACCCTGCACGACCTGCCGGCCGGCAGCGTGCACGTGGCCCCTCCGGGCGTGGACCCCGCACCGCTGGCCACCGGCGGCGTGACCGGCGGCCGGCTGCTGTGCGTGGCCGCGGTGACGCCGCGCAAGGCCCAGGATGTCCTGGCCGAGGCGCTGCGCACCCTCGACGACCTCGACGTCGCATGCGTCTGCGTGGGCGCGCTGGATCGGGAACCCGATTTCACCGCCCGGGTACGGGCCCTCGCCGGCGACCGGATCCACTTCGCGGGCACCAGGACCGGCGCCGCGCTGGAGAGCTCCTACGCCGCCGCCGACCTGCTGGTGCTCCCGTCGCGTGCGGAGACGTACGGGATGGTCGTCACCGAGGCCCTGGCGCGCGGCATCCCGGTGCTGGGCACCACCGTCGAGGGCGTACCCGAGGCGATCGGGCAGGCTCCGGACGGCACGGTGCCGGGTGGGCTGGTGCCGCCCGGCGACGTACAGTCCCTGGCCACGGCCCTGCGGAGGTGGCTGACCGACGCCGGCCTGCGCCGGTCGTGGCGGGCCGCCGCCCGCGCGCGCCGGGCCGGCCTGCGCGGCTGGGACGAGACGACACGACGATTGAGTGAGGTACTTCACCCATGACCGGAGAGTTCAGCACCGACTGGCTGGGCCTGCGCGAGCCGGCCGACGCCGCCGCCCGCTCCACCGACCTGCCCGGCATGCTCCGGACCGGCGGGACCCTGGTGGTCCGCGACCTCGGGTGCGGCACCGGATCGATGGCGCGGTGGCTCGCTCCCCGGCTGCCCGGCCCGCAACGGTGGATCCTGCAGGACCGGGACCCGGCGCTGCTCGCCCACGCCGCCGCGCACGTGCCGGACGCCGCCGGCGACGGCAGCTCGGTCACCGTGGAGACCGTCGAGGGTGATGTGACCACGCTCACCGCGGCGGACCTCTCCGGGGTGTCGCTGGTCACCTGCTCCGCTCTGCTCGACCTGTTCACCGCCGATGAGGTCACCGCGCTCGCCGACGTCTGCGTCGCGGCCGGCACGCCCGTCCTCTTCACCCTCTCCGTGGACGGCGAGGTGACCTTCGACCCGCCGCACCCGCTGGACGCCGCCGTGGCCGCCGCCTTCAACGAGCACCAGCGCCGCGAGACCGGCGGCCGGTGGCTGCTGGGGCCGGAGGCGGTCGGCGCCGCCGCGGAGGCCTTCGCCAAGGCGGGGGCCGCGGTGACGACCCGGCCGAGCCCGTGGCGGCTCGGCGCGGAGCACGCGGAGCTGACCGCCGAATGGCTGCGCGGCTGGGTGGGAGCGGCCGCCGATCAGCGCCCTGACCTGGCCACCGACGAGTATCTGGCGGCCCGGCTCGAGGCGGCCGCCGCCGGGACGCTGAAGGTCACGGTCGGACATCAAGATCTTTTCGCGCAGAAAGACTGAACCGCCTCGTGGCAGCCGGACGTATTAGTCGCAGGAAGGGTCACGCGGAGGGGGCTGGGGAATGAACCGATCGATCTGGGCGTGGGTGCGGCTGCTAGGCGGGGTGGGGATCCTCGCCGTGCTGTTCTGGCGCCTGGGCACCGGCGCGTTCCTCGACGGGCTGCGCGTCATCGACGCCGGCACGCTCGGCGCCGCGTTCGCGATCGGCGTGGCCACCACCGTGCTCTGCGCCTGGCGCTGGTGCCTGGTGGCCCGCGGCCTCGGCCTGCGGCTCTCGCTGCGCACCGCGGTCGCCGATTACTACAAGGCGCTGTTCATCAACGCGGCCCTGCCGGGCGGGGTGCTCGGCGACGTCGACCGCGCGGTGCAGCACGGCCGGGAAGAGGGCGACGTCGGCCGCAGCGTGCGGGCCGTGGTGCTCGAACGTACGGCGGGGCAGATCGTGCTGCTCTCGGTGGGTCTGACGGTGCTGCTGACCGTACCGTCGCCGGTTCTGACGCAGCTGCGGGCGCACGGCGCGGATGTCGCGGTCGCGGCCGGGACCCTCGCGGTCGCCGCGGTCGTGCTGGTCATCGCCGTGGGCCGGCTGCGCAGCGGCGCGTCGAGGTGGGCCCGCGCGGCCCGGACCGCGGTCGCCGAGATCCGGGCCGGCCTGCTCGCGCGCCGCAACTGGCCGGGCATCGTGCTCGCCTCCACCGCCGTCCTGGCCGGGCACCTGGCGACGTTCGTGGTGGCGGCGCGGGCGGCCGGCTCCCAGGCGTCGCTGCTGCGCCTCGCCCCGCTGATGCTGCTGGCGCTGCTGGCGATGGCGCTGCCGCTGAACGTCGGCGGCTGGGGACCCCGCGAGGGCGTGACCGCCTGGGCGTTCGGCGCGGCCGGGCTCAGCGCCGCTCAGGGCCTCACGATCGCCGTGGTCTACGGACTGTTCGCCTTCGTCGCCGCGCTGCCGGGTCTGGCCGTGATCCTGAGCCGGGCCGTCGCCCGGCGCCGGGCGACGGCCCGGGTCGGGATCACGGTCCAGCCGCAGGTCACGGGGTCCGGGCGGTCCGCGGCGGCGGTCCTGGAGATCCTGCCGGTCCGTCCCGGAACCGCGGCGCCGGTGCGGGAGCTGGTCGGCAGCGGTGCCTGACGGTCATGCCGCCGTCCTCCGCTCGCACTATGTTGGGGCGGTGGAAGATCGGCCGTACGTGCTGCTGAGTTGTGGCATGTCCATCGACGGATACGTCGACAGCGCGGACGACCAGCGGCTGCTGCTGTCCAACGACGCGGACTTCGACCGCGTCGACGAGGTCCGGGCCGGCAGCGACGCGATCATGGTCGGCGCGGGCACGGTGCGCCAGGACAACCCGCGGCTGCTGGTGCGCGACGAGGCCCGGCGGCGCGCCCGCGTCGCCCGGGGGCAGCGGCCCGACCCGGTCAAGGTGACCGTCACCGGCAGCTGTGACCTCGACCCGCAGGCGCGGTTCTTCACCCTCGGCGAGGCCGAGAAGCTCGTCTACTGCGCCGGCCGGTCGGTGGCCTCGGCCCGCAGCAAGCTCGGCGGCCTCGCCACCGTGATCGACGCCGGCGACCCGGTGGATCTGGTACGGGTGACCGCCGACCTGGCCCGCCGCGGCATCAGGCGGCTGATGGTCGAGGGCGGCGGCACCGTCCACACGCAGTTCCTGACCGCCGGTCTCGCGGACGAGCTGCAGCTGGTGATCGCACCGTTCTTCGTGGGCGACTCCAAGGCGCCCCGCTTCGTCGGCGACGGCGAGTTCCCGTGGGGCCCGCAACGCCGCGCCGACCTCATCGAGGTGCGCCAGATCGGCGACGTGGTGCTGCTGCGCTACGCGCTCTCCGGCCGGTGCACGATCAGGGAGGGGAATTGATGGTGGAAGCGTCGGGAGACACTCCGCAAGCTTCGGTACGGACCCGCGTGACCGTCCCCCTGCGTTTCGCCGACGGGTACACGACGACCGCACGCGTCCTGACCTTCGACGGCCTCGTCGACGGCCGGGAGCACATCGCGCTCGGTCTCGGCGACTGGGAGCGGGCGATCGGCGACGTCCCCCTGGTGCGCCCGCACAGCGAATGCCTCACCGGCGACGTCTTCGGCAGCCAGCGGTGCGACTGCGGCCCACAGCTGCGCGAGGCGGTCGAGCGCATCACCGTCAGCGGCGGGCTGCTGCTCTACCTGCGCCAGGAGGGTCGCGGCATCGGCCTGTACGCGAAGCTCGACGCGTACGCGCTGCAGGAGGCGGGCCTGGACACGTACGAGGCCAACGTGGCGCTGGGCCGCGGCGAGGACGAGCGCGACTACACCGCGGCGGCGCAGATGCTGCTGGCCCTCGGGGCGGACAAGATCCGGCTGCTGAGCAACAACCCCGACAAGGCCACCCAGCTGCAGGCCTGCGGGGTGGAGGTCAAGGAGCGGATCCCGACGGGGGTGCACCTGTCCGCCGCCAACCTGCGCTATCTCGCGACGAAGGCCACGCACACGGCGCACACCCTCGACATCCCCGGGCTGTGATCGTCCCGCCGGGCGGCCCGTGGCGGTGAATCCGGCCGCCACGCCGTGCGGGCGGGGCGCCGGCGCACGATGATGGCACGGGGCCGACGGAAAGCGCGGGGTGGGATGGGCGAGGAGCAGGCCGGCGATCCGGAGGTGATCATCTCCGCCGCCGAGCAGATGCCGTTCATCGTCATCGTCTGCGAGGGCCCCGACCTGCGGATCGCCTACGTCAACGCGACGACCCGGGTGCTGCTCGGCGGCCGCGAGGCGGTGGGCCTGCCGCTCGGCGAGGCGCTCGCGGACGTCAGCGGCCAGCAGTGGCTCGAGATGTACGCCGGCGTCTACGCCTCCGGCACCCCGGTCGCCGGGGCCGAGTGGCGGGCGACGCTGGCCCAGCCCGACGGCTCATTGCTGGAGATGTACGCCACCTTCACCATCTCCCCCTGGCGCCGGGAGGACGGCACGATCCGGGGCGTCATCGGCGCGGGCTTCGACGTGACGGACTCCGTACGGGCCCGGCTCGCCGCCGAGAGCCGGACGGCGGAGCTGCAGGAGCGCTACGACCAGACCCGCGACGTCATCACCGCCCTCCAGCGCGAGCTGTTGCCCGGCGGGCTCCCGGTGCTGCCCGGTGCCCAGATCTCGGCCAGCTACCTGCTCGCGGACAGCGACCGGGCGGCCGGCGGCGACTGGTTCGACGCCGTGGTCCGCGCCGACGGGACGGTGGGGCTGGTGGTGGGCGACGTGGTCGGGCACGGCGTCACCGCCTCCGGCGTGATGGGTCAGCTGCGGGCGGTGCTGTGCGACCGGCTCGACGACGGCGCGGACATCGGCGAGGCGCTGGCCGCGGCCGACCGGTTCGCCCGGCGGCTGCCGGCGGCCCACGCCACCACGGTCTGCCTGGCGCTGCTCGACCCGGCGGACGGCACGCTCAGCTACTGCACGGCGGGGCACCCCGCGCCACTCGTGGTCGCCGCGGACGGCGGCACCCGCTTCCTGCCCACGACCGGTGGTGCGCCGCTCGGCACCGGCGGCGGCTTCCCCGTCCGCACCGGCCACCTCGGCCTCGGTGACCTGCTGCTGCTCTACAGCGACGGCATCCTCGAGCGCCCCGGCGTCCCTGCGGCGGACAGCGCCGGGGAGCTGGCGCGTACGGCCGCCACCGCCGCGGCAGGGCGGGCGCTGCACGCCCCGGGAACCACCGCGGCCGAGCGCGTGTGCACCCAGACGGTGGAGCTGATGGTGCGCGTCACCGGGCACAGCGACGACATCACCCTGCTGGCCGCGCACCGCGTCACCGCCCCGCCCGAGCTGGATCTCGAGCTGCCCGCCGAGCTCTCCTCGCTGCGGACCTCCCGGGTGGCGCTGGCCGGCTGGCTGGCCACGGTGGGGGCGACCGCCGAGGACGCCTTCGTCCTCCAGCACGCGCTGGGCGAGCTCATCACCAACGCGATCGAGCACGGCTACGACGGCGTGCCCGGCAAGGACGTCGTCCGGCTGGCCGTACGCCTCGCCCCCGACGGACAGGTCGAGGCGGAGGTGACCGACCACGGGAGCTGGCGCGTACCGGCCCGGCAGTCGCTGCGCGGGCGCGGCCTGGCCCTGACCGGTCAGCTCGTCGGCACTCTGCGGGTCGCGCCGGGCCCGGAGGGAACGGCGGCGACGATCCGGCACCCGCTGCTGCGCCCGGCACAGTCGCCCGGCCGCCCGGACCAGCCCGCCCTCGCGTCCGCGGACGGGGAGCCGCTGCGCATCGACGAGGTGACCGGGACGGAGGTCCGGGTCAGCGGCACGCTCGACGCCGCCGGCGCCGTGCGGCTCCGGCAGGAGCTGCTGCACCGCACGCGCGGCGGGCACTTGCCGCTCAGCGTCGACCTCACCGGCGTGACCCATCTGGCCAGCGCCGGCGTCTCGGCCCTGCACCACGTGGCCGAACAACACCGCGAGCAGGGCGGGGAGCTCGACCTGCACGCGGCCCGGGCCAGTCCGGCGCAGGCGGTGCTCGAGCTGGTCGCGCTGCCGCACCGGGTGGATCAGCCGCGCGCCTCCTTACCGGGAGCTGCGACCGACGCCACACCGGGATCCGCCGCTTCGCGGGGCGGGGACGCGGGCCCGGCGCCTATCGTCGGAGCATGACGACTGTCGACTTCTACTTCGATCCGGCGTGCCCGTTCGCCTGGATCACCTCCCGCTGGATCCTCGAGGTCGAGCAGCAGCGTGACCTGGACCTGCGCTGGCACGTGATGAGCCTCTACGTGCTCAACGAGAACCGCGAGCTCCCGGAGTGGTACAGGGAGCTCGTCGACCGCTCGCTGGGCACGGTACGGGTGGTCACCGCCGCCGCGCAGCAGCACGGCGACCAGATCCTCGCGCCGCTTTACACCGCGCTCGGCACCCGCATCCACAACCAGGACAACAAGGACTTCGAGGCGGTCGTCCGCGAAGCGCTGGCCGAGGTGGGCCTGCCGGCCGAGCTGGCCGCGGCGGCGCAGACCGACGAGTACGACGCCGCCCTGCGCAAGAGCCACCACGAGGGCATGGACCCGGTCGGCGACGACGTCGGCACGCCCACCATCCACATCGACGGCGTCGCGTTCTTCGGGCCGGTGCTCAGCAGCATCCCGCGCGGCGAGCAGGCGGCGCGCATCTTCGACGGCGCGGTGGCGCTGGCGAGCTACCCCGACTTCTTCGAGCTGAAGCGCACCCGCTCGGGCGGCCTGAACTTCGACTGATCAGGACCGGAAGTCCCAGAAACCGCACTGGTGCTCGGCGACGTAGCGTGCGTCGCCGATCTGGACGCTGCGCCCGCCCGCACGCAGCGACCGGTAGCCCCGGCCGGCGCTCGGAACGGCCGACTCACCGCCGACCGTGACCCGCCCCGGGTCGCCGCCGAACGCCGGCGCGACCTCCGTGCACGATGCCCTCGTCGGTGCGGAGCAGTCGCGTGAGGAGCAGCCGCCCCCCGGACCTCGACGGATGTCAATGCAAGAGGGCCGATGTTTCCGGTCGGCGTCGCATCGCCTGATCGGCCTGCTCCTGGCGCTCCCGGACGCGTTGTCCACAGGCCCCGGCCCGGCCACGGGCGGAGTCACTAAACTCGCGGGGTGACTTCCGCTCCCCCACTCGCCGGCCCCGCCTTCGACGTGCTCAGCCGGGTCTTCGGCTACTCCGACTTCCGGGGCGGGCAGCGCGAGATCATCGAGCACGTCATCGACGGCGGCGACGCGCTGGTGCTCATGCCCACCGGCGGCGGCAAGTCGCTCTGCTACCAGATCCCTGCCCTGGTGCGGGACGGCACCGGGGTGGTGATCTCCCCGCTGATCGCGCTCATGCAGGACCAGGTCGACGCGCTGCGCACCCTCGGCGTGCGGGCCGGATTCCTCAACTCGACCCAGAATCCCGACGAACGCCGGCTCACCGAGCACCTGTTCGTCTCGGGCGAGCTCGACCTGCTCTACGTCGCCCCCGAGGGGCTGGGCGTCGGGGCCACCCAGCGGCTGCTCGACCGCGGCCGGATCGCCCTTTTCGCGATCGACGAGGCGCACTGCGTCTCGCAGTGGGGCCACGACTTCCGGCCCGACTACCTCAACCTGTCGATGCTGCACGAGCGCTGGCCCGACGTGCCGCGCATTGCCCTGACGGCGACGGCGACCAGCGCCACCCGCGAGGAGATCGCGTCGCGGCTCGACCTGACCGGCGCCCGACACTTCACCGCCAGCTTCGACCGCCCCAACATCCAGTACCGCATCGTCGGCAAGAACGAGCCCCGCCGCCAGCTGCTCGACCTGCTGCGCACCGAGCACCCCGGCGACGCGGGCATCGTGTACTGCCTGTCGCGGGCCTCTGTGGACAAGACCGCCGAGTTCCTCACCCAGAACGGCGTCACCGCCCTGCCGTACCACGCCGGCCTCGACGCGGGCACCCGAGCCACCAACCAGAGCCGGTTCCTGCGCGAGGACGGCCTGGTCATGGTGGCCACCATCGCCTTCGGCATGGGCATCGACAAGCCCGACGTGCGGTTCGTGGCCCACCTCGACCTGCCCAAATCGGTCGAGGGCTACTACCAGGAGACCGGCCGCGCCGGGCGCGACGGACTGCCGTCGACCGCCTGGCTGGCGTACGGGCTGCAGGACGTCGTCCAGCAACGCAAGATGATCGAGACCTCGGACGGCGACCTGGCGCACCGCCGCAACCTCGCCGCCCACCTCGAGGCGATGCTGGCCCTCTGCGAAACGGTCCAGTGCCGGCGTGCCCAGCTGCTCGCCTACTTCGGCCAGGCCGCCGACCCGCAGTGCGGCAACTGCGACACGTGCCTGACCCCGCCGGAGTCCTGGGACGGCACCGTCGCCGCCCAGAAACTGCTGTCCACGGTGCTGCGCCTGCAACGCGAACGCGGCCAGAAGTTCGGCGCGGGCCAGTCGATCGACATCCTCCTCGGCAAGACCACCGAGAAAGTGCTCCAGTTCCGCCACCACGAGCTCTCGGTCTTCGGCATCGGCACCGACCTCCGCGACCAGGAATGGCGCGGCGTGGTCCGCCAGCTCCTGGCCCAGGGCCTGCTCGCGGTCGAAGGCGACTACGGCACCCTCACCCTCACCGACGCCAGCAGCGCGGTCCTGCGCAAGGAACACCAGGTCATGCTGCGCCGCGAGCCCGAACGAACCCGCACCCCCCGGGCCCGCCGCGCCACCTCCGCGGCAGTCGCCCCCGCACCCGACCTCGACCCGGCCGCCGCCGAGGCCTTCGAACGGCTCCGAGCCTGGCGCGCATCGGCGGCCCGCGAGGCCGGCGTCCCGGCGTACGTCATCTTCCACGACGCCACCCTCCGCCAGATCGCGGCACTGCGGCCGGGCTCGCTGGCCGAACTGTCGGCGGTGGGCGGGGTCGGCGAGAACAAACTGGCCAAGTACGGTCAGCAGGTGCTGGAGACCCTCGCCTCCGCGTGACCGGCCCTGATCGCCGATGATCTCAGCTCGCTGCCACCTGCTCGAAGCGTCCGCACCCGGTGGTCACCGGCGAGAAGCGATCAGTCCATCAGGCCGGACTCCACCAGCTGCGCGATCAGCTGCTGAATCGCGGAGGCGCACCGGCCGGCGTCCGCGGCGGTGAACCACGCCACCTCAGCGATCTCGCCGGTGGCTGTCGGCGACGCGGCGCTCGGGCCGGTGAAGCAGACGAGCCGAACGGAGGTACCCGGCCGGCCGTGTGCGGCGGTAGCGATCTCCGTGAAGAGCGTGAGATCGTCCGGTCGCACCTCGGCACTGGTTCGGGCGGACGGGGACCTCACCCGGCGATCTTGAGGGCCGAGCGCACCACGTCCGGACCGTCGAGCAGGCGGCGCAGCGCCGCGAAGGCCGCAGCCGGGTTGCCGGCGTCGGTCAGCGTCCGGCGCAGCGCGAACGCCAGCTGGGAGAGCCACAACCGAGGCACCAGATCCGGTACGGACACCAGCGCCGGGTACGCCTCCGCCAGCCGGGCCAGCACCGTGTCCAGGTCCGGCGTCAGCGGGAGCCCGTCCGGGCCGGTGCGCAGCAGCGCCTCGAGGTCGGCGTCGGGTGGGCCCAGGCGTACCCATTCGAAGTCGAGCAGGGACACCGAGCCTTCGTGCCAGAGGGCGTTGCCGAGGTGCACGTCGCCGTGGATGCAGCCGTTGCGTTGCTGGCCGGCGTCGAACGGGTCGTGCCGGGCCAGGTCGCGGAGGCGGTCGGTCAGCGCGTCGATGATGCCGGGATCGCCGCCCGGCAGCGCTCGGGCCGGGGCGAGAAGGCGGACCAGGCGGGCGTACGGCAGTGGGTTGATGTCGGAGCCGATCACCTCGGACGGGGTGGGATCCGGGCCGGGCCGGGGCACGCCGAGGAGGGCGCGGACGGCGGCCGGCAGAGGGAAGGCGTGCAGGGCGGCGAGGCAGGTCCCGAGCTGGGCGATGGCGTCGTCCCGCCGGCTCGGGGTGAGTGTCCCCCACACGGCCTGCAGGGGCTCACCGTCGATCGCCCGGGTGAGCTGCCATGCCAGGTCGCCGGCGCGGCCCGTGTCGAGCAGGTGCGGGGCGCGTACCTGCGGTGGCAGGACCGCCGTGACCGCCGCCTCGCGCTGGAACCGGTCGAGGTCGCCGCGCCAGCAGATGCGCAGGATGGTGTCGCCGAGGCGCCAGGTGTCGTTCGAGTCGCTCGGCAGGCGGGTGGGCTCGGCGCGGGGCAGCCGGATGAGCCGGCGGACGCGGTTCAGGCGGGCGTCCGCGGGATCGGTCACGGCCGCGACCGTAACAGCGGGTACGGGGAAATGCGGTGCCGGAGGGCCTGGAGAAATGCCATGCTGCGGCGCGCAGAAACGAGGAAAGGATCACCGTATGGATTTCGCCGCAGCACTCGAGCAGCATCTGGCCACGATCAACGACCGGGACGTCGAGGGTTTCCTGGCGACGGTGCACGACGACGTCACCGTCATCGCGCCGAACGGGCGGATGTTCGCCGGCCGGGACGAGGTCGGGTCGTTTCACCGGGAATGGTTCGGTGATCCGGACTGGACGTGGAAGCTCGAGCCGCTACGGCGCACCGAGGCCGGGAGCACGGGTGTCGCACCGTACGCCGTCACCTACGACGATCTCGACGCCGGCGGCCGTCCGTACACGATGACCTATCTTCTGACCTTGACCTTCGCCCTTGTCGGCGGGACGTGGCTGCTCCTGCATGATCAGAACACGCCTCGCTGAGGCCGATTCATCAGCATCTGGCGCTAATGATGTTCCGCATCTTTCGGTGCCGGTGGAAGGATGCGGCGCACGACACGTTGTCATTTTTCCGGCACTTCCCGTAATACGGGGTGCCTAGGGTAATGCTCCGGCTGTCCGAACAATGTCACACGGATCCGGAGGTGCCGCAGCTGTTCGATGATGACGCCGAGACGCCGTACGAAGTCTTCGTCTTCACGGACGAGACCTACGAAAATCTCCTCGCCGCCCGGGTCAATCCCCTGTCGGTCATCGAGGTCCTGCATGCTCACGGGGTGGTACGCCGTCACATCGGGCCCGCCATGCAGGTCGCCGGGCCCGATCGCAAGGGAACGTGGCTGGTGGTGGCACTGATCGAGGACAGCGATGACACGTACACGGTCGCCTCGGCCCGATACCTCGACGACGTGGAGATCGACGCGATCGCGCGGATCAAGGGAGACACCTCATGAGCAGGTTCGACGATGCCGCTGCCTCCGTCAACGACCGGGACTGGAACTCGGCGCAGCGTGACAACCGACCCCGGGCGGCCGGGGTGGTGCACGCGGTGACCATGTCCTACGAGATGACGGAACGGCTCGTCACGCTGGCGCAGCGGCGGGGCATCAGCCCGAACGACCAGATCCGGGAGATCGTCGAGGACTACCTGGACGACGGCGCCGACGAGGTGGTCAGCATCCGCCGCTCCGACCTGCACCGGGCCATCGACCTCGCTGTGAAGAACGCCACTTGACCCTCGGGCCGCCGCACCCGAAGTGCCCCTGATTTACGCCCGAGTTCGCAGAAAGCTCAACCGGGGGCCGTGGCGGCCGATCAGTGACGGCGTGAACCCCATGGTGCCGTTCCCGCTGCCGGGCACACAGCTCGTGCACGTCGGCCGGCAGCCGATCTTCGACCGGACGGGCGATGTCGTCGCGTACGAGCTGCTGTTCCGGGGCAGCATGGACGCGGTCGAGGCGGGCCGCCGGGACACGTACGCGACCAGCCAGGTCATCGTCAACACCTTCACCGAGTTCGGCATCGACGAGGTCGTCGGGGACCGCACCTGCTTCATCAACATGACGCGGGAGTTCCTGACCGGGGTGCTGACCCTGCCGTTCGGGCCCGAGCACGTAGTGCTGGAGGTGCTCGAGACGGTCGACGTGGACGACGAGGTGGTCGCCGGGGTGACCGCGCTCGCGGCCCAGGGGTACCGGATCGCGCTGGACGACTTCGTCTGGGGTTCCGGTCACGAGCGGCTGCTGCCGCTGGCCGACTTCGTCAAGCTGGACCTGCTCACGGCCGACCTCGGCCACCTGGACGAGATCGTCTCCGCGTGCCGCGCCTTCCCGGGCATCCAGATCGTCGCCGAGGGCCTGGAGACCGGCGAGCAGCTGGCGCTGAGCAACAAGTACGGCTTCGAGCTGCGCCAGGGCTACGTGCTCAGCCGCCCGCAGGTGCTGACCGCGGCCAGCCTGACCCCCTCGAAGCTGCGCCGCCTGGAGCTGATCGGCGCGCTGAGTGCCGCCGACGCCGACCTGGAGACGGTGCTCGCGATCGTCGCCCGGGACCCGGCCCTGACCATGCGGGTTCTGCGGGCCAGTAACTCCGCCGCTTCCGGCGCCTCGATCCGCGTGTCGTCCGTACGCCAGGCCGTCGTGATGCTGGGCCTGGCCCACATCCGGCAGTGGGCGATGCTGATGGTCGTCGACGACGTCGCCGAGGCGACCGAGGAGCAGATGGCGGACGCCCTGACCCGCGCCCGGCTGTGCGAGAACGTCGCCGGCGCGTTCGGCGCCAGCTCCGACGCCGCGTTCATGGCGGGCCTGATCACGGCGGTGGCCCACATGATCGGGCTGACCCCGGCGGCGATCGCCCACCAGCTGCCACTGGACGCGGAGATCACCGCGGCTCTCGAGCGCGGGACCGGCGCGCTGGGCCAGGTGCTGCGGATCGTCAACGCGTACGAGCGGGGCGATCTCGGCGAGGTGGCCGCGGCCTACGCGGGCGACGACCTCTCGGGCACGGTCATGGCGGCGATGCGGTGGTCCCGGATGGCGGTCGCGGCGACGCAGAGCGCGGCCTGAACCCCTTGCTCATCTCCTACTGAAACTATAGACTTTGCCGATGGCGAAGCTGTCGCAAGCCACCCGCCTCGCCGGGCCCGTGGACGTCGCCACCTACGGCGAGTACCGCATCCCCGACACCCCGGGACCCCTGCTGCGCTTCACCGGCCGCATCACCGCCGACGGCGACTTCACCGCCCGGCCGTTCCGCTATCACGTGTACGGCGGCTGGTTCTGTCCCTGGTCCCACCGTGTCGCCATCACCCGCGCCCTGGCCGGGCTCGAGGACATCGTGACGATGTCGTTCGTCGACGGCGAGCGCGACGGACGCGGCTGGGCCTTCCGCGACCAGTACGGCCCCGACCCGGTCAACGGCTTCACCCTGCTGCGCGAGGTGTACGAGGCGACCGAGGAGGGTTTCGACGGCCACGTCTGCGTGCCCGCGCTCTGGGACCGGGCCACAGCACGCCTGGTCAGCAACGACAGCCGCGGCATCGGCATCGACCTGGCGACCCGCTTCGGGCACCTGGCGGCGCCGGCTGTCCGCACGTACCCGGAGCACCTGCGCGAGGGGATCGAGCAGCTGGACGGGTGGCTCGGCCCGGCGGTCAACCACGGCGTCGGCGCGGCGGTGCGCCCCGGGCCCGCCCGCGATGCGCTGCTGGAGGCGTTCGAGCAGCTCGACGGCCGGCTGTCGCGCTCGCGCTACCTGCTCGGCGAGGAGCTCACCGAGGCGGACGTCCGGCTCTGGGTCACCCTGGTCCGCTACGACGTCGGCCCCAACGCCGGGCGCACCGTCAACCCCGGCCTGCACGTGTACCCGCACCTGTGGTCGTACGCCCGCGATCTGTACACGATCCCGGCCTTCCGCGACACGACCGACTTCGCGACGTTCAGCCGGCCGGGTGCGCTGCTTCCGGACTGGTCCGCCCCCGCCGACCGTTGACCACGAGGCGGCGAAACAGCGCGATAAGCACCGGTACCCCGAACCAGAAGTCGTAGGCGTACTCGGTGAAGAACGCCACCGGGATGGAGAGCAGGAACCCCAGCGCCAGGCTGCCCGTCCCGATGTACGCGTTCGCGAACATGGCGGGAGGCGTCTGCGGGCCGTACAGGTGATGCGCCTGAACCTCGCGGACCATGAGCATGAACAGGATGCCGGCGAGTGCCTGCACCGCCGCGTACAGGATGAACCGGAACTGAAAAGCGCCGTCGCCGCTGAGCACCTTGGTCGCGAAGGGCGTGACGATTTGCATGAGCAGCCAGAGCATGGTCAGCGGCACCAACCGGCCGCCGATCCGGTTGACGTGGCGGAACACGCGGTGGTGGCCGCTCCAGTGCGCGCCGATCACGACGAAGCTGATGAGGAACGCGATGTAGTCGCCGCGCTCCCCCGAGATCTCGTGCAGCACGTCGCCGTTCGTCAGGCCCTCCGGCACCGGCAGTTCCAGGGCGAGCAGGGTGATGGCGATGGCGATGACGGCGTCGCCGAAGAACGTCAGCCGTTCCGCGGCGACCGCGCTCGGGCCGGCCTCCGCGAGGTCTTCCAGGGGCAGCGCGGCACGCTGCGGTGGTACATGATCCATGGGCGCGAAGCCTAGCGGTCAGCCGCGACGGGCGCGGACCTCGGCGAGCCTCGCGCCGAGGAACGCGCGTTCCACGTCGTTGGCGGTCAGGGTCACCGCTTCCTCGTACGCGACGAGCGCCTCGTCCCAGCGTCGCAGGCGGCGCAGGAAGTCGGCGCGAGCGGCACTGAGGTAGCCGTACGTGGCGAGCGCGGGCTCGCCGAGCAGCGGTTCCAGGGCTGCCAGGCCCGCCTCGGGGCCGTCGCGCATGCCGACCGCCACCGCCCGGTTGAGCTCCACGACGGGATTGGGCCACAGCCGCCGCAGGACCTCGTAGAGGCCGCAGATCTCGGTCCAGTCGGTGTCCTGCCAGGTGGGCGCCTCGGCGTGGACCGCGGCGATGGCGGCCTGCACGGCGTACCGGGCCGGCGGGCGCCCGGAGAGCGCCTCGGTGAGCAGGGCCGTGCCCTCGGCGATCCGCCGCCGGTCCCACCGGGTGCGGTCCTGTTCCTCGAGGGGAACGAGGCGGCCGTCCGCGGCCGTCCGGGTCTCCCGCCGGGCGTCGGTGAGCAGCAGCAGGGCGAGCAGCCCGGTCACGTCGCCGTCCCCGGGCAGCAGGTCGTGCAGCATCCGGGCGAGGCGGATCGCGCTGTCGGCGAGGTCGTGCCGGGCCAGCCGGGCGCCGGCGGGCGCGGTGTGCCCGGTGGTGAAGACCAGGTGCACCACCTCGAGGACCGCGCCCACGCGCGGGGGCAGTTCCTCCGCCGCCGGGACCCGGTACGGGATCCGCGCCGCCGCGATCTTCTTCTTGGCCCGGGTGATCCGCGCGGCCATGGTGGGCTCCGGCACCAGGAACGCGCGGGCCACCTCGGCCGTCGACAGCCCGCACAGCAGCCGCAGCGTGAGCGCCACCTGTGCTTCGTGGGCCAGCGCCGGATGACAGCAGGTGAAGATCAGCCGCAGCCGGTCGTCCGGCACCGCCGGCGGCTCGCTCTCCCCCGGCCCGGCCTCGACCTCGTCGACCACGAGCAGCGGCAGGGTCCGGCGCAGCACCGTCTCGCGGCGCAGCAGGTCGGTGGCCCGGTTGCGGGCGACGGTGGTGAGCCAGGCGCCGGGGCGGTCCGGGATGCCGTCGCGCTCCCACGCCTGCACGGCCCGGGCATACGCGTCCTGGGTGCACTCCTCGGCGAGGTCGAGGTCGCGGGTGACGCGTACCGTCGCGGCGAGGACCCGGCCCCACTCGCGCCGGTACGCGTCGGCCACCGCCGCGGCGACGCCGGTCAGTTCGGCTCCACCAGGGGACGGATCTCGACGCCACCGTTCCCGGCGGTCACCTCGCGCAGCCGGCTCGCCATGGCGATGGCGGCGTCGAGGTCGGAGGCCTCGACGACGTAGTAGCCGCCGAGCACCTCCTTGGTCTCGAGGAAGGGCCCGTCGGTCGGGGTGGGCCGGCCGTCGGCGCCGGCCCGCAGGCTGGTCGCCGTGCCGGCGGGCTGCAGTTGCGCTCCGCCCAAGATCGCGGGCCCGGCCGTCGCGGCGAACGCCACGTGGGCGGCGTGGCGTTCCTGGAGCTCCTGCGGCGACACCGCGTCCCATGCCTGCTCGTCGCCGTAGATGAGGATCAGGTACCTGGCCATGTCGTGTCCGATCTCGTCGGGGCCCCTGCGGCCCGTTCCTTCCTGCGACGAACGGACCGGACGCGGATCGACACTATCCCCGGGAGAATTCCCGCGGTGTCAGGCGGCGTACCAGCGCAGCAGGGCCGCGCCGACCGACATGCCGCCGCCGAAGCCGGCGAGCAGGACCAGGTCGCCGGCGCCGAGCTCCCCGGCGCGGGCGGCGGTGTCGAGCGCGACCGCCGCGGAGGCGCTGCCGGTGTTGCCGTAACGGTCCAGGACCAGATGGGTACGCGCGGACGACAGCCCCGCCGCGTCCACCAGCTGCTGGATCATGACGCCGTTGGCCTGGTGCGGCACGAAGTGGTCGACCTGCCCGGCGGTGACCCCGGCGCGCTTGAGCAGGGCCTCGAGCACCGGCGGCACCCCGGCCATGACGAAGTCGCGGACGCCGCGGCCGTTCATCCGGAAGAAGTGGTCCCCGTCGGCGACGGTCTCGGCCGAGGCGGGCAGGCGGCTGCCGCCGGCCTTGATGTGGATCAGCTCGTGCTCGTCACCCCTGGTGACAAGCTCGAGGTCGACCAGCCCGTACGGCGCGGGCACCGCACCGACGACGGCGGCGCCGGCTCCGTCGCCGAAGAGGATCGCGGTACGCCGGTCGTCGAAGTCGAGGATGCGCGAGTAGATGTCGGCGGCGACGACCAGCACCACGGCGTCGGGCCGGGTGGCGATCAGGCTGTTGGCCAGCGCGAGGCCGAACACGAAGCCGGCGCAGACGACGTTGATGTCGAAGGCGGCGGCCCGGTGGGCGCCGATGGCGTGCTGCACGAGCGAGGCGGTCGGCGGCTGCGGCGAGTCGCCGGTCGACGTCGAGACGATGAGGTAGTCGACCCGGTCGGCGGCGATGCCGGCGCTCTCCAGGGCCGCGGCGGCGGCACGGGTGGCCAGGTCGGAGGTGGCCTCCTCGGGCCCGGCGAACCGGCGGGCCTCGATCAGGGTCTTCCGGGAGATCCACTCGGCGGTGGTGTCGGTCACCCGCTCCACCAGGGCCTCGTTCGTGACCTCGTGCTCGGGCACGTACGAGCCTGTGCCGAGGATCCCGACGCGCGGTGTCGACTGCATGTCCGGACAGATCGGCTCCGGGAGGCCCCGGTTGAGGAGTCGGCGGGGGTGGATCACGCCAAAGACGTCCGTATATGTTCCTCAGCGTCATACGTTTGTTACCAAAAGGCCTTCCGCTGCCGAAAAATATTCACGAAGCTCTATCTCAGTCCGGCCCCACCCCGGCCGGAACGAGAGGAGAAACGGTGCGCACCAGAGCCATCGTCACCGCGACCGCGCTTGCGTCGGCCGCACTCGCCGCCCCCGCCGCGGCACAGGCCGCCGAGCCGCAGCCCGTCACGCCCGCCCTGGCCGCCTCCCGCGCCACGAGTGCGATCGGCAGCCACGGCGCCGCGTTCGCGGCCGGCGCGTCGGACACGTTCGCTCAGCGCGGCGTGTTCGTCGAGAAGAGCGGCGCGAGCCACGTCCACCTCAACCGCGCGTACCGCGGGCTGGAGGTGATCGGCGGTGACGTCATCGCCCACCTCGGCCGCGACGGCGGGCTGAGCGCCGTGACGAAGACCCAGCAGGCCCCGCTCACCCTGTCGGCAGTGCCCACCCTCAGCGCCGCGAAGGCGGTCCGCGCGGCGGCGAAGGCGCTCGGCGGCACCGCCACCGCGGGCGCCTCCACGACCCTGGCCGTCGACGCGCTGCCCGCGACGCCGGTGCTGGTGTGGCGCACGGTGATCACTGTGAAGGACCCGGCCGGCGGCGACGGCGTCACCCACGTGCTCGTCGACGCGCAGACCGGCAAGGTCGTCGACAAGTGGGCCGACGTGGAGACCGTCGAGGGCTCCGGCACCGGCTACAACGTCGGCACCGTGCCGCTGGACACCACCAAGTCCGGCTCGACGTACCAGCTCAAGGACCCGGTGCGCGGCGGCACGTACACCAACGACATGAACAACCGGCGCTTCGGCCAGGGCACCCTGTTCACCGACGCCGACAACGTCTGGGGCACCGGCTCGCTGAGCAACGACCAGACGGTCGCCGTCGACGCGCAGTACAGCGTCGCCGAGACCTGGGACTACTACCTCGAGAAGTTCGGGCGCTCGGGCATCGCGGGCGACGGCAAGGGCAGCTACAACAAGGTTCACTACGGCAACAAGTACAACAACGCCGGCTGGTCCGACAGCTGCTTCTGCATGGTCTACGGCGACGGTGACGGCACGAACTACGGCCCCTTCACCTCGCTGGACGTCGGCGGCCACGAGATGACGCACGGCGTCACCTCCCGCACGGCGGGCCTGGTCTACAGCGGCGAGTCCGGCGGCATCAACGAGTCCATCAGCGACATCTTCGGCACCCTCGTGGAGTTCCACTCGAACAACACCAAGGACGTCGGCGACTACCTGATCGGCGAGAACATCGCGCTCGACCACACGCCGCTGCGCTACATGGACGACCCGTCCAAGGACGGCAACTCGGCGAAGTGCTGGAGCAGCACGGTCGGCAACCTCAACGTGCACTACTCCTCCGGCGTCGGCAACCACGCCTTCTTCCTGCTGGCCGTCGGCAGCGGCGCGCACACCGTCAACGGCGTCGCGTACAACAGCCCGACCTGCAACGGGAGCACCGTCACCGGCATCGGCAACGACAAGGCGGGCGCGATCTTCTACAAGGCGCTCACCACGTACATGAGCTCGGGCACCAAGTACGCCGAGGCCCGTACGGCCACCCTGAACGCCGCCCGCGACCTGTACGGCGCGGGCAGCACCGAGTACAACGCCACCGCGGCCGCGTGGTCGGCGGTCAGCGTCGCCTGATCCGCACCAGCTTCGGCGGGGCCGCGCACCACGGGTGCGCGGCCCCGCGCCGTACGGAGATAATCATGGACGTGACCAACTGGGAGTACGCACGCCTCGAGTACCGCGCCGCCGGCACGTTCGGCGCCGACCGCTTCATGGACTGGACGGCCACGTTCCACCACCCGGGCGGGGTGCTGCGCTGGGGCACCGACGAACGCTTCGACGACCTGCGCCACCTCAACCGGGCCGGCGCGGCGGGATGGCAGTCCTACGACCGCGCCGCCATCCACGTCATCAACGAACCGCACCGGCTGCACGGCGTCACGTACTCCATGCGCCGGCCGATCCCGTAGCCCCGGGCCTACACGTAGTCCTCGAGCAGGGCGGGGGTGAGACCGGCCTTCTTGATCGCCCGCAGCGCGCCGAGGAAGTCCTTCACGAACGCCTTCCGGAAGTGCATCAGGATGATGTCGCCGGCCCGCACCCGCTTGCCCTCCTGGTAGCGGACCTTGCCCTTGTCGACGGTCTCCTTCCACATGAAGCCCGCCTTCATCCCGCAGTCGTGAGCCGCCTGCAGCGTGGTGGCGTCCTTGTTGCCGAAGGGCGGCCGGAACAGCACCGGGCGGCGCTTGTACCAGCCGGCCAGCCGGTCCGCCGAGCCGCAGATCTCCCGCTTCTGGAACGCGTACGACCGGCCGCGGAGGTTGGCGTGGGTGATGGTGTGCGCCTCGACGACCGCCCCCGCCTTGATCATCGGCCGGAAGTAGTCCGGGTCGTCGGCGATGGCGTCCGTGGTCAGGAACAGGGTCACCGGCACCCGGGCGGCGGCGATCAGCTTCGGCGCCTCGGGATGCTTGAGATAGCCGTCGTCGATGGTCAGGAACGCGACCTTCCGCGTCGTCGGGACCCGCAGCAGGTACGGCACACTGCCGCCGGACGGCAACGCGATCTTCTCGGGCGCCGGGGCCGGCCCGAACACGGGGACGTCCGAATCCCGCCAGCCCGCGTGCTGCTTGTCGGGGCGGCCACCGGAGGGCGCCGAGGCGGACGGGGCCGCAGCGGACGCACCGGTAGCGGCCTTGCGCTCCGACTCGTGACCGGCGGAACACCCCGCCAGCACGAGGGCCATCGTCACCACCGGGACCGCACGCAAGATCGACATGGTCCGACATCGTGGTCCGCACCGTGTCAGACCCCGGTGAAGTGTCCCTCGGCGCTCAGATCATGACGTACCGTGATCATCCACAGTGGTCCGGGCCGACGACCAAGCTCGCACCGGTGGCCGGCCCCGCTGTTGAGCAGTTGGTCCGGCCGGGCGTCGGTTACGGTGAGACGTGTCTGACGATGAGGAGCGGCCGGCCCGGGTCGAGGACGTCCATGAGCTGGCATCGGCCATGCCGCACGTGACCGTCGAGTACGGCAACGGCGAAAACCCGGTCTACCAGGTGGGCCGGAAGTCCTTCGTCTTCTTCCGCAATCCCCGGCCGGACGCGGTCGACCCCGCCACCGGCGAACGCTATCCGGACGTGATCGTCTTCTGGGTCGAGTCGGAGATGGACAAGCAGGCCCTCGTGCAGGACGAGACGTCGCCGTTCTTCACGACCGCCCACTTCGACGGCCATCCGTCGGTGTTGCTGCGGGCGAGCCGGATCGGCGAGCTGACGCGTACGGAACTCGCCGAGGTGATCCAGGACGCGTGGCTGTCCCGGGCATCGGCGCGGCGGGCAGCCGCCTGGCTCGCCGGCCGGGCGTAAGGAGGCGATGTGCAGGGGTACGCGGCCCGCACGGGCCGCGTACCCCTGGACGGTCAGCTGCTGAACACCTGGAACTCCGCCGCGACCGCCGACGTCGCGGCCGGCGAGTTCGTCGCGCAGTCGGTGCTGGAGCGCGGGTCGTTCTCCTGCTCACCGGCGTACAGCGGGTTGCCCGTGCACTGGTTGCTGAGCACCCGCAGCCGGACGTGGGTGGCCAGGGTCGGTCGCACGGCGAAGGACTTCAGCACGAGGTTGGGCACCTTGGGCCGGAACTGGCCGGTGTCGAAGGCGTTCGCCGGGCTGGTGTAGGCCACCTTGAACCCGGCGTCGCTCGCGCAGTCCGCGCCCGCCGTCGCGTTGCAGGTGAGGACCTCGAACTGGCGCACTGTGCTGTACATCGTCGACGTCGACGCGCCGGCCCCCGGGAAGGCGCTGAGCTGCACCCGGGAGACGAGCTTGGCGGTGTCCGCAGGCAGGTCGACGGTGACCTGACGGCCGGCCGCGCCGCCGCTCGCCGTCCACGTCGTGCCCTCGGCATCGTCGGTGAGGCGGCCCGGGTTGGTGCCGTCGCCGGTGATGGTGGCGCCCGCCGCGGCGGACGCGAGGTTGGTGGGCATGACCACGCCGATCTGGCCGGTGACGCCCGGGTACACGGTCTGGGTGAACCGCTTGTGGCCGAATCCCGCGCCGATCGCCAGGAACCGGTAGGTGCCCGGGGCCAGCGTCACCGTCTCCGGCAGCGCGGTGGCCGGGTCGGTGTCCGCGATCGGCGCCGCGCCGTAGTCGTAGTCGCCGACGTAGAGGCGGACCGGCTTGCCGGCGGCCTCACCGAGCGCCTTGAACGTCACCTCGGCGTTCTCCGCGTACGGGGAGGCGAAGCTCGCCACCGGGTCGGCGTCCGACGGTCCGCTGGACGCGCCGGCACCCATGCCGCGGGCGGCGAAGGCGTTCCACAGCAGGTCGGCGTTCGCCCCGTCGAAGCGCAGGGCGTCGGCCGTGATCATGTTGTCGCGCATGTCGAGCATGCTGATCGAGCCGGTGGCCGCCAGCAGGAACGAGTCGAAGACCAGCTGCGCCCAGCGCCGGTTGCCGGGGCACCCGGTCGCCGGGGTGGTGCCCGCCGCGCAGCTCTCCTGCTGGGCGCGGGTGCCGGAGCCGTACCGGGCGATGAAGGCACGGCGGACGTCGAAGTTCGTCGCGCTCCAGATCTCGCCGTCGGAGTGCACGGCCGAGCCCCGGTCGTACCCGTAGTCGGAGTAGTTGAGCGGGCTGTTGCTCATGTCGTAGTTGCGGATGCCGGTCGCGAGGTCCCCGGTCACGTAGCCGCCGGTGACGTACGGGGTGTTCCCCCGCGGGGTGTAGCCGCTCTCGAACAGGTACTCCATCGCGATGAGGTCGGACCAGCTCTCCCCCATCGCGCCGCCCTGGGTGGAGCTGATGCCGCTGTCCGGGCCGGCGATCATTCGGTTGCTGATGGCGTGGCTGTACTCGTGGCCGATGACCGTCATGTCGAAGTCACCGTCGACGCACGGCGGGTACGCGGCCCCGGCGAACGGCTGCCACATGTACATGTTGGTGACCGGCTGCATGCCGTCCGGCGGGGTGTTCTGGTTGGCGTTGTTGCGCGTCGTCGCCGTGGCCGCGCCCTGCTGAGCGTTGCCGTGCTCGGCGTCGCCGCCCTTGCCGTACGGCAGCGTGTTGACCTTCTGCAGGTTCCAGGTCGCCTCGGTGAAGCCCAGCTTGTACGACCAGTCGTGCATCCGGTTGTGCATGGCGAACAGGTTGGCGGTGGCCGCGTCGACGTCCGCCTGCTCGGGCGAGGTCAGCGTGGCCGGGTCGCACTTGCCGGCGTTCCACTGGTTGGTGAACGGGTAGACGTACTCCCGGTCGGGCTTCGCCGTGGCCGGCACCGACGGGGTGCCGTTGCCCCACAGCCGTACGGACTCCGCCGAGTTCCCGGTGGTCGTGAACGTCGGGGTGCCGGTGGTGGCGTCGACGTCCCACGGCTTGCCGGTCGCCGGGTCGAGCACCTGCCGGGAGCAGCCCGTGGCGGTCGAGGCGCACCACGTCTGCCGGGTGTCCGCGCCGTTGGGCGGCGGCGTGGCGGGGAAGACCTTCCAGTGCGGGTCGTCCTCCGCGAAGGTGACCAGGTTCTCGCGCAGCAGCACCTTGCCGTCGGCCGCGTCGACGTACGTCGTGTAACCCAGCGGGTGGTCGGCGTCCTTCGACATGACCACGACCTGGTACGCGGCGCGCGGCTCGGCACCGGGCATGGGCACGGCCACGAGCCGGACGCGCGAGTCGGCGAGCTCGCCGCGGGCGATGCCGGCGTCGGTGAGGGCGGCGGCGAGCGCCTCGTCCGCCTGGAGGCGGGCGGCGGCGGGCTTCGCGTTCCGCGGGCTCAGCGAGGAGGTGACGCGCAGGACGTCGCCGCCCTTGACCGCGACTGCCACCAGGCCGTCGTGGGCGGCGGGCAGGCCGCCGTACCGCTGGCGCATCAGCACGACGGTGCCCGCGCCGACCTTGGTCTGCGCGACGGTCTCGAGATCGTCGACCGCCGCCGAGCGCATGGCGAAGAGGCGGACGCTGTTTCTCAGGTACGCCCTCGCGACGGCCTCGGCGTCACCCTTGAGCCCGGACGCGAGCCGGCCCCGCACGGGCGTGACGGAGGCGGGCGTGCCGAGCTTGTTCCAGCGGGTGACGAGGTCGTCGGCGCGGACCAGCGAGCGCTGGGCGGAGGACGGCGCGGCGGAGCCACCGCGGTTGTCGACGAACGCGTAGTCGTCGGCGAGGTGCTCGCCCGTCAGCGGCGTGGCCGCGGCGGGCGCAGGGTCGGCGGGCGACGCGCTCGCACCGATGGGCGCGCTCGCGATGAGGGTGGTAGCGGCAAGGATTCCGGCCACGGCGGACCGTCTGCGTATGCGCACGCATGCCTCCTGAGATCGTCCTGGAGGGTCTCTCCAGACGACCGAGACATTACGTGACCATAGACGGTCGTAGATGAACTTTCGATATCAACAATGACGATGATCGATGCGGCTCGACGCGGGCGGCGGCCGGCGCTAAGTTGACGACAGGGAGGTCGCCGATGACTCCGCTGCAGGAACTGGCCGGCACGCTGCGGGCCGCGCTGGGTGCCGACCGGATCGTCGACGACCGTCAGGAGCTGCGGACGTACGAGTGTGACGGCCTGGCCCACTACAAGGTCACCCCGGGGCTGGTGGTCCTGCCCCGCGACGCGGACGAGTGCGCGCTGACCGTGCGGGCCTGCACTGCGGCCGGGGTGCCCTTCGTCGCCCGGGGCTCGGGCACCGGGCTGTCCGGAGGGGCGCTGCCCCACGCCGAGGGCGTGCTGGTGGTGACCTCGCGGATGCGCGAGATCGTCGAGATCGCGCCCGCCGACGAGCGGGCCGTCCTCGAGCCCGGCGTGATCAACCTGCACGTCACGAAGGCCGCCACCCCGCACGGCTACTACTACGCGCCCGACCCGTCCAGCCAGCAGATCTGCTCGATCGGTGGCAACGTCGCCGAGAACTCGGGCGGCGCGCACTGCCTGAAGTACGGCTTCACCACCAACCACGTGGTCGGGGCCCAGATCGTCACCCCGGACGGCGACCTCGTCGAGCTGGGCGGGCCGGCCCCCGACACCCCGGGCTACGACCTGCTCGGCGCCTTCGTCGGGTCCGAGGGCACGCTGGGCATCGCCACGCGGGTCACCGTACGCCTGACGCGGCTGCCGGAGTCCGTGCGTACCCTCCTCGCCGCCTTCGCGACCACCGACGAGGCCGGCGCCGCCACCTCGGCGATCATCGCCGCCGGGGTGGTCCCGGCGGCGATCGAGATGATGGACGCCCTCGCGATCGAGGCCGCCGAGGCGGCCGTGGCGTGCGGCTATCCCGAGGGCGCCGGCGCGGTGCTGATCGTCGAGCTGGACGGGCCCGCCGCCGAGGTCGCCGCGCAGTTCGAGCAGGTCACGGCCCTGTGTGAGGAGAACGGCGCCTTCGAGCTGCGGATCGCCGCGGACGACGCCGAGCGGGCGCTGTTCTGGAAGGGCCGCAAGTCGGCGTTCGCGGCGGTCGGCCGGATCAGCCCCGACTACATCGTGCAGGACGGTGTGATCCCGCGGACCGCGCTGCCCGAGGTGCTGCACCGCATCGGCGAGGTCGCCGCGGCGCACGGCGTCCGCGTGGCCAACGTCTTCCACGCCGGCGACGGCAACCTGCATCCGCTCGTGCTCTTCGACGCGGCGGTCGAGGGCGAGGCGGAGCGCGCGGAGACGGTGTCCGGGGCGATCATCGACCTCTGCATCGAGTACGGCGGCTCGATCACCGGCGAGCACGGCGTCGGCATGGACAAGGCGAAGTACATGCCGCGCATGTTCACCGGCGACGACCTGGAGACCATGCACCTGCTGCGTTGCGCGTTCGACCCGGCCGGCCTGGCGAACCCCGGCAAGGTCTTCCCCACGCCCCGGCTGTGCGGCGAGGTCCCGCGGCGGCACTCGGCCTCGGACGCCCCGGCCGCGGCGGAGATCTTCTGATGCGCCGGCGCCCGGCAGGCAGCGACGACCAGGTCGGCGGCGTCCCGGCGCGGTTCGTCGCCGCGCCCGCCGACACGGAGGAGGCCGCGGACATCCTGCGCGCGGCCGATGCCGACGGCCTCGCCGTGGTCGTCCGCGGCGCAGGCACCAAGCTGGACTGGGGGCTGCCGCCGCGCCGGCTCGACCTCATCCTCGACACCCATCGGCTCACCGGCGTCGTCGAGCACGCGGCGGGCGACCTCATCACCGTCGTCCGGGCCGGCACCGTGCTGTCCGAGCTCGACTTCGGCGCCCAGCAGCTTGCCCTGGACTCGCCGCTGCCGGGCGCCACCGTGGGCGGCGCGCTCGCGACGAACACCAGCGGGCCGCGCCGGCTGCTCTACGGGACCGCCCGCGACCTGGTCATCGGCATGACGGTGGTCCGGCCCGACGGCACGGTCACCCGCTCGGGCGGCAAGGTCGTCAAGAACGTCGCCGGGTACGACCTGGGCAAGCTCTTCACCGGCTCGTACGGCACCCTCGGGCTGATCACCGAGTGCGCGTTCCGCCTGCACCCGGTGCCCCCGGCGCGGGCCGTGGTGCTGCGCGAGGCGGACGTGGCCGAGGTGGGCCCCCTGCTCGCCGCCGTCCGTGGTGAGCAGGTGGTGCCCACCGCAGTGGAGATCGACCACGACGGGTCGGGGCCGGTGACGATCGCGGTGCTCGTGGAGGGGACCGCCGAGGGTGTCCGCGACCGGGCGGCCCGGCTCGAGAAGGTCCTGGGCGGCGCAACGGGCGACCTCCCCGCCTGGTGGGGCGCCCTTCCGTGGCCCGCGGGCGGCGTGGGCGTCAAGCTCACCGCGCCGCTGTCCCGGGTGCCGGAGCTGCTGGGAGCCGCGCCGGGCACCACCATCCGCGGTTCGGCGGGCACCGGAGTCCTCTACGCCCACGTCACCGGCGACGTTCCCCGCACGATCGAGCTGCTGCGGGCCACGGCCGTCCGCGCGGGCGGGCACACCGTCGTCCTGACCGCGCCGGAGGAGGTCCGGCACGCCGTCGACATGTGGGGACCGGTGCCCGGCCTCGCCCTCATGCGCCGGGTCAAGGACCGGTTCGATCCGGGGCACCGCTTCGCGCCCGGCCGTTTCGTGGGAGGCATCTGATGGTCGACGCCACCTGGGGTACGCACGAGGCCCCGCGCGACGTGCTCGGCCCGGTGGCCGGGCCCCCCGCGTTCGACGACCACCGGCCGCCGGCCGCGGAGCTCATCGCCGACTGCGTGCACTGCGGGTTCTGCCTCACCACCTGCCCGACGTACGTGCTCTGGGGCGAGGAGATGGACTCGCCCCGGGGCCGGATCTACCTGATGAAGGCCGGGCTGGACGGCGAGCCGATGAGCGACTCGATGGTCCGGCACTACGACCGCTGCCTCGGCTGCATGGCCTGCGTGACCGCCTGCCCGTCCGGCGTGCGCTACGACCGGCTCATCGAGGACACCCGGGCCCAGGTCGAGCGGCGCCACGACCGGCCGCCCCGGCAGCGGGCCCTGCGGGCGGCCATCTTCGCGCTGTTCCCGTATCCGCGGCGGCTGCGGCTGCTGCGCGGGCCGCTGCGGGCGTACCAGGCGAGCGGGTTGCAGGGTCTCGTGGCCCGCAGCGGGCTGATGGCGCGGCTCGGCCCGACGCTGGGCACGCTGGAGTCGCTGACCCCCCGGCTGCGTACGGTTCCCCGCCCGCCGCGACTCGTGCCCGCCGCCGGGACCCGCCGTGCGGTGGTCGGCGTGCTGACCGGCTGCGTGCAAAGCGCATTCTTCCCCGACGTCAACTCGGCGACGATCCGGGTCCTCGCCGCCGAGGGGTGCGACGTGGTCGTCCCGCCGTCCCAGGGCTGCTGCGGCGCGCTGAGCGTCCACAACGGCCGCGAGGCGGAGGCGCAGCGTTTCGCGCGGAGGCTCATCGACACGTTCGACCGGGCGGGCGTCGACCACGTGGTGGTCAATGCCGCCGGCTGCGGCTCGTCGATGAAGGAGTACGCGGAACTGCTGCGCGACGATCCCGCGTACGCCGCCCGCGCGGCCGCCTTCGCCGCCAAGGTCCGCGATCTGTCGGAGATCCTGGTGGAGCTGGGGCCGGCCGCCGAGCGGCACCCGCTGCCGATCACGGTCGCGTACCACGACGCGTGCCACCTCGGGCACGCCCAAGGTGTCCGCGCTCAGCCGCGCGCGCTGCTGGCAGGCATACCCGGGCTCACGGTGAAGGAGATCGCCGACCCGGAGATCTGCTGCGGTTCGGCCGGGGTATGGAACGTCCTCAATCCGGAGCCCGCGGCCGAGCTCGGCGAGCGCAAGGCCCGCACGGTGCTGGCCACCGGCGCGGAGCTGCTGGTCACGGCGAACCCGGGCTGCCTGATGCAGGTGGCCGCCTCGGTCCGGCGCCTCGGCGGGGAGATCGCCCTGGCGCACACGGCCGCGGTGCTGGACGCGTCGCTGCGGGGCCTGGGCACGGCCCCGCTGCTGCAGCGCACATCCGGCTGAGCATCGACGCTGTTCCCGGCCGGTCAGTCGACGGCCAGCTCGCCCAGCTCGGACCAGTCGTCCTGGTCCACCGTCTGGCTGATGATCCGCGGCGTGGATCGCAGATGCGGCGGCAGCTCCTGCTGGGCCTGCTTGAAGTGGGCCGAGCTGACGTGCGCCGCACCGGCGTCCGCGTCCCGGAACGCCTCCACCAGGACGTACTCGTCCGGGTCGTCGAGACTGCGCGACCAGTCGAACCACAGGCAGCCCGGTTCCGCGCGGGTCGCCCGGGTGAAGGGACCCGCGATCTCCGGCCACCGGTCCGCGGACTCCGGCCTGATGAGGAACTTGGCGGTAATGAAGATCATCTCTTCGTCCTCTCGTGCGATCGGTGGCACCTCGTTCCATCTTGCCGATGAGAAGGCGTACGCGCTCAGATGCTGACGACGCGGCGTTGACAAGCGGCGAGCGGGGCGCGGAAGCTACGAACAGTCAGCCGGAAGTCCCCGCCATGGACCTCGCCAGAGCCGCCCAGATCGTTGCGATCATGCTCTCGCCCACGCTGGCCGTGGGCGCGGCGATCTACGCCCCGCGCCTCGCCCGGGCCGTGTGGCACGCGGCCGGCCGGCGTCCCGATCCGCTGTGCCCGCACTCCGCACCGATCGAGCAGCTCGCCACGGACCTGCGGCGGCTGCTGCGCCTGCACGACGACCTGCGCACCAGCACCGAGCCCGGCCTGCGCCAGGTTCGCCTGCGCGCCCTCGAGGCGGCGATCACCGACCTGGCCGTCCAGGCGGCGCGGGCGCTGGGCGTACCGGCCACCGCACCGCCCGCGCACGCGGGCCTGCGCCCGGCCGAGCTGAGCCGGCTGCTGCGCGACCTGACCCACGCGGGCCTGGCGCTGCCTGCCGTCGGCCTGCTGACCGACGGTAGCGGCACGTAGGCTCGCACCCTGGCAGATGCAGCGCCCGGCGGGAACGGGCCGAGGTGAGGAGACGGCCACGCCCAGGGAGACCGGTCGCAAGGTCATCGCGTCCAACCGCAAGGCGCGGCACGACTACGAGATCCTCAAGACGTACGAGGCCGGGCTCGTGCTGGCGGGCACCGAGGTGAAGTCGCTGCGCGCCGGGTACGCGTCGATCGTCGACGCCTTCGCCCAGGAGCATGAGGGCGAGATCATGCTCTACAACCTGCACATCGCCGAGTACGGGTTCGGCTCGTGGACCAACCACGCGCCGCGGCGGACCCGCAAGCTGTTGCTGCACCGGGTCGAGATCGCCCGCATCCTCGACAAACTGCGCGAGCCGGGCATCGCCCTGGTGCCGCTGTCGCTGTACTTCAACGACGGCTGGGCCAAGGTCGAGCTCGCCCTCGCCCGCGGCAAGCGGGAGTACGACAAGCGCCAGGCGATCGCCCGGCGCGACGCCGACCGCGAGATCGCCCGCGCCCTCGGCCGGCATCTGAAAGGCCGCACCCGCCCGTCGTCCTAAATGGGTTTTGCGCCGCAAAACCGGCGCCTCGGACGCGCCCCGAAAGGATTTTTTCTTCGGAGCCGATTCCCGCCTCGCGGATCACTGCGTTATCTGACAGTCTCGATGAGTAGCTGTGATCTGCGCCATATCTAGCGACTGTTTCCGGACGGAGGATCGCTGATGATTCCACGGCGGACGGGGGCGGCTCGGCGGCCGTCACGATGGGCGGCGGCGATCGGCGTCGCGGCGCTGCTGGCCCCGATCGCGGCCTGCTCCAGCGGGCCGAAGGGCACGGTGGTCAACCTCTACGGCGGCGCCAGCGGCACCGGCTTCGACAAGGTCATCCAAGACTGCAACCAGCGGGCGGCCGGCCGGTACACCATCGTCGGCAACCTCCTGCCCAGTGACGCCGACGGCCAGCGCGACCAGTTCGTCCGGCGGCTCGCCGCCCACGACGGCGGCATGGACCTGCTCGGCATGGACGTCACGTGGACGGCCGAGTTCGCCGAGGCGAAATGGATCAGGGAACTGACCGGCGAGCAGAAGGCACAGGCCACCAAGGACACGCTCCAGCCGCCGATCGACACGGCGACCTGGAAGGACAAGCTGTACGGCGTCCCACGGACGACCAACGTCCAGCTCCTGTGGTACCGCAAGTCGCTCGTACCCACGCCGCCCAAGACGTTCGACGAGATGATCACGATGGCCCAGCAGCTCAAGGCCGCGGGCAAGCCCTATGAGATCGGCCTCACCGCCGCCCAGTACGAGGGCTACGTGGTCAACGTCAACAACCTGATCACCGCCAGCGGCGGCACCCTCGTCAACGAGGACAGCTCGGCGCCGACGATCGACGACAAGACCGTGCAGGCCCTGACCCTGCTCAAGCGGCTCGCCACCTCCGGTGTCACCAGCGCGTCGCTGTCGAACGCGCAGGAGCCCGAGGTGTTCGCCGACCTCCAGGCCGGCCGCTCGGCGTTCTCGCTCAACTGGCCGTACGTGCTCAGCGCCATGCGCGACGCGAACCCCAAGCTCGTCGACGATCTCGGCTACGCCCCGTATCCGTCGATCGACGGCAGCGCGCCGAAGGTGACGCTGGGCGGCATGAACTACGCGATCAGCAGCTACAGCAAGCACCCGGCCGAGGCCTTCGAGGCGGCGATGTGCCTGCGCGACCAGAAGAACGCCCTGAGCGCCGCCCTCGACGCGGGCGACGTCCCGGCCCTCGCCACGGTCTTCGAGCTGCCCGAGTTCCAGAAGGCCTACCCGATGGCCGACGTCATGAAGGCCGAGCTCGAGACCGCCGTCCCGCGGCCGGTCTCGCCGGTGTACCAGAACATCTCGACCATCGTGTCGACCACGTTGTCACCCCCGTCGAAGATCGACCCGCAGGCGGCGGCCGATGAGCTACGGGACTCCATCAAGGATGCGATCGAGGGCAAGGGGATCGTCCCATGACCGCCACACCGACAGCGGCGGCCGCGCAAGCGGCCGAGGACCGCATGGACGACGGCACCACCGCCATCGCCCGTCAGCGCCACACCGACGCGAAGAAGGCCGAACGCAAGCTGGGCCTGATGCTCGTGGCCCCGGCCGTCGTGATCATGCTCGCGGTGGCCGCCTATCCGATCCTGTACGCGTTCTGGCTGTCGCTGAACAAGGCCGACCTGCGGCAACCGGATGCGAACGAGTTCATCTGGTTCGGCAACTACGTCACCGTGCTGTCCAGCCCGATCTGGTGGACCGCGTTCGGCGTCACGATGCTGATCACCGTGGTCGGCGCGAGCCTCGAACTCGTGCTGGGGATGCTGCTCGCCATCGTCATGCACCGCACGATCGTGGGGCGTGGGCTGGTACGCACCTCGGCGCTGGTGCCGTACGCGATCGTGACCGTGGTAGCGGCGTTCTCCTGGCGCTTCGCCTGGACCCAGGGCCTGGGCTGGCTGGCCGCCGGTGACTCGGCACCGCTCACCCAGTTCTGGCCGTCGATCTGGATCATCATCCTGGCCGAGGTCTGGAAGACGGTCCCGTTCATGGCCCTGCTGCTGATGGCGGGCCTGGCCCTGGTGCCCGAGGACCTGCTCAAGGCCGCCTCGATGGACGGCGCGAACGCGTGGAAGCGGTTCTGGACGGTGACCGTACCGTTGATCAAGCCGGCCATCCTGGTCGCGCTGCTGTTCCGCACCCTGGACGCGTTCCGGGTCTTCGACAACATCTTCGTGCTGACCAGCGGGTCCAACAAGACCAGCTCGGTCTCGATGGTGGCCTACAGCAACCTGATCCGGGGGCTGAACCTCGGCATCGGCTCGGCGATGTCGGTCCTGATCTTCATCACCACCGGGATCATCGCGTTCCTGTTCGTCAAGTTCTTCGGGACGGCAGCGCCCGGGTCGGACGCCGAAGGGAGGCGGTAGTCATGCAGCCGGAGACCACGAACCGCAAGCTGATGTGGTGGGGCGTCAACATCCTCGTCCTGCTGTACGCGTTCGTCCCCGTGGTCTGGATCGTCTCCCTGTCCCTGAAGGACGAGGCGACCCTCAACGACGGGAACTACTTCCCCTCGTCGCCCACCGACGACAGCTACTCGGCGATCTTCTCGAACTCCGACTTCCTCCGGGCGCTGATGAACTCGATCGGCATCTGCATCATCGCCACCCTGATCGCCATCGTGTTCGGCACGATGGCCGCGTACGCCATCGCCCGCCTGGACTTCCCCGGCAAGAAGGCGATCGTCGCCACGGCGCTGCTCGTCTCGATGTTCCCCCAGATCGCGCTCGTGACGCCGCTGTTCAAGATCGAGACGGCGATCGGGCTGTTCGACACCTGGGGCGGTCTGATCATCCCGTACATCGCCTTCGCGCTGCCGCTGGCGATCTACACGCTCTCCGCGTTCTTCCGCGAGATCCCCTGGGACCTCGAGAAGGCGGCGAAGATGGACGGCGCCACGCCGTACCAGGCCTTCCGCCGGGTCATCACCCCGCTGGCGATGCCGGGCGTGTTCACGACGGCCATCCTCGTCTTCATCTCCTGCTGGAACGACTTCCTGTTCGCCCTCTCGCTGACCTCCACCTCGTCGGCACGGACCGTGCCGGCCGCGATGAGCTACTTCACCGGCGCGACGACGTTCGAGAAGCCCACCGGGCCGATCGCGGCCGCCGCCGTGGTCATCACCATCCCGATCGTGATCTTCGTCCTGGTCTTCCAGCGCCGGATCGTCGCCGGCCTCACCTCGGGCGCCGTCAAGGGCTGATCGGCCGCCGCAGAACCCACCCACCCAGACTCGACACAGCAGAGGAGCTGAAGTGGCCGAGATCGTTCTGGACCACGTCGTGAAGCGCTACCCCGACGGCGCCCTCGCCGTGGACGACTTCAACCTCGACATCGCCGACGGCGAGTTCATCATCCTGGTCGGCCCGTCCGGGTGCGGGAAGTCGACGACGCTCAACATGGTGGCCGGCCTGGAGGACATCACCGCCGGCAAGCTGATCATCGACGGCCAGGTCGTCAACGACAAGGCACCCAAGGACCGGGACATCGCCATGGTGTTCCAGTCGTACGCGCTCTACCCGCACATGACCGTCGGCGAGAACATGGGGTTCCCGCTCCGGCTGGCGGGCCTGGACAAGGCCACCATCCGTACGAAGGTGGCGGAAGCGGCCGAGATGTTGGAGCTGTCCCAGCACCTGGACCGCAAGCCGTCGAACCTGTCCGGCGGCCAGCGCCAGCGGGTCGCCATGGGCCGGGCCATCGTCCGCCAGCCGAAGGCCTTCCTCATGGACGAGCCGCTGTCGAACCTGGACGCCAAGCTGCGCGTGCAGATGCGCACCCAGATCTCCCGGATCCAGAAGACCCTGGGCACCACGACCCTCTACGTCACCCACGACCAGACCGAGGCAATGACCCTCGGCGACCGGGTCGTGGTCATGCGCGGCGGCGTCGTGCAGCAGGTCGGCTCCCCCGCCCACCTGTACGCCCGCCCGGCCAACCTCTTCGTGGCGGGATTCATCGGCAGCCCGTCGATGAACTTCCTCCCCGGGCAGCTCAAGGGCCAGGGCATGGTGGTGACCGCCCTCGGCGAGGCCCAGCTGCCGGACCGGGTGCGGCAGGCCCTCGACGGCGCGAAGACCGCCAGCAAGGACGTCATCATCGGGATCCGCCCGGAGCACTTCGAGGACGCCTCGCTCGTCGGCGACAAACCCGGCGCGACGTTCGACGCCCCGATCGACATCGTGGAGGCGATGGGGTCGGACGTCTACGCGTACTTCTTGATGAAGGGCGAGGAGGCCCGATCCGCGGACCTCGACGATCTGGCCAAGGACACGGGCAACGACCTGCACAGCGACGGCGTGCTCATCACGGCCCGGCTGGACGCCGCGGCCGACGTCCGGCGCGGGCGCACCGCCCGGCTCTGGTACGACACGACGAGGCTCCAGGTGTTCGACCCGGCCAGCGGCAAGAACCTGGTCCCGCCGACCGACTGAGCACCGCTACTCGATCAGGGGAAGCTCCGCCGCCTCGCCCGTCATGGGCGGGCGCGCGGAGTGCTCGGGCGCGCGCAGATCGCTGCGCGAATAGCGCCCCTGATGACGGTCGACCCGCAGGGCGACGACATGGATCGGCGGCGGCGCCTCGGCGATCCGGCCCGGGCCCCACCGCACCCACAACGGGATCCGGCCCTCCTCGGCCTCGGCCAGCAGCTTCTCGACCGTACGCCGCCGATCGGTGTGATCGACCTCCACCACGATCGGCGGCGCGCCGGGCCGCGCCAGGGCCACGTCCAGCACCGAATGCTGCCGGTCCATCGGCGGCGGCAGCCGCATGACACTGGGCGCCCGCCGGTAGACCCGCCACCCCTGACCCGCACCCCACGCCGTGACGGTGTCGATGATCAGCGCCGTCACCTGCTCCTGGGTGAGGTCCCGGAAGGTCAGCGCGCCGAGCCGCTCCGCCAGATCCTCCACCCCCGCAACCTTAGGCCCTGTCGAAAGGTGACGACCCGGCCGATCCGCACGGGCGCGGCGTACGTACCGATTCGTGGCACCGACATGGAGGGAACACCATGCAGGGAACCCACGACCCGTCACCGACCGACTGGCCCACGCCCGACACCCCGCTGCCGGAGGAGGAGCCCACGGTTGAGCTCCCGGCTCTCACCGGGGAACGCCCGGCGGGCTGGAACGGACCCACCCTCGCCCGCGCCGCCCTCTCCCTCGTCATCACCCGGCGCGAGGACGGCGAGGACTCGGCCGCGTCTGCGCCGCCATCCGTCCCCACCGCGTCCCCGCCACCACTCGTCCCCACCGCGCCGACGCCATCTGCAGCCTCACCGGACGCCCTTCTCGGGGCGGGGCGCGAGGGCGGGCCGGCGGCCGAGCCCGGGCGGCGCTGGCTGGTGGGCGCCGGCATCGCCGCCGCCGCGCTCATCCTCACCGGGGTCGCGGTGGTCACGATCGGCAGGGGCGGCGACGACGGCGACCGGGACAGCCGCCAGTGGGCACCCCCGGCCGCCGCCGCCGAAGAACAGGGCAGCCGTTCGGCGCCGCCGCCCGCGGCGGGGCACATCGCGACCGGCCCGCGCGACGGGCGCACGGCGGCGGCCCTCGAGCTGGTCGACGGCGCCAAGACGGTGACCCTGCGCACCGCCGACCTCGGCGACGACCTCTACCGGATCAGCACCCCCGCGGGCGCACCCCGCGCCGACGAGCGGGACGGGAAGGTACGGGTCCGCCTGGACGGCACGCCGGAAGCCGTGGACGTCGCGCTGAACACCCGGGTGCGGTGGGACCTCCGGGTGGCCGGGGGCGCGCAGCTGAGCACCATCGACCTGACCGGCGCCCGGGTCGGCGGGGTGGACCTCAGCGGCGGTGCCAGCCGGATCAACCTCACGCTGCCCGAGCCCGACGGCACCCTGAGCGTACGGATGTCCGGCGGGGTCAGCCTCTTCGATGTGCGGACCGCGGGCTCCGCCCCGGTGCGGGTCCGGCTCGGCAGCGGCGCTTCGCAGGTCGTGCTGGACGGGCGTACGCATCGGGGCGTCGCGGCCGGCCGTACCTTCACTCCGCCGTCCTGGGCCGGCACCACCGACCGGGTCGACGTCGACGCCGTCGCGGGCCTGTCGGCACTGACCGTCGCGCCTACCGGCGGGTAATGACAGGATGCGGGCATGACGACGCTCGATCCTGCGGTTGCCCGCGAAGCCTGGCGGATGGCCGAGCCGCTGCACGCGATGGTCTACTTCGTGCCCGAGTCCACCGAACGCTTCGAGGCCCTGGGGATCCCGGCCCGGGCGGGCTACTTCGCCGCCCGCGGCGGGGTCTTCGGCCCGGTCGGGCCCGGCCCGGTCGTGGCGACCTTCTACAACTTCCGGCCGGACCTGGTGGCCCGGTTCCTGCCGGCGGTCTGGGAGACCACGAGCCCGGCAGCGGTGATCGAGGCCCGGCTCGCGGCGGCGGACGCCGCCCTGGAACGCGGCCTGGGCGACGCGCTGCGCGGCGACGAGGTGGCCGAGGCGGCCGCACTGGCCCGGCGCGCCGCCGAGTCCGCGACCGCGTACATGGCGGGCCGGCCGCTGTACGCGGCCCACGCCGACCTCGAATGGCCCAAGGAACCGCACCTGGTGCTGTGGCACGCCCAGACGCTGCTGCGCGAGTTCCGCGGCGACGGCCACGTGGCGGCGCTGCTGGTCGCGGGCCTGACCGGCCTGCAATCGATGATCCTGCACACCGCCTCGGGCGAGGCCAGCGGCGGTTTCCTGCGCGCCAGCCGGGGCTGGAGCAAGGAGGAGTGGGCGGCGGAGACTGAGACGTTGCGGGCCCGCGGGCTGATGACGGGCGACGAGCTGAGCGACCAGGGTACGGCGCTGCGGGCCCGCATCGAGGAGGAGACCGACCGGCTGGCGGCACCCGCCTACGAGGTGCTCGGGACCGGCGGCTGCGTACGGCTGGCGGAGCTCGTCCGGCCCCTGAGCCGCACCCTGGTCAAGGCCGGATTCCTGGCGAGCGTCGCCCCGGCCCGCCCGAAATGAGCACCGGCGGCACGGCTGTCATGGGATCGACGGCGGTTCGCCTGCAGGACGGCGCGGAGTCTCCCCTATGATGCGCGCTACATCTGCACCTGAAGCCGTCCGGAGGCATGTCGTGGCATCGTTCCTCTTCCTCGTTGCCGGGCTGGTGGTCGGTGTGCTCGCCGGCTGGCTGCTGCGGGGACGCCAAGTCACCGCCCAGCACAGCGGGGCGAGCACGACCACGCCCGCCGTACCCGAACCCGTCGCTCCCGAGCAGCGCGCCGATGAGGCCGCCGAGTCCGGCCCGGCCCCGGGCGACGAGCCCGAGCCCGTGACTCCGGCCGCCGAGCCGGAGCCGGTCGCCGTGGCGGAGCCGCGGGAGGCCCCGGTCCCGGTGGCGGCCGCCCGGCCGGAGCCGACGCCGGTCGCCGTCGCCGCCGAGCCGGTCGCCGTCACGACCGAGCCGGTCGCCCCGGAGCCGATCACCCCGGCACGCTCCGCGCCGGAGCCGGTCGCGGAGACCTCGGCCGGCCGGACGCCGCTCGCCGGCCTCGAGCCGGCCCTCGCAAATGAGCCGGAGCCGGTCGCGGTCCCCGAGCCGGTCGCGGCCGCCGAGCCCGTTGCCGTCGCAGAGCCCGTCGCGGTCGCTGAGCCCGAGCCGGTCCTGGGCGCCGTCGCGGTCGCCGAGCGCGTGACGGTCGCGGAGCCGGAGCCGCTCGCCGTGGTGACGGCCGAGCCCGAGCCGACGAGCACCATTCCCGCGCAGGCGGCCGCACCGGACGACGCACCGGTGCGAGAGCCCGACGACCTCACGAAGATCGGCGGCATCGGGCCGAAGATGGCCATGGCCCTGGCCGCCGGCGGCATCACCACCTATGAACAGCTGGCCGCCGCCGACGAGGCGACTCTGCGCGCCGCGATCACCGGGGCCGGTATGCGTATCGCGCCCAGCTTCCGTACCTGGCCGGAGCGGGCCCGCGCCCTCGCCGCTCTCTGATCCGCCCTGCGCCGCGCGTCCATGCCCGTCCGGTCAACCGGGCGGGCATGATGCTGCTCATGCCCGGATCGTGACACCGCGCACAGGGTTCGCCACTGTGACCTAGTTGCCACAACTATGCAACAGCAACACCTCCCCAATATGCTGATCTCAGCCGGCAGGGGGAGGAACGATGGAGACAGTGGCGATGCACATCGCCAACGGGATCGTGAACGGTCCGGTGTCGGCCCTCTTCGCCGTGTTCGCCGCCCTCGCGCTCGCGTTCTGCGTCTGGCGCGCCCGTGCCGACCTCGACGACCGGCTGGCTCCCATGGCCGGCCTGGTCGCCGCGTTCATCTTCGCCGTACAGATGCTCAACTTCCAGGTGCTGCCCGGCGTCTCCGGTCACCTGCTCGGCGGCACCCTCGCCGTCGTCCTCGTCGGACCGTGGGTCGGTGCGCTGTGCGTCTCGACGGTGCTGATCGTGCAGTGCCTGCTCTTCGCCGACGGCGGCCTCACCGCCCTGGGCCTCAACGTCACCAACATGGCGCTGCTCGGCACCGCGGCCGGTTATCTGCTCGTCGCCGGCCTGATGCGGATCCTGCCGAAGACGCCCGCCGGGGTCGGCGCGACGGCCTTCATCGGCTCGGTCGTCGGCGTGGTGGTCGCCTCGCAGGGCTTCGTGGTCGAGTACTGGCTCGGCGGCACCACCCAACTCTCCCTGGCCTGGGTCTCCGGGACGATGGCCGGCGTGCACATCCTGATCGGCATCGGTGAGGGCCTGATCGCCGCCACCACGGTCGCGACCGTCGCCCGCGTACGCCCGGACCTGGTGTACGCCCTGCGCCGGTTCCGCAAGCCGCCGGTGGCCGAGCCGGCGCCCGTCTCCGGAGGTGTGGCATGACGAAGCGGCTCGGCTGGTTCCTGGCCGGAGGACTCCTCGTCGCGCTGCTCCTGGCCGGCGTGGTGAGCAATTTCGCGTCCGGCAGTCCCGACGGTCTGGACGCCACCGCGCGTCAGGGCTGCAGCTTGGACGCCGCCGGTGAGATCATCGGTGGGACCTGCATGGCCCAGCGGGAGCGGCAGCACCAGCTCGCCGGCACTCCGATGGCCGGCTACGGCATCCGTGCCCTGGGCGACGGTCCCCTGTCGACGGGCCTGGCCGGCGTGCTCGGCGTGCTGATCACCTTCGCCCTGGGCGGCGGCGTGTTCTGGGTGGCCCGGCGCCGGCCCGCGGGCGCGCGCGAGCGGTCGGAAGCCGGGGTCTAGTGGGGGCCGGTCACGCGCACCCGTTGCACCTCGACCGCCCGAGCCCCGTGCACCGCCTGGCCCCCGAGGTGAAGATCCTCGCGACGCTGCTCTTCACCGTCGTGGTCGTGGTGACTCCCCGGGAGGAGTTCTGGGCCTTCGCCGGTTACGCCGTCCTGCTCGCCGGGGTCGCCGCCGCGGCTCGGGTGCCGGCGTCGTGGCTGGCCAAGCGAGCCACCATCGAGCTGCCGTTCGTGCTGCTGGCCGTCGCGCTGCCGTTCGCCGGGCACGGCGAGCGGGTGGACTGGCTGGGCCTGTCGCTGTCGGTCGACGGCCTGCACGGCGCGTGGAACATCTTCGCCAAGGGCACGCTCGGGGTCCTGGCCTCGCTGCTGCTGGCCGCGTCCACCACGATGCGCGACCTGATCGTGGGGCTGGACCGGCTGCGCTGCCCGGCGGTGTTCACCCAGATCGCCACGTTCATGCTGCGCTACCTGGACATCCTGGCCGACGACGCCCGGCGGATGCGGATCGCCCGGCTCTCCCGCGGGTACGATCCGAGGTTCCTGTGGCAGGTCAAGGCGTTCGCGGTCAGCGTCGGCTCGCTGTTCCTGCGGGCGTACGAGCGGGGGGAGAGGGTGTACCTGGCGATGGTGTCGCGCGGTTACGACGGGCGCCTGCCCCGGCCGGAGACGGGTGGCGCGACCGCCGCGCAGTGGGCCCAGTCAGCGGTGCTGCCCGCGTCGGCGGCCGCCATCGCGCTGGCGGCGGTGCTCGGATGAGCCTGCGGATCGCGGGCCTGACTTTCGCGTACCCGGACGGCAGTGTCGCTCTTCGGGGCGTTGACCTGGGTGTCGCCGAGGGTGAGCGCGTCGCCCTGCTCGGGCCCAACGGCGCCGGCAAGACGACCTTGGTGCTGCACCTCAACGGTGTGCTGCACGGCGGGGCGGGCACGGTCGAGGTCGGCGGCCTGCGGGTGGACGCCGGCGACCGGTCGCGGCTGGCCGAGATCCGCCGCCGGGTGGGCATCGTCTTCCAGGACCCCGACGACCAGCTGTTCATGCCGACGGTCGCCGAGGACGTGGCGTTCGGGCCGGCCAACCTGGGCCTGCGCGGCGCCGCGCTGGCCGCGCGGGTCGACGAGGCGCTGGCCGCGGTCGGCATGGGCGAGCACCGCGACCAGGTGCCGCACCACCTGTCGTTCGGCCAGCGGCGGCGCGTCGCGGTGGCCACGGTGCTGGCGATGCGCCCGCAGCTGCTGGTGCTGGACGAGCCGTCGTCCAACCTCGACCCGGCCAGCAGGCGCGAGCTCGCCGAGATCCTCGAGAGCCTGCCGGTGACGGTGCTGATGGTCACCCACGACCTCCCGTACGCGATGCAGCTCTGCCCCCGCTCGGTGATCCTCGACGGCGGCCGCATCGCGGCGGACGGGCCGACCCTGGACATCCTCGCGGACGAGGAGCTGCTGCGCGCGCACCGGCTGGAGCTTCCCTACGGCTTCCATCCCGTACGCCCTTAACGCCCTGAAATTGCCGACCCTGATCCAGGAAGTGCCTCGGCCACCCGGTGGTCCGCCCCCGGGATCAGCCGGTCTGCAGCCGGTACGCGGCGACGCGCTGGCCGATGCCGGCGACGAGCATGGTGCCGCTGGCAATGAGGGTGTCGACGGGTCCCGGCGTGGCCGTCGACCAGCGCGTCGCGCCGCTCGCCGGATCGAGTTCGTGCAGCCGGGAGTCGGCGGAGCCGGCGAAGAGCCGGCCGCCGGTGGTCACGGCGACCGCGGGATTGAGCAGCGGACGGTGCCAGCGGACCGAACCCGACGCGATGCCGTGTACGCCGCAGTGCTCCGGATTCAGCGCGGTGTCCGACACGGCGACCACCGTGAGCGTGCCGACGGACACCACGCCGGTGACCGTGACCTTGGAGTCCGACTGCTTGGTGTTCGAGATCGCCGCGGTCCACCGGTGCGCGCCGGTCGCGCTGTCGTGCGCGGCGAGGCGCACCCGTCCATCGAGGTCCGCCATCGCGGCATGCAGCGCCCCGCCGGCACTCCACACCCCGGCGGGAACGGTGGCGCGGGCGACCTCGGTCCGCCACCGCACGGCGCCGGTATGCGCCTGGACCCCGTACAGCCACCACGCGGTGACCTCGTCGTCGGTCAGCGGGTTCGCGCTGACGCCCAGCAGGCCGCCGGCGCAGGCGACCACCGAGGCGTACAGGTACTCGGTGGCCAGCTCCCAGCGCCGTCGGCCGGTGCGCAGGTCCGTGGCGTACAACGCGCCGCCCGCCCCCACGAAGGTGACCCCGTCGGCCGCGCCGATCGGGTCGCCGTGGTCGTACGTCGCGTGCACCGCGCCGGTGGCGGCATCGAGCACCTTGGAAACGCCCGTCTCCCGGTAGGCGAGCACCAGACCGGCGCCGACGGACAGAGCCCGCGCCACCCCGTCGGCCGTACCGCGCCACCGTGCCTGCCCGCTCTGTGTCTCGACGGCGGTCACGACACCGGTACGGACGCCGACGAGCAGCGTACCGGCGGGCACGGCACCGCGCAGGTTGTCGCTGCTCCACGCCGGGCCGGCAAGTCCCACCGGGGGACCGGGCCGCGGTCGCGGCGGCGTGGACGCAGCGGCGGCGGTGTGCGGCGCGGCCGGTCGCCCGTGCCGCAGGGCCCACCATCCGCCCGTGCCCACCGCGGCCGAGCCGGCCAGCGCGGCGCCGAGCAGGACCTGCCGGCGGGCCACGCCCGGCTTGCCGGCGCGGGCGCCGCGCAGCAGCGCGGCCGCCTGTTGAGCATTCGGCCGCCGGGCGGGATCGGCGGCCAACAGTCGCACCAGGACGGGGCCGAGCGCACCGGCCAGCCGCGGCGCCCGGATGTCTTGCCGGGCGTAGGCCGCGAGCATGGGCAGGTAGCCGTCCCGCTGGAACGGCCCAACCCCTTCGATCGCGTAGTAGACGGTGGCGCCGGCGCCGAAGACGTCGGCTGCCGGGCCGGGAGGCAGCCCCTTGGCCTGCTCCGGCGCCAGGTAGCCCGGGGTGCCGAGCACGGCGCCGGTTTCCGTCAGCGGTTCGACGTCCTGCATGCTGGCCAGCCCGAAGTCCGTGAGCCGCACCACGTCGTCCGGGCAGATCAGCACGTTCGCCGGCTTGACGTCGCGGTGCGTGATGCCGGCCAGGTGGGCGGCGTGCAGGGCCGACAACAGCTGGTCCGCGATGCCGAGGACCCGGTCGACGGCCATCGGGCCGTGCTCGCCGATCAGGTCCTTCAGCGACCGTCCCGGCACCTGCTCCATCACGATCCACGGTCGGTCGTCCTGCACGACGACGTCGTACACGGCCACGATGTTGGGGTGGTGCAGCGCGGCGGCCGCCCGGGCCTCCCGCAGGCTGCGCTCCCGGCCGGCGGCGACCGTCTGGTCCGAGCTGCCGTAGTCGTGGTGCAGCTCCTTGACGGCCACCGTACGGCGCAGCACCTCGTCCCGGGCCGACCAGACGACGCCCATGCCCCCTCTGCCGATCCGCCGTTCCAGGCGGTATCGACCGGCCAGGAGGAACCCCGTCGACGTCGGCCGCTCATCGGCTCCCGCAGATGTTGACACGCCGTCACCGTAGCGGGCCGCCTCCATCTCGGGGGTGAGCTGGTCGGCGGATGTCCTGCTGGAGTACTAGGCTTTCTGCTCGCCGCGATGCTCGTCGCCGCCGGCGTGGTGGGCAACGCCATGGGACCCCGATAGCCGCAGCGCCTCCAGCAGGTCGCGGTATTTGGCGACGTCCGGGAAGTCGTCGAGGTAGGGGGCGGCGAGGTCGGTCGCCACGCTGCGGCAGAGGATCGCGATGAGCCCCTGCTCGTCGGTCGGCAGCACCCCCGCCGGTTCGTCGTCGAAGGCGCGGCCGAGCTGGGAGTAGAGCCACCCGATGAGGCGGGAGTGGTCGTCGTCCGACGCCGCGACCGACAGCAGGGCGCTGAGGCCGCCGTCGTCCGGGCGGTAGACGAGCAGCGGAAGATCGTAGGACGCCGGCTCGCGGCACGCCTCGCACACGACCGTCCGGATGCGGCCGGCGAGGCAACGGCGTACGAGGTCGGGACGCTCGGACGCGTCGAGCACGTACACCATCTCGTGGTCCTGGACGTGGGAGCAGCGCTCGCAGGTCACGCGGACGCTGTCGGTGAGGCTCGGCATCGTCAGACTCCCACGAGGACGAAGCCGGCCCAGAAGAACGGCTCGCGGTACGTGTCCCCGTGGTCGCGCAGCCAGGCGGCGGCCTCGCGCAGGGCCCGGGCCGGCGTGAGCCCGCGGCTCAGCAGCCCGTCGTAGAACCGGTGCATGAACAGGGAGGTGGCGAGGTCGTCCACCCGCCACAGGGTGCACAGTGCGGCCGCGGCGCCGGCCTGCAGGAATGCCGCGGGCAGGCCGAGGAATTCGTCCCTGGCCTGGAGGAAGGCGTGCAGGCCCGTCTCGCAGGCGGACAGCGTGGCGAGCCGGCAGCCGTCGAGGCGGTAGCGCGCGATCTCGGCGGACGTCGTGGTCCGGCCCGGGTACATCTCGAGGTAGGAGCCGCCGGCCGCCCGCCAGTCGTGGACGCCGTGGCAGGCGATGTGCAGCAGGTGCTCGCCCGCGTACTCCGAGGCGAGGTCCTCGTCCAGCGTCCGGGTCGCTCCGGGCAGCCGGCGGCGCAGGTCCTCGAGCTCGACCTCGGCGTACTGCAGGGTGTCCGTGGGGTCGCCGACCAGCAGGGCCGAGCCGGGAGCGGGAACGTCCGCGCCACGGCGGGCGCTCAGGCGCAGCACCGCGACGCTGGGCGCGTAGACGATGTCCCAGCGGCTCGCCAGCGTCGTACCGTCGGGCAGGGTGGCGGCGTGCAGCGGGGTGACCGCGAGTTCGCCGTCGGCGAGCAGCGCGACCGTCGTGCCGTGCGGGACGTCCAGCGCGGTCAGGGCGGCGACGATGGGCGCGCCCAGGCTCGCGCCGATCAGGGGCATCGATGCCGCGACGGCCTGGATGAACTCGCCGAGCGCGGCGCGGTGCTCCTCCGGTGTCTCGGCGGCATCGACCGCGAAGCGGCGCATCAGCCAGCCGGCTTCGCCGTTCCTGCTACCGACCGTGATCCGGCGCAGGGCACCGCTGCCGAAGCCTTGGATCGGTACGGCGTTGCGCTCGGTGAGCTCCGTGGTGCCCGGCGGCACCACGAGGACGACGGAACCGGTACGGGTGATGATCGGTACGACCAGGGTGACGCCGTCGATTGCCGCCACCGGGGCCGCGCCGGTGGCGGAGAGGCCCAGGGTACGGGCGAGCAGCCGGCCCCTCCCCCACTCGGCGACGTCCAGCGCCTCCTGGTACCGGCCCAGCCGGGTCAGCACCAGCGCCGCACCCCCGTGCAGCTCGTCGAGCCGGCCCACGACGGCGAGCTCCTGCTCGGCCCGTACGGCCTGGTCGAGTTCCATGGCCACCATGGCGGCGGCCTGCAGGAGGTCGGCCGCGGCCTCCTCGAGGCGGTCCTGCTCGAGCAGCGTGAATCCGCGGTTGTTGAGGACGATCGCGCGGCCCGACGCGTCGGACGGGTCGAGGTAGTCCAGCGCGACGGTGAAGTGCCCGATCGCCTCCTCCTGGTCCGCCGCGGTGCGCGCCTCCTGCAGGAGGCAGGCCGCCAGGTTGGTCCGGCTCATGGCATAGTCCCGGCGGTCCAGCCCGCTCCAGTCCACCTCGTACGACGCCTGAATGAGGTCGATGGCGTGCCGGTGGAACGCGGGGACGTCCTCGCGTTCGGCGTACAGCGCACAGGCGCCGCCGAGGTCCGCCCGGGTACGGGCCACCTCCAGCGTCATCCCCCGGGCGGCGAAGCACTCCTCGGCCGTCTGCGACCACCGGAACGCCCCGGCGATGCGCTCGTGCGGTGCCCGGTCGTCGTCGGTGACCGCGAGCGTCGCCAGGTTCCGGGCCACCGAGCCCTGGTAGTGGACGCCGCCGGCCGCCCCGAAGATGCGGAACGACTCCTCCAGCGCCGCCGCCGCCCGTTTCCGGTCGCCGCCGGCGACCCGGCGCGCGTACGCGTCCCCGAGGCTGTTGAGCGCGTTGGCCTCGGGAATCCCGCCGGTGCCGCGCAGGTGGTCACTCAGCACCTCGAGCTCGGCGATGGCGCGTTCCAGGTTGGCCGCCCGGTCGCCCACCTCCATCCGGCGCAGGCACTCGCCCAGCGCCTGGGTCACGTCCACCCACAGCCCGGGGTACTCGGCGGCGGTCAGGACCTGCTGTGCGGCCGCCAGGTCCGCCACGAGGCCGGGCAGGTCGCGTTGCCGTGTCCCGCGCTGCACCCGGCCGATCGCCCGGTAGAAGAGCACGAGCGCGCGAACATCCGGCCGGTCGGCCGCCGGCAGGGCGAGCGCGGCCGTGCAGGCGGCGTCGTGCTCGTCCGGGTCCGGCCGGCGGCCCGGTGCCGGCAGCACGATCTGCGCGTACGGGCCGAGCACCTCCGTTGCCACCAGGGGCAGCAGCACCTCCGCGTACGGCTTCTCCCGGCAGCGCAAAAGCACGGTGAGCCGATGGGGCACGGTTTCGAACATCCGGTCCCGGTAGCGCTCGAGCCGCTCCCGGGCCAGCCGGCCCGCGGCGTCGCCGAGCAGGACACCGCCGGAGTCGCGTATGACGTCGGCCGCCTTTGCCCAGTCACGCGCGGTGCAGAAGGCGTCCAGCGGGACCGAGGGGTCCGATCCGGCGGAATCCGCCCTGGGCAGGCGCGGAGTACCCCGCATGAGGAGCATGATGACAGCATCGGCCGTGCCGAGGAAGCGGCCGGGCAGGAGTGGCGCCATGATGCGGTCGCAGGCAACGGCTCATTTCGAACGCGGTGTCGCCTTCGAGCGGGCCGGGAAGGCGCCGGCCGCCGCGGAGGCCTACCTCAGCGCGGTGCGCGCCGGTGACGCGCACGTGACAGGTGTGGCCGCCTACAACCTCGGCAACGTGCTCTCGGCGCTCGGCAACGAGCAGGGCGCGCGTGATGCGTGGTTCACCGCCGTGCAGTCGCCACCCACCACGGCGACGCCCGCCGCCGCGTTCAATCTGGCCAACTCGTACGCCGGGGAGCAGGACCCCGGGCTTGCCGAGCAGCTCTACGAGATGGCGATCCAGCTGGGTGATCCGAGGCTCCGCCTGGAAGCGCTGACCAACCGCGGCAACCTGCACGCCGCGCACGGCGCCGACGCGAAGGCCCTGGCCGACTACGGGACGGTCATCTCCTCCGGTCAGCGTCCCTTCGCCGCCGCCGCACAGAACCAGGCGGCCGTCCTGCATCAGAACCGCGGCCGGTACGACGAGGCCGTCGCCCTCTTCGACGCCGCCGCCCGCGGCGGATACGAGGTGGCCCTCTTCAACAAGGCCAACGCCCAGCGCGATCGCGGGGACCTGGCCGGTGCGCAGGCGTCGTTCGTCGCCGCGATGGGGGCCGGCGATCCGGAGGTCGTGGCGAAGGCGGGCATCAATCTCGGCAACATGCTCCGGGACCTGGGCGACACCACCGGAGCATGCGCGGCGTACGACCGGGCCGCCACGGCAGGACCTCCCGCCCTCGCCGCCTGGTCCTTGAACGAGAAGGGCCTGGCACTGGGTGCCGCCGGTGACGTCGAGGGCGCGCTCGCGGCGTTCCGCCGGGCTGCCGCTCCCGACACCCCCACGGCACCGAAGGCGACCCTGAACCTGGGCGTCACCCTCAAGAACCTCGGCCGGATCGCCGACGCCCGCGCGGCCTGGCAGGGGCTGATGTCCTGCCCGGACGACCAGGTACGGGCGGCGGCCGCGGAGCTCCTGCGCAAGTACCGCGGTTGAGTCAGCCCGTCAACGCCTCGGCGATCCTGCGGGCGACGGCGGCATCGGACAGATAGCCCGTGATGCCGTGCGGGTCGTCCTGCGCGTTGTGCACGTCGGAGATGTTCTCGATCTCGGCCGGGAAGCTGTCGCGGTCCAGCCGGGGATACAGCGCCACCGGGTCCCGTACGTCCGTCGCGTTCAGCCAGTGCGCCACCGGCGCCGGACGGCGCAACGGCCGGGGAAGGTGGGCCTTGACGATGTCGATGCCGAGCGGGGAGCCGAGCGTCACCAGCAGCGGCACCTTCGCGACGCTCTCGTGCCGGATGAGACTGCAGTACGCGACCACGGTCCCCAGCGAGTGGCTGACCACGACGCAGGGCTCGTCGGCGGCGAGATGCGGCGTCACGAGCCCGTCCAGGCTCTCCCGCACGTCGATCCGGGTGAGGTACGCCGACACGTCGGGCGTGAGCCGCCGGACGACGAAGGAGGCGAGTCCGTCCGGCAGCCGGCGGCTCAGGGCCCGGCCGGCGGCGAGCACCCACGGCCAGTTCTGCGGTCCCATCTCGACAGTCTCCCCGTCCATCTCGGCGAGGATCTCCGCCTCGGTGACGCCGGCGCGTTCCGCCATCTCGAGAATGAAGCTGGCCGCGAAGCGGTCCCCGGGATCGTCGGTTCCGCGGGCGCGGGTCGCGAGGTCCGGCTCCCCCACGGTCAGCTCGTCGAGCAGGTCGCCGTAGAACGGCAGCACGATCTCCACATCGCCGGCCAAAGGTGCCACGCCCGCCTTCTCAAGGCCGGCGGCGAGGGCATCGGTCCACGTCGTCCGCAGCGTGTCCGGGTCCTTGCCACCCTGCGCGCGGCCGTGGATGAGCAGCAGTTTCATCGATCCTCCCGGTCGGTGAGGGAAAAGAGTTCGGGCGGCGGTATGCGGAAAGTCGTCCACACCGCGGCGGACAGCGACCTGCGCAGCCGGGCAAGGGGTGCCGGGTCGTCCAGCAAGCTCCACGAGCTGGTGAGCAGCGGGAACGAGGGCCGGACGTCGGGCAGCCGCTCATCGAGCTCGGCGAAGAGCGTCAGGTCGTAGGGAATGCTGCGCTGCCGTTCCACGAACTTTGCGACGAGCCGGCGGACGTCCTTCCGGCGGCCGTGGCGGGCCAGCTCACCGCCGAGCAGCACGGCCAGCGTCGGGTTGAGTTCCGTCCACAGTGCCGCGTGGACCCGGTCGCCCAGCGTGTCGAGGTCCAGCGTATTCGTCATCAGCCGGGCGGCGACGGAGCCGATGACCTCCGGTGTCGCGGCGGGCGGTCCGCCCGTGAGCGGCTCGACGGGCAGGACGGCGATCAGTTCGGCGCCCGGAGCACCTCGTTCCGCCGGCACGACGACAGTCCGGTGACCGGGAAAACGGGGCAACACCACCGTTGCTTTCCGATCTCCGCGCACCAGCGTCAGCAGTCCGCCGACCGCCGGCGCGGCCGGCCCGTCGCCGATGGCGGTGGCGTACCTGCGGGTGATGCCGGCGAGTCTCTTGTGCGCGGAGTCGCTCGAGGGGACACCGCGCAGCCTGAGGTCGAGGTCGCCCGCCGGACCGCCGACGAGGACGCCGTCCGCCGCCGGTGGTGCGGTGACCCAGGCCAGGACGTGCCGGTTCGGGTCCCAGTACGAACCCGGCCGACAGGAGGGGCGCTGCACCCGCCGCAGCTTGGCCGCCGCGAACTCCACGTTGCGGGCCAGCACCGGTTTGAGGGTGTTCGACAGGATGGCGGGTCGCTCCGGCGGTGGCAGCACCGTGCGTACGGCGTCCGGGTCCCGTCCGTTCAGCCCACGGATGAGGTAGCGCGTGAACAGGCCCTCGGCGTCCTCGACGACCTCGTAGGCCGGATCTCCGAACTGGGTGGCGAAGAACTGGTCGACCTCCACGTCCGCCGCGATCGCACGCCGCGGGAACAGCGACGTCCCGCTGACGTGGACGAGGTCGTTGGAGGCGGGGGTACGGCAGGCGTCCGCGAAGAGGGCGACGTGGGCGATCCCGCAGTGGTACGCCATCATCGCGCTCTTCACCACGTTGACGGCCTCGGTGTCCTGGTCGGCCACCTCGGACAGCAACCAGTACTCCTCGTCCAGCCCGCGGATGACGCCGTGGCCGGAGAAGTACACGAACAGGCGCTCGACGTCGCCCGCGTCCACGGCCTCGCGCACGGCGGCGGTCACGGGCTTGATCTCAAGGGGGTCGCCGCCCAGATCATCGAAGCGCTGAACGGCGAAATCCTGCCGTTCCGCCCACTCCGCGAACTGGTCGAGGCCGCTCGCCACGCCCGTCAGCACCGGCAGGCCCCGGACCCGGGACACGCCGATGAGCAGGGCGATCGAGCGTGGCATGCCACCCCCTCGGGCCGCGGACGACACCGACGATGATTGTGCCCCGCACCTGACCTTGTGCGCTACGGAACGAAAGGCTGAGGTGACGCACCGCAGACCTATGTGAGCGCGGCGTACCAGATGTCGGCGATCCTGGCGTATCCCGCGTCGCCCGGGTGCACCTTGTCGGTGAGGTCGCCGGGGCCGAGGGCGCGGCTCTGGTCGACGTAGACGACGCCGCGGTGGCCGGCGAGCAGGGCGGGCAGCCGTGCGTTGAAGGCGTCGATACGGGCGTCGATGTCGGGGTCGGCGGAGGCGACGAGCGAGGAGACGTAGACGGTCGCGCCGGTGGCGGCGAGGCGGTCGGCCAGCGCGGCGAGGCGCTCCGGGGCGGTGGGCGTACCGAAATCCTGGATCATGTCATTGGTGCCGAGGTGCATGACCACGATCTGCGGCCGGTACGCGCGCATCCAGCCGTCGGCGCACGCGGCGATCTGGTCGATGCGCCAGCCCGGATGGCCCTCGTGATCGCTGTCGGCCAGGGAGCCGGAGCGCTGCGAGCCGACGAAGTCCACGGCCATCCCGGCGTCGCGGGTGAGCCGGTCGTGCAGCACGCCCCGGTAGCCATTGCCGTCCGAGGAGCCGTAGCCGTACGTGATCGACGCGCCCAGGGGCATGATCGTCACCGGCCGGAAGGCCGCCGCGGGGTTGATCACCGCGGCGGCGGCACCCAGGCTGAGCAGGCCCGCCATCACCCAACGACCGATTCGCACGCAGCATGTGTACCGGGCTGCGGCAAAGGGGCGGATCGGGCAATCAGGCAGATGCCCGCTCGCCGATCGGCGCTTTTCAGGCCTTGGCGGCGCAGGCCCCCGGCGGCAGCACGGCCTCGCCGAGGATGCCCAGCGACTGCTTGACCTCGGTGGTGGTGCCGAGTTGGCGGTACCGCGCCCCGATCACGACGTCGACCACCGCGCCCTTGCGCTTGGGGTCGTACGCGCGGGTGGCGTCGCCCAGGAAGTAGGCCTGGACGAGCTGGGCGTCACCGACCGCCTCCGGGCCGTAGCGCAGCAGGGCGACCTCGTCGAACCGCTTCTTGTTCTCGGCCGGCTTCTCCACCTTGAACTCACGGTTGGCGAACTCGGCGCTGACGTCCCTCCCCCGGCCCTGCGTCCGGGTGCCGTTGAGCACCTTCACCGTCACCTCCTTGGGACCCTTCGGCAGCCGCAGGTCGGCGATCGGCGCGCCGGCCGGGCAGCCGGCGGCCACGGCATCGGCCTGGGTGTCGCGGACGACCGCGATGACGACGGTGACGATCGCCGCTACGGCGAGGAATCCGACCACGATGAAGGCGCGAACGCGAGTGAAGCTCACGGTGCGTGACAGTAGTTCCCGGGCGCAACGAGCCGGGGCATCGCTCGAACGGGGGAGGCGCCCGGCCGTCGTTGATACAAAGGTCGCCATGCGCCTCGAGCATTTCAGGATCGCCCGCGTCATGATCGACGGCGGGCGGGAGGTCTGCGTACGCCTCTTCGGCGACCTCGACGGCGACGCCCGCGACCAGCTGCGCCGGGAGCTCCACGACGCGGTGCACGACAACGCCGCGCCCCTGGTGGTCGTCGACCTGCACGGGGCCCGCTTCCTCGACTCGGAGGCGATCAGCGCCTTGCTCGGCGGGCTGCTCCGGGCGCAGGAGGCGGGCAAGGCGGCCCACATCGTCAACGCGCGCGGCGTGGTGCGCACGGTCCTGCAGGTCACCGGGGTCCTGGACCTCTTCGGGGCGACCGCCGGGCCGCCGCCGCTGAGGCGCAAGGCCACATAGGACCAAGTGCCCCGCCACCAGGTGGGCGTCCGGCTCCGTCAGGACAGGAGCGAGCCGTCTCGTACGCCGCCGGCACCGCGTCGCGACCGGACCGAGGTCGGCTCGACGAGCGCCAGGTCGGGATGCGGCCGCCGGGAGGCGATGGTCGTTGCACCGGCCCGCGTCTCGCCGACCGGCACTCCCGAGGACCGAAATGCCCTTATCATGGCGTTTCTTACAGGAACGAGGGTCGGGATGAGCGCCATGACGCATGCAGTGCCGGAACCCCCGGTGCCGGAGGAGCTGGAATGGGCGCTCGAAGAGGCGAACAAGGAGGTCGTCGCCATCGCGCCCGGCTGGTTCCGCGCGTGGCCCACCGCGGACGAGAAGTGGTCCGCCGTCAACCTCCGGGCCGCCACCCAGGTGATCGTCAACCACAGCCGGGAGGACGACCGGCACCCCGACAGCTGGACCGTACGGGCGCTGTTCGGCGACAAGGCCGTGGAGCTGCGGGTCGGGCCGTACGACAACAAGGCCCAGGCGATCTGGGTGGCGCACGCGATCCTGAGCATCGCCTTCGGCAACGACGGCCACTGAGCGGTCCCCCGGCACAGGCCGCGGAGTACGGTGGACGGATCGCGGAGGTGACGACGTGGCCGATCCCGAGGAGACCCGCCGCTTCGACGATATCGTCGCGCACCTGCACGAGGACGATCCCGGTTTCACCGCCGCCTTCCACGAACCACGCCGGCCACCCGGGCGTCCGCCGCTCGTCATCGGAGTGATCCTCTGCGCCGTGGCGCTGGCCCTGCTCATGTTCGGCGGGTTGGCGGGTGCCCTCCTGGCCGTCCTCCCCTGGCTCGCCGGTATGGCGTTAGCCCTCAAGGGCCGCGGCTGAGGCGGAGCGCAGCTCGTCAGCCGGGACCGTAGGCCGTCAGCCCGCACCAGGCGACGTACTGCTCCGGGCCGCCGTCGGCCAGCGACTGCCGTGCGTGCCACACCGCCGACGCCAGGGACTCCCCTCGGCTGATCCGCTCGTGCAGCACCGCCATGCAGCCCGCGCACGCGCCGTCCGGGATCGGCAGGTCGGTCGCCGTGATACCCGCGCTGCCGTTCGACATCATGGCGCCCACGAAGCCGAGGACCTCGTTGCCGCCGTACGACCGCTGGGCCCCCGAGTTGCAGGAGGCGAGCACGATCCGGTGCGGTGCCACGCCGCGGGCCAGCATCTCGTAGAGGGTCAGCCGGCCGTCGCTGAGCTCCAGGGCCGAGAACAGGGGACTGTCCGAGCGGAACAGCCCGTGGCAGGCGAGATGGGCCAGGTCGGCGTCCTTGATGAGGTCGATCGTCGCGTCCACCGTGCTATCCGGCGGCAGCAGCGTGCGAGCGCCCGGGTGCGCCGCGGCCACGGCCTGCGCCTCGGCCAGAGCGCCGGCCAGGTCCGGGCCCGCGACCACGGCGACCCGGGTGCGCCCGGCGTCGTCCGGTGCGCCCTTCGGCGGCGTACGCCGGGCCCGGGCCCACAGCGCGGCGGACGGCGACACGGAGACCGGAGCGGGGTGCAGGGCCGACCACGGCATGCCGAGGAACTGCGCCGACGGCACCACCACGAGGGGCACGTCCGGCGGGATGCCGATCGGTGTGATCAGCAGTCGGGTCAGCGCCTCGACGGCGTCGCGCGCCGCCCCGTGGGCGACCGCCGAGAACCTCGTGCCGTGCAGCAGCCGTCGCAGGCCGAACATCAGCGCCCCGGCCTCCTGCCGGATCGGATCGAGGGCGCCGAGCTCGACGATGCGGATCCGCTTCGGCTCCACCACGACGGCCAGCACGCGGTCGCCGACCACCGCGTACTCGACCAGCCATTCGCTGTCGAGGGCGCGCCGCAGCCCGGCGACCCCGGCCGGGTCCGTCTCGCCGGCGGGATCGTTGCCGGCCCACGAGCGGCGGCGGATCCGGGCCTCGAGCGCGCTCTGCCGGGCCAGCAGGACGGCCGGCTCCTCGCCCCGCTCCAGCCGGGCGACGCGCAGCTCCTGCGCGATGCCGCGCAGGGCGATGACGTCGTCGTCCACACCGGTCGCCGGGGGCTGCACGCGCAGGAGAGCCGCCGCCCGCGTGCGCTCGAGCCACTCGAAGATGCTGGACGGCGAACCGGCGGGCAGCAGCCGGCGCAGGCCCACCTCGCCCAGCTCGGCGCCGTGCCCGGAGGCGAGCACGCGCAGCTCCAGCGACGGCAGGGCGGCGCGGTGGCGGGCGAGGTCGCGCAAGCCGCGTACGCACTCGCGCAGCACGTCACCGGACTGTTCGGCCTCGGCCAGCAGTGCCCGGGCCAGGCGCCCCCGCAGGCGTACCAGCAGCGACTGACCCTCGGCGAGCCCGCCGACCGCGGTCAGCTCGGCGCGGGCGACGACCCGGCGGTCGAGGGCCAGCGCGGCCCGGCCGGCGGCCAGGTGCGCGTACGCCGCCTCGGCCCGCAGCCCCAACCCCTCCAGAGTCGCCGCGGCCTTGCGGAGGCGGCGCAGCACCTCCGGGGAATAGCCGTCGCCCGCCGCCAGGGCCTCGGCCTCCGCGACCGTCGCCCGGGCCACCCACGCCGGGCGCCGCTGCCGCCGGAAGTCCCGCACCGCCGCCGCGGCCTCGTCGAGGGCCGTCCCCGCGTCGCCGAGCTCGAGCGCGATGTGTGCGACCCGGAGCCGGGCCTCGGCCGCCATCAGCCGGGCGCCGTGCCGCTCGAAGTCGGCCGCCGCCGAGCGGGCCGCGGCCATGGCCTCGTCGAGCAGGCGCAGGTCCCGCAGGACGTCGGCGTACTCCAGATGGTGCTCGCCCAGCGGCAGGCCGGCGGCGGCGTGCAGGCGGCCCGCCTCCTCGAAGCGGCGTACGCTCTCGGCCAGCCGTCCGGCGTGGAAGCTCGACCAGGCTCGGCTGTTCGCGATGACCGCCGGCAGCTGCGGGCCGAGGTCGTCGGCGAGGACCGCGGCCCGGTCGAGGTGCACCAGCGCCTCGTGCGGGCGGCCCAGCAGGGTCTGCGCGTTGGCCAGGTTGTTGGCCGCCTTGACCAGGACGATCGGCGGGCAGTCCGGGTCCTCGAGCAGCTCGCGGTAGGCCTGCGCGGCGGCGACGATCCGGCCCCGGTTGTGGTCCAGGACGGCGAGCTGCAGGCGCAGGTCCGGCCGGTCGGCGGGATCGATCAGCGGCTCGGCCAGCCGCAGGTCGCGGGCGGCGGCGTCGTAGCGGCCCAGCTCGTGCAGGGCGACCGCCCGGGTGACGAGCACCTCGCCGAGCCGGCGCCCGAGGCCGTGCCGGCGGGCCAGGCGGACGGCCTGGTCCAGCAGCGTGCGCGCTCCCTCGTTGTCCAGGGCGGCGTGCCGGGCCCAGGCCGCGGCGCGCAGGGCGGCCACGAGAGCCTCGACGTCCGTGCCGGACCGGGCCCTCCGGAGAGTTACTTCTGCCGCACCCGCGTATCTGACCGGATCGAGCGTGACTCTCCTGTAAGCGGCGTCGGCCTCCTCCCGAAGGCCCACCTCTGTGTCCACCTGGCACCATCCGAGGGCGTGGCGGGGAAGGTCGTCGTCAGCGTACCGAACGGAAAGGGAGAGATATCCATGACCATCGCCTCACAATGGCCGCTGCGGGACACGCGTTCCGCCGCGCAGCTGGCGCACGACAAGGGGGACGTCCGCCGCCAGGTCGACGTGCTCCTGACGGCGCAGCACGACGTCGTGGAACGGATCCGTGCTCGCCGGCTCTCCGTGGGCAGGCCCATCGTCAGTTTCGCGCCGGACGGCGGCGACCGCCGGATCCTGCTGGCCGAGAACCAGCTCGTCGTCGACCCCACGCCGCAGCAGCAGGGCCGCCTGGGCGACCTGCTGGCCGGCTACCAGGCGGGCGACCGCGACGGACGCAGCCGGCGCCGCCGGACCCGCGTCTTCACCAGCCGGACTGCCCGGCCCCTCGCCGACCTGCGCGCCGATGCCAAGCGGCTGCGCGCACAGGGCGTCTCGGCCAACGTCAACATGATCGTCCCGCTCGGGTACGTGATCAAGGGCTCGTCGTACCCGGGCGTCACCGTGGCCCCGCGGCCGTTCGCAACCAACGGCGCGACCGCACCGGTACGGGTGGCGATCGTGGACACCGGCCTGACCGGACAGTCCCGCACCGACACCTGGACCCAGCAGGTGCAGAACCGAGGCACGGACCCGCTGGACGAGGTGCCGCCGTCGCCGCGCATCGACTGGTTCGGCGGGCACGGCACCTTCGCCACCGGCATCGTCCGCCAGCTCGCGCCGGACTGCGAGGTCTGGGTCTACCGCTTCACCGGCCCCGACGGCCTCGGCACCGACGAGGCGGCGGCCGACATGCTCATCCAGGCCGCCGACGACGCCGCGGGCCAACGGCTGATCATCAACGCCTCGTTCGGCGCACCCGCCGTGGACGGCATCGCGCCCCTGGCGATGCAGGAGGCCGTGGCCTACATCCACGCCACGTACCCGAAGGCGTTGATCGTGGCGAGCGCGGGCAACGACGGCCAGGACGTGCCCCACTACCCGGCGGCGTTCCCGGACGTCAAGGCGGTGGGGGCGCTCAACAGCGACCTGACCCCGGCGGCGTTCTCCAACCACGGGTCCTGGCTGCACTGCTCCGCGGTGGGCGTCGGCATCGTCTCCACCTTCGTGCAGGGGCTGCTGCCGCCGGAGCCGAACATCGGCGCCGACATCACCTTCGGGCAGAACGCGTGGGCGACCTGGAGCGGCACCTCGTTCACGGCGCCGCAGATCAGTGCCGCCGTCGCCGCCCTGTGCGGGGAGGATGCGGCGCTGACCCCGCGGGACGCCTTCGACAAGCTCCTCACGAACCGGCCCGACCGGCCCGGCTACGGCAAGGCGGTGCACCTGCTCCCCGGAACCCCCGTCTGAGCAGGTGAGGGCATCACACCAGGGTCCACTGCGTCGCCACGGCGGGCGCACCGGCCCGCCGGCAGGTCAGGCTCATCGGCCCCGGAAGCACGCCGTCGATCACGAACAGGCCCCGGCCGTCCGCGTCGACACGGCGGGCCTCCGGGGCCGCGGGCTGGCGTACCTCGATCCGGGCGGGGCCCTGCGGCGCGAGGTGACCGGTGAGCCGGCGGTGGGCACCCACGGACTCCACCTGCACCGCGATGATCACCTCGTCGCCGCCGTGCGGGCCGACGACCTGGAAGGTCAGCTGCCGGGGCTGGGGCGCGGTGCCGGGGTCCCGTACGGCGACGGCCTGGCGGTGCACCCCCGCGTCGCCGGTGGCCGCCTCGGAGTCCTCGACCAGCGCCGCGAGCTCGGCGTCGAGACCGCGCAGCACGAAACTCTGCCGAGCGAGCTCGACGGCGTCGGCCGGGGGCGGATCGGACTCCTGGAAGAGCTGGCCGAGCCGGGCGAGGAGGCGGTCGTCGTGCGCGTCGTTCACGGTGTCTCCTCAGGCCGGGTGGGAATTGAGTTGCGTGGCGCGTTCATCACTGTCATGAATCGCCGGCGGCATCCCCGATACCTTCTGTCAGGAATCGGCGGAGCTGTCCGTCAGGAATCGCCGGAGCTGTGACAGGCACCGGCCCCGGGTCGGCCCGAGGCTGCCGATCGGCATGCCCAGCGCGGCCGCGGCCAGCTCGTACGAGGGCCGGCCCTCCGCCTCGACGACGAGCACCCGCAGGACGTCGCGGCACCGGCGGCTGAGCTGCCGGAAGGCCCGCCACAGCTCGGCGTCCCGGTCGGCGACCAGGAACGGCAGCTCCGGGTCGTCGTCGTCCGGATCACCGGGCCGGTCCGCCAGCCACGAGTCGTCGACGGGCAGAGCGCGGCGGGCCCGCCGGATGGCGCCGAGCGCCTCGTTGCGGCAGGTGGTGCCGATCCAGGCGCCGAACTTCGCCGGGTCTCGCAGGGAGTCGAGGTTTTCCAGCACGCGCAGCCAGGTCTGCTGGAAGACGTCCGCCGCGTCGGCCGGAGCGAGCCGGTGGACACGGCACACCGCCCACACCCGGCCGCTGTACCGGCGCACGATCTCGTCCCAGGCCGCCTGGTCCCCGCCCGCCGCCTTGCCCACCAGCGCCGCCATGTCGTCGACCGGTCCGCTGTCGTTCATCCCGCCTCCGATCGCGGCGCACGGAGGCCGGCCGCTGCGAACGCCCATCGGCCGCCCTGGATGTACCGATTCACCATAGACCACCGGCCGACACACGTATTCAGGCCGGCGCCCGGGTCCTCTGTCTGACGGACGAAAAGCGCTAAGGTCCTCCGATGTTCGTGATCGATCTCGGCGACGGCGCCGAGCTGCGCCCCCTCGAGCCGTGGCAGGCCCCCGAGTTCCTGGAGCACATGGACCGCGCCCGGGAGCACGTCGATCCCTGGATCCCCTGGGCGGCGCGCAGCACCGACCTCGCGTCCGCGACGGCCACCCTGCAGCGGTACGCCGACCTGACCGCCCGCGACGCCGGCCGCATCTACGGCATCTGGCTCGACGGCACGCTGGTCGGCGGCACGATGTTCGTCTCCTTTGACACCCGGACCGGCAGCTGCGAGGTCGGGTGCTGGCTGGAGCCCGCCGCCACCGGCCGGGGCCTGGTCACCCGGGCCGTGGGCCGGCTGGTGGACTGGGCCCTCACGCAGCGCGGCATGTGGCGGGTGGAATGGCGCTGCCGCCCCGACAACACCGCGAGCTCGAACGTGGCGCGCCGGCTCGGCCTGACCCTCGAGGGGGTCCTGCGGGGCGCCTTCCCGTACGGGGGTGTACGGCACGACACGCAGGTCTGGGCGGTGACTGCTCCCGAATGGACGACGCCGCCCGCGGCCCGTTAGTCGCCCGGTTCGTGCGGCTCCTGCGGCGCCTCCGTCGCGCGATCGTCGAGGTCGGCCTCACGCCGGTCCAGCCGCCGTTCCCGCTCGTTCGCCGCTGTGGCCCGCACGTCAGCGGCCAGGCGGCGCCGGATATGACGCTCGTTGTCCAGGATCTCTCGCTGCTCCTCGAGGATCTCGCGGTCGGTCAGATCGGTCTCCCGGTCGTCGAGCAGTTCTTCCTGCTCGCCGACGAGCTGCTCGCGCTGGAACAACGCCGCTTCGCGCTCCTTCGTCCACCGCTGCTCCCGGTCTGCGGCGGACGCGCCGCCGTCTCGCCCTGCCATCCCGTCACGATAGGTGACTCCGGCGTTGATCGGGAGCCGCCGAACTACCCGAAAGGTGACGTTCGGACCGCGGTTGCAGGGCCGTGGTGATCCAGCGGCGTGGGACGGCGAGCGGAGCCGGGATCGGGGCCGGTTCGGCCCGCCGGGCCGCGGCGAGGCCGCGCCGCAGGGCGTCGCGCATGCGGGGGCCGAAGGGGCGCTCGACGAACCGGTACACCAGCCAGGCGGGTAGCAGCACGAAGGCCACCGCACCCGCGATGAGGACGCCGACCGGCAGCCGCGTGTGCTCGTAGCCGTACCGGATCAGCACGTAGCCGATGCGCTGGTGCAGCAGGTAGAAGGGGAACGTCAGGGCGCCCGCCATCGAGAGCCACCGCCAGCTCAGGCGGTCGGTGCGGCCGAGGGCGATCAGCAGCAGGACGGCGTACGCGACCGTCATGATCAGCACCGCCGGCCAGAGCGCCACCTTCCAGCCGGGGTCGAGGCGTACCCGCTCGCCCAGGTTGTGCAGGTTGACCAGCCAGGAGAAGCCGATCATGCCCCACAGCAGCGGGCTCGGGCCGAACCGGCGCATCAGGTACATCGTGATCCCGGCGACGAAGTACGGCGCGTAGTGCCGGACCGTCAGCATGGTGAAGACCGGGTTGTCGATCGCCGGTGCGACGGCCGAGGCCGTCATCCATACCGCGCAGAAGACGACGGTACGCCGATAGGTGACCCCGGGTACGACCACGAACAGGGCGAACAGCAGGTAGAACCGCAGCTCGCTCCAGAGTGTCCAGTACACGTTGTCCACCGACGGGATCCCCAGCGGTTCCTGGAGCATCGTGAAGTTGACCCCGATCTCGGCGAGTGAGTGGCCCGAGGGGATCGGCAGGTAGCCGCGGATCGGGAAGAGGACGGCCACCGCCACGGTGATCACGATGCAGACCCAGTACGCCGGGTACAGCCGGGCGGCCCGGGAGACGAAGAACTCGCCGAGGCTGCGGCCCCAGCCGCTCATGCAGATCGCGAAGCCGCTGATCATGAAGAACAGCTCGACGCCGAGGAATCCGTACACGGTGACCTTGGTGGCGTGCGGCAGGAAGTACGACGGCAGGTGCTCGCCGTCCAGCTGCCAGAAGTTCGTGTAGTGGTAGACCGCCACGGCGATGGCGGCGACCAGACGCAGGGCGTCCAGGGCGGCGAGCCTGCGCGGGGATGCCTGCGGCACGTCGGAACCTCCTCCAGGAGCGGCAAAACGCCGATCTTGGGCGGGCGCCGGTCCGGCGGCGGTGAAAGATCTTTTGACGAGCGCGTTATGTCTCCGCTGGCACACTCCCCCGCGTGCGAGTGCTGATGGCGGACGACGAGCGACTCCTGGCGGACACCGTGGCGCAGGGGCTCCGGCGCCTGTCGATGGCGGTGGACGTCTGCTACGACGGCGACACCGCGTTCGAGCGGATCAGCGTCAACCGCTACGACGTGGCCGTGCTCGACCGCGACATGCCCGGGCGCTCGGGCGACGACGTGTGCCGCTGGGTGGCCGGCGCCGACGACGTGGAGACCCGCGTCCTGCTGCTGACCGCCGCGGCCGGCCTGCGGGACCGGGTCGAGGGCCTCGGCCTGGGCGCGGACGACTACCTGACCAAGCCCTTCGCCTTCGCCGAGCTCGCTGCGCGGGTGCAGGCGCTGGGCCGGCGCTCGACGCCCGCGGTGCCGCCGATCCTCGAGCAGGAGGGCGTCGTCCTCGACGTGGCGCGGCACGCCGCCACCCGCGACGGGCGGGTGCTGAACCTGACGAACAAGGAGTTCGCGGTCCTGCACGTGCTGCTCGCCGCCCGCGGCCGGGTGATCAGCGCCGAGGAGCTGCTCGAGCGGGCCTGGGACGAGAACACCGACCCGTTCACCCACGTCGTCCGGGTCACGGTCATGAACCTGCGCAGGAAGCTGGGCGAGCCGGGCGTCGTCCACACCGTCCACCGCTCCGGTTACCGGATCGGCGGCAGCCTCTGACCGTCGTCCAGCACGTCGCGGAACAAGTCACCACGCTCCCGCAGCCGCGGCAGGATGCTGCGGATGGTGAAGCCGTCCGGCCGCAGAGCGGGATCGTCCAGCTCGTCCCAGTCGATCGGCGCCGACACCGGGGCACCCGCGGCCGGGCGCGGACTGTACGGCGCCACGAGGGTCTTGTTGATCGCGTTCTGCGTGTAGTCGAGGCGCCCCAGGCCACCCCGGTCGCTCTTCTGCCACTTCCAGCTGACCAGCTCGGGCAGGATGGCGCCGACCGTACGCGACAGCTGCTCGATCCACGCCCGGGTCTCGTCGAAGCCCGGCCCCGGGGCGATCGGCACCCAGATCTGGATGCCCCGGCGCCCGGTGACCTTCGGCCGGGCGGCGACGCCGAGGTGCTCGAACGCCGTGCGGTGCAGGCGGGCCAGCGCCAGCAGCTCGTCCCATCCGGTCGTGTCGCCCGGATCAAGATCGATCAGCGCGTACGTCGGCAGCCGCGGCGCCTCCGTGCGCGAGGTCCAGGGGTGCCACTCCAGCGCGCCGAAGTTCGCCGCCCACACGAGGGCCGCGGGCTCGTCGACCACCAGATAGGTACGGGTCTCGCCGGGGTCGGCGTCGGGGTTGTCCCAGCGCGGCAACCAGTCCGGCGCGTGGCCCGGCACCTCCTTCTGCCAGAAGCCCTTGGTGCCCGCGCCGTCCGGGTAGCGGTGCAGGTTGAGGGCGCGCCGCCGCAGGTACGGCAGCAGTGTCGGCGCGATCGTGGCCGTGTAGCGCAGGAACTCCCGCTTGGTGACCGGCTCCTCGCCGGGCCGGGCGGGGAACAGGACCTTGTCCAGGTTGGTCACCCGCAGCCGGCGGCCGAACACCGTCCAGGTGCCGGCCGAGCGGAACCCGTCCAGTTCGGCCAGCTCGTCGTCCGTGACGGGTGCCGCCTTCAGGGTCACGGAGGCGCGCGCGGCCGGCTCCCCCGAGCGCCACAGCCGGTCGGGATCCGCCTTGACCTCGTCGCTCGTCCGGCCGCTGAGCACCGAGCAGGGGTGGTCCTCGGCGTCCCAGCCGCTGACCGCGTACGCGTCGCGCTTGTGCAACAGCAGCCACTCCTCCTTGCCCGACGCCGCGGTCCGGGTGCGGACCAGGACGAACCGGCCGTGCAGCTTCTCGCCGTCGAGGTCGAAGTGCAGCTCACCGGCGGCCACCTCGCCGGCCGCGTCCACGGTCCGGCCGGCCCGGCGGGCGTGCGGTTCCCACGTGCCCGCGTCCCAGACGATGACGTCGCCGCCGCCGTACTGGCCGGCCGGGATGACGCCCTCGAAGTCGAAGTACTCCAGCGGATGGTCCTCGACGTGGAACGCGGCCCGGCGGACCGCCGGATCGAGCGTGGGCCCCTTGGGCACCGCCCAGCTGACCAGTACGCCGTCGATCTCCAGCCGGAAGTCGTAGTGCAGCCGCGTGGCCCGGTGCCGCTGCACCACGAACCGCCGGTCCATGGTCAGGAAGCGCGCTTCCTCGCGGTGGTCTTCTTCGCGGTGGTCTTCTTCGCGGTGGTCTTCTTCGCGGTCGTCTTCTTCGCGGTCGTCTTCTTCGCCGTCGCCTTCTTCTTGGGGGCGGCCTTCTTCGCGGCCTTGGCGGGGGCCTTGGTGGACTTCTGGGCGGCCTCAACGCTGCGACGCAGCACCTCGAGCAGGTCCGTCACGTTGGTCGGCTCCGGCGCCTCGGCCGCGACGGTGATCTCCTTGCCCTTCTTCTTGGCGTTGATCAGCTCGTTGACCCGGTCGGTGTAGGTGTCGCGGTACTCCGCCGGCTTCCACGGGCCCGACATCGAGTCGATCAGCTGGCCCGCCATGCTCAGCTCGGCGGGCTTGGCCTTCGACTTGCCGGGGATCCCGTCGAGCTCCGCTGTGTCTCGCACCTCGTCGGCGAAGTACATCGTCTGCAGCACGAGCAGGTCGCCGTCCGGCCGGATCGCCGCCAGGTACTCCTTGCCCCGCATCACCAGCGTGCCGATCGCCGCGCGGCCGGCGTCGCTCATCGCGTCCCGCAGCAGCGCGTACGTCTTCATGGTCTCGTCGCTGCCGGGGGCCAGGTAGTAGGTCTTCTGGTAGAAGATCGGGTCGATCTCGTCCAGAGCGACGAACCGGTGGATCTCGAGGCTGCGGGACCGGCCGGGCGCCACCGAGTCGAGCTCGTCCTGGTCGAGCATCACCAGCTTGCCGCCGCCGACGTCGGTGCCCTTGACGATGTCGTCGAACTCGACCTCTCTGCCGGTGCGCTCGTTGACCCGCTTGTACCGGATCCGGTCCGCGGTGCCCTTCGCGAACTGGTGGAAGGACACCTCGTGCTCGTGGGTGGCCGAGTAGAGCCCGACCGGCACGGAGACCAGGCCGAAGCTGATGGAGCCGGTCCAGATCGGGCGCGCCATGACCGCTGCCTCAGCGGCGTCCGAGCCGGCGCTCACCCGACGCGCCCGGCTGGTAGCCGAGGCCGTAGTGGGCGTACAGGGCCGGCTCGTCGGCGGCGGTGAGCTCGCCGTCGAGGTCGATCGAGGGGGCCTCGGAGGCCAGCTTCTTGTCGAAGCGGACCCGGACCGCGGAGGGGCTGACGGTCGCGCCGCCCACCGGCACGAATACCAGCTTGTGCCGCCCGATGAAGCCCACCTTGACGGTCACGAAGGCGGGCTCGTCGGTGGCGGTGTCGACGTAGACGGCCTCGAGCTCGCCGATCTTGTCGCCGGCCGGGTCGATAACCTTCTCGCCACGCCAGTCGCGCAGGTTCTCAGCGGGGAACATGTTTCTGTATCTTCCCGTACCGGGCCGGTCGAAACGGCCCCCGTTTGTGACCGGCAGGGCGGGGCACTCCCGGCCCATGTCCACCGTTCTCGATGACCCGCCGCTCCCCGGGCACCTGCAGCTCGAGATCACCTCGGCGTGCAACCTGCGCTGCCTGATGCGCCTGGTGCGCTACCGCCCACCGGTCAACAAGCTGGCCGGGGCGATGCGGCCGGAGTTGTTCCACCGGTTGGTCGCCGAGGTGCCCGGGCTGCGGCGGCTGACCCTGCAGGGGCTCGGCGAGCCGTTGCTGTCGCCGTACCTGCCGGAGATGATCCGGACGGCCGTCGAGCGGCGGATCACGGTCGGCTTCAACACCAACGCCACCCTGCTCACGCCGCGCCGCGCCGCCGAGCTGGTCGCGAGCCGGGTGGACTGGTTGCACGTCTCCCTCGACGGCGCGCAGGCTTCGGCGTACGAGAAGGTCCGGGACGGCGCCGACTTCGAGACCGTGGTGGCGAACCTGGCCGGGCTCGTGGCGGCGAAGCGCGCCGCGGGCAGCGCGACGCCGTGGATCCGGGTCGTCTTCGTGGCGATGCGCGACACCGTCGGCGAGCTGCCCGCCCTCGTCCGGCTCCTCGGTGACATCGGTGTCGACGAGCTGCACGTGCAGAACCTCTCTCACAGCTTCTCCGACACCGACCCTGCCGGGCGGTACGAGGACATCCGCCGGTTCACCGCGGACCAGGCCCTCTGGACCGGAGCCGACGAGGAGCGGGCCCGGCAGGTCTTCGCGGCCGCCTCCGAGGCGGCCCGGGAACGTGGGCTGAAGGTGCGGCTGCCCACCCCCGGCGCCCCCGCCGACGGCCCCGGACCGGACCGGCGCGGCTGCTCCTGGCCCTGGGAGGCCGCGTACGTGACGAGCGCCGGCGTGGTCCAGCCGTGCTGCATGGTCATGGGCGACGACCGCGTGTCGCTGGGCGACCTCGCCGAGCAGACGTTCCCGGAGATCTGGCACGGGCCGGCGTACCGGGACTTCCGGCGCCGTCTCGCGGGCGACGACCCGCCGGAGGTCTGCCGCGGGTGCTCTCTCTACCAGCGCACGTTCTGACCGGGCGCCAGGGTCGGCACGTCGACCGGGATCGTCTCCGGGTACTTCAGGCCCGTACCCGTGTTGAGCACGACCACCCGCTCACCGGCGCCGATGAACCCCGACTCGCGCAGGTCGCGGGCCGCGGCCAGGCAGGCCGCGCCCTCCGGGCAGATGAACGTCCCCTCGTCGCGGGCCAGTGTGCGCTGCTCGGCGAGCAGGGCCTCGTCGGTGACGGCGACGGCCGTGCCGCCGGTCTCGCGGACCGCGCGCAGCACCAGGAAGTCGCCCAGCGCCTTGGGCACGGTGATGCCGAACGCCGCGGTGGCCGGGTCCGGGAAGGGCTCGCTGACCTCGGCGCCGGCCTCGAAGGCCCGCACGATCGGCGCGCAGCCGGCCGCCTGCACGGCCACCAGGCGGGGCAGGCGCTCGCCGATCCAGCCCAGCTCCTGCATCTCCCGCAGCGCCTTGTGGATGCCGATGAGCCCGACGCCGCCGCCGGCCGGGTACAGGATGACGTCCGGCACCTGCCATCCGAGCTGTTCGACGATCTCGTACCCCATCGTCTTCTTGCCCTCGAGCCGGTACGGCTCCCGGAGCGTCGACACCTCCTGGTAGCCGGTCCGCTCCCGCACCGCCGCGGCGATCAGCCGGCCCGCGTCGCCGATCAGGCCGTCCACCAGGTACAGCTCAGCGCCGGCCGCGACGCACTCGGTGCGCGTGATAGCGGGTGCCGCGACCGGCATGGCGATGAGGCACGTCAGCCCGGCGCGGGCCGCATAGACCGCCCAGGCCGCGCCGGCGTTGCCGTTGGTCGGCATCGCGACGCCCTCGACCCCCAGCTCCGCCGCCCGGGAGACGCCGACGGCGGCGCCGCGCGCCTTGAACGTCCCGGTCGGCGTCAGGCCCTCGTCCTTCATGAGCAGATCGGGTACGCCGATACGCGCGCCGTACCGCGGCAACGGCAGCAGCGGCGTCATCCCCTCACCGAGCGAGACGACGGCCGTGGGGTCGCGTACGGGCAGCATCTCCCGATAGCGCCAGAGGGTCGCGGGCCGGGCGACGAGTGCCTCCCGGGTCAGCGTGCGGGCGGCGCGTTCGATGTCGTAGCGGGCCAGCAGCGGCATTCCCGCCGCGCTGACGCCCTGCACGGCGTCGGCGTCGTACCGCTCGCCGGTGCGGGAGCACTCGAGGTGGCTGAGGGCGGACAGGCTCATGTCCGCCCACCCTATGGTCGCCCTTTCCCACCCGGGCGGGGCCGTCAGGCCGGGACCGGCTCGCCGGAGCCCGGGTCGCCGGAGTCTTCCTCCCGGTGCGCCGCCCAGCCCAGCCACCAGTCCGGCTCGGAGGCCTCGCCGGCGGCGTCGGCGAACGCGCTCAACGCCTCGATGACCGCCGTACCCGGACCACCCGGCGATCGGACGCCGACCGCATCCGGCGGACCGGCCCCTTGCGGATCAGGCGGTCCAGCATCCGCGTGCCGGTGGACGGGTTCACCCCCAGCTCCTCGGCGATGTCGATGCTGCGCTGCGCCCCCGCGCGGCCAGCACCACGAGCGCCCGGAACTGCGGCAGGGTGACGTCGTTCTCCGCGGCCGCCAGCGAGCGGGCGGTCACTACTCGGCGGCTCCGACGTCCCGGTACGTCCGGCGCAGCACCTGGGCCGCGGTCTTGCCGTGCAGCGGCTTGCAGAAGTGGAAGCCCTGCCCGAAACCACAGCCCATGGCGGCCAGGATGCGGGCCTGGTCGGCGGTCTCGATGCCCTCGGCCACGACGCTCATCCGGAACGCCATGCCCAGCCGCACGACGGCCTCCGCGACCGTACGGGCTTGCGGGTCGTCCGCGATGCCGGTGACGAACGAGCGGTCGATCTTCAGGATGTCCACCGGGAGGCGGCGCAGGTAGCTCAGCGCCGAGTAGCCGGTACCGAAGTCGTCGACGGCGATGCTGATGCCCAGCCGGCGCAGGCTCTCGAGGCGGGCGACGACCTGCGAGTCAGGTTCGAGGATGACGCCCTCGGTGAGCTCGAGGACCAGGCGGTTCGCCGGGAAGCCGGTCTCCGTGAGGATGTTGCGGATCGTGTCGACCAGGGCGGGCTGGTGCACCTGCGCCGGCGACAGGTTGACGCTGAGGCGCATGTGCTCGCTGCCCGGCACGGTGGCACGCCAGCGGGCGGCCTCGTGGCAGGCTTCCCGCAGCACCCACTCGCCGAGCGGCACGATCGCGCCGGTCTCCTCCGCGAGGTCGATGAAGTCCGCGGGCATGAGCAGGCCCCGCTGCGCGTGACGCCAGCGGACCAGCGCCTCCACGGCGACGACGGCGCCGGTGGCCAGGTCGACGGCGGGCTGGAAGAGGACGACCAGGTCGCCGTCGTCGATCGCCTGGCGCAGCTCGGTGTCGCGGGCACGGGTGTCGAGCTCCGGGGTGAACAGCTCGTAGCGGTCGCGGCCGGCGCGCTTGGCCGCGTACATGGCGGCGTCGGCGTGCTGCATGAGCAGTTCGCCCTCGGGCGTGAGCTCGTCGCGGACGGCGACGCCGATGCTCGCACCGGTCTCGAGCAGGTAATCGCCGAAGATCACCGGAGTGTGCAGGGCGTCGACGAGGCGCTCGGCGATCCGGGCGGCCGCGGCGCGGTCGGGCAGGTTGTGCAGGATGACGGCGAACTCGTCGCCGCCGAGGCGCCCGGCGGTGTCCCCGGCGCGCAGCACCGTGCGCAGGGCGGCGGCCACGGCGGAGAGCACCGCGTCGCCGGCGTTGTGGCCGTACCGGTCGTTGATCGGCTTGAAGCGGTCCAGGTCGATGACCATCACGGCGGCGTGCCGGCCCTCGTGCAGCGGCTGGGCGGAGAGTTCCGCCAGGCGCTCGGCGACCAGGGTCCGGTTGGCCAGCCCGGTGAGCGGGTCGGTGACCGCGAGCTGCCGGTTCTCCCGCAGCACGTACATCTGCCGGGCGACGACCAGCGTGGTGAGCAGCACGGCGCCGGCGATCATGCCGCCGAACGGGTACATCCCCTGCTCCCGGGCGAGGATGCCGAACAGGCCGTAGGCCAGCCCGATGGCACCGTACGGCAGCCAGTTGATCGTCGTCCGCGGCCGGGCATCCCGGGCGCCGGCGGGCCGCGCGGTGCGGGACTGCCGGTGGGCGGAAAGCGTGAAGAGGTAGCAGCCGGCCAGCCAGAACAGGTCGGGCCAGGTGCCGCCGACGAAGCCCGCGTGCAGCTGGGTCCAGCTGTAGTAGAGGTCCGCGACGACGTAGACGGCGACCCCGCCGGCCAGCAGCCGGATCGGCGCGCGCGTCGCCGCCGACCGGCGGAGCAGGACCGTCGCCAGGGCCACGATCAGCACCAGGTCCCCGACCGGCAGGGCGGCCGAGTAGAAGACCTCCTCGAACGAGGCACCCTCGTGGCACACCATCGGGCCGAGCACCAGGTACCACAGCACCATGAAGGTGCTGGCCCCCACGATCAGCGAGTCGAGCGCCAGCTTGATCTTGTCGCGCCGGTGCCGGTGCACGCCGGGGAGCAGCAGCAGGCCGATGAACAGGAAGGGCACGAAGGCCAGGAACCAATAGTCGGCGAAGGACGGGTACGTGTCGGAGTGCAGTACCGCATCCTCGACGAACCACGAGGTGTGCGCGACGAACTGGCAGAAGAACGCGGCGGTGATGAAGCGCCAGGCCCGCCGTGTCCGGGCGTCGAGCCCGCCGCGGCGGACGACCCGCACGCCCAGCGCCGTGAAGAGGAGCGCGAGCGGCGGATAGATGCCGTCGGTGACGTACGCCCGGAGCGTTTCGCCGCCCCAGCCGCCGACGTACCACACGAGGAACGCCGCCAGCAGCACCCCGCTGCCGGCGACGGCCGCGTCGGCCACCCGGTCCCCGAGCTCACGCCTGTTCATCACGCAGGACCATCGACCGTGACGCAGGTCGCTTAAGAAAATAGTCGTTTATCGATTCCGGCGTTGCGGTAGTCCCGGGGCATGACGACGCAGCAGGCCCCATACCGGGAGAAGACGTTCTTCGGCCAGCCGCCGGTCCTGGCCAACCTCTTCGGTGTCGAACTGTGGGAGCGGTTCTCCTTCTACGGCATGCAGGGCATCCTGCTGATCTACCTCTACTACGGCGCCGACCAGGGCGGCCTCGGGCTGCCCGAAGCGACCGCGACCAGCATCGTCGGCGCGTACGGCGGAGCGGTCTACCTCTCGACCATCCTCGGCGCCTGGGTGGCGGACCGGCTGCTCGGCCCCGAACGGGTGCTGTTCCTCAGCGCGATCCTGGTGATGGCCGGGCACGTCAGCCTCGCGGTGCTGCCGGGCCTGACCGGGGTCACGGTGGGCCTGATCCTCATCGCGGTCGGCAGCGGCGGCGTCAAGGCCAACGCGACGTCGCTGGTCGGCTCCCTCTACGACGAGCACGACGAGCGCCGCGACGCCGGCTTCTCGCTGTTCTACCTGGGCATCAACCTGGGCGCGCTGGTCGGACCCCTGCTCACCGGCCTGCTGCAGAAGAACTGGGGCTTCCACTGGGGCTTCGGCCTGGCCGCCCTCGGCATGGCCGCCGGCCTCGTCCAGTACGCGCTGGGCCGCAAACGGCTCACCGGGGAGGCCCGCGTCGTGCCGAACCCGCTCCCCCGGCGGCGCCTGCTGCCGGTCGGCCTGATCGTCGCCGCGGCGATCCTGCTGGTGGTCGTCCTGGCCGTGACGGGTGTGCTGCGCGCCGAGTCCCTGTCGACGGTGGTGATCGTGCTGAGCGCCCTCGCGGCCGTCGCCTACTTCGTGGTGATCCTGAGCAGCCGCAAGATCACGCCGGTGGAGCGCCGCCGGGTGTACGCGTTCATCCCCCTGTTCATCACCAGCGCCGTGTTCTGGTCGCTGTACCAGCAGCAGTTCACGGTCGTCACGATCTACTCGGACCAGCGCCTGGACCGCGACCTGTTCGGCTGGGAGATGCCGGTCTCGTGGGTACAGTCGATCAACCCCGTCTTCATCATCATCCTGTCCGGGGTGTTCGCCGCCCTCTGGACCCGGCTGGGCCCGCGCCAGCCGGCCACCCCCGTCAAGTTCGCCCTCGGCACTGTGATCATGGGCGTGGCCTTCCTGCTCTTCCTGCCCCTGGCCGGCGGCGGCCCGAACAGCACGCCGTTGCTCGCCCTCGCCGGCATCCTGCTGGTCTTCACCGTCGCCGAGCTGCTGCTGTCGCCGGTCGGCCTGTCGCTGGCCACCAAGCTGGCCCCCACGGCCTTCCACACCCAGATGGTCGCGCTCTTCTTCCTCTCGGTCGCCCTGGGCACCGCCGCGTCGGGCACGCTGGCGAACTACTACAGCGAGGCGCACGAGACGGCCTACTTCGGCATCCTCGGCCTGGTCGCCATCGTCGCCGGCGTCGCGCTGTGGCTGGCGGCCAAGCCGATCGGCCGGCTCATGAGCGGAGTGCGCTGACCCGGGCTCAGGGGCGCCGAGCCGATCCGCGAAAATGGGTGCGATCGTACGAAGACGGAAGTTGGGGATCGTGGCAGAAGCAGCAGGAGCCGTCGACTGGGTGAGCCGGTTCGCCGACGAGGTGATCGCCGAGGCGCAGCGCCGCTCGCCGGGGCAGCCCGTGGTGTGCGCGTCCGGGCTCAGCCCGTCCGGGCCGATCCACCTCGGCAACCTGCGCGAGGTGATGACCCCGCACCTGGTGGCGGACGAGATCCGGCGGCGGGGGCACGAGGTGCGGCACGTCATCTCGTGGGACGACTACGACCGGTTCCGCAAGGTCCCGGCCGGCGTCGACGCGTCGTGGGCCGACCACATCGGCAAGCCGCTGACGGCCGTGCCCGCCCCGCCCGGCAGCCGCTTCCCCAACTGGGCGGAGCACTTCAAGGCCGCCATGATCGACTCGCTGGCCGAGCTGGGCGTCGAGTACCGGGGCATCTCCCAGACCGAGATGTACACCTCGGGGGCGTACAGGGAGCAGATCCTGCTGGCCATGCGCGAGCGCGGCCGGATCGACGCGATCCTCGACCGCTACCGCACCAAGGGCCGCACCGCCGCGCCGAAGGCGAACGCCAAGCTCGACGAGGCCGACGCCGCCGCGGCCGCCGAGGCGGTCCAGGGATCCGGGGCCGCCGACGAGGACGACGGCACGGCGAGCACCGGCTACTACCCGTACAAGCCTTACTGCGGCGGGTGCGGCAAGGACACCACGACGGTCACCGGGTACGACGACGCGACGACCGCGATGACGTACGAGTGCGCCTGCGGGTTCACCGAGACCGTGCTGCTGAGCGAGTTCAACCGCGGCAAGCTCGTGTGGAAGGTCGACTGGCCGATGCGGTGGGCGTACGAGGGCGTGCACTTCGAGCCCTCGGGCGTGGACCACTCCTCGCCCGGCTCCTCGTTCGTGGTCGGCGGCCAGATCGTCCAGGAGGTCTTCGGCGGCGAGCAGCCGATCGGCCCCATGTACGCATTCGTCGGCATCAGCGGCATGGCCAAGATGTCCAGCTCCCGCGGCGCGGTCCCGACCCCGGCGGACGCCCTCGCCATCATGGAGGCGCCGCTGCTGCGCTGGATGTACGCCCGTCGCCGCCCGAACCAGTCGTTCAAGGTCGCCTTCGACGCCGAGATCCAGCGCCTCTACGACGAGTGGGACGCGCTCGAGGCCAAGATCGAGGCCGGTACGGCGGCACCCGCCGACGACTCCGCCCACGACCGCGCGGTGCGGACGGCCTCGGTCACGCTGCCCCGCACACCGGTGCCGGTCGCGTACCGCACGCTCGCCTCGATCGTCGACATCACCACCGGCCACGACGAGCAGACCCTGCGCATCCTGCGCGACCTCGATCCGCGGCGCCCGGTCACCGACCTGGCCCAGGTACGCCCCCGCCTGGACCGGGCGCAGGCCTGGGTCACCACGCAACTGTCCGCCGAGGCCCGCACCCAGGTCCTCACCGAACCGGACAAGGAACTCCTGGCGTCCCTCGACGACGACCAGCGCGAGTCCCTGCGCCTGCTGGCGGCGGGCCTGGACGAGAACTGGTCGCTGGACGGGCTGACGACGCTCGTGTACGGCGTACCCAAGGTCATGGCCGGCCTCCCGCCGGACACCAAGCCGACGGCGGAGCTGAAGGTCGCGCAGCGCTCGTTCTTCGTCCTGCTGTACCGGCTGCTGATCGGCAAGGAGACCGGCCCGCGCCTGCCCACGCTGCTGCTGGCGGTGGGCGCGGACCGCATTCGCACGCTGATCGGCGCCTGACCCTGCCGGGCCGGGGCGGCGGACGTGAACCGCCGCCCCGCTGCCGGCTCAGGAGCCCTGGCCGGCCAGGAACACGATCAGGACGATCAGGGCGAGGGGAATCGCCAGCCCGATGATCGTCATGGGCCGCTGAAGCAGCCGCGGCCCCGGATCCATCGGCGGCCGGCTCGGCCCGAACGGGTTGGGCTGCGGCGTGGACAGGTTCGCGACCTTCCCCCGCCGGAACAGGTTCAGCAGCACCGTGATCGGCGTGATGAGGAACGACGCCCACCCGTACCACCCCTGCACAAGGGTGCGAGAGGTCATGGCACGGAACGTGCCCAGCCCGCAGTCGCGGCAGAACGGCCCCGGCACGCTGAGGAACCGCATGACGATCACAAACCCCTGATGCCCCCGAAACGTCGCCGCAGCGGCGGGAACACTCCCACACATCCGGCACGACACCACCGCGAACTGCCCGGCCTGACCCCCCGCGGCGTGGAACGGCTGCGCCGGAACGGAATAGGGCGCTGCGGACGGCGACTGAGCCGGCGCACCATAGGACGCCTCGGCCTGCGGCGGCGCGCCGAACGACGACGGCGCCCCGTAGGGAAGCTCCGCGGGCGGCGGACCGGGCTGCTGGGGGTAGGACACGACGAAACTCACCTCGGTGCTGGGGGGTAACAAACCGCGTCAGGCTACTGTCCCGATCCCGATCTTCGCAGCCCCCTCCAGACGCTGAGAGGATGGGGCGGTGACGATCGCCTATGTCCTCATGCACAGCCCCCTGGTGGGGCCGTCAACCTGGGCACCGGTAGCTCAACGCCTCCCGAACGCGCTGGTCCCGTCGTTCCTGCACCTCGCCGACGCGAACCCACCGTTCTGGCCGCTGATCGCCGACACCGTGGCCGCCGCAATCGCCCCCCTACCGCCCGACACCAACCTGGTACTGGTCGCCCACAGCAACGCCGGCCGCTTCATGCCGGTCGTCGTGGACGCAGTCAACCGCCCGGTACACGCCTGCGTCTTCATCGACGCCTCCCTACCCGCCCGCCAAGGACCCACAGAGGCAGTCAAACCCGCACTGCTCGAGCTGGTTCGCCGAAAGGCGGAGGCCGGCCGACTCCCGCCCTGGTGGCAATGGTGGGACGAGGCCGAAGTCGCCAAACTCTTCCCGAACCCTGCCACTATGCGAGCGGTCTGCGACGAGCAGCCACGCCTACCGCTCTCCTTCTTCGAGCAGCAGATCCCGGTAGCGCCCGGCTGGGACGACCGCCCCTGCAGCTACCTGATGTTCGGAGCAGAAGCAGACGACGACAAGGCAACGGACGCACGGGAGCGCGGCTGGCGAGTCGACCACATGAGCGGCTCCCACCTGCACCAACTCGTCGACCCGGACGCAGTCGCCGCCATGATCCGCAATGTGGCAAAGACGCCCGACCGCAACCGGCGCGGTACGTCCGCCTGACCCCCACCCACCCGGGCCTGCCCGACAGACCAACCCCGAGCAACCACAGCGCGGCAGCCAGACCACAAACCGCAAGGTGACCACCAAGCCAACCCAGGCACCCAGCGGCGAGCAACCCACAACCCACCCGCGACGTGACCCCACGCAAGGGTGGGGGGGGGGGGGGGGGGGGGGCGGGGGGAGACAGACCCCCCCCCGGCGGGGGGGGCGCGCGGGCCCCC